>JAVRCH010000016.1:0-108701 GCA_034530795.1 Nostoc sp. DedQUE12a
CATGAGTCCCTTTTCCCACAAGAGTGCAAAAAACACTTTTGCAAGAGACTCCATGAGCTGCGCTCACAAGGAACAATAAAAATCAATCTTCTCATGCCCAATGCCCTGTTTGGCCAATGCCCTATTTTCAAGGCAGGTCTATTGTTTTGCAGTCAGAATTCTGAATTCTGAATTCTAAATTCTTATCATCTATTTCCCAAAAAATTTGATATGAGCAGTTCACAAACAGTACAACAATTGCAGGCGCAATGGATAACGCCAGAAAACTTTTCGCCCTATGGGCAGGTTATTTTTGCGAGTCAAGATGGCAAAGCTTATGATACTGAAGACGCTCAATTAAACTTGCAAAATGGAACTCCGCGATTTTATATTATGCGGTTGAATAAAAGGGGGCGGAAGTTTCATAAAATTACTCGCCACATGCAATGTACTCAATGTTTGGGTTCTTTGGAAGGAAAAGATTGGTTAATTGCAGTTTGTCCGCCAAATAATCATGTGAATGAACCAGCGTTAGAGAAAATTGCTGCTTTCCGCATTCCGGGAAATTGTTTTATTAAATTACATGAAGGAACTTGGCACGCTGGGCCATATTTTGAGCATGAAACTGTAGATTTTTATAATTTAGAACTAGCTGATACAAATGTGGTAGATCATTTCACCCATGATTTTCTCAAGAGTCATCAGTTAGAGTTTGAAATGGTCTAAGAGACTGAGGTTTTGTGTCACAATCTTAAGGTAAGTTGTAAGAGTGGAAACCTAACCACTAAAAATTGAAGGGCAGATAAAGTGGTAACTTCCATCGCTCTCAAAGCAAGATTGTCGCCATGAGCAACTCAACCCCAATAGATGATAATAAAACTCTCCCCAAAAAGAAAGGGCGATCGCTTCCTCCAAAGCTGATTATTTGGCTGGGAATGTTTGTCTGGACAACTCTTTGGCGGATAATGATGTCAAAGTTGGCTCCTAGTAATAAATCGGGAGCATATATTCGTCCGAGTAGCCAGTTTCGCAACTTCATCGGCAGCGAAGACGGAAATGTTTACCAACCAGCAGCCGGACGCTACAGACTTTATGTGGGGTTGGGTTGTCCTTGGGCGCACCGAACTTTAGTAGTGCGATCGCTCAAAAAACTCGAAGTTGTAATATCAGTATGTATCGTCTCTCCTTCTCCCATCGAAGGCGGTTGGATATTCAACGAAGAAGAACAAGGTTGTCGTACACTAGCTGAATTTTATCAGCGGGCAGAACCGGGTTACACCGGACGCGTTACAGTTCCTATTCTCTGGGATAGCCAAACAAAAACCATCGTCAACAATGAGAGTTCAGAAATTATTGTTATGCTCAACTCTCAATTTAACGAGTTCGCCAACAATTCAACATTGGATCTTTATCCAGAAGAACTCAAAGAAAAAATTGACTGGTGGAATGAAAAAATTTACCACGCAGTAAATAATGGCGTATATCGCTGTGGCTTTGCCCAAAGTCAAGAGGCGTATAATCAAGCCTGTAATGAAGTGTTCGCAACACTCGATGAGATTGACATTGCATTGCAAACTAATCGATATCTGTGCGGCGACAATCTCACACTTGCAGATGTGCGTTTATTTACCACCTTATTTCGCTTTGATAGCGTCTATTACAGCTTGTTTAAGTGTAACCGACGACGCATTCGAGACTATGAAAACCTCGGAGTTTACCTAAGAGATTTATATCAGCTTCCGGGTGTTGCTGACACCTGCGATGTAGAAACAGTAAAACGCGACTACTACGGTAACTTGTTCCCACTTAACCCCGGCGGAATTATTCCCGATGGCCCTGATATGTCCTATCTAAATCAACCACATAATCGCGATCGCACCAGCAAAGTGAATGTTTTATAATTTATAGCACTTACCAGCTAAGCTAGAACATTAATTGTTCGTAAAAACCCTAAACAAACAGATCTTCAAGCTTGTTTTCTATTGCCTATTGCCTATAACAAAGTTGGTGCGATGGTTAACCAAATTAATCGAGTTGCAATTGTCGGCGGAACTCATGGTAATGAGTTTACAGGGGCTTATTTAATCCAAAAATTTGCCCAGTTTCCCGAATTAATTACTAGGCGAAGCTTTGAGACAGTTACTCTGTTAGCAAATCCTCAGGCTTTTGCAGCAGCAAGGCGATACGTAGATAAGGATTTAAACCGCTGTTTTCTCAGACAAGATTTAGAAAACCCAAATCTTAATAGTTACGAAGAATTACAAGCTAAATCAATTCAAAATAGCTTAGCAACAAATGGCGATAAACAAGCAGATTTCATTTTAGATTTGCACAGCACAACATCTAATATGGGTCTGACAATTATTTTAGTAAATACTCATCCCTTTAACTTAAAGCTGGCTGCTTATTTGAGTGAAAGAAACCCTTTAGTTAAAGTTTATTGCTGCTCTTTTAAATCAGTTGAAGAAAATCCCTTTGTGAATTCTTTGTGTGAGTTAGGATTTGCGATCGAGGTTGGGCCAATAGCTCAAGGTGTTTTAAAAGCAAAATTGTTCCAACAAACTGAGGAACTGATTCATGCGATTCTAGATTATATCGAACGATTTAATCAGGGTGAAATTTTAGCAACTAACGAAACATTAACTCTCTATCATCATTTATCTGTTGTAGACTACCCAAAACAACAGGATGGTACAATTGCTATGATTCATCCAGAGCTTCAAGACAAAGATTATCAAGCCTTGAATCCAGGATATCCAATGTTTCTCACTTTTGAGAATCAAACAATTGTCTATCAAGGGGAATCTACAGTTTGGCCTGTTTTTATTAATGAGGCGGCTTACTACGAAAAAGGAATTGCAATGGCTTTTACTAAGAAAGAGCAATTAAAAATTTAACTGTTCTGCAACTATTTTTTCGAGTTCCATAGCAAATAAATTTTTGGGCGTTGCTGATTAAGAATATGAATTTAGCTCACGCAGAGACGCAGAGTCGCAGAGAGTAAGAGTTGAGAAGAGTTGATTTTTGAATTTCAAGGAATCCAGATGTAGAGACATTGCAATTACAACATCTCTACAGGGATTTCGATCTCACGCACAATGGTTTTCATACATGAAATCAGCAACAGCTTATTTCTTATATTGCAGGCTGTATAAGTAGCAATTCACCATTAAGCAGAATATTTGCTGACTAAGCACTCTGTCTATCCATCATAAAAACTATCTACCCTCATCTCCCGCCAAATATCAGAA
Organism: Nostoc sp. DedQUE12a; assembly: GCA_034530795.1. Lineage (GTDB taxonomy): Bacteria > Cyanobacteriota > Cyanobacteriia > Cyanobacteriales > Nostocaceae > Nostoc. The sequence goes on from JAVRCH010000016.1 coordinate 3,231, forward strand.
GGCTGCCAGCCTGAGTTACCAACAGATTGAACTAAAGGATTGTCACGTAGTGGAATATAATTAGGCTCAGCGAAAACTGGAAACTCTGGAGTGATGAGTGGTTTCTCCTCAACCACAGGTTCGGAAAAATCAACAGTTTCACCTTGAAGAATCAGTTCTTCAGCTTCTTCCATTTCCTTCATCTTCTTGAGAGTTAACTTTTCAGATTTTTTGATGATTTTCATATACACTAAAGGTTTGAAAAAGTGGTCATAAAAAAGAGAATCTGGAAGTTGATTCTTTGAGAAGCTGATGTAGCCTTTCAAGAAGGTTCAGCCACAATACTTGTCGGGTTTTGGGGAAAAGGGGAATGGGAAAAGGGAAAGAAAAAACCTTTAACCTTTACCCTTTAACCTTTTCCCCAAATCCAATTCCGACTTAAAAATGCTTAACCGAGCAGTATTGGGTTCAGCCAGATCTATAGGATACTGTGATACAGTTGAGTACTGAAAAATTGGACAGAATAAATACAATACACCAAATTTGTGGAAAATACGAGTACTCTGCTGAAGAATTTATAACAATAAGTGTTGCGATTTGTACTTTGCGCCTCAGAGTCTCATCATCTGTAGCCGTCTTTTGGCGAATTAGTGTTACTTTTCTATAGGTGCAGCCTTAATTGAGTTAAGTTAATAAACAATTCGCGGATTTGGGAATTTGGAGTCAGTGTGGCTTTAAACTGAACGATTCCAATTGCTTCAACCATTTGATGATTATATTCCTCTGCTTCGTGTGGCGATCGCAACGATTGTTAAGCCCAAGATGGGAAAACACTCACCTCCACATCATCTTCAAGTAAAATGTACGCTTTTATATAAATACCTTGAAAATCTGAAATTCCCGTAAATTTTCCATCGGGTTTCCAAGTTCTGGATATATAACGTTCAATAAGTTTGACTCTTTCACCATTGAGACGAACATTTAGCAGCAAGTATTTTGACTATTCCCAATTCGTTTGCAGCAGCTTCTTGGTGAATAATTCATTTAGGTGAATTTTCTCAGCAATCAGCATTCCTTGAGACAAGACTATGGATATTAGCCTAGCATCCACCGCGATCGCCCAGATAGATGGTTGTTTCAACTCCAGTTTACTTGGCTTTGGGGAGGCTATGGCAATCATCTTGCTCGTTGTAGTAATTATTCTGATTGGCTGGAACCTAATTCAACAACAGCAGTTACAACTCATGCAGGATCTTATTGACTCCATCAATGGTGTTGTTTGGGAATTTGACTTACAAACTCAATTATTCACCTTTATCAGCCAGCCAGCAGAAATAATATTTGGTTATCCCCTAAAACGATGGCTGACTGAACCTGGACTTTGGGAAAGCTGTATTTATCCTGAAGATCGTCATCGAGCAGTCCAATATTGTAAAGAATCTACACAACAGCAGCAAAATCATTCTTTTGAATACCGTTTTATTACTTCAGATAATCAGATTATTTGGTTGCAAGATATTGTCAGTGTGATTAGTAAGAATCAGCAACCCGTGAAATTACGTGGATTTATGCATGATATTAGCGATTGCAAGCAGGACGAAGAAGCTTTACGTCATCGTGAAGAACAGTTGCAATTAGCCCTGGAAGCAAGCTATATGGGCATTTGGGATTGGAATTTAGAAACTAATCATATTACTTGGTCAGAAGGACATGAACGCTTATTTGGCTTAAAACCTGGTACTTTTGGTGGAACTTATGCCGATTTTGCAGTGTGCGTGCATCCAGAGGATTTAGAAGCCCTCGTTCCAGCAATAGAAAATTCCCGACAATTACAGCAAGACTTTTATCAAGAATTTCGTGTGGTGTGGGCAGATAAAAGCATTCACTGGATTCAAGGGAAAGGGCAGTTTTTCTACAATCTAGCAGGAGAGGCGGTTCGCATGGTTGGTACAGTGGTGAATATCAGCGAACGCAAACAATTTGAAGCCGCATTACAAGAAAGCGAAGCGCGTTTACAAGCCATCTTAGATTACTCTCCAGCCATCATTTTCTTAAAGGATTTGCAAGGCCGATATTTAATCCTTAATCGTCAGCATGATGTCGTTTCTTCTATTAGTCGAGACAAGATTATAGGACATACTGACTATGATTTTTTTCCCAAAGAGGTAGCAGATAAATTATCGGTCAATAATCAAAAAGTACTCCAAATGGGTCAAACAATTGAAGTTGAGGAAGTAGTTCCTCAAGATGACGGCGACCATACCTATCTTGCAGTCAAGTTTCCCATATATGATGCAGCTGGTAAGATATCTGGAATGTGTGGCATTGCTACCGATATCAGCGATCGCAAACGAGCAGAAGCTAGCTTAGCAAAAAGCGAGGCAAAATGGCGATCGCTTATTCAAAACAGTTCTGATATCGTCTGCATTCAAGATCCAGAAGGCAGGATGCGATTTGTCAGTCCTTCAGTAGAAAGAATTCTGGGTTATAAGCCAGAAGAATTAATTGGTAGATTGATAATTGAATTTATCTCACCTGAAGATATAGTTTTCGTTTGGAATACCTTTGAAAAAATCCTCACTCTGCCTTCTACTACAACACAACTGGTAGAATATCGCTTCCGGCATAAAGATGGTTCTTGGCGATTTCTTGAATCCACTCGATGCAATCTTCTGGACGATCCGGCGATTCATGGAATTGTGATTAACTCCAGGGATGTGAGCGAACGCAAACGCCAAGAAACAGAAATTCATCAGTTGAATGAAGACCTAGAACAACGTGTGGCTCAACGCACAGCCGAACTGGAAAGCTTAATTAATGCCATACCAGATCATATTTTTGTTGTTGAGCGCCAACAGATGCGATTGTCTTTTTGTAATGACGTATTCGCCAAAGGCATTGCTTATGAAAATCGCCATCAAGTGCAGGGAAAAACCGTAGCTGAATGTTTTTCTCCTGAAATGACCGCATATTTTATTAAACAAAATAATCTAGTTTTTGAATCTGGCAAACCTCTGCACGAACATGAAACGCTGAATTTGTACGATAAAGTACATCATTTTGAAACGTTTAAAATTCCCCTCAAAAAACCTAATGGCGATGTCTATGCCTTATTAGGTATTTCCCATGACTACACAGAGTTAATTCAAACGCAACAGGCATTGACTGAACGCACAGCCCAATTGGAAGCTGCAAATCGAGAACTGGCACAACATAATCAAGAAATTATTTCGCTCAACCAAATGAGCGATTTTCTGCAAGTATGTTTGAATTTGCAGGAATCCCAAAGGGTACTAGCTCAATTGATGCCCCGTTTGTTTCCAGGTTGCTCAGGCGCAGTTTTTTTGATCGAAGATTCCCAGACTCCTGTAGAAGCGATGTCTACGACGAGCTACGCCCACGCCACTTGGGGTGAACCTGTCACTACCCAAACAGTTTTCTCAGCACACGAATGCTTTGCATTACGTCGAGGACAAACTCATTTTGTCGAAAACATCCATGATGGTTTGTGCTGTAAGCATATCCTTGTTTCTTCTCTAACTACTACACTATGTATTCCAATGGTTGCTCGTGGTAAAACCTGTGGTGTGCTTTATTTGAGTACCTTGGTAAAAGAGCATATTATGGCAGCAAAACAACAGCTAGCTGTAATTGTTGCTCAACACATTGCCCTAGCATTGGCAAATTTAAAAATGTATGAAACCCTTCACAACCAAAGCATCCGCGATCCCCTAACAGGACTATTCAATCGCCGTTATTTGGAAGAATCTCTAGCTCGTGAATTGCATTTTGTTCGGCGTCATCAGCACTGTTTGAGTGTTATTTTGCTTGACATTGACCACTTTAAGCATTTTAATGACACCTTCGGCCATGATGCTGGAGATACTGTCTTACAGAAAATTGCCGATTTCTTGCAACATCAAATCCGAGAAAGCGATATTGCTTGTCGCTTTGGTGGTGAAGAAATGCTGCTGATTTTACCTGGTGCTTCGTTAGAAGATGCAGCACAACGCGCTGAACAGTTACGTCAAGGAGTTAAACAACTCAAAGTCGAGCATCGCCATCAATTGCTCAGTTCAATCACCATCTCCATAGGTATTGCTTGTTTCCCAGAACATGGCATCTCAGGAGATATATTGATGAAAGTAGCAGATGCCGCTTTGTATCAAGCAAAAGCACAAGGACGCGATCGCATTGTTATAGGGAATCCACAATAGCCCAAGTATACTGACCCGAAAAATACCCAATGCACTGTAGACTGTCAACCGTCAACCGTCAACAGTCAACCTAACTTTTAACTTATTACTCCCGAAAGTGGGTGCAGTATTGTTAAATGAAAACTATGCCTAGTTTCAGTTTTCAGATATCTTTCTTGTAAGGGTTGCCACTGCTGCCAGGATTGGTAACGATTTTCAGTTAACAAATTAGCAAGGGTAGGTAGCTGAGTTTGAATTTCTGCCTTGAAGATATCTCCAAGCCACTCACCTAAAACCGCACTATCTTGCATCGTACCCAAAATTTCTTGGATATTTTTGACTTCTGTAAGGTAAGCCGCGTAAGACTCGCCATATAAGTCTGTAAATAACTCCATCTGGTAGCGTATACGTTTAGCTTCTTTTCGCAAACTATGTAAAACTTCGCCTTCGGTTGTCAATTGGTGTTCTATCTTTTCTCGTTCCCAGTTTTTCTGGACTTTTACTTCTGATTCCACAAATTCTGTGCCAATTAGCCAACCCGGATGCAATAAGAAATTACTCACTTCCGGTAAGAGTAAATCTGGTAGTACTTGCTGGATAGTAACTGATGCTAAAGGTTGATAATTGGGTTTTTCCAACCACTCTTCCAATGCTTCTTTCAAAGACTTATAAGGTTCATCCTTTAACGTTTTTTGCACGCTTGAGAGTATGTCTTCACGTTGTTTGGCCAAGGCTGAAAAAGCTGTTTCCAGCGCTCTCTGCTCTTTGCGAGGTAAATTTGGTTTGTAATTATTTTCCAAACTTTCTTTGAGTACGTCTAAATCTCTAAGACTACCAAGACGACGAGCTATTTTTCCGATGCTGCGATCGCTCACTGGTTTGGGCAAATCTACCGCTACGTCAAACCTAGTTACAGCCGTGCGTAGACGACGCATTCCGACTCGCATTTGGTGAAGCGCTTCTGGATCTTCATCTTTCTTGACTGATTTTTCCCACTTCAAGGTTTTGTTAAAGTGTTTTTGAATCGCTTGGTAGGCGTAGTCCCCTAGACTTTTTACCGTGGGTTGTGTGGCTAATTTCATAATTAATCTTAATGAGATACCTAATCAGGTTATTGCATAATAACATTAGTCAAAAAATGCGCGTACTTTTCTTATTTTTATTAAATAATACAATACTTGTAAATTATTATTATACTTTTGATATATAGTCAGTATTTTTATCAATAAACAAATATCTATCAAAGGTATAACCAGTAAACTATCCTGATGATGTGATATTCATCTATATAGCAATCCTAAACCATTCGTGAAAAAATCTATTGCCTATTGCCTATTACCTATTGCCTGCCTCCACGACTAATTTCACAACTCAAATAGGATTGCTATAGTTTTTAGATATTTTAAGTAGGTGGTTGTGAATATTTATCGTCAGGATAAGGCAGCTATGCTGGAGGCAGGAGGCAGAAGGAAAGAGGGTTTGAGCTAAATTAACCTTTCTTAACATAGTTTGATTTTTTCACACCAACTTACTTATATAATAAATTCTACATTATAGTAAGACGATAATATTTTTGCAACTATCTAGCTCGTTCAAAATGTTAAACTCACAGCTGCTTAATCAAGTTTTATTGACTTTTGTAGAGAATTTTCAAGAACACAGACAACAGTTATCAGCGGTGCTACTAACACACCAGAAGTATTTGTGGTTGGGGTCAGATGAAAGTTCAACGATTGAACGTTTGTCTTTAGTTGATGCTGATAAATTTACAGACCATCAACAATTTAGAGTAGCAGAATTTATCGGCTTACCTGCGCCAGAAGACCAAGAAATTGATATAGAAGGACTTGCTTACAGCGATTATTACTTATGGTTTGTTGGTTCTCACAGCTACAAACGCAAAAAACCAAAACCCGACAAAACCGAGATAAAAAACCTTAAAAGACTAGCAAAAATTGAATCAGAACCCAACCGTTACCTTTTAGGACGAATTCCTTTAATAGACGGGAAGTTATTCTCATCTTGCCCACACCCCCAAAAGCCAGATGTGCAGTTAAATGCTGCTAAGTTAGAGGTCATAAACCAGAGTAATTTACTGATGGCAGCTTTGGCAGAAGACTCACATTTAGGCTCATTTATTAAAGCAGCAATTCCAGGAAAAGATAATGGCTTTGATATTGAAGGCATGGTTATTTATCAAAACCGGATTTTTATGGGTTTGCGTGGCCCTGTATTGCGGGGTTGGGCTATGGTGCTGGAAATAGAGTTAGAAGATTCTACCCCTGGACTCATGAAATTGAAGCAAATTGGTGAAGCCCAAGAAGTATATAAAAAGTATTTTATCTCCTTAAATGGTTTGGGAATTCGGGATTTGTCTATAGATGGACAAGACTTGTTAATTTTAGCCGGCCCAACAATGGATTTAGATGGGCCCGTGCAACTTTATCGCTGGAAAAACGGTGTAAATTTGCGAGAAAACGCCTTCATTAATCCAGATTTGATTAGAGATATTCCCTATGGGAATCGGGAAGATCATGCTGAAGGAATTACACTTTTTCAGGAGATTGCTGGCATCCCTTCGGTATTAGTGGTTTATGACTCTCCAGCAAAAACTAGGCTGGTGGGTGATGGCAGTGTAATAGCAGATGTTTTTGGGTTGGGATAAGATAGCGATTCTATTTGATTTGTGAACTTAGTTGTGGAGGAAGGCAATAGGCAATAAATTAGGATTGCTATGTCAATTTTGGATTTTGGATTTTAAATATTGGTAGAGATTGCTTGTACGGGACAGGTGGGAATACATTGTTCGCAGACAATACAACGCGATCGCGTGAATGTTAACTTATATGTCTCTGGGTTGAGACTGAGGGCTTCCGTAGGACAAACCCCAGTACACAAACCACAATGGACACAGACATCTGGATCGATGGTAATTTCGCCTAAAGTATGAGAAACATTAACATGGCGCGATCGCATCCACTCGATGGCCGCATCCAATTGATCGATATCTCCCGATAGTTCTAATACCAATTTGCCAATTTGATTTGGGGCAACTTGGGCGCGGATAATATTGGCAGCGACGTTGAACTCTTTAGCCAGTACATAAGTTACTGGCATTTGTACAGCGCGTTTTGGGAAGGTGAGGGTTACTCGTTTTTTCACAGGTTTAGCAGAGGCTTTTTTCTGTTGTAGCGTACTTAGAAGGAAACAGGGAACAGGCGATAGGGAATAGGCAATAGGCAATAGGTAATGAGTATTAAACTGAAAGATGAAAGATAAAATTTGTGGAAATGCTTTAAAATTTAACTTTGATAAAAATAGGATTTACGCAAAAATTGCCAAAAAGCTTAATTTATAGAAGCCCCTTCTCTAAGAGAGGCTTCCGCTAACGCAAAGCGTCTCGTAGAGAAGAAGGCCAACGCGTAGCGTCTCCTAGAGAAGGATTCGTAGAGTGTGCGTAAGTCCTGAAAAACTAGTTCCCCCTTGTATGCGGAATTATCCCTGTTGCCTGTTGCCTATTGCCTATTGCCTTTCATATTAATTATTTTGCTATTTAAATTTTCGTTGGTTACTTGTTCTATCCATTTTTGTCTGGAAAGCTTTTAAAATGAAAATTTTAATTGTAGAGGATGATGAGTTCAATGCCTATGCACTCACTTCCGTTTTGACTAACCAAAACTATGCCGTTGAAGTTGCCGCTGATGGTGACGTTGCTTGGGATTTCATCCAAACTTGTGATTTTGATTTAATACTCTTGGATGTCATGTTGCCCAAGTTGGATGGTATTAGCCTTTGCCGACAGATTCGGTCTCATGGTCTGCAAGTGCCAATATTATTATTGACAGGGCGTGATAGTAGTCATGAAAAAGCGATCGGATTGGATGCAGGCGCAGATGATTATGTAGTTAAACCCTTTGACCAAGAAGAGTTAGTTGCTCGCGTCAGGGCGCTATTGCGTCGTGGAAGCATAACGTTGCAACCTATCCTAGAGTGTGGTAACTTGCGCCTAAATCCTAGCAGTTGCGAAGTCAACTATGCTGGAAATCTGCTGCCACTCACCCCAAAAGAGTATGCTCTATTGGAACTATTCTTGCGAAATAGTCAGCGGGTATTTAGCTGCGGCATGATTCTAGAACATCTTTGGTCTTATGAAGATACTCCACAAGAAGAAGCTGTTCGCACCCATATTAAAGGGTTACGACACAAACTCAAAGCTGTAGGAGCACCCAGTGATTTCATTGAAACAGTTTATGGTATTGGTTATCGTTTGAAACCACTCGAAGAGGCAGAGGGGCAAGGAGCAGGGGGGCAGGGGGAAAGGGAGAAAAGGGAGACAGGGGAGACAGGGGAGAAAGCTGGAGCCAATGGCCAATCAAAGCAGCAAACACTAATGGCTGTTGCCGAAATTTGGCAACGATTTCAAGGGCGGGTGGATGAGCAGGTGAAGGTGTTAGAGCAAGCGATCGCAGCTTTAAACGAAAATAATATAAATCCTGAATTTCAAAGCCTTGCAGCCAAAGAGGCGCATACTTTGGCAGGATCTTTAGGTACTTTTGGCTTGACTCTTAGCTCAAAATGGGCACGGAATATTGAGTTGCTACTCAGTTCTGGTCAAACTTTGAGTAGATCTCAAATCAACAATCTCGAAACTTGGGTAAAGTTCTTGCGTCGGGAAATTGAGGAAAAGAATGCAGCGGTAATATCTGCATCGCCGGCTACACAGGTATTAGAAACGCCAACGCCGACGCGAGAAAATTTATCTGAGACAGAAACCAAAATATTGGTTGTGGACGACGATCCGCAAATTCAGGCATTGTTACAAACCTTACTTAATCCTTGGGGGCTTAAAGCGATCGCTCTTGAAGATCCGCGCCAGTTTTGGGAAACCTTGGAAGCAGTTGCACCAGATCTACTGATTTTAGATTTGGAACTACCATTTACCAATGGTATTGAACTTTGCCAGCTGGTACGCAACGATCCACGCTGGAGTGAGTTACCCATCGTCTTCCTCACAGTGCATAACGATGCCAAACTAGTAAATCAGGTATTTAGCGTTGGTGCTGATGACTTTGTTAGTAAGCCGATTATCGGGCCAGAACTAGTAACCCGAATTGTCAATCGTTTAGAACGGGTAAAATTGCGGCAACGTGTAGCCCAAAACAGCAGAGAACCAAGGGAAAAAAATACCATTACTCCCTCATCTTCCCATTCACCAGTCCCCAGTCCCCAATCCCCAGCCGCTAATCTCCAAGCTATCAATGAACTAGAACTGAGAGTAGCAGAGCGTACTGCTGAGTTAATTACCGTAAATCAACAGTTGCAGTCACAACTTGACGATCGCCAGCGGACACAGGAAGAATTGCATTTTTCTCAAGCTCGATTTGCCCGAATTTTAGATATCGCTGATGATGCAATTATTTCGATCAATGGTTTTCAATGCATCACATTGTTTAATCAAGGAGCAGAGAAAATTTTCGGCTACTCTGCCCAGGAAGTAATTGGACAAAAGCTTGACTTACTTTTGCCGCAGCGCTTTTGCAACGTGCATCGTCAGCACGTGGTGGACTTTGGCAAATCTCCCAATCTTGCCCGCCGTATGGGAGAACGGCGCGAAATATATGGTCGGCGCAAAGATGGCACTGAATTTCCAGCAGAGGCTTCCATCTCCAAAATCGATTTAAACAAAGAGATATTTTATACAGTTATACTGCGTGATATAACTGAACGTAAGCAAATCGAACGCATGAAAGATGAGTTTATCTCTGTTGTCAGCCATGAACTTCGCACACCTTTAACTTCAATTCATGGTTCTCTAGGAATGCTTGCCAGTGGTTTGCTACCGACAGACTCAGAACAAGGAAAACGGCTGTTACAAATTGCTACTGATAGTACCGAACGTTTAGTACGCTTAATCAACGACATCCTCGACATTGAACGGATCGAGTCGGGTAAGGCGAAAATGGAACCGACAATCTGCAATATAGCTGAGATTATCGCTCAAGCTGTAAATGTCATGCAGCCTCTGGCTGATAAAGCAGGAGTCGAGTTAGTGATTTCGGATGTCTCCGGTCAAGTATGGGCAGATTGCGATCGCATTGTTCAAACCCTAACCAACCTATTGAGTAACGCTATTAAATTTTCGTCTGCTGGGTCTACAGTTTGCTTGCAAGTTCAACAACAAGACGATGAAGTTTTGTTAATAGTTAAAGATACCGGACGCGGTATTCCAGCCGACAAACTTGAGAGTATTTTTGAGCGCTTTCAACAAGTTGATTCTTCTGATTCACGCAATCATGATGGCACTGGTTTGGGCTTGGCAATTTGTAAGAGCATTATGCAACAGCATGGTGGACGCATCTGGGCTGAAAGTGTGTTAGGCGAGGGTAGCACTTTTTACATTACTCTCCCGTTGATCTGCACTTCCGAAAAAACTGATAAAAGTAACCAATTGAATTTGGTAAATAAACCATTTTCAAACCATCTATTAGAGTCACTTAGACAGGCATTAGCTAAATCTTCAAAAGGAGTCCGCGTTCTCATTGTTGAAGACGATACCGATTTAGCTCAACTACTGATGACTTTGTTTGAAAGGCATAAGATTGAAACCTTCCTAGCCAAAACTGGACGGGAAGCAATCCGCCTGAGTCAAGAAGTGAATCCTGACTTAATGATTCTCGACCTGATCTTGCCAGAGAGTGATGGGTTTGCAGTAGTAGATTGGCTACAACAGCACAATTATCTGTGTAATACTCCTGTGCTAGTATACTCAGCTAGGGATTTGGATGAATCCGAACACAATCGACTGAAATTAGGACATACAGAATTTTTGACCAAAGGGCGTGTAAGTAGTGAGGAATTTGAACAACGGGTGATGGAGTTACTTCAACGAGTTACTCACAATCAACAAGAGGATAGCGATGATGACAACAAAGCGAATTCTAGTGGTTGATAACGAGCAATATATTCAAGAAATTACCAAGATTTGCTTGGAAACAGTCGCAGGCTGGAAAGTAGAGACAGCCGGTTCTGGGAAAGAAGGCATAATTAAAGCCGAAACTTACCAACCAGATGCGATTTTATTGGATGTGATGATGCCAGATATGGATGGTATTGCCACCTTTGAAAAGTTACAAGCAAATCCCTTAACTAAAGCAATCCCGGTAATTTTATTAACTGCTAAAATCCAGGCTTCCGATCGCCGTCGCTATGCTCAGATAGGAATGAACGGTGCGATCGCTAAACCTTTCAATCCCCTAGAATTAGCTCAACAAGTAGCAGCAGCGCTGGGTTGGAACTTGGAAAAGTGATAAAATTTTGAATTTTAGATTTTAGATTTTGGATTGGAATAGCGTTGATATAAGTGCTGCAAAAAATATCCCATTGTTCCCAGTCAACAGTCATCATAAAATCTAAAATTTCCTAATAAAGACTGATTAGGCGTTAACGGAGTTTCAAAACGGCTGTAAACAATTTGGGTTGGATACCAAGAAGAAAACCAGTAGGAATCTTGAATAATTTGGCAAGAATTACCCGCATCTGGAAACTCAAATTGAACCAAACCTAAGTTATTTAATCCAACTACTTCTCGTCCTTCTTGAAACCAGCGAGATTTCCAAAACATTAGTGGTTGTAAATATCGTCTTTTGGTATTTTTCGCTCGTTTCCAAGGAGCTATGAATGATGAAATATCTGTTGTGTATTTAGAAGTCTGAGCGCGTTGTCGAATTAACCACTCCAATACGCAATACCAGTCAGGGTCAGTTAATTGCTCTTGTTGGTGTAGCCGATTGGGGTAGCGTTTGGCAGTAAAAGTATTTTGGTGTAATTGTTTGCCATAAATTTCTACCATATTGGCCGGGTTCATCCATCCAATCCAATATCGTAGCTTTTCTGCTAATAACCAATCTTTCATGCGTGTATGAATCAATCGTGTTAGTGCTTCTTCATTTTTCAGGGCGCTAGAAGTTAGCTGTACTAAAACCGATTGCAATTGAGAATGGGTGCGTGCATAAGACAGACGAGCCGCAAAACTATAGTGAATATCCCCAGACAAAATAATCACTTGTCGCCGTTGTTTAAACAAGGTGTTGAGAAACTTTGCTAATGCTTCAACATTGATGTTCCAAGCATCACCAACATCTGTAGAAAAAACTTTCTCTTGTTGTAAATTCCAATGGTGAATCCAATCTATTACTTGTGAACCAAATACATTAGTTGGTGCAATCACAAATGTAGTTTGAATTTGAGTTTCTTGAGCTATTTGTTGTAAAGGCAAAACTAGTTGTTGCTCAAAAGCTTTTGGACATAGCAGCATTGGTGGGGCGATCGCTTTTTGATCGGCTGGATAACCCCGCCAAGTACGTGTATCCAAAACAATCACTTCATGACAATCGCTCTTGACTATGTAATTCCAAGTAAGTGCTTCAGGGTATCTAGCCAAAATAAACACTGAATCGTCTCGGATTAAAACAGGTAAATCCGTGTGGAGATCGTTGGGTGGCATACCAACATAACGAGCGATCGCTTCATCAGCCTTTGTATCTTTTCCTTCCTTAGCTGACCAAGTTTCTGCCGCAGCCAGCAGTTTTTCTCCAGGTTGACCTTCTGCAAATTGTTCTGGTGTATTGCCCCACCCTTGAAACACCGTGTAAGCTAACAGCGCATTTTGTACCACTCGTCGCCCCAAAGGACGCCCCAGGACTCGTAAACACCAAGCTTGGTTCAAATTCCAGTCATCACTGACATCATGGTCATCAAAGATGGTGTACGTGGGAATATTGGCAAGGGCGCGGCGCACTTTCACCAGGGTATAAATAAACTGTCGTAAATCTTTGACTGCTCGGTTCCAATTTTTAATGGCTCGGCGATCGCGTGTTACTTGGCGTCCTTTAGGAAATACAACCGGCCAGCACACTGGTGACCACGTTAATAAATAAGTAGCGTAATATTCACCCAGGCTCAGCAGATGACTAGCAACTTTCTCAGATTTATTATGTAATCCTGCGGTTAAGCCGGCTTCATTGGTAGCAACTTTAGCCCGTTCTCCAGGGGGCAATTCCTTGGGAGTGCAGTACACCCCACCCACAGGTAATTGTTCCTCCCAACCCAGCAAACCATCCCCAAGGGTAGTAGCAACCCACAGTGACGGGTCTGCTACGTCGTCACCGTAAATTTGATCCCCAGTCAGGAATAGCTGGTGAGGACGCCGCTGGGCTTGATTTGCAGATGCTTCAATTAAGCTATCGAGAATCGGTAGGGCATCAAACCCTGAACCATGAGGTTTACGACAGGAAGCATGAACAATTTGCAAATCTTCGAGACGGTTGGGCGGTAGGGTAAAGGTTGGTTTTTGATGCTCAAAGTAGCTGATACTAGCCGTAGGATAAGAGTTTGAGCATAATGCTTGTTGTAATGTTTGCCTCTGGTTAGCGAAAGTTAACTCCAAGTCATAGGCATAAATGCGATTACTAGTTAGGCGATGTCCAACTGTAGACCGAGCCGTGACAGCAACAACGTGAAGATATTTGCCCAACGCAAAAGTAGAGCGTTCCCCCTGCAATAAGCAATTTCCCAGCACTTCGCCATCATTTGTTGTGTCATAAACCTTAAGTTCTACCTGACAAGACTGTTTGAGTGCCACCCATACCGTTACTGATTCAGGTTCAGTATGTTTGAGAATTGGCCCTGCCAAAATTAGCGGTAACCTTTGGAAAAACTCGTCTCCAGCTTGATACTTCATTACAAACAGATAAAATAATCTTGGGCATTGGGGAGCCAGCGCTGTAGGCGGGTTTCCCGACTTGTAGACGCTTTGCGGCTTCCCGCAGGGTGGCGACTGGCGTCATTGGGCATTAGGCATGAGGAAAAGGCAAGGGGGCAAGGGAGAGAATGAAAAATTACTTCTTTTTCCCCTCTGCTCCCTGCTCCCTTGCCTCGACGCTCCCCACTCCCTCTAATTCCGAGCAATACCTTCTTGGCGTGCAGCGCTTTGCACAGCAGCAGCAACCGCAGTCACAACGCGTTGATCAAAAACTGAAGGAATAATGTGTTCGCGATTCAAGTCTGAAGGATTGACCAAAGAAGCGATCGCAGTTGCAGCTTCTAGGTACATTGTGGTGGTAATTGCCTGTGCCCGACAATCTAAAGCACCACGGAATACTCCAGGAAAAGCTAAAACGTTATTGATTTGATTCGGGTAATCACTCCGACCAGTGGCGATGACAGCAACATTTTGGTGAATTAATTCTGGCTGAATTTCGGGAATGGGATTGGCCATTGCAAACACAATTGGGTCTTTGGCCATCGATTGCACCATTTCTGGTGTCAAAACTCCTGGTACACTGACTCCAATAAATACATCTGCACCTTGCATTGCACCAGCTAAGGTACCTTGAGCTTTCACAGCAAATTCGAGTTTTTCTTCTGTGAGGTCTGTACGGCTGGTAGAGATAATTCCTTTGGAGTCGCACATCCAGATTTTTTCTGCTCCAGCTTTCTTGAGCAACCGAGCGATCGCAACTCCAGCTGCCCCTGCACCGTTAATTACAATGCGGATTTCGCCGATTGTTTTATGTACCAACTTCAAGGCATTAAACAAGGCTGCTAAGGTGACAATTGCGGTACCGTGTTGGTCATCATGAAAGACCGGAATATCTAATTCCTGTCGCAATCTCGCCTCAATTTCAAAACAACGTGGCGCAGCAATGTCTTCTAAATTCACGCCGCCAAATACCGGAGCAATATTCTTGACTGCCTGGATAATCTCGTCTGTATTTTGGGTGGCAAGGCAGATGGGGAAAGCATCTAGTCCGGCAAATTCCTTAAATAGCATTGCTTTGCCTTCCATAACTGGCAAGGCAGCAGCAGGGCCGAGATTTCCTAGACCTAAAACTGCACTCCCATCTGTAACAATGGCAACAGTATTTTGTTTAATGGTTAACTTGTAAACTTCTTCAGGATCTTGAGCGATGGCAGTACAAATTCTGCCGACTCCTGGTGTGTAAGCCATTGCTAAATCGGACACACTTTTTAAAGGAATTCGGCTAGCAATGCTGATTTTGCCACCGCGATGCAAATTGAAGGTGCGATCGTAAACACTGAGTAACTTAATATCAGGCAGTGCTTTGACTGCTTGCACAATCGTTTCAGCATGTTCAGTACTAGCAGCATCAACGGTAATATCGCGGGTAGACTCTTTGCGGGTTTGTTCGATTAAATCAATTTGACCGAGATTACCGCCAGTAGTGGCGATCGCTTGGGTTACCGACGCCAACATCCCCACGCGATTGGGAATCTGTAAGCGTAGTGTCAAACTAAAACTAGAATTAGGAGTTAGATCTGCCATGTTGATTTGGGATTTTAAGTTTTAGATCTTATATTGAATTGCTTGGTAAAAATCTAGACAAAACCTAAAATATAATGTTTGTCTGAAGTCAATCTCAAATCCTTAAGCTACGTTCACGCAGCTTAACGCACCTTTGCCAAATAGTAAAACTCTACACAAGATATTTTGAGCTTGCCACAATCAACTGAGGAATCTTTTGCAGCAGCCAGCATAAATCAAAGCTTTTCCTTTGTATAATGACTGAGGATAAGTGCTTCAATAGCATCACTGATTGCTAAATTTTGAGAAAGAATAAAGACTCCTGAACTCGTTTGTGAGATGATAAAGTCACCAAACTCAACAGGAATTGCTCTCCTATCATGAGTTACAAGAACTCTACCATCCTGTGCTGCGATCGCCAATACCTCCGAATCTTTCTTACCTTCGAGCAGTGCTGCATAGGCTGATTGAAAATCAATGTTTGGTTGCCTACGTATCGTGCCAGCGACAATCGCTTGTTTGAGATCTGCATCTGCTTGAAATCTAACTTTTGTCATGCCTGACTTTGCTTGTTTAGTTGAGCAGCTTTTAATTTCTGATACAAAAGCGTATTGTTCTGTCGAAAAGATTCTTGCAATTTCTCAAATTCTTGCTCACCCACTTTTAAATAACCATCAATTAGCTCTCGGTTGGCAAGATAAAAGGTAATAGCACCATAAACCTGTTCTAGTGAGAGTAATGGAAAGTTTTGAGCAATACTTTCTGGAGATTCTCCATTTAAGAAGGCATATACGACTGAATCGAGAGAAATGCGCGTACCTTCGATCCAATAGCCTTCACCTCGTTGTTCGATATATTGCTTTGTGATCTTCGGTGCTATTGTCATAAAACTAATGATTAATCTTTATTTAAATGTTAAGCGATCGCCCAACTTTGATTACGCTATCCATATCCCCTAAACCTGCGTTTTTTTATAAGTTGTGATTGTGTTGAAAATATTTGATAAATTTAAAGCAGTCTGTTGAGATTATTTTACAAAAATTAACACTCGTTGATTCAAAATTGTGTAGTCGTCACTCCATTACACAATTTTATTTTTACTTTCCGATAGCAGTTACTATATCAAATATTACCTTATCCATTAGCACCACTTATTGTATCCAAATTTTAAATTTTACTAGCCATAATTTTATTAGTGAGTTATTTTTTGGTAAAAATCTAGCCCAGTTTAATTTAATACCAAATCTTATACTCGGTAAGTACAAATTTATTGCTAAATAATATCTCTTAAATGGGAGGCCAATTAAAGGAATTGCCGAACAAATTGTTACAAACACAGTCGAACTGACAAAAATTTGCTTTTACCTCATACCTAGCCTTGACATGACTTTACAATCTTCTCGCTCTGACAAAATTCTGGTGGTTGATGACTCTCCTGATAATGTGTTTCTGATCAAAACTATTTTGGAGGAAGAAGGTTACACAATTAGCACCGCAGAAAATGGGATTTCGGCATTGGCACAATTGCAAGTATCTCCTTGTGACTTAGTTCTTTTGGATTTGATGATGCCAGGTATGGACGGATACGAAGTTACTAAGCATATTCGGGGAGATATGAAATTATCACAATATATTCCCATATTGCTAATCACTGCCCATGATGCGCCTAACGTTGCCCACGGATTAGACTTGGGTGCTGATGATTTTATCCGTAAACCTGTCACAGTAGATGAATTGTTAGCAAGAGTGCGATCGCTTTTGCGTTTGAAGCACAGCATGGATGAACGCGATGAAATTGCCCGCCAGCGAGAAGATTTTGTCTCCCGCCTCACCCACGACTTACGCACTCCCTTAGTAGCAGCCGATCGCATGTTAATGCTATTTCAACAAGGCGCTTTAGGAGCATTATCACCCCAAATGCACGAAGTAATCGCCATCATGGCTCGCAGCAATATCAATCTGCTTTCTATGGTCAATACCTTATTAGAAGTTTATCGCTTTGAAGCAGGTCGCAAAACTTTGGCATTACAACCTGTTAATTTAGCACAGTTACTAGAAGAAGTAGTTGGAGAATTGACACCCCTAGCTCAAGACAAAAAACTGTCGCTCAATTTGGAGTTAGCTGAGGAATTAAAGACAAACACAGTAATTGGCGATCGCTTAGAATTACATCGTCTACTTACTAATCTTATCGGCAACGCAATCAAATTTACCGACTCTGGTTCGGTAACTATTAGCCTTACCTCCCAAACGGAGTTTGCCAAAAATAGCGAATATCAATTCTCTGGAAAATCTAATACTGACTACATTAGCATTGAGATAGCAGATACTGGCCCAGGTATTCCTCCTGAAGAACAAACCACCATATTTGAACGATTTCGCCAAGGTAGTCACAAAAGTTCTGGTAGTGGCTTAGGACTATATCTTGCTCGCCGAATTGTTGAGGCACATCAAGGGATTATTTTGGTAAATTCCGAGTTGGGTAAAGGTAGTACATTTATTGTGCTTTTACCCCAAAAAACATAACAAATTTAGTAATTGTTTTAAATTGTCTCTAATACAATTTTTTTCTAAGCTAGCTGACAGTATTACCACAAATATACAGACGCAGCGATAGACTTAAATAGTAGTTACTTATAGCACAAAACAATGATTACCACTGAATTATCTAATATTGGCGAAATTATCCAACATCAGCGAGAGTTTTTTCAAACGGGCAAAACTAAAGATATAAATTTTCGCATTGAGCAACTGCAAAAACTCAAGCAAGCAATTATTGAACACGAGCAAGAAATAATCGAGGCATTACAAGCAGATTTATATAAACCAGTAGTAGAGACTTATCTGACAGAAATTGCCGTAATTAAGGAAATTGATTATGCTATCAAACACATCAAAACTTGGACAAAGCCCAAAAAAGCACCGGTTTCCTTAGACTTTTTTTCATATTCAGCCCGCATTTATCCAGAACCAGTGGGAGTTGTCTTAATTATCAGTCCTTGGAACTATCCATTTCAGTTAGCAATTTCACCCTTAGTAGGTGCGATCGCCGCAGGAAATTGTGCAATTATTAAACCGTCAGAAATTGCTTCCCACACTTCTGGTATTGTCACTAAAATTATTACCAAATATTTCCAACAAGCTTATATTGCAGTAGTTGAAGGAGGCGTAGAAGCGAGTCAAAAACTACTAGCAGAAAAATTTGACCATATCTTTTTTACTGGTGGTACAGCCATCGGCAAAATTGTCATGGAAGCAGCAGCAAAAAATCTGACACCAGTTACTTTAGAATTGGGTGGCAAAAGTCCTTGTATAGTTGATACTGACATTAATGTTGAACACACTGCCAGACGAATTACTTGGGGCAAATTTATTAATGCTGGACAAACTTGTATCGCCCCTGACTATCTTTTAGTGAATAAAAACATCAAAAAAGATTTAATAGATGGTCTGCAAAAAAACTTAAAAGAATTTTATGGCGAGAATCCGGCAAACAGTCCTGATTATGCCAGGATTATTAGCCAAAAACACTTTGACAGATTAGTTAAGTTTTTTGAAGATAGTAAAGTTATTGTTGGCGGAGAAACAAAATCTTCAGAACGTTATATTGCCCCGACAATAATTGATAACGTTTCCTTAGAAGATTCCGTAATGCAGGAAGAAATTTTTGGCCCTATTTTGCCCATAATTGAATACAGTGATATTGCAGAAGCGATCGCCTTGATTAACTCTAGACCAAAACCTTTAGCATTGTACTTATTTTCCCAAAACAAAAATCTGCAAAAGCGAGTTTTGCAGGAAACTTCATCAGGTGGAGTTTGTATCAACGATACAATCATGCATGTTGGAGTCCCATCTTTACCATTTGGCGGCGTAGGAGATAGCGGTATTGGCAATTATCACGGCAAAGCTAGTTTTGATACTTTTTCTCATCACAAAAGCGTATTGCAAAACTCTTTTTGGCTGGATTTGAAATGGCGGTACGCTCCCTATCAAAACAAATTGCCCCTAATAAAGAAACTTTTGGGTTAATAGTTAATAGTTAAAAGTTAGAAGTTAGGAGTTAAAACTGCGGAATTATGAGTTATTAATAATAAGTTATGACTCTAATAAACTTGTTAATTAAAAATTTCTAACTCCTAACTCCTCACTCCTAATTCCTAACTCTTAAAACCCAAACGCGCTGCTATAACGCTCCTCTTTCCAAGGTTCACCACGGCGGTGGTAGCCATTGCGCTCCCAAAAACCTAGTTCTTCACTAGCTAAAAACTCTAAACCATTAATCCACTTAGCACTTTTCCAAGCGTAGAGATGAGGAACAACTAGGCGCATTGGCCCGCCATGTTCAGCTGGAAGATCTTCACCAAAAACTTTAAAGGCAAAGAAGTTTTCTTCTCGCATAAAGTCTTCCATAGAAATATTAGTAGTGTAGCCGCCATAGCAGTGTTCCATAATGTGGGCTACTTTAGGGTCTACCTCAATTAGACCCATAAAATCTGTTACTTTAATACCAGTCCATTTGACATCGAGTTTAGACCAGCGGGTTACACAATGAAAATCCGCTGTGAACTCATGTTGAGGTAGCGCCATAAAATCTGACCAATTAAAAGTAGCCGATTTTGCTAAACCCCAAACCCGAAATTCCCATTCTTCAATACTAACTTGGGGAGTTGCGCCGTAAGTTAATACAGGGAAACCTTTGGCCAAATGTTGACCTGGAGGAACACGTTCGTTGTCTTCTTTTCCTGGCTTCTGAAAGAATTTTCCTAGCATAATGGGAGAAAAATAAGTTTTCTCAAAATATTTGCAGACTTTTGTGCTGAGTTGTCAATAGCGCCAGATACTTTACCCTTGAATATGATTAGGGTAAAAAATATTTAAATTCCGTAGTTACTTTATCTATGACTAATAACTAATGGCAGTCTTAACCAGAGAATCTATAACTTGGAAGCACATTAGCTTACTTAATCATTACTGATAAATGATAGGTAATGGGTAATGGATGTTCCCAATTACTCACTACCAATTTTCTAGATCTAATAAGCTTGTGTAGAGTATGTATAATTCATTATCCAATCAGGAAAGCTAAGAAAAAGCATTTATCCATTAGCGAGCAATTTGAGCGGTGACTTTTGCCAATCAAATTTATCGATGCCGTTCGTGCTTTTCCTGACTGGAAAATTATGATTCTTCTTCCTCTTCTTCAGCAGATGGATATACAAATGTAGAACGTCCGGTCAAAATAGACTTGCCCAGAGAGAGAGCTTTCTGAGCTTGGATGGCAGCTTTGTGTCTCCAAGTAGCTCGGCGTTTATCTCGTTTTGATTTGGAAGTTTTCTTCTTAGGAACAGCCATGTCAGCAGATATCGTGATTTTTGACAACCTTCTTATTTTAGGCCATTCACTGACGCCAAGAACGCCAATTTAGCCAAGAATTAAGTAAAGGCATGGGGCATGGGGCAAGCAGGGAGTGTGGGAGGTGTGGGAGGATGGGGAAGAAATCTTTCCTCCCACACTCCCCACACTTCCCCATCTCCTCTGCTCCCTGCCCCCCTGCCTCATCCCCCTCATCATTTTTCAAAGAACAGTAGCGATCGCGCAGTTTTGAAGTAAGTTGCCCAATTTTGAGCGTCGGGACGGTTGCGCCATTCTGGGCGACTGACTTCTAATGTCAGAACTGGTGCGATCGCTCCATAACTTTGTACGGAGATAATGATTGAAACATCTGTCACTAAAATATCTTGGTCAAAGCTCCGCTGAGCAGCTGCTCTAGCGGCCGCTTCTGCTCGTCGCAGAATGGTTTCGTAGTTTTCTTCTGGCAGGCGATCGATCGCTAGGTCAACTCTAGCGGTGTAAGCTCGCACAACTTGAGGGGCGATCGCTTCGGTCAAAAACCACGTAGGAACGGTAGATATGAGCAAAAATGCTAAAGGAACTATCCGGATTTTTCTGGCAATTTGGCTAATAACTGAAAAGGAAGCGATCGATGATGGTATGTGAGCAGAAATTTGGCTCATGACCTTATAGCTCCTGAATAACGATTTGTAAATTGAAATTAGGTGAAAGTATTTTCCGGTCAACTAACGTAATAAAAATTACATTTTATCCTAAGATTCGATGAGAATCACCTAGACTAGAAAACATCAGGTTAGCTTTGTTTTTTGGACAAAGCCAACCGCAATTTTCAGACGAGCAAACAATAACCGACAAAGAGCGGGATGGCAAATTACTGGGCGATCGCTATTGGCATCAATCAATATCAGTTATTTCAACCTTTAAGTTGTGCCCAAGCAGATGCTGAGGCATTAAAGGATATTTTGGTGGCAGAGGCAGGTTTTGTCCCCGAACATTGCCTGCTAATGACGGATACCTCACCACCAATCAAAGATAGATCCACCTATCCGACTAAAGAAAATATTTTGCTGCTGCTTGAGGATTTGGCCGCGACATGTTGGCAACCACAAGACTATCTATGGTTATTTTTTAGCGGTTATGGAGTCAACTACAAAGGCAAAGATTACTTAATGCCGGCGGAGGGTAACCCCGAACTCGTGCCAGAGACAGGCATAGAATTGCGATCGCTAATGCAAAGTCTCCAACTAGCTGAGTTGAATGTCTTGCTACTGCTTGATATTAACCGTGCTTTTGGCACCCAAGCAGATGCTCCAGTAGGTGAAGAAACTATAGAACTAGCTCAAGAATTAGAACTTGCCACAATTTTTTCTTGTCAACCAGAGCAGTTTTCCCACGAGAGTAGCGAACTAGGTCACGGATTTTTTACAGCAGCTTTGTTAGAAGCTTTGCGTTCTGGTAATGGCAACAACTTGGCAGATTTAGAAAGTTACCTGAGTCTTCTGGTGCCAAAATTATGCCAGCACCACTGGCGCCCCATCCAAAACCCTGCCATTATCATCCCATCAAGACCGCAAGTAATCTTACCAAAATTGGCAATAGGAAGTGATTTGGAATCAGAAGCGGTGATTTATCCAGAAGAATCCTTTGCCATTGCCCTTGCAGCTCCTCCCCTCGGCGATTCCTCTCGAAATCAGGGCACATGGGGAAAAACAACTATTAACTTCAAAGTCCAAAAGTCTAATCGCAAACAAATCCAGCAGTCGGCTGCTGGCTTAGTTTCCCAGCCGCAAGGAAATACAAATCCACCACCAGAAACTTCCATAGGAATGAACGCGAAGGGAAGATTTATCCCTGACTCCTCCCAAGCCCACGTCTCTCAATTCCCACGAAATCATTCAAACACGCCTTTGTGGAAACAGTTTATTTTATGGGGTGGAGGCAGTTTGGTAGTAGCAGGTTTAATTGCGGTAGTTTTTCTGCGTAATCAAGAAACCTTTAGAATTAAGGAAATATCAAGCACATCGCCCAATGCTACTGCCAGTAGTCCCCAGGCTTTCCAGAATTTACCAAATGACCCTTCGATAATTAGAACCAGTCAACCAGCTAGACCAAAAAATCAATCTAGCGCCCAAACAGCCTTGAATTCCGAGTCGCAAAAGCGCAATCAAGCAGTATTAGACTTGGCGAAAATGTCGCTCCAAGAAACTCAGGCTAGCGATTTGAGCTTAGCGATCGCTACAGCTAAAAGAATTAAACCTGGTGAGCCATTGTACGAGCAAGCTCAGGAAAATATTAAGATTTGGAGCCGGATGATTTTAGATTTGGCAGAGGGTCGTGCCAAGCAAAGACAGTATGCTAGCGCTATTGCTGCCGCTCGATTAATCGCTAAAAACGAGCCGCTTTATGCTAAAGCACAAGCGGCAATTAATTTATGGCGGCTAGAAGGCAAGCAATATGTCAGTAACACAACTCTTTTAGATGCAGCTAACGCGTTAATTCAGCCCGGACAAGCGTCTACTTACAATCGGGCGATCGAAGTTGCGAAAAAAGTACCACAAGGTGAACCAGGCTTCGATACCGCTCAAAAATCGATCAATAAATGGAGTGAGAAAATTTTAGATCTTGCCAAGCGTCGCGCCGCCCAAGGAGAACTCAATACCGCGATTGAAACTGCTACTTTAGTGCCAGAGGAAACAGCTTCTTACGAAGATGCTCAGGATGCTATCCAAAAATGGCGAAAAAAATAGGGCATAGGGCATAGGGCATGGGGCATTGGTAATTCTTATTGCTCACTCCCCACTCCCTATTCCCCACTCCCTACTCAATTAACAGTACTGCGATACATCTTCGCCACACTCGTCGGCTAGATAACACAGTGCTCGGAAACGTAAACCAACCACTTCTTCATATAAGGGGTTGAGCTTACACATGGGCGGAATGTGAAATAAGGTTTTGCCGAATAATTTGACATCTCGCTCAAAGGGACACTGAGATGGAATCATTTTGCACAAGCGGTGAGCTAGTTGGCGATCGCGGACTTGAATGCTATCTACTCGTTGCTTTAAGGGTTGGAGAATATTCCAGTAGGACTTGGAAACAGGACGGCCTAGCTGATTTCCTCGATCTTCACTAGTCTCTGGTTGATTGATTGAGACCCAGCTTGCCAGAAAAATATTTTTTGTGGTATTATCGAATACCTTCATGGTTAATCCTCTGTATTATTGAGGCTGTTCACCTTTCTGGTGAATGTATACAACGTGGCAACGAACTTTCCGGAATATTCGTGTCCTGACTCTGATATAATGTAATACCCGATTAGCCACTTAAGTCAGAAAGTAATTTATTACTACGTCAAGTTAACCGCAATTTTCGCGGGATCGGTAGTGTAGTAATGTAATCTTGTTCGTAGCTTGACACAGTTTAAATTTTAATGAAGACATCCACCGTTGGGTAGGTTTTAGTTTAACATTTACAAAACTTAAAATGAAATGTTTTTGAAAGTATTTTTTATAAGTAGAAATAACAGTAATGCTCTGGTGGGCAGTCTTGCGTCTGTGTGTTTTCCCGCTGTTGGGTGTTTGTGACCTGTAAATTGCTAGCTAAATGCGGTAGAGACAGAGAGAAAAATTCCTCTTAGCCTTGAGTATGAGACTACCCCAACAAAGTTTGCCTAACTAGAATAATCAGGCTAATATTAGTGATTTTTCTGCAATTTGCTACCTATAGCGTCTTAGGATTAACTTACCTGGGGTTAGCATTGGGCTACATTCCGGGCTTACGCATGAACCGTGCGACCATTGCTTTAGTAGGTTCTGCGTTTTTAATTGCTTTAGGTGTTCTAAATTTACAGGAAGCATGGCAGGCTATCGATGCTAATACCATCGTGTTTCTGTTGAGCATGATGGTAGTGAACGCCAACTTATTCTATGCAGGGTTTTTTCGGCGATCGCTATCTGTAATACTGAGTGTTACTCGCAGTCCTTTAGGTTTGCTGATTGCTTTAACTTTTGGCAGTGGTATTCTTTCAGCCTTTTTTCTTAACGACACCATAGCGCTGATTTTTACACCCTTAACCTTGAGCCTGACTCAAACTTTGGGTTTAAATCCGATACCTTATTTACTAGCGATCGCAGGTGCAACTAATATAGGCTCGGTAGCAACTTTGAGCGGTAATCCCCAAAACATTCTGATTGGCTCGTTTTCAGGTATTCCCTACCTAGATTTTCTGCGTGTATTAGCTCCCGTTGCCCTTTTAGGCTTAGTAGTTCAGGTAGGATTACTGTGGCTACTTTATCCAGATGTGCGCTCAATCAAAGCCTGCCAAGTATTACCCACTACCAACCAACGTATTTTTAAACCTTTATTTAATAAAACATTAGTAATTACAGGTGGGTTGCTGATTGCATTTACTATCGGCTTACCCTTAGCTGAGTCTGCTTTAGTCGCTGCTAGCTTATTGCTAATCACTCGCCGGGTTAAACCCCAACGGATTTTACAAAAAGTGGATTGGAATCTGCTGGTAATGTTTTCTGGATTATTTATCTTGACGCGAGTCACCCAGAAATTGAATTTACTCCAACCATTTACCCACGCCGTTAACTCTGCTGCGAGTTTTTTGGGTGTAACTGTTGTTTTGTCTAACTTAATTTCTAATGTGCCTGCTGTACTCTTACTGCATCCCCTGATTCCTCACAGTGATACCAAGTATTGGTTATTACTGGCAGCCGGTTCGACCTTGGCAGGTAATTTGACTTTGTTTGGTTCAGTTGCCAACTTGATAGTTGTAGAAGCTGCTGCTGATTTAGGTTACAAGCTAACTTTTTGGGAACATCTCAGGTTTGGAGTACCAGTAACGCTGTGTACTCTACTTTTAACGTACCTCTGGGTTCATTGAGGATATGTAGCAACAACCCTAAGCTGAAAACACCTGCTGGGGTGTCAGCGTTAGTTCAGCGAATGTTTGAGAAAGAATCTGCTGGTTCCCAGTAAAAACAGTTTGCTTGTAACTACCGTTGTCTAGCAAACACACTGTCACCTTATTTTTTAAGGGGTCAACAATCCAATACTCAACCACACCAATAGCTGCATACTCAGAGGTTTTTTGGTTATAGTCTCGGTCAACAGATTCAGGACTTACCACTTCAACTAATAAAGGTGGAGGAGTTTTGAGGATAGCCGAAGTACTCTCAATACTTTGTGCCTGTTGGTTGGTAATCACGCAAATATCAGGTCGCCTGGGTTGTTTATTGGTCAGCACCTCTGTACCGTTAGGACGTGGTTGTAAAGGCAGTCCCACTTTTTGAATTTCCAAAAAAAAGCGAACTAAGAGTAAAGTGATAATCGCCTCATGCTTACCAGTACCAGGAGGCATTTCTAGCAGTACCCCATCCTCAAGTTCATATTGCTTATCTGTGCCATCATCAAAATTGATGTACTCCTCAAGAGTACTAATTTTTATTGGTGTTTTAGTCATAGCGATCGCCTCCAATAACTATAGGCAGGCAAGTACGAATTGCTAGGGTTTCTACATAAAGTCAAATAATTTTTCTCTAAATCTCACACAAAAGTGCAAAGACGCTGTTAAAATCTCTGCGTCTCTGCGCCTTTGCGTGAGTTTCTTATTACGATGCCACCTGAGCAGCAGTCCGAGTCCGCCGTCTTCTCCCATCAGCAACTTTCACCGGCGGTTCCTCAGGAATTTGCATCAACAAAGTCACAGATGGTTGACATTGCAATTCTCGACGGATGGAACGTTGCAATTCTCGTTCCAAAGTTCCTTGCAACCCGCCCCAATCTATATCTGCTGGTTCAGCTTCCGTAGCTGCAAATTCAGACCACCGCACAGTAAGAATTTCTTCAATCCGCTGTTGTACCCATTTTTGCAGCAGCGATCGCTCTAAACTTGTAACTACACCCCGCAGGTGAATTTCTGGTTTTGCCAACAGTTTACCGTTCCAATCGATGGCGGCGGCAATGGTAACAATACCTTCTTCTGCCATACGTTGGCGTTCTTGCAACACTTTAGCACTCACCATACCGGAACTTGTGGTATCTACCAATTCAATACCAGATGGTACTTTACCAGCAACCTGGATGGAGTTTTCAGTCAATTCTATGACATCACCGTTTTGAATAACGATCATGTTTTCTGCTGGTATGCCCATACTCTGAGCCGTTTGGGCGTGCTTCACTAGCATTCGATGTTCCCCGTGGAATGGCACAAAGAACTTCGGTTGAGTTAGAGCAATCATTAATTTTTGGTCTTCCTGACAGCCGTGACCGGAGACGTGAATTCCTTTGTCTCGACCATAGACCACATTTGCCCCTTGAATCATCAATTTATCAATGGTATTGACTACAGCGATGGTATTTCCGGGAATGGGATTAGCAGAGAATACTACTGTATCGCCTTGACGGATTTTGATGTGGGGGTGTTCTTTGTTGGCAATGCGGGTCATTGCTGACATTGGTTCGCCTTGGGAACCTGTAGTCAGAATCAACACACTTTCATCTGGCAGGTTGCGGACTGCGTTTAACGGTTGCAGCAGATTATCTTCACACTTGATGTAACCTAGATTACGGGCATGAGCAATCAAGTTCAACATGGAACGCCCGACCACCGTCACTACACGGTTATGCTTCTTCGCTAGATCTAAAATCATGTTGATGCGATGGACGCTAGAAGCAAAGGTGGTGACGAACAATCGCCCAGTGGCTTGACTAAATACTCGGTCAAGATTGGGATAAACAGAGCGTTCTGAAGGTGTAAATCCTGGAACTTCAGAATTAGTGGAATCACTTAGCAAACAAAGAACGCCTTTTTCACCATGTTCTGCTAGCCGTTGCAGGTCAAACCTTTCTCCATCCACTGGCGTATGGTCAATTTTAAAATCACCGGTGTGGATGATTACTCCAAGTGGAGTATGAATGGCAACAGTGAAACTATCAGCTATGGAATGAGTATTACGGATATATTCCACTAAAAAGTTTTTGCCAATCCGCACGACATCGCGGGGTAGAACTTTTCTTAATTCTGTGCGATCGCGTACTCCTGCTTCTTCTAATTTACCCTCTAGCATTGCCATTGCTAGTCTTGGGCCGTAAATCACAGGTATTTCAAATTGCTTGAGATGAAAAGCAATCCCACCAATATGGTCTTCATGACCGTGGGTAACGATCATGCCTTTAATTTTGTGACGGTTTTCTCGCAGATAGGTCGTATCTGGCAGAACAATATTTACCCCATGCATCGCTTCTGTGGGAAAAGCCAATCCTGCATCTAACAAAACAATTTCATCTTCGTACTCGAAAACACAGGTATTTTTTCCAATTTCATGCAAACCGCCTAAAGGAATAATTTTCAAGGCGGAATTACTAGCTTCGTTTTTAGCCATTTTCTCCTTACTTGTTACGTTTTGTTAATTAAGTTGATAGTTAACGATCTTGTATTTCAAACAACCTCAGTTGTCTTTTTAGTCAGCCCCAAAGCAATCTTGTTTTAATTGAGATTTTTTATTGTTTATTCAATAAAAATGACAATACACTAAAGGATTCATAGTATATCTATTAGTCCTAACACAGGTTTTTAAATAGTAATACCGATTTGAAATTTGAAAACTTAGTGATACGAATGCATTCACATAATTCTTTATTCAGAAATCAACCTCAATTTAACATCCACAATGGTATAAGTTGCTAACAATTACGGTCATTAGTTTATATGTATGTTTAGTAAGCAGGCCTATTAGCAGCACTCAAAGATCTGGTGGCTAGATTAAACTAAGTTCTTTAAGAACTGCTTCTAACTTTTGAGTGACTTCTGAGTCAGCTTCGCATAGCGGGGGACGAGTTGAACCAACCTCCCAACCTTGAAGTTGTAATGCCTTTTTAATTGGAATGGGATTTGAAGTGAGAAATAAAGCTTTAAACAACGGGAAGAGCCGGAGATGAATCTCGCTGGCTGCCTCAATTTTACCCGCACTAAAAGCTTGGATCATCTGCTGTAGTTGGTTGCCTACCAGATGAGAAGCCACACTTACTACACCCTTTGCGCCGATCGCTAACATGGGCAAAGTCATGTAATCATCACCAGAGTAAATCTGGAATTCTTTTGGTGTCAAGCGGCGAATTTCAGTTGCTCGATCTATGCTACCTGTAGATTCTTTTATCCCAACAATGTTGCTTACCTCAGCTAACTGGGCAACTGTTTCTGGCTGGAGGTTTTGCCCGGTACGACCGGGGACGTTATATAACAACATTGGTAAGTCGGGACAGGCTTGTGCTATTGCCTGAAAGTGAGCTTTTAATCCCGCTTGCGGTGGTTTGTTGTAATAAGGAACAACCTGTAAGGAAGCGTGTACTCCTATTTTAGCTGCTTTTTGGGTAGCAGCGATCGCTTCTTTGGTGGAATTTGAACCACAACCTGCTATTACCTTGGCTTTCCCTGCCACAGCCTGTAACACTTCGACAAACAACTGGTATTCCTCGTCCCAACTCAGGGTAGGGGATTCCCCTGTTGTGCCACATACCACCAATGTATCTGTACCATTGTTGGCTAGATGCGCTGCTAGTTCTGCCGCTAGCTCGTAGTTTACACTACCATCTGCTTTAAACGGCGTAATCATAGCGGTTAAAACATTGCCAAAATCTCCCACCCTGTTTGTCACTCCTAATTACCCATATTTTTATATCTTGGTGGTTTTCTATTGTAATAAGCTATTAGCAAATTGATTTAAAATGTCATTTTTTATTTGTCATTTATCTTTTGTCATCATGTTTATTTCCTTAATGACTAATGACTAGTAACTAATGGTTTGACTAGATTTTTCTCTACCAATAATTCGGCGATTTGTATTGCATTCAAGGCTGCCCCTTTGCGGATTTGGTCGCCACATAACCATAATTCCAAGCCACAAGGATGAGATATATCCTGACGAATTCTTCCCACCAGAACTTCGTCCTTACCCGTAGCTTCAATTGGCATCGGGAAATAATTACTTTTCCAATCTTCTACCAATTTTACCCCAGGAGCAGAATTGAGAATTTCTTTAGCTGCCTCTACACTAAAGGGAGTTGCAAATTCTAAATTAATTGCTTCTGAGTGGGCGCGGAGTACGGGAACCCGTACACAAGTCGCAGTAATTCTAATTTGCTGGCTGCCAAAAATCTTTCGGGTTTCGTTGACCATTTTCATTTCTTCCTCACAATAGCCCAAATCATTTAATGGGGAGTTATGCGGGAATAAATTAAATGCCAATGGGTAAGGCAATACTTCGGCAACTGGCGGCTGTCCTTGTAGTATAGCGCTGGTTTGGGTCTTCACTTCTGCCATTGCTCTTGCCCCAGCACCGCTAGCAGATTGGTAAGTTGAGGCTACAATACGTTGCACTGATTTAACTTGATGCAATGGCCATACTGCCACCGCCATCAAAATTGTTGTGCAGTTTGGGTTAGCAATAATGCCTTGGTGATTAGCTGCGGCTTGGGGATTTACTTCTGGTACTACTAAGGGGACTTCCGGGTTCATGCGAAAGGCACTGGAATTATCAATTACCACTGCGCCCTTTTCCACAGCGACGCCTGCCCAAGTTTTAGATGTAGAACCACCTGCACTAGCCAGTACGATATCAACGTTTTCAAAAGCGCGATCGCTCACTGGCTCAACTGGTATATTTTCCCCATTAAACCGCAGCGATCGCCCTGCACTCCGCTCCGATGCCAATAACTTTAACTCAGCAATGGGAAAAGTACGGCTTTCTAATAATTCCAGCAACTCTGTGCCAACGGCACCAGTCGCGCCCAAAATAGCTACACGATAGGATTTAGACAAACTCGCTTCCTCCTTTAAGAGGTTTGTGTGTAATTTTTTAGAACAATTGTCAATTTACTTATATTTAAATGCCGATCTCACTCTGGAAATACATTTTGAATAAATTTAGATTTTTTTCTAATTTAGTTTAGTCTATCTCTATGAATCCAATACATTTATTTTTTATTTATTTCATCAATTATTTAAGTATGTTGCATTTTACAATCATTCTTGTTCAATTTTTACATTAATTTTAAACTATATATTACTATACAACAAACCGCCATTTAAATTAATGATATCGGTATATCTGCACTTGAGCTTTTCAGAGGCGTTATACGTATAAATGTAATAAACGTCTTAGTTGCAAAATGGATTATCAAAATGACAAATATACTGTAAATCCCAACGGAATCAAGCTAGCACAACATTAAATTTAGCTATTGGGCTAGACAACAGATGCACTCTGCTAGCACAAGTTAATAGCTAGACTGAATACTACAACTATAACTTTAGAGTACTAACTACTCGTTGAGAACCAGGATATCACGGTGTCAGGCAAGTGGAGAATTAATTCGTGAGTTCTCAGTTCATTGGGGATGGGGAGATGAGGGAGAAAAATGGCTACCATGTCTCCCTTGTCCCCTTATAATGCCCCATGCCCAATGCCCGATGCCCACTTTCCCAATGACTAATTGTTATGAAGCTAAAGTGTCAAGTCTTTGGACATTGGCAGTACACTAGATCTTTGCCCCAGGACACCATCCATTTTTGGATATCATAAAGCCTTGTGGCAACCTCCCATTGCCCCTAAGAGACATCAAGCCATAAACGCGATTAGTTGCGTCTTGTGTGTACTCGGAGTTTAAAATACCAGAAAACTAGAGACGAAACATGAAAGTCACCCAGGAAAAACTTCCCGCCAGCCAAATTGGCTTGGAAATAGAAATTACGCCGGAAATTACCAAGCAAACTTACGAACAAGTCATTAAAAACTTAGCGAGTACTGCCAATATTCCTGGGTTTCGTAAAGGCAAGGTGCCTCGGCCAATATTGCTACAACGGCTGGGTACGACTCGAATAAAGGCAGCAGCCCTAGAAGAACTAATTCAAGATGGTATTGAGCAAGCAGTTAAACAAGAATCCATCCAGGCAATCGGTCAGCCGCAATTGCGCTCCTCGTTTGAGGATTTGATTAATAATTATGAACCTGGAAAGCCGCTAACGATTTCGGCCGCTGTTGATGTCGAACCAGAAGTAAATCTAGTGCAGTACACTGATTTGCGTTCCCAAGCTGAGGAAATCAAGTACGATCCAGAACAAGTAGAGAATACTTTAGACAAGCAACGTCAAGAATTGGCAACATTGATTCCTGTAGAAGGACGTGCAGCCCAAATGGGTGATGTTGCTGTAGTTGACTTTAAGGGTGTGTTCTCAAAAGCTGAGGGCGAAGATGAAACAGGCGAACCAGAGGCGATTCCCGGAGCTGAAGCGACTGATTTTCAACTAGAACTGCAAGAAGATAAATTTATTCCAGGTTTTGTCTCTGGTATTGTGGGCATGAATCCTGGTGAGACCAAGGAAATTGCAGCGCAGTTTCCAGACCCATATGCTAATGAAGATTTAGCAGGAAAAGCAGCAACCTTCACAGTGACGGTTAAAGAACTCAAGGAAAAAGAGTTACCAGAATTAAATGACGACTTTGCCCAAGAAGTCAGTGATTTTGAAACTTTGGAGGAGTTACGCGCATCTTTGGTAGAGCGATATCAAAAAGAGGCTGACGAAAAAACCAAAAGCAATAAGCAAGAGGCCTTATTAACGGAACTGCTCAAGCACGTAGAAATTGACTTGCCAGCAACGTTAATTGAGAAAGAAGTGGATGCAATGCTGACTCAAACAGCAATTCGCTTGTCTCAGCAAGGACTAGATGTGAGAAAGTTGTTTACCCAAGATATTATTCCTCAATTGCGGGAGAGATCGCGTCCTGAAGCAATTGAGCGCCTCAAACGCTCTTTATCCTTACGAGAAGTTGGTAAACGCGAATCTATCGAGGTCACACCAGACGAAATCGCAGCTAGAGTCACAGAACTTTTACAAGAGTATCCAGATGAGCAAGACATTGACGAAGAAAGATTGCGCTCAATGGTGGAAAATGAAGTTTTAACCGAGAAAATCGTTGGCTGGCTCTTAGAACACTCCTCAGTTGAACTTGTACCCGAAGGTTCCTTAAATCTAGCAGAGGAAACTGAAGCAATACAATCAGATGCAGACACCAACGCACCTGAGACAGAAGAAAGCGGCGAACCTCCGGCACAAGTCACAGCAGAGTCGTGAAAACCCCACAGTCATCATTCACCAGTCTTGAGTTAAAGTACTTGTGAAATGGGTAAGCTAAAGAGGTGAGGGGCATTGGGCATTGGGCATGGGGAGGTGTGTTCGGTGTGCAAAGGATAAGAAGCTTTTCTCTAATCTCCCCACATTCCCCCATCTCCCCATCTCCCCGATGCCCGATGCCCCATTCTTCAGTGCCCACAATAAAAAGAAAAATTAAAGGATTTTCAGGAAATAGTGACACCGTTTGCGTCTGGGCCTGATACTGTGTTACACGAGAGGAATTTATATGAGGCATAATGGTTAACACGTAGCTTAAATAAAAATCTCACTCGTCAACAACGCAGCCTCGGCTGCCCAGAGCTCTGTCCCAACTATCGTTAAATCTTTTATGCTTGTATCGCAGTCGGGAAATTATCCCATCAGCAACTTAAGTAAAATAAACATTAACTCCCAGATGAGCAGCCCTAACAACATCGTCCCGATGGTGGTAGAACAATCTGGTATGGGAGAAAGGGCTTTCGACATCTACTCCCGCCTGCTGCGAGAGCGGATTATCTTTTTGGGAACGCCAATAGACGACATTGTTGCCAACTCAATTGTCGCTCAGTTGTTATTCCTGGATGCTGAAGATTCAGAAAAAGATATCCAACTGTACATTAATTCTCCTGGCGGCTCCGTCTACGCAGGGATGGCAATCTATGATACAATTCAGCAAATACGCCCCGATGTTGTTACCATCTGTTTTGGATTAGCCGCGAGCATGGGAGCGTTTTTATTAACAGCCGGGACTGCGGGTAAGCGAATGTCTCTTCCCGACTCCCGAATCATGATTCACCAACCACTTGGTGGCGCTCAAGGGCAAGCTATTGACATTGAAATTCAAGCCAGAGAAATTCTTTACGTTAAGGCGAAGCTAAATCAGTTACTATCTCACCATACTGGTCAACCTTTAGAAAGAATCGAAGCAGACACTGAGCGCGACTTTTTCATGTCGGCAGAAGAGGCCAAAAACTACGGTTTGATCGATCAGGTCATTTCCAGGCAAAATCTTCCCACAGCAGGGGAAAACGTCACCATTCTGAAATAAGAGGCTGGTATGTCTAAGTACGACTCCCATTTAAAATGTTCATTTTGCGGCAAGTCTCAAGAGCAGGTGCGTAAATTAATCGCGGGGCCGGGAGTCTACATCTGCGATGAATGCGTTGACTTGTGTAATGAAATACTAGACGAGGAGTTACTCGATACAAATGGTGCAGCAGCCCAACCTGCACCAAGGGCGGAACCACCCCAAAAACGTCGTACCCGCTCTTCGAGTATTTCCTTTAATCAAATACCCAAGCCAAGAGAGATTAAAAAGTATCTAGACGAACACGTTATTGGTCAAGACGAAGCCAAGAAAGTATTATCTGTCGCCGTTTACAATCACTACAAGCGGCTGGCGATCGTTCAGTCTAAAGCCAATGGCAAAGCTGGGGCTGATGATGCGGTAGAGTTGCAAAAGTCTAATATTTTACTAATCGGGCCTACTGGTTGCGGTAAAACTCTCTTAGCCCAAACCCTAGCGAAAATCCTCGATGTGCCCTTTGCCGTAGCTGATGCCACGACGCTCACGGAAGCAGGGTATGTGGGAGAAGATGTAGAAAATATCTTGCTGCGACTGTTGCAGGTGGCAGATTTGGATGTAGAGGAAGCTCAGCGGGGAATTATCTACATCGACGAAATTGACAAAATTGCCCGCAAGAGCGAAAATCCTTCAATTACTCGCGATGTTTCTGGCGAAGGCGTGCAACAAGCCTTGTTGAAAATGTTAGAGGGAACGATCGCCAACGTACCACCCCAAGGAGGACGCAAGCATCCGTACCAAGACTGCATTCAAATTGATACTAGTAATATCTTGTTTGTCTGTGGTGGGGCTTTCGTCGGCTTAGAAAAGGTTGTAGATCAAAGAGTTGGCAAAAAAGCAATCGGTTTCGTGCAGCCGGGAGAAGGGCAGTCAAAGGAAAAACGAGCAGCAGACACTCTCCGCCATCTAGAACCGGATGATTTAGTGAAATTTGGCATGATTCCAGAATTTATCGGGCGCGTGCCAATGGTAGCAGTAGTAGATCCCCTAGATGAAGAAGCGCTGATGGCGATTCTTACCCAACCGCGTAGCGCCCTAGTGAAGCAGTACCAAAAACTGCTGAAGATGGATAATGTCCAGTTAGACTTTAAAGCAGATGCTCTAAAAGCGATCGCTCAAGAAGCCTACCGTCGGAAAACTGGTGCTAGAGCTTTGCGGGGCATTGTGGAAGAATTGATGCTGGATGTCATGTATGAGTTACCATCTCGTAAAGACGTGACACGCTGTACAGTAACACGCGAGATGGTCGAGAAGCGATCGACTGCCGAACTAATCGTACATCCATCTTCACTACCGAAGCCAGAATCAGCTTAAGAGTCATTAGTCATTAGTCATTAGTCATTAGCCGTAGGTCATTGGTCATTAGTCAAAAACTAAGGAGTATTGAAGAAGGCAGAAGGCAGAAGGCAGAGGGCAGAAGGTTTTGTAAGATCGGGGATTCAGACCCCTCCTAAACAAGAACCACCAAATTTTCTTGTTTTGTGGGGGTCTTAAACCCTTACTCCCTACGGTCTTGGCAGAGAACAGGAGTCAGAATTTCCTTCTGCCTTCTGCCTCCTGCCCTCTGCCTTTCCCGATAACAATGTACCCAGGACAAGTGACTAATAACAAAGCGCAAATTCCCACCGCCAAGACGATGGGAATTTGTAAGAGAGGACGAATGACATAAAGACGGAGGACAAAGCATAAATGCCTTACATTAATGTTCGTGGCGTTGAGCATTACTACGAGTGGGTGAAAAAACCATCTGGTTCTTTGGCAAAACCAGTGATGGTTTTCATCCACGGTTGGGCTGGTTCGGCTAGATATTGGCGAAGTACTGCTAATGCTTTATCCGAGCAATTTGATTGTTTACTTTACGATTTACGCGGATTTGGGCGTTCTCGTGGTAAGCCAACCATAGTCCAAGCAAGTGAATCTGTTGCTGAGTCTGAGTCACTTCAGGAACAATCAGAGGCAATAAAAGAGCTAACTTATGAATTAGAAGAATACGCTGATGATTTGGCAGCTTTGTTAGACGGGTTGCATATTCAGCGTGCCTATATTAATGCCCATTCAATGGGTGCTTCTGTTGCTACTTTATTTTTTAACCGCTACCCACAAAGGGTGGAACGAGGGATTTTAACTTGTAGCGGGGTTTTTGAGTACGACGAAAAAGCATTTACAGCCTTTCATAAATTCGGCGGTTATGTAGTTAAATTCCGCCCCAAATGGTTAAGTAAAATACCATTTGTTGACCGGATGTTTATGGCTAGATTTCTGCATAGTTCCATACCGAATTCTGAACGGCAGGCTTTTTTGCAAGATTTTCTCGAAGCAGATTATGATGCGGCATTAGGTACAATTTTTACTTCAGTTTCTAAGGCACAATCTGAATTGATGCCGCAAGAGTTTGGGAAGCTGACAGTGCCAACTTTGCTGGTAGCGGGTGAGTATGACAAGATTATTCCAGCCCAAATGGGGCGTCAAGCAGCAGCATTGAGTGACAAAGTTGAATTTGTCGTGATTCCTAATACTGCCCATTTTCCGATGTTGGAAGATGCATCAACTTATTTGCGGCGAGTACAAGAGTTTTTGCAAATTAAGACAGCAGAAGCACAAGTGGGATAACTAAAACGGTTTCTCATACCAAATTCTCATTAAATTAAACGAACCGCCAAGGACGCCAAGCAAGAGAATTAATGATTCAGTGCAAGTTTACAAGAGAATTGGTATTAGACAGTTAAGCGTACTTGGGTTATGCCTTGACGCATTTGATATTGTCGTTTTAACCAAGACTTTTGAATTATTTTACCGAGTAAGGGAGCAAGTTGAATCAAGAGCGATCGCAGCAGGGGATTTTTTCGCAGTAGTTCGCCTTGTTTAGCTTCCTTTAATTGGAGTTGCTGGGAGCGGATAATTTCTGGCTCGCGTTCGGCTTGAATCTCCCGTAATGCC
Organism: Nostoc sp. DedQUE12a; assembly: GCA_034530795.1. GTDB lineage: Bacteria > Cyanobacteriota > Cyanobacteriia > Cyanobacteriales > Nostocaceae > Nostoc. Next base: position 40,286 of record JAVRCH010000016.1, read on the forward strand.
ATGTCAATGTCCTGGTGCTGAGCTTGTGTGTGAAACAGTGGTACAAGATGATTAGCGGCGACAATGGCATCACGCAATGCTAGATTAATTCCTTGGGCACGGACGGGAGACATTGGGTGTGCAGCGTCACCCAGAAGCAGTACTCCTGGTGCGTGCCATTGTGGACAATAACCGACCACAACAGAAAGCCGAATGGGGGATTCGATGGTATCTGCATGAGTACGGAAATGTTCTGCTAGCCATGAGGGTGATAGTGATGCGAAAATCTCTGCCCAGTTAGCTTGCTTGGTCTCGGTGTTTTCGTTGGCGGACATTATCCAAGCTAAATGCAGTTTTCCTGATTCTGCTCCATGAAAAATGCTAAATGCGCGATCGCCATTTAAAATAGTACGAAATACATTATCCCTGGCAAACTCCGGACTAGCCGCCAACTTAAACCAAAGAATGTCAATATTTTTCGGCTGGCGTACTAATTCCAATCCTAGACGTTGCCGCACAACAGAATTTCGACCATCAGCCGCAATCACTAAGTCAGCAGTTAATTCTCTACCATCGCTCAGTAATACACCTGCAACACGTTGATTGCTCCAGCGTAAATCTTTAACAGCAAGACCTTGAATAAATTCAAACCCATCATTGGTTTGAGCTTGGGAAATCAGTGCTTTGACCAGTGGTGGTTGTGGAAGCAGCGTACAAGGTTGGGCTGCTCCCATTGGTTCATCAACTCGAAATAACAGCTTCTCCCCGAAAATAAATTCCCACGCGTCGAGTTGTCGATGGGGAATATGCTCCAACAATTCCAATAAACCCATTTGCTCTAGTGCATCTAAGCCACTGGGCATTAATGCTTCGCCGCGAAAGACACGATGAAGGTCTTTTGCTGCTTCAATTAACGTTACAGCAACACCACGTTTTGCCAGGAGCAGGGCAAGTGTCGCACCTGTTGGGCCTGCGCCCACAATCACAATCTGTGCCACTGCGTTCCTCCTGTCAAAGATGTTGGTTGAATTATCTTGAGATTAACTCAAGCCTAGTTCTCGTTTTAGCAAGTTAATCGAGTTAGCGCCGATATAATTCTCAACCTTAATCAACTTTGGTGGACGAATAATATCTTCGTCAGCTGCTTGCACTGCTGCTTGCACGGCTGGAAAACTGGCTTGGTCGCTAATAATCACCTCAGCCCGCTTGACCATTGCTTGAAGTTTATAAGCATCTTTTGGTTGAGAAGTCATGATTAGTAGTTCATCTCCCCGCAAACCGTGGAGGATGACTTCGGCGGCGCGGGCAATTCCAGAACTGAGGCTAACTATGCCTACACAGTTTTCTTTTGGTAGAGTTTTCAAGAAGTTGAGTTCTTTGGTGTAGTCGTAGATATCCAGAGGAATCACTCGTACAGCTTTGGGAGCTGCGATCGCTTCCACATCATTGATAAAATACCGACTTGTGACCACTGTTGCAGAAGTAGTTTTATCTAGCACAGCTGTTAGTTCTTCCATTGCTACCAACTGTACTGGTATTTTCAGCGATCGCTCTAATTCATACACCATCAACTCACCAGCACCCATATCATGAGATGGAACTGCAACTAATACCCGCGCACTACAACGCAAGCGCCAGTCAATTTCTGCTAAAAATAACTCTCTAGCTTGACTTAGGGAACATCCTTGTGAAAGTAGTTCATCTAGTGCTTGCTGGACAATTTGATATGCATTGGGATGTTGTTTGAGAATTGGTGATTGTAGTCTGCTACCGCCCTCATGACCTTGGGCACGCACATAAATTCCAGAACCAGCCAGACTTTCCACAAATCCGTCATCTTCGAGTTGACGGTAAACTTTACTGATGGTGTTACGGTGTAACCCAGTTTGCATTGCTAGCGCCCGTGTACTTGGCAATTTGTAACCAGGTGGATATTGCCGGGAAGCGATGGCAAACCGGATTTGATTAAACAACTGCGTTGATGCGGGAATTTCGCTGTCTGGCTGAATGCGGAATTGAATCATCACCAAACCTCCTGAATACTGAGTGGTGAACATTGAGCGCTAGCACTTGCAAGTCAGCACTCCTTGGGCGATCGGCTGAGTTAAATATCAAATATTTGATTTACATAGGAAATTTTTCTAGTACAAATTTTGAATGCGCTCACTATGGTAATTGATAATTTAATTGGAAATAACCTAGACATACTGGCATAGTTATATCAAAGAAATACACCGATGATCGCATAATACTGGTAAAAATTATTATGACAGAGCAAGTAATAAGTACCACAACGGTTAAACTTTTGCAAGATAATATTCAAGTGTCTGCTTATCTGGCACAACCAGAAGAATTTGGCTCTTATCCAGGAATCGTGGTGTTGCAGGAGATTTTCGGTGTCAACGTTCACATTCGGGAAGTTACAGAACGAATTGCGAAACTTGGATATGTAGCGATCGCACCTGCTCTTTTTGAACGTATTGCTCCTGGCTTTGAAACTGGTTACACCCCAGAAGATATTCAAATTGGCAGAAAATATGCTTGGGAGCAGACTCAAGCATCAGAATTATTAAGCGATATTCAACTAGCAATTGACTACCTTAAAAGCCTCCCCAAGGTTAAAAAAGATGACTTTGGCTGTATTGGCTTCTGCTTCGGCGGTCATGTCGCCTATCTTGCAGCCACCTTACCAGATATTAAAGTTACGGCTTCCTTTTACGGTGCTGGAATTACCACCCGCACGCCAGGAGGTGGCGCTCCTACACTGACGCGCACCAGAGAAATCGCAGGTACTATCTATGCTTTGTTTGGCAAGGAAGATGCTAGCATCCCAACCGAACAAGTAGACCAAATTGAAGCAGAGTTAGAAAAATATAAAATTCCTCATCGTGTGTTCCGCTACGATGGAGCTGACCACGGATTTTTCTGTGACCATCGTGGCAGTTATAATCCTAAAGCTGCTGCCGATGCTTGGGAGGAGGTGCAAGAACTCTTTAGTCAACTAGTCATTAGTCATTAGTAGAGACGCGATTAATCGCCTCTGTACAATAGTCATTAGTAAAAGACAAATGACAACTGGCAAAAAGCATAAACTCCAGTGGCATCAGCTTACATAAAAATTAATCTTCAAAAGTCATGAATTCCGAATCGAAACTTTCTCAAACAGCCAATTCGTCGTTTACAATGGACGATTTTGCCAAAGCACTAGAAAAGCACGACTACCAGTTTCAAAAGGGACAGGTTGTACATGGCAAAGTGTTCCAATTTGACCATGATGGAGCTTATGTTGATATTGGTGGCAAATCGTCAGCTTTTCTACCGCGCGATGAGGCTTCTTTGAGAGCAGTGACGGATTTATCGGAGGTGCTGCCGTTGCAAGAGGAACTGGAATTTTTGATTATCCGAGATCAGGATGCAGAAGGTCAAGTTACTCTTTCTAGAAAGCAGTTGGAAATTCAGCACATCTGGGAACGATTGGCGCAAATGCAGGAAAATGCCCAGACAGTGCAAGTGAAGGTTATGGGTGTGAATAAAGGTGGTGTCACAGTCGAAGTTTTGTCTTTACGGGGATTTATTCCGCGATCGCACTTGGCCGAGCGCGATAATCTAGAAGCACTCAAAGGTCAAACTCTGACTGTAGGCTTTTTAGAAATTAATAAAAACACCAATAAACTTATACTTTCCCAACGTTTAGCAACTCGTTCTAGCAACTTTAGTTTGTTAGAACTCGGTCAATTGGTGGAAGGTAAAGTTACTGGGATTAAACCTTTTGGTGTGTTTATTGATTTAGATGGAATGAGCGCTTTACTTCATATCAAGCAGGTAAGCCAAAAATTCATCGAATCTTTAGAAAAGGTATTTCAAATTGGTCAACCAATTAAAGCTGTAATTATTGACCTGGATGAAGGTAAAGGGAGAGTTGCTCTTTCTACCAGAGTTTTGGAAAATTTCCCTGGCGAAGTGCTAGAAAATTTCGATGAGGTAATGGCTTCAGCTGAGGCGCGTGCCAATAGAGCTAGTAATAAAGTATCAGAATAGTTTTAAGATCTAATCGCCGCCAAACGCAGTCACGTTCTGGCGGTGGACTGCTTGGATAGTATATATAAATAGTGCGATCGCATAAATTAATGAGTGAATATAAACCAGAAATTTAAGAATTTGTGGTTGCCATGAAATTAACAACTATTAAGATAAATAAAGTGCGACCTATTGACTTAGTTGGCGTGAGGATATCTTAAGCATGGTTACAAAGTATAAAAATATGCATATATTTCCTGTTTAAGTATTGATAAACAACTTTTGAGCATATACCGAGCATTTCGACAAATATAAACGCTGTAATTATTCAATTTAGGTATTTATATGTTTCTAGTAACTGGAGCAACGGGAGGAATTGGTCGCAGAGTTGTGCGGCTCCTACGTCAACGAGACCAGTCCGTGAGAGCTTTTGCCCGTCTTACCTCGCGTTATAGCGAGTTAGAACATCGCGGTGCAGAAATCTTTATCGGTGATTTGCAAAAGGAAAAAGATATTCAAAAAGCTAGTCAAGGTGTGAAGTACATTATCAGCGCCCACGGTTCTGATAGCGATGCTTTATCCTTAGACTACCGTGCCAACATTGAACTGATTGACCAAGCAAAGGCTAATGGGGTGCAGCACTTTGTCTTTATTTCGGTATTAGGAGCCGATCGCGGTTATGAAGACGCTCCTGTTTTCAAAGCTAAACGAGCAGTAGAGCGATATTTAGAAGCTAGTGGCTTGAATTACACAATTTTACGCCCAGCTGGATTAGCATCTAACTTGCTACCACTAGTAGAACGATTCCGAGAAACAGGATTGTATTTGTTGATTGGCGATCGCAAAAATCGTACTTCAATTGTCAGTACTGATGATTTGGCAAGGATAGTAGTGGATTCTGTAGCAGTTGAAGGCGCTCGCAACCGGATTTTACCAGTGGGAGGGCCAGAGATTTTATTAAGAGAAGATATTCCCCGGATTTTTGGTCGGATCTTCGCCAAAGAACCAGTAATAATAAATTCACCGCTGTTTTTCATTGATGGTTTACAAGGTGCATTGGGCTTATTTAATCCCCAAACCCAAAAAGCTTTGGGAACCTTTCGCACATTGCTAGCAAATGAATTTTTCTGCACAAAAGATGAAATTGCCAATTTAGAAGCGATTTTTAACTTCCAATTGGAAACATTAGAAAGTTTTTTGCGGCGCTATCTAGCAGTTTGAATTAGGGCATGGGGCATGGGGCATGGGGAGGTGTGGGAGGTGTGGGAGGTGTGGGAGGAAAGGGAAGCATAAATTCTCTTTTTCCCCATCTCCCCACACTCCCCACACTCCCCACACTCCCCACACTCCCCACACTCCCCAATTCACCTTGTCCCCCCATCCTCTTCCAATGCCCAATGCCCAATGCCCAATGCCCCATACCCAATCTAAAATCCAAAATCTAAAATCCAAAATTCTATGAGATCTCCCCTAACTGTAAATGCTGCTCAAGCACGTCAGACAAAAGAGCGATTCGCCCAGCCTGAGGAACAACTCACCTATGAATTAGGGAAAGCTGTACAGGAATTACCACCTCTGTACACAAGATTATTAGCAGGAACGATTAGCGTTATAGTATTTGGGGCGATCGCCTGGGCGCACTTCTCCCAAATCGATGAAGTAGCAACAGCGCCAGGGGAATTAATTGCTTCTACACAGGTAAGACCGGTGACATCCTTGGGTGGAGGGTCAATTGTCGCCGTCAAAGTGCAAGAAGGCGATCGCGTGACTAAAGGTCAGATTCTGGTTCAAAAAGATCCAGATTTGCAGAAAACTGATGTTTCCCGTTTAGCCAAATCTACGAGATTGATTCAGGACGATTTGCAACGTTTGGATGCAGAACGCACTGGAAGCAAAATTACTGGTACGAAACTGCAAGATGAACTTTTAAGCTCTCGTCTGCAAGATTTCCAAGCACGTCAAGCCGGAGCCGAAGCTGAAGCAAATCGCCAACTAGCACTCATCGATCAAGCCAAAGTTCGTTTGACTCGGTTGCAAGACAACTTAGTGGCTGCTAAAACTAGCGTTATCAATGCTAAAACCAACGTTGCCAACGCCGAAAGCATCCGTACTAGAATTGAGAGTAATTTGGCGATCGCTCAAGAAAGAGAAAAAAGTTTACGCACCCTAATAACTCCCGGTGCTGTACCAAGAGTTGATTATTTAGAAGCCCAAGAAAGATTAACTCGTACAAAAACAGAAATCACTAGGGCACAAGATGAAGTAATCAACGCTCAGAATAGAATAATCGAGGCTGAAGATAAAGTCACATCATTAGAAAAAGATATTGCTGCTCAAGCCCAAGAAATTCGCCAAGCCCAAGAAGCTTATAAAGCTGCAAAAAATCAAGCTCAGCGCGTAGCATCAGAACGCCAAAGTGAAATTTTGACCCAGTTAAACAAACGTAAAGAAGAACTGACAACCTTTCAAGGTCAATTAGAGCAGGCTAGAAAGCAGCAAGCTTTGGAAACCATCGACGCTCCCGTTAGTGGTACGATTTACAGAGTCAAAGCCACCAAGGGGCCAGTACAACCCGGTGAAGAATTGCTGTCAATCTTGCCGGAAGGGGAAGAAATGCTCCTAGAGGTGAAAATCCTCAACCGCGATATTGGGTTTGTTCGCCAAGGAATGAGAGCGAAAGTAAAAATGGCAACTTTCCCCTTTCAGGAATTTGGTACAGTGGATGGCGAAGTTATACAAGTCAGTCCCAATGCAATTGTTGATAAAGAATTGGGCTTAGTTTTTCCCACAAGAATTAAGTTAAGTAAACACGCAGTGAATGTTCGGGGTCAAGAAGTGGAATTTACACCAGGGATGGCTGCTACAGGTGAAATTGTGACTCGGAAAAAATCAGTTTTGACTTTTATTACTGAGCCTGTGACGCGGCGATTCAGCGAGGCATTTTCAGTGAGGTAGGTTTTTAGGGGTTTAGGATGACTAAACCCCTATATTTATTGACGATAGATTAGCGATCGCTAACTAATCTTCCTAAACAAAAGGAAAATTAAACTTGAATTACATAGTAGTAGTCTGCATCGCTATTTACATTATAGTTACCTGATGTATAAAACTTTGATTTTTTAACACCGGAGCCGGGAGGATCAAAGTTTTGGTTCCAAGCTTCAAACCCGATAATATTATCATTCTTATCTCTGAGGTAACCAGCAAAAATTGCAGCGTGTTTATTTTTCCCATTACTGGTTTCATAAGATGTACCGTTAGAACCATTAAATGTAGCTATTGCAGTACCAAGTTGTACATTTCCATTAGTAATAATATTTGCACCTTTTTTCCATTGGTAGGTTGTTGCATTGCTGCCTGTCATTTTTTTAACTAAGCTTACGCATTGTCCCAAATACTTGTCACTATTATCTGCATATTTTTTATTATCATAAACTCCTTTTTGGAGATTAGTTAAATTTAAGGAACTAGTCGTAAGTCCTGATGGTGCTTGTGCTTGATAAACCTTCAGACTACTAATCTTATCATTCCAATCATTACCTACGTAAGACGTTGAGCTATTTAAGACAAATTTTTGCCCCTCAAAATTAGCATGTTCATAGCCTTCAACGACCCATCCTTGCGGAATATAAATAGATGAAATTTTATCATTCCAGTCATTACCTACATAGGAATAAGAGCCTGCACTCAAAGTTTTTTGCACTCCACCAAATTTATCATGTTCATAAATTGTCGGTGCTTGGTAAATCTTCAAGCTGCTAATCTTATCATTCCAATCATTACCTACGTAAGACACCGAGCTATCCCAAACATATTTTTGCCCACCAAAATCAATATCTTCATAGCCTTCAATTACCCATCCTTGCGAAATAGCAATAGATGAAATTTTATCATTCCAGTCATTACCTACATAGGAATAAGAACCTGCACTCAAAGTTTTTTGCGCTCCACCAAACTGATAATGTTCGTGTACAGTTATATTTTTCTCAATTCCAAGATTCAAACCGTCAACAATTAAAAAGCCACGATCATCTTCAATTTCTAATGCTAATAACTCTTCACCACTTATACTTTCTCCACGCACTAATCTTGAGAAAATATCCCCTTCATCTCCAGCAGCATCTTGCACATTAATTTGATAATCTAAATAATGGCCGAATTCCTCTAATAAAACTTCTTGAATTGCATCAACATTGTCAAAATTATCTGCTACAAATTCTTGGGATAGGTAAATAGTATTATTTTCGTGAGCGTAGGCTCCATTAAAGGGTTGACCCGATACTAACTCTACATGAGGTGCTTCAGTAAAATTATTTTGCGCGAACTGATTCAACAACTTATCAGCAATAGAATGATTGTAATTAACCCCAAAAGATACCCCCAAAATTTCATCAATTTGAGGGTTTTTAGCTAAGCCTGTTAAAGTGTCTTTGGTGGAATCAATTGCCTGATTCACTGTAGTAATAATCTTGAATACAGTGCCAGGAGTGTAATCCATGACTGTTTTTATGTCAGGTTGATATTGCAAAGGATCTAATAATGTTTCACCTCCTAATGCCAAAAATTTCTGCGAACTCAATCCTGTCACATTCATCGGGAAAGAATTTCCTAAAGCACCAATTCCTTCTAACCCAGAAATAGGATGCTGAATATCCTGATTGCCGCCCTGAATTAGCCCGTCCATTGCTATTTATCCCTTCTAAGTACTTAATTATTAATATTTTTATTTTTGTATTTTTTTTTACAAATTACTAGAGAATTAATACGTAAACTAATTACGAACTTACGTTAAAGTACTTAGTAAGTCATGGGGTTAATACGGGTATTATTGCAAATGACAAAAATGCAATGGTTGAGGGTTAGCTCTATATTCCAATACAGTTCAGTTAAGGCTAAAAACTAAAGCTGGCGTAGGTTGGGGAGCCACTCACGTGGTGAGGCAGCGCGCAGAAAGGGGGTTTCCACGCCAGTTGCTTCAAGTCGGCAGAGCCGCCCAACGCACTGGCTCCCCATGAGCGACTGCCGTGCATGGTTTCCCGACTTGAGTGAAGTGGCGTTTGAGGAACGAAACCCAACAAAATCTCGATAATGTTGGGTTTCGCTGTTGCTCAACCGAACTTACTATTCTCTTAACACCAAGCGTATTGCTCTATATTCAGAGAACCACATCAGGCAATACGGTTCAGATAAGAGACTTCCAGAAAATAAAATATTTGAGAATCCAGAAACCTTAATGCTAGACCAGCAAAAATTTTCAACCGAGACCGAAGAATTTTCTTACCTGTTCTAATTGTTCTAATTGTTTTTGCATTTGCTCTATTAGTTTGACATAATCAAGATTATTCTGATCTTGATTATTCTCATTGCTATCCATATTAATCCGGCTAAATATTGGCTCATACTCTAGAGATTTAGACCATAATTGCGGATTAACTAATGTATCATTACCTTCAGATGATGTGAGATAATTTTTTGTTTCTGTAATCGCCCGATCGCTCACAAAGCCAATATCGAAATTATTAAAATTAGAGTTAGGCTCTAATATGAAATCTTTGGTTGTTTCTGTAATTGCTTGATTACTCAAAGAGCCAAAATCGAAATTATTAAACCTAGAGATAGTTTCTGTAAAGTTCTGATTAATCAGAGAACTAAAGTCATAATTATTAAAACTAGAGATAGCCTTTGGTGTTAAATATTCTGCTGTTTGCGTTATTACCTGATTCGCCAGAGAATTCACATTAGAAATATTCAAACTAGAGGTTGTACTTTGTATACTATTTCCTGCGGTTTCTGTAACAATCTGACGTACTTGGGCATCAGTTAGATTGGGGTTGGCACTCAGCATCAAGGCAACTACACCAGCAACGTGAGGAGCAGCCATAGAAGTGCCGCTATAAGTGTCATACTGGTTATTCGGAAGTGTCGAGTAGACGTTAACTCCTGGGGCTGTGACGTAGCTGATTTCGCTTGTTCCAGAACGGTTGGAGAAGTCAGCAATGTTATTATTTCTATCTACTGCCCCAACGGCAATTCCAGACTTGGATGCATAGCGGGCGGGATAATCTGGTGATGAGCCGCCATCATTACCAGCAGCCATGACAACGACAACTCCTTTGCTACTGGCATAATTAATGGCTGACTCTAGAGTGCGATTAGAATATCTGCCTCCTAAGCTGAGGTTAATGACATCGGCTCCATTGTCCACAGCGTAGCGAATGCCTTTAGCTATGGAATTATAGGAACCGGAGCCAGAGTCATTCAAAACTTTGACAGGCATGATTTTGGCATTATAGGCAATGCCGGTGACACCGTAGTTATTATTCTCTCCTGCGATCGTGCCAGAAACATGAGTCCCATGACCGTTTCCGTCTAAGGTGTTGTTGTTGTTACCGGAGAAGTTCCAGCCATAATTATCATCAACATAACCATTGCCATCATCATCTATGCCGTTGTCTGCAATTTCGTTGGCATTCGTCCAGATATTATTTCTCAAATCCTCGTGGTTGTGGTCAACCCCAGTATCTACAACAGCGACAACAACGCCTTGACCTGTGTATCCCTGTGCCCAAGCTTCTGGGGCTTTAACAAGGTCTGCTCCCCAATTATTCCCACCAATATCGGGAACATCTGCAAAGGTATTTTGACCAGTAACTCTAGCCACTGCTGCTGCTGAATTAATTAAGCCATAACCAGTAGTGGAATTATAAGTTCCACTGCTAGTGGCAGTATTGTTAGTGCTAATTTTTGAGTTATTTTTATTTAGCTGCTGTACATTAGCGTCAGTTGAATTGTAGCTACTACGACCAATGAAATTCAGACTGTAGTTATCTCTAGTATTAAAGGTATCCAATGAGGATATTGAATTGGTGTTTAACGCTTTATTGGAAAATAAATTGTTATTAACATCATCATTTCTCATAATTGTTTTTTCTCAAAAATAGCAATATTTTTTGACAGTCTGAAGCGTTAAAATCTTTAAAAAAAGATTTTAATCGGTGAAGAAGCTCTATTGTCAATAATTACTATGTATTTTCAGAAAAAGTTGCTAATTTTACTACAAAAAATATTTTAAAATTAGGGGGTTTTATGAAGATTAAAATTATCAATTAAATATTAATTTCTTATCACAAAGTCATAGTATTTTGATACTTTCAAACAGCAGAACCCCAACTTAACCAAGAAATTGGGGTTCTTTATGAGGCATCATTCACGATTTGTATATTTCTTTTCCCAGTTCTGTAAAATAAACAGAAGCCAGAATACAGAATTTAGAATTATGAACTCTTTTTTTAATCATCTGATTTTTCTTGCATCTGTGTATCCTTCTTTTGCCGTTTAGTATTTTTTTTGGCCTTACTTTCTTTCCATCTCCCTGTTTTACGTGCTGCTTCTGTTAGCAAATACTCAATTTGTGCGTTAACACTCCTTAATTCGTCAGCAGACCATTTTTCCAGCACTTCGTATAATTCAAGGTCTAAACGCAGTAAAAACCGTTTTTTCTGGCTCATGTCTGATAGCAATTATTTAAAATTCGGCAACAGATTCAAACCTTGAATCCTAGATACAATGTGAATTTATTAATTACGTAGCTTGCTCCCCGCTTTGCGGATATTACAAATTGGTATTAGGTATAAAGGCTGCCAGTATTAACCACTGGTTGAATGTTTTGTTCTGAGGTTAAGACAACCAGCAGATTGTTAATCATAGCGGCTTTGCGTTCATCGTCCAAGTCAATCATTTGTTGTTGGCTTATGCGTTTAAGTGCTTCATCAACCATCCCGACTGCACTCTCAACAATTTGCCGCCGCGCATCAATCATTGCTTTGGCTTGTTGACGGCGCAACATCATTTGAGCAATTTCTGGAGCGTATGCAAGGTGAGAAAGTTTTGCTTCTACTACTTCAACTCCTGCAACTTCAAGTCTTGCTTGCAATTCTTTTTGCAGGAAAAGCCCGATTTCATCTGGTACTGCACGCAATGAAGGAATTGATTGTTCGTCAGGTGCGTCATAGGGATAGCGAATTGCTAAGGCGCGTATCGCTGTCTCGCTTTGGATGGCGACAAATTGCTCGTAGTCATCAACTGAAAATTTAGATTTGGCTGGTTCTATTACTTGCCACACGATGACAGCTGCAATCTCTATTGGGCTACCTTGAGCATCGTTGACTTTTAATATTTTGCTGTTAAAGTTGCGAACCCGTAAAGATACCTTGCGTTTATCAGTAAAAGGGTTAGTCCACCAGAACCCTGCTTCTTGTACGGTACCAACATAGCGCCCAAAAAAAACTAGTACTATTGCTTGATTTGGCTCGACTGTGAAGAAACCTGATAGTGAGGGAATTACTACTGCGATAAGTGTTGCTCCTAACCATGCACCTATTTCTGCTAAATCGGCAAAATCTCCCACCCTCAGACTTCTGCCTAATACTTGTATTAATCCTTGTATTGTTGACCAAACCTGCCAACTGCCAAAAATGGCTAAAGCTAAGACTATGCTCAAAGCTATGAAGCCGTTGATTTTAAACGCAGGAAATTCCCTAATTTCGCGCTTCATTGTTTATTCCTACAATATTTTTGATAGTAAAATGATATCACTTTAATTTCAAAAAAAGGGTAGTTTCCCTACTAGCAAGGCTATGCAGATGTCTGCTTTAAGGATTTTTGGTGCTGCTGAATGATGGGATGATTGAGGCTCTGATGAAAATACAGCAGAGGTAATGGCGTTGCTGATTTCATGTATATAGCAATTTGCAATTGAATAGACTACAGTAGGGGCGCACAGCTGTGCGCCCCTACAACGATTTGATTTTCTTTCGGTGTATTCCATTCAATTTAAAACCGCTATAAATGAAATAACGAACCGCAGAGGACGCAGAGGGCACGGAGAAATAAGAGTTTCAGAGGGTTTTTGCGTGTCCTATATAAAAACGATTGTGCATGATTTCAGAATGTTTGTAGAGACGTTGCATTGCAACGTCTCTACATCGCAAATCATCCAGGATTGCATAAATGCGGGATTTTTCTACGCTAAACTGTTTCCTGCTGTTGATGTGACAATCTGACGCACTTGGGCATCAGTTAGACCCTTTTTTGCACTCAACATCAAGGCTATTACGCCGGCAACGTGGGGAGTTGCCATAGATGTTCCGTCTTTAAAACCATAGCTATTGCCTGGTAATGTAGAGTAGATATCGACTCCCGGAGCTGTGACGTAGGGGAGTGTAGTTGCTCCAGCTTCGTTAGAGAAGTAAGCCATCTCTTGATATTTATCAATTGCGCCAACAGCTAGCCCCCAGTTCTTGGCGTAGCGGGCAGGATAAATGGGTTCTGAACCGCTAGAATTGCCTGCTGCCATGACAACAATCGCACCTTTGCTAGCAGCATATTGAATAGCTAATTGTATTTCACTGTTGGGTTCATCGCCACCTAAGCTGAGGTTTATGACATTAGCTCCATTATCCGCGGCGTAACGAATGCCTTTTGCTACCCCGCTATCCTCGCCAGAGCCATTATCACCAAGGACTTTAACTGGCATAATCTTGGCATCATAAGCAATACCTGTAACACCAACACCATTTTTTACTCCAGCGATGGTGCCAGCGACATGGGTGCCATGACTATTTACATCTAAGGTGTTGTTGTTATTGCTGTCAAAGTTCCAGCCATAAACATCATCAATGTAGCCATTGCCATCATCATCTTTGCCGTTGCCAGCGATTTCTTTGGTATTCTTCCAGATATTATTGCTCAAGTCTGAATGATTGCGATCGACGCCAGTATCTAGCACAGCGACGACAACACCCTTACCTGTGTATCCCTTTGCCCACACTTCTGGAGCTTTTACGAGATCGGCTCCCCAATCATTACCGCCAAGGTTAGAAACATCAGCAAAGGTAGTCTGGCCAAGGGCTTTAGCGACTGCTGCTGCTGCATTAATTAAGCCATAACCATCGGTGGTGTCATAACCGATATTTTTGATGATGGTAATAGCTTTGGCAACAATGTTATTACTTTCATTGCTTTCAGCAATATTGTTACTACCATCAGCTTGATACAGTATGTAGTAGCTACCCCCGGCAATAGTTTTGCTAATCTGGATTGAAAATGTTTCGCTGCTATAACTTCCAGATGCAATGCTGCTCGTGTATTCAGAATTCAATAACATATCCTCATTGCTGAGAATTTGATCTTTAGATAGATAAAGCTTGGTGTAGCTATAACCAGCATTACCAGCGCCTTGATTCTTGACTTGATAGCTGATTTGAATATTGCCACCCGTTGATGCAGTAGTAGGATTAACTGCATTTTGGATTATTAAATCGGCTTTTTTAATGGCGATCGCTTTAGCAACAATATTATTAGTTTCGCTATTTTCGGCAATATTATTATTACCATCAGCTTGATATAACAGATAATAATTACCTGCGGCGATACTATCGCTGATGTTGATTGTACTTGTTACAGCACTGTAAGCACCCGCGGCAATTGGGCTAAAGAAGTCATAACCTAAGTAAATATCATCATTACTCAAAGATATATTTGTTGAGAGATAAAACTTAGTTTGGTTATAGCCAGCACTACCAGCACCTAGATTTTTCACTTGATAGCTGACTTCAATGTTTTCTCCTACTGTACCAACGCTAGGATTGATGGCATTTTGGATTATTAAATCGGCTTTTTTAATGGCGATCGCTTTAGCAACGATATTATTAATTTCGCTACTTTCGGCAATATCATTATTACCATCAGCCTGATATAGCAGATAATAATTACCTATAGCGATGCTATCACTGATGTTGATTGTACTTGTTACGGCATCGTAAGCACCCGCAGCAATTGGGCTGAGGTAGTCAGAATCTAAGTAAACATCATCGCTGCTCAAGGTTGTATTTGTTGACAGATAAAACTTAGTTTGGTTATAGCCAGCACTACCCGCACCTAGATTTTTTACTTGATAGCTGATTTCAATGCTTCCACCCACTGACCCAACAATGGGATTGATGGCATTTTGAATTATTAAATCGGCTTTTTTGATGGCGATCGCTTTAGCAACTATATTATTACTTTCATTACTTTCGGCAATATCATTATCACCATCAGCTTGATACAGCAGGTAATAATTACCTGCGGCGATGCTGTTGCTGATATTGATTGTAGTTGTTGAGGCACTATAAGCACCCGCAGCAATTGAGCTAAAAAAGTAGTCAGAATCTAAGTAAGTATCATCATTGCTTAAGGTTGTATTTGTTGACAGATAAAACTTTGTTTGGTGATAGCTAGCACTACTACCAGTACCTTGATTTTTCACTTGATAGCTGACTTCAATGCTTCCACCCACTGACCCAACAGTGGGATTGATGGCATTTTGGATTATTAGATCTGGTTGAATAGCAGCGACAACAGCGCTTGATGTTACCAGAGACATCGCCTGTGTAATATTTTTATTATTTTCACTACTCTTGGGTAAGTCTTTATAGGTTTTATCTGTAGTGTAACTACTGCGATCGCTGGCTCTAAAACTATTTACACTACTGCTAAAGTAATTATTAGAATTATCAAATATATCAGCTACTTTTAAAGATAAATTACTAGTTTCTATACCAATATTTTGATTATTAGAATTACGCTCTTTAGTAAAAGGCATCAGCAGTTTAACTCCATATATTCCAGTAAATTTGCACTATGTAACTGCTCAAATCCTTTTGGTTTAACAACTTGAGCCGGAGAAATATTTTAGTATAAGACAGATACTACAAATATATTTGACTAGAAAATAACATAATTTAGTCAGTAATATCACAGTTTTGTGTATTACAAAATTTATCTTTTACGCTAATTTATAAGTCATAACTTAATATAAATTTGTAATACTACATTTTTTGTTTATATTCAGATTGGCAAGCAAATTTAACCTTAGTTCGATACTTTTAGATGTTAGGAAATAATCGGGGAGAACTAGGGGACAAAATTTATAACAGGCAAGAGGCAATAGGTTTGAAAGTGTTTTTATGCCTGGGTTTTAGGGTTGGCTGATGTCCTAAACTAACGTGAATTCGATGTACAGGATTTTGACCTCACCCCCAGCCCCTCTCCTTGAAGGAGAGGGGAGCAAAAAGCCTAATTTTTCCTTACTCCTCCCTCTCCTACCAGGAGAGGGAGGCTGGGTGGGTGAGGTCTGTCAAATTCACGTTAAACTATGCTTCAACTGCTATATAAAAAATCAAATTTAAAAGGCGAATGGAGCATAATTCCATTCGCCAAAGGGAGCCGAAAGCCACTCTTTAGATGTATATCTTTTATCTACCCACAAGCTTTTAAGCCGTTAAATATACTATATATTTGCTTGCTGCCGTTGATATAGTGACCAGTACAAACCTTTTTGTTGCAATAACTGTGAGTGAGTACCACGTTCGGCAATTACGCCTTGCTCTAACACCAAAATCAAATCGGCGCGTTTGAGGGGAGCAAAGCGGTGAGCAATCAGAAACACAGTACGGTTAGCAGAAATTTTTTGCAAGTTTTGTAGTACTTGTTGTTCGGTTTCACTATCCAAAGCGCTGGTGGCTTCATCCAAAACTAAAATCGGGGCTTGGGAAAGAAATAACCTTGCTAGGGCAATGCGTTGTCTTTGTCCGCCAGATAAAGCGGTGCCGCGTTCGCCGACATTAGTTTCGTAACCGTAGGGTAATTGACTGATGAAGTCGTGGGCTACGGCTAGCCTTGCTGCTTCTACCACTTGCTCGGCGCTAATATCAGGATTGCCGAGAGTGATATTTTCCAAAATAGAACCGTTAAATAAAAAGTCTTCTTGGAGAACTACACTAATTTGTTGCCGCAGTGATGCTAAATCGGCACTTTTAATATCAAAACCATCTATCAGGATGCGTCCTGATTCAATTTGATAGAGGCGTTGCAATAATTTTGAAAGGGTACTTTTACCAGAACCGCTACGTCCGACAATACCAACAAATTGTCCTGGGTCGGCATTGAAAGATATTCCCCGCAGAACTGGTTCAAAGTTAGGTCGGTAGCGGAAAAATACTTGGTCGAAGCTGACTTGACCTTTCAAGGGTGGTAAAACTAACCCAGTTCCCGGTTCCGCTTCTGGAGAGACGTTGAGAATATCACCAATGCGGTCTACGGAAAGTAGGACTTGTTGGAGGTTTTGCCACAATTGCACTAGGCGCAAAAGCGGCCCTGTGACTCTACCGGACAACATTTGAAAGGCGACAAGCTGTCCGACTGTGAGCTTTTGTTCAATGACTAATTTAGCTCCAAACCAGAGAATCAACATTGTGGAAAAATTGGTAAGAAAATCACCAATATTGCTGCTGATGTTGGAGGTGGTAGAGGCTTTAAAACCTGTGCGAATGAAGCGAGCAAACAAGCCTTCCCAGCGATCGCGTGCTACTGGTTCGGCTGCATGAGCTTTAACGGAGTGAATGCCGGTTACTGTTTCGACTAAAAACGATTGACTATCAGCAGAACGGTTAAAGGTTTCATTGAGCCAGTTACGCAGAATTGGTGTTGCAACTATTGTCAAGGTTGCAAACAGTGGCAATACCGCTAAGGCGACAAAGGTGAGGGGAATATTATAGTAAAACATCAATGCTAGGTACACCACAGCAAAGATGCTATCTAAAATTACAGTTAATGCTGTACCTGTAAGAAACTGCCGAATTTGTTCGAGTTCTTGGACTCGTGCTACTGTGTCTCCGACGCGCCGCGACTCAAAATAAGCCAAAGGCAAACGCATTAAATGGCGAAACAGCTGTGCTGATAAACTCAAATCCAGACGACGAGCTGTGTGAGTGAAGATAAATAAGCGCAGAATGCCGAGTATGGACTCAAATATGGCGACAAAAAGCAGGGCGATCGCCATGACATCAAGAGTCGGCAAACTCTCCTGCACCATGACTTTATCAATAACAACTTGGGTAATCAGTGGTGTTGTTAAGCCCAAAAGCTGCAAGGTAAAAGATGCTAGCAATACTTCCCCTAGCAATCCCTTGTACTTCCAAACTGCTGGGGTAAACCAACTGAGGTTAAATTTTTCTTGTTGGGATATGAGTTCTACTTGCCAGAGTTGTCCATCCCAAGACGCCTCAACTACTGACTGGGGCAAACTTTCACAAAGGCGATCGGGATTTAGAGGGTTAGCGATAATCAGGCGATCGCCTCTAACTCCATAGGCTACCACCCAGGAGGGACTCTGGGGTAAGTCGGAATTCCACAACAATAAAGCTGGAAATGATATTTGCCGCAAGTCACCCCAACTCACTTGCAACCGCCGCAACAATAAGCCCATCTTTTCTGCTGCTTCGACAACATTTTTTGGGCGTTGTCCTCTGAGTTGGCGTTGCACCCATTCTAGTTGCACAGAATTTTCTAGTTGTTGCGCCACCATTGTTAAACATGCAGCAGCAGTGTTCCAACTAGCAACAAAAGGATAATTGGGAACAATCAGATTGGCGGCTGGTAGTCCTTTTTGGGTTTGGAGGGGGAGAGTTCCCTCGGAAGCTGGGGGTAGTGGAATTGTTGTGGGAGAAAAAGAAAATGTTTCCTTTTCTGGTTCCCTTTCCACTGGTAAAGCTTGCCAAAATTCCTGAATTTGTGGGTGAGAAAATTCTGCCCACAGTGCTGTCTCCCAACACAGTACTATCACTTCTTTACTAGCAGCTACAGCTTTAAAATCCGCAGACAGCTTTTGTAAATCGCCAAACCAATCTCCTACTTCGAGGGCGGCTATGGGTTTGCCAACGCGTTCTTGAGATAGCCCACTGGATGGGTTTCTGCCATCTCGCAAACGCACTTTACCAGCCACAATCAAGAATTGGTAACCGCCGATATCGCTTGACCAGATTTTATCTCCTAAACGATACTGACGGGCTTGGGATTCATCTCGCAATCGGGATTGCTGTTCGGGAGTCAACCAACACAGCGGTGGTTGATTCCAAGGTAAAGAAGCCAGCACTTCTAATCGTAGAGATTCATTATCCAGAATTTTTAACTCACTTGTAATTTGACTGTCAGTTTTTGAATTTTCTCTGCTAGCCATTTCTCAAACAATTCATTTTGTAGTGCTTGCTTTAGTTGAGTATCTTCTAAAGAGGCTGGCAGAAATTGTTCTACTCGAAACAAACCATAAGGCCCTTCTCCTTGCAAAGAGGTTCCGCCAACCAGTTCTATTGGGCCTACCACTTGCCCAGGACTTGCTACATCAATAGCTGCCCGTAGTGTGTCAGGCAGACTTCCTCGGCTAATGAGTCCCATCATGCCATTCACAATTCGGTCATCTGCAAGTGAATACTCTCTAGCTAATTGCTCAAAGCTGCCTCCTTCTTCAATTTGGATTTGTAGTTCGTCTGCCAGTTCGCGATTATCAACAACAATCCGAGAAAGTACCACCCGATCTAAAACAATTTTGCGTTCAATAAAATATTCTGGAAGTTTTGGTTCGGTGACTACAGCTTTGAGTTTTTCTAGTTTGTAGCCAAAAGTAACCGATGCATGAAATGTTGTGTAATCTGTGTTATTCCTCTTTAACCATTCTTGAAAACTTTGGGGGTCAGTTAATTGATTGTTGAGTCGAAAATCAATAATCGCTTGCTCAGTTATGGCTGTGCCAATCTCAATATCGTCTCTGGTTCGGATTTCTTGCTCAATTACGTACTGGCGGAGAATATCCCCAATGTACTGTCCCAATTTTCCAGAGACTTGCAGGTATTTTACTGCTTCTTCAATAGAAATAGGTTGGTCATTGACTATCAAAAATGGTAAAGATTCCATGAACTAATTATGTGAAAATGGTTAAACACTCATAGGACTTTTAAATTAAATCATATAGAAATCATGCTGTCATTGATGGATTATTATGATAAAGTTTTCATAAACTAATTACGTGGAAATGACCAAAGAATATATTGCTAATTAAACAAGAGAGGCTCTGAGGCTCTGACGTGGCAAATTGAGCGCAAACTCCTGTGTCTACCTGTGCTTTCTTGATAATATAATCTTTCATGATTAGTTATACGCTCTTGGGAAGACACAACAGGATTGAAAATATTAGCGATCGCCTCCAAGTAAGTCAAAGCGAATTCTCTAAAAAACGCTGTATAAATTTCAGCAAATAATCAGCTAAATCAGCAAAATCAACGAAAACATTTTCTGGGCTACTTCCTTGAACTTGCCAATGCCCTATGCCCCATGCCCAATGCCCCACACCCAGGCAAATATTACAGCTGCGATCGCACCGATTAATGTATTAAAAATATTTACCACTTCATTGGTCAACCAAGTATATTTTGATTGCAGTGTCGCTCCAATCACACTTTCTAAATTAGTGGCGATAAATGCTGCCAGCACACACCAAGCTACGCCCAATATATCAATTAAACCAACTCCCCAAGCAACAAGGGCGATCGCTACAGAACCCACAATACCAGCTAAAGTTCCCTCTAAGCTTACCGCTCCTTCGGTGCCACGGGCCACTGGTTGAAGAGTGGTAATTAGGAAGGTGCTTTTACCGTATGCTTTACCAACTTCGCTGGCAGTGGTGTCAGCAAGCTTGGTACTGAAACTAGCTACATAACCTAATAATAATAGGGATTGGGGATTGGGGATTGGGGATTGGGGATTAGGTACAATAACTCCCCAATTGAGTAGCCCTATTCCTAAGGCGCACAAGGCACCAGTTAAAGCGGAACCCCAGACGTTTTCTGGGCCTCTTGCACCAGAACGCTTTTCGGCGATTCCTTCGGCTTCTTTCTGGGCCATGCCAATGCGGGTTACACCAGAACCAACTAAAAAATAGAACATTACCACTGCGTAACCTTGCCAGCCTAAAGTTCCCCAAATTAGTATGGCTAGTAACCAGGCGTGGAATAATCCCGCTGGGGTAAGCAGCTTTTTAGGAGCGATCGCAGCTAAACCCAATAAAATGGTGTTTAATCCTACTCCCACCAGCCAGGGATTTACAGAATTAATTGAGGGTAACATCAGTAATTAGTCAAGAGTAATTTTATCTGAATATCAACACAATAACCAATTTACGGTGCTTAGTGCTTAATTTATGATATTTTTCGGTCTAAGTAATATGTTTGTATTATGAGATTTACAGCACAGGCATCGCTCTAAAAGCTCGATATGGAAATGCAGACAATGCTCTAGATATACAATGCAACTTTGACTAAAAAACATGGATTAAACAAAATGCAAAACTTTTGTTTGTTAAGATTTACTCTTTATCTTGTGGGATAGGCATCTGTGCGAGTTGAAACAAGTAAAAAGCCGATGCTACTAGAAAAAAATGAAATTATACTCAGTGTGCCATCTCAGCCATACTGCCATAAAGCATATCGGTTAATGTCAATTAAAACTGTGTTGAAATTAACCACAATTAAAACTTTACAGCATAAATTGTAGATAGCATTAATTATTAGTTTTTTACCTACAAGCTATGAACCAAACTATATTCCATCTAGCTTTCCCGGTGACTGACATTGCCAAGACAAAAACATATTATGTAGATGGCTTGGGCTGTATTCCCGGTCGTGAAAACCGCCACGCTCTAATTCTCAATCTCCACGGTCATCAATTAGTAGCTCATGTTACCAAAGAAATTTTGACACCCCAAAAAACAATTTATCCCAGACACTTTGGACTAATTTTTACCCAAGAAAGCGATTGGGAGGGCTTACTAAAAAGGGCACAACAGCAACAGCTAATTTTTCGTGAAGAAAGTAAAAATCGCTTCGTCGGTTCTCCTCTTGAGCATCGTACTTTCTTTTTAGAAGATCCCTTTTATAACCTCATGGAGTTTAAGTATTATCGCTACCCAGAGGCGATTTTTGGAAGTTCCGAACATACACAAATTGGGGATAGGAGTTAAAAATTCGTAATTCATAATTCGTAATTCGTAATTACAAATAAATAAATTAAGTTTGGCAAGTATGCTAATTACTGACTCGATTTTTTCTTCAGTAGGGGTAGCTTAATAGGCTCTGCTAAAGCTGCTGTTACTGCTGCTAAACTTCTAGAATCTGTCAGCATCCAAGGATGTAGAGCAACTGGTACTATTACTTGTTGTCCTACGGGCATTTGTGAACTATTCGTAGGGACAATCATTAGATCGTAAGGTGTCCAGATAGATGTAAAATTTAGTTGCTTCAAGATTACAGCATCAGAATTTAAATCCTTGAGGAAAAGGCTGTCGGGGCGCATTTGTACGCAACCAGGACGCCTGGAACCGTAAGCAACCACAGTTCCATGATGGGGCGAAGAGATTGTAATAAACCTCTGCACGCGGTTAATTCCTCCTAATCGCTGGACATAGTAACGGCTAACAATTCCTCCCATGCTGAAGCCTACTAAATCCAGTGGTTGTTCTGAGCCAAAGTTAGCCGTAACATAATCGGCTACCTGCTTTGCTAATTCATCAAGACCCACATCGCCATTATTAGGTACTAAATTCAAGGCATGTACAGTAAAACGCTGTTGTATGAGATACGGTCTCATTTGACGAAAGACTGCTTCTGTATCGTCAATCCCGTGTATTAGCAAAACGGGATTGCGTTGCTGATTTTCTGTGTTCATTTACGAAGTCTAGCTAAATTTTAGGTGGTGTATTTCACT
Organism: Nostoc sp. DedQUE12a; assembly: GCA_034530795.1. Classification (GTDB taxonomy): domain Bacteria; phylum Cyanobacteriota; class Cyanobacteriia; order Cyanobacteriales; family Nostocaceae; genus Nostoc. The sequence goes on from JAVRCH010000016.1 coordinate 62,915, forward strand.
TTTGTAAGTACATACTGCTCTACAAAGTGAAGTTGTTAGTTTTCGGATTTTTGATAAAGATATCTTGGCAAAACTTCAGAGATTTGGAGAGCAAGTTTGTAAAAAATATAACTCAATATTAGATGCGTTTGCTAACAGGCTATGACACTCCTTTCACTGGTTGAGAGCAAAGGGATTGGCTAAATTATTAGACAAAGAAATGTTAATTTTTATGAAGCTAGCTTTCAGAATCTTGCTCTTAGTTACAGTAAAATTTAATAATTAGTTCTCGGTGTATATAGCTCGTAAGTGCTTGCAACGAAGCATTTATGCTCTAGTTTTACTACAATGTTCATTAAACACAAACCTATAGAGGTTGTCACCAGAATAGGGTGACGCAAAGTAGAAAATGTAACATATTGTCGTGATTTTTAACAATTGCGGTCAAATTTCAAATATAAAAGGCAGGAGTAATTGTAATGGGTTTTATCAAAAAGTTGATTTCAAGTATTCTCGGTTTGCTAGGCGGTATTCTGGGTTTCGTGACTGGCCTATTACCAGGGAAGAAAACAAGCAGCGACTACTTCTTAGAATTGGACGAGGCCAAGGATACTGCTAAAGAAGCAGCTAAAGAGGTAGCATCGAGCGCGAAGAAAGCAGTGGAGACAGTTGCATCAAGCGCGAAAAAAGTAACAGAAACAATTACATCAGATTCACCAGCCCCATCCAAACCAGCTTCATTAAACGGAGCAAAAGCCGACACAAGTAACGCTAAGGCAAAATCAACTAAATCAACTAAAGAAGCGAAATCAGCTCAAAATCCAAAACCAGCTGATGTTGAGCTAGTCCAGACTGCTGAGGGTCTAAAAATTCAACCCGGCAACAATGCAAAAGCCGCAGCAGCCAAAGTCTTAAAAGAGCAGCCAACTGAAACCACCTTTGCGCCTAAGTATCTAGCTCCTTCTGCTAACGGCTCTAATGGTCGTCGGCGTCCAGGGGCAAACATGAATGCTTACCTAGAACTAGCACGTCAGGTTAAAACCCCTACTAATAAGTAGAGACGCGGAATTTTGCGCCTCTACAAATTTGTTAAACGTGAATACGCAAGGTTAAGACAACTTTAGCAGTTGTAGATGTGGGAAGTATCCAAAGCAAGAGCGATCGCTTAATTTTCTCCACTACAGCTGCATCTTTTTGGGTTGATGCTTCTTCATCCAACATTATCCCTGTTACCCGACCTTTTTTGATAGTGAACTCGAAGACGATTTCACCACTAAAGCCTGGGGGTAAATTTATTTGTTCTAAGTGTTGGGTTAAGCCAGCAATTGCTGTTTCATCCAAGCCAGTAGCCTTGACGACTTCTAACTGGTGAGGAATGGGCGCTGCTATTTTTGGAGATGGCAGGGCTAATTCTTCTCGTTTTGACCCCCGGCGCCTTTGCCGGAGAAAATCTGGAACGTCCTCTGCTGGGGCTGGCGCTGCTGCCATTGGGAATGTTATTTGACGCCTAATAGCACCAACCGGAGGACTGCCAAACACTCCTTCGTAACTAACAGCTTCCGGCATTTCCACTGGCATGTGCATAGACACATATTCGCTTCCTGGCTCAACCCGCACGTCATCGCTGACAGCAACAAAAGCGGTGTACTGAGAAAGCAATTGATAAGTTAAAGCTGTTTCTGTAACTGCTTCTACACCAGCTTTCGTGTCAAAACTCACCATTTGATTCATCAAGTCTTTAATACAAGCACGTCCCCATAACTGCGCTACAGCCGGATTTCCCGTTTCCTCAAATGTGAGGTGAAACGTTTTTTCATAGTGCTTACCGCCCGCAGCAATGCCAGAGATTTGCAGATTACCGCTAGCTTTATCTTGTTTGCGACCAAACAAAACTAATGGTTGTTCGCTGAATAAATCAGGCACTATCTTCGGGTAAATTACAGGTGATTCTGTGTCACCTTGCCAAGATATTTGAATATTCGTCAGTACAGGATTGTTGATTTGTTTGTAGAACTTTTCGGCAACTTCTTGTGTGGGTTCATCATGACAAATAATTCTAGATATTCCCCGGCCGATTTCGGCAATGCGATTCAATAAAAAACGGTTAACTGAACTACCAGCGCCGAAACTATAAAGGCGATTTGCTGGTTGGAGGTGCTTTTGTACCTCTGCCAAAATCTCATTTTCGTTACCGATGTAGCCATCGGTTAGCAGTACAACAGAGCGTAATCTTCCGGCTGGTGTGGGGAAATTTATGGCTGTACGAATGCCACCGAGCATTTCTGTGCCGCCAGATGCTCGTAAATTATTAATATAAGCGATCGCTTTGGCACGATTTTCTGCTGTATTCGGTAAAGGTGTCTTTGATAACTCCCTGACAGTATGAGAAAAATCGATAATTGTAAAAGTATCATTGGGATTTAACCCATTAATAAATCGTCGCATTAATTCTTGACACTTTCGCAACGGATCGCCTGATTGAGAACCAGAAGTATCCACTAAAAAAACGACATCTTTGGGGACAATCTCATCAGTGGAGTATTCTAAAGCTGGAATTAAATATATGGCAAAATGTCCGCCGCGATCGTCAGCTTGGGTTAATACTGTGGATTGAGTTTCTTGACCGGAAACTTGATAGCGGAGAATTAAATCTTTGTTGGGAATTGTATCTTCTTCAGCTAATTGAATCCGCACAATTTGACCTGAATGTTCAATTTTTAATTGATGAGAAGGAGAACGCACTTGAGAAATTGGTAAACCTGCGTCAATTTCTACTGTGACATTAATATCGTGACGAGAGCGCATTCCTTCTGGAAGTACAGGTAGTGTAATTCGAGAAGCATCAGGAACTCTATCTGTATCACCACTATTATCTATGGTTGTTCCAGGAATATATCTTGGCCCCACCACCATCGGGAACACAAATTCGTAGTTTCCCGCCTCAAATTTTAAACTTTCAGTGTAACGAATTGTGACATCAATTTGTTCGCCAGGTTTGATGTTAGCCAGAGATTGGGTAAAGATGTTGTCTCGTTCTTGTTCTAGAAGTCCTGCGGTGCGTCCTTCTTGTTTTGCCTTCTCATAGATTTGTTGCGCTTCTTCACGTTTTTTAATATTACCTTTGATAGTGCGTACACCGGAGGGGTTGCCGAAGGCATCGCCTATTTTGATTTCCATATCATCCACCGCCGCCTCATCAGGTAACGGAAAGATATACACTGCTTCTAAAGGCTGCGTGAAGGGATTTTCAAAGCTTTGAATCACCTCAACTCGTGAAAGATTACCTGCAACTTTTGCTAGTACTTCCGTATGCTTGAGTGGAAAAACTAACTTTTCTCCTTGAGGGGATTGGACATACAAACCCCCTAACTGTTGGTTTTTAGCACTTACTGTATTCATAGGTTTGATAGGTTCTTTTGTATTGAACGTAAACCTAGACTAACCAAAGCAACAAGTAACTGTAACCTAACCACTCTTAGGAGTTTTGTTAGGATATGGAGTAAAAGCTGATACATCCAACAATGACACCAATTCCCCAACTCTTTGCACAAGCTGAAAATGACTGGAATTTGGCAAGCTTGTGCCAGGATCTTACCTCTGCCAAACAGCAAATTTCTGGGAAACCCAAACAACTTACACCATTGGAAATAACTTGCTTGAGGGGATTGCTTTGCGGTTATAGCCCTACTGAAATAGCTGCTGCAATGAATCGGGAAGTTAGGGGTTTACGAGTTGATTTATCTAGAGGATTGTATCGCTATATCGAAGTACTAATTAATCGGTCTAGTAACACATTAAAAGACTGGAGAGAGGTTGCTGATTGGCTAGCAAAAGCTGGCTATAAAATTAGTTTCTCTCATCATAATTCACAAAATAATGATTCGTCACTGAAAATTGTTGATGTTTCTCTTGAAGGCTCTGTTAATTCCTGTGTAATTGATTTGAAAGTTCGTAATATTGGCGATCGCGTTGCTTTTTTGAAAAATGCTAAATTTTTATTTTATAATGTCTGGCTACTGAAAAGTTGGGTTTTACCTAAACTTGAAATAAATAAGAAGCAAGCTTATCCACCAGCACCTGTTATGGCCGCGCAGCGGAGTAGAACTGTTCCACCTAGCTGTAATTACCAAGTTTCTTTACCTACAACTTTAAATTTTGATGTTCCTTTACCATTTAATTTTTGTACAGAAAATTCTTTAAATCCACAATCAAAAATTGTTTGTATTGAAAATATAAAAATTTCTCAGTGCGTGAGTTGTAATGATGTAGATAGATTTACGTTTACTTTATTTATGCCAAAAAATGAGCAACAACTGTTTAGCAATGAGCAATCGCCATATTTGATTTTTATATCATATATTTATAATTTTAAAATAGAACTTATTTATGATGAAGACAATAAAAATATTCAATCTTCTGATTTAATTATTTTGTTGGAACCAAAATATACTGAGGATGTAGAGACACGAGAAATTTTGCTAGAATATGATTCCAAACTTCCTAGCGAACTGAAAATTTTGAGCCACGATAATCTAGAGCTACTAACGGCAATAGATAAAATAAAAGGCGTTATGAATTCCTCATTGAATTTTTTAATAAAAAAAGCAGTGCGTTAGCCTAAAAGTGTAACGCACCTAACTTAATTTACTGATGATGAGTTATTCTTATTGTTGCTTTAACCAAGTTTCTAAATCAGCAACAATAGAAAAGTCTAATAGTGCTTCTCCTAGATTTCCTAATTGTTCAATTGACAACCAAATTTCTTGTTCAATAGTTCCAAAGCTAGACAATCTAGTTTCAGAGACGGTAGGTTAAGAACCCACAATTTGGGAATTTATAAGTCCTGAAGTTTGGTTTTATTTGCTTTAGCTTCTCGCCGTATGAGAGCCTTTACTCCTAATAATTTTAGAATCCAGTCGCAGATTTCATCGGTAGAAGCTGAATTGCGGAACGGTTCTATTATTGCAGGATGTTTGGCAAATCTTCCTAGCAAACCCAATACTTGTAAATTAGGGCTTTTCTGTTTAGAAGGAATAAATAAAATATCTATTTCTTTAATCTTGCCTGAAACTTTTTCTGATGAGTTGACTTCTCCGTAATCTTTGAGTAATTCTTCCAGATAGTCCTTAGCAAATTTGTCATGTATAAAGGGCCTCATTTTATAGTTATCTACAAATTATTTAACAAACACTAATCCACTATATAAATGAAAAGCTGAGTCCCAATTAGTCTGTTCTCTACGAAATAGGTGAATGTGAGATTCAATTTGAGCCAGCATTTCTGTTTGATCTAATGCTGTATCTGCAAAGGGTGTAAAATCTGACCAAGTTTCAACTTGAGGTAGTTGCTGGCCAATCCAATTTGATAAACTATTCCAATTAATTCTGATTGTATTTTGGCTAGATTGAGGAACTATTTCTAAACCTTGCTGAAATTCATAGCCGTTATCATAAAGTCGCAGAATACAACGTCTACCAGGTAGGTGTAGATCGCAAAACTGAGCATAGTCTTGTGTTTGAGTTTTCCGTTCTAGTTTCCCGCGAGCGTCAACGTCTACAACTTGTTCAAAAATGGGCAAAAGTCCTACTACTCGTGCTGTGACTTCTGACCAATCAAAAGTTAAAGAACCGAGTTGATTTGTTTGGTTGCAGCAAACAACAGTAGCTTTTAATTTAGATTCGGAAAAATATTTGACTTGAAAAACTTGAATTTGTTGAATGGCGGTTATTGTTGTCCAAAAACAGGGAATACCAGCTTGCTGTAGCTGTTCGCCGTAAAATTTTAGTTCTCCCACTTGTCCAGTGCGGTAAAATTTCCAGCCACGACTCGGTAACATCAACCGTGCGCTGTAAGGATCTATTTGCATAATCTGGGCAAATTTTCGAGATGCTTCTGCTTTGAGTTCGTTATCAAGAGGTTCTAAGATTAATACGCCAAGTTCGGTGTTATTAGGTTCCGATGTTGCTTTTGCAATGGCCCGTTGTCTTTGTTCTTGCTCAATTTCTTGCAGCCGCCGCAAACCTTGTCGTGCTAACGTCACTATTTTAGTATTTGTCGTACCTCGCAGCAGCTGTCGATAAATTTTTTCTGCATCTTCGTACTTTCCAGATACTTCATGCAGCCTAGCGAGATAAAATTGCACCCAAGGATTTTCCGGCGATTCTTTTAGCAGCTGTTTGAGTAATTTAGCAGCTGTTTGATAGTCTTTATTGTCAAAGGCGATCGCAACTTGTTCAATCATATTTCAATATACACACTAGAGTAATCTCTCGCGCCTCTGCGTCTCTGCGTGAGCTATAACTCATTTATACTTCACAAGCTGCGGTAATCAAGGATAATGCTACCACTGGCGCTGTCACTGCTCTGAGGATACGGCGACCAAGGGAAACAGGTTGAAATCCAACTGCGATCGCATTTTCCACTTCTTGTTTTGTCCATCCACCCTCTGGCCCGGTAGCAATAACAATTGTTTCTTGTCCTTGGTGCTTTAAACAATCTCTTAAATGAGGAAATTCACCACGAGCCACACAAATATATTGCTGGCTATTCACCAATGACAAATTACTAATGACTGATGACAAACCCGTGCTAAAAGTAACAGGTTCTAAAATTGTCGGCACGAATGAACGTTCTGATTGCTCGGCGGCTTCCGCTGCAATGCGCCGCCAACGTTCGAGTTTTTGTGGGCTGGGATGAAGCAAAGTGCGATCGCTCAATACAGGCGCAATATAAGTTACCCCCAATTCCGTACAACACCGCACGATTTCATCGAATCCATTACCTTTGGGTAACGCCACCATCAGTGTAATCGATACAGGTAATTCAGTCTCTACTGATATAGGTTCTAAAACTTGTGCTTGTTCCCCTGCTAACTGTGCCAACCACGATTTTCCTTTACCGTCCATTGCAATAAAGCGATCGCCTTCACGCAAGCGCAACACCCGACCTAAGTAATGTTGCTGTTCTTTGGTGAGGAAAATTTGCTGTTGCTGGAGTTGGGAAGGTGCGATCGCAATTCTTTGCAGTTGAGACATTTTTCTAAATAAATTACTTTGCCGTAGACATCTGCTGTCTAACCCAGCTACGGAAAGCACGAGTGGCTGCTATTTGTCCTATTTTCTTGCTTTCTTGGATAAATCGCGGAATTTCTGCCACTAGCACAGGCGCAAAAGTTGGACTACTTTCACTCTGGAAATATTGCCCATTGTTAAGGGTGTAAATTCTCAATACAGTTCCGTTATACCGCCAGAATTCTGGAACTCCCATTGCAGCATAAAGAATTAACTTGTTTATCTTAGATTTAGAATATTCTACTTCTAATACCAAGTCTGGTGGCGGGTCTATATTCAGGTCAATATTTTCTTTGTTGCGGACTAAGACTTCATTTTGGATATAGTAACTACTGTCCGGCTCGGCTCCTTGCTCCAAATCATCCCGTGTCATAGTCAACGAGCCAGCGCTTTTAACTTCTAAACCAAATTCTTCGCACAACACAAGCACAAAACCCTCAATCAGACGGTTTGAGTTCTCGTGCGGCATCAACGGGGTCATAATTTCTACTATTCCGTTGTCATAAGCTAGCCTCTTATTTCTCTCACATCCCATATCTGCCAGCATCGCTTTGAAGGTTTGCCAGCTGATGTTTTGCAGCACATCCCTAGTTTCTGCGAATTTTGCTGTGCTTACCATAGTTCAGTTTTCCTGTGGATGTGTTATGGCAATTCGTAATTCGTAATTCGTAATTCGTAATTAAGAAAGCCAGATATGGTGTGGATTGGGGGGATTTACGCGAGAGAGACACAGATAGATTTATCTGTGTCTCTTTTTAATTTCATTATCTTCAATTTTTCAACTTACGAAAGACTCTGGAAATAAACCTCTAAGGCTTCAGTTACTAACTGAGTCATTGGCTTACCTTGGCTTTCGGATACTTCCTTCAACTTGCCGTAGATATCAGCTTTCAAATTTACGCGGTGGCGTGATTTGTTCGCACCATTAAATGTGCCGGGTTCGTAGGTGGCGCTAAATTCACGGATGGCATCAAAACCAACGCGATCGCAAAAATCACCAAAGCTTTCTTTCGATTTCTTTGATTTTTTAAAGTAAACAAAAATTGGCTCTAGGACGCTTTCCAAGTCGTTATGGTGCAGCTTCTCCACGTAAGGTTGCGCCAGTCGTGTCTGATTTGGCGAACCTCCTAACCACAATTGGTAACTTTCTGGAGCGCTACCCACCAAGCCTAATTCCGCCATGTAGGGACGAGCGCAGCCGTTAGGACAGCCTGTCATCCTTACCACAAAATGTTCTTTTTGTAAACCTAATTTATTCAACAGAGCGCGAATTCGCTCCAAAATCCCCGGTATTGCGCGTTCTGACTCGGTAATTGCCAAGCCGCAGGTAGGCAAAGCAGGGCAAGCCATTGCATAGCGTTCTAAAGGTTCGATTTTACTAGGTTCAGAAACGACACCGTGACGGCTGAGAATTTCGTCAATGGTTTCTTTGTTATCTGGTTCGATATCGTAAAAAATCACGTTATGGTGGGGCGTCAGGCGGATGGGCAAGTTAAACTGCTCGACAATTTCCCGTAAAGCGGTTTTGAGTTGAAACGCACCTTCGTCTTTAATGCGACCATTGTCAACGGAAATTCCTAAGAATAGCTTGCCATCGCCTTGTTCGTTCCAGCCGAGGAAGTCCTGATATTTCCACTCTGGTAGTGATTTGAAGGGTGTAAGTGGTTTGCCAAAGTATTCTTCAACTTGGGCGCGGAATTTATCTAAACCCCAATCGTTGATTAAATATTTTAATCTGGCGTGACGGCGGTCAGTGCGATCGCCATAATCTCTTTGAGTAGCTACAATCGCTTTTACTATGTCGTAAACGTCTGCTTTGGCTACATAGCAAATTGGATCTGCTAACCTAGCGAAAGTTTCTTCTTTATTGTGCGTTCTACCTAAGCCACCGCCAGCAAAGACATCAAATCCTTCTAATTCTCCCTTCTTATTGGTAATTACCACCAAAGTCAGGTCTTGAGAATATAAATCAACCGAATTATCTCCCGCCACAGTCACGCAAACTTTGAACTTACGGGGCATGTAGTGAGTGCCGTAAATCGGTTCTTCGTTGTCATGAATAATTGTGCCATTGCCATTGCGCGATCGCGCGGCTGTCACCTCTGGATTTTCCTCACCACTTATTGCCTTTTCGCCATCTAACCAAATTTCGTAATAAGCGCCTGTTTGTGGGGAAAGCAAATCAGCAATATTCTGGGCATATTCCCAAGCATACTGGTACTCGCGGCGATTTTTAAAGGGCGCTGGTGGTGCCATCACATTGCGGTTGATATCGCCGCAGGCACCCAAAGTCGAACCCAGGTTGTTGACAATGGTCGCAATTGCTGTTTTGAGATTCTTCTTTAAAATTCCGTGCAGTTGGAAACCTTGGCGGGTGGTGGCTCGTAACGTGTGGTTACCATAGTCATCAGCTAGTTTATCTAAAGCCAGATACAGCTGCGGCGGCACCAAACCACCGGGATTTTTTGTCCGCAGCATAAACTGGTAATCTTTCTCCTGTCCCTTAGCGCGGTTGTCCCGGTTATCCTGTTGATAAGAGCCGTGAAACTTCAACAGTTGCACAGCGTTTTCACTAAAATGAGTAGTATCTTCAAGAATCTCAGTTGCTACAGGCTCGCGCAAAAAATTACTATTTTCCTTAATTACTTCTACTTTAGAAGGCTTACGGCTAGCGACGGGGGAAGGAGCAGATTTAACCATGAGAGTTGTATAGTATTCTCAATAAAGCATTCGTTGACGCCGAATTCCAAGATATTTAGTATCCTTTCGGCTAATTTATCCCCGGTAATCCGGCCGGAATAATGAGGAATAGTTTGATTTTAACACGGCAAAAGTCGGCTTTTTCAGCGATGTAACACTTAACAAAACCTGCTCTTGAGAGTGCAAAGTGCTGAGTAAAGTATAGAGTGATTGAATACTCTTTAGTTCAGCTTGATGATTAAAATTAATCAATTCAACGAAAAAGAGTTTTTTCTCGATAGTTATAAGGGTTTTGAGTTACCTGAAGTAAGCCCAATAAGTAGGGTAGCACAGCTGTGCTACCCTGCTCTCAACATTTATCCTACTTAAGTTGATACTGATGAAGTTTTTTTTCACTCAGCCAGCAATTGCAGCTAAGGTTTGCTTCAATCTGAACTTTGGTGGCCCAGGAATGTTTTGCTGAGCTTTTATTTAAAGCTATAGCCAATACCAGCATTGATGCTAACAGCAGGAGTATCGCTATTTTGATAAGCATTAATTCCTACTTTAGTATTAGTATAGACTAGGAAATTTTTAGCAACTTCCGATTCAACACCAGCACCTAATACTACTGCGTCTTTGTTACCTATAGGAGTTGGCGAGCCATCTTTTTCTACAAAAGAATAACCACCAGTTAAATAGGCATTAGTTTTATTAGCAATAGGTACATCTAAAGAAACTTCTGGAATAATCGCAGTAGTTTGATCGCTCCAAAGAACATTTCCGCGTGCAGAAAATGGGGTATTTCCTAATTTCAGGCGACCTGTGACATTACCACCAAATTTGGCATCATCGTTAGTTCCTTGTCCGCCGCTAGTAACGCCAGCTGCAATACCAGCACCAACATAACTAGCATCAGTACCCTTTTTAGTTTGGGCAGAAGCTTCACCAGGTGATAGAAGAACAGGAGCAATTACTAAAGAAGATAATGCAGAAATTGTCAGGATAGACTTGAGTAAGCTTTTCATAATTGTGACCAAATTTTGTATTTTTTACTGTTATATTCCCAGTCGAAAGCTCAGTAAAAATGTTCCAGATAATTATGGGATTTTCTTAAGTAGCTGTTGCGATCGCTGTACTAGATTTAAGAACAATTAGATGAATAATTCTGCACAAAATGTTATAATTACACTTAATTTTTCGGGAATTCCGAGTTTTCTATCTCAAAAACAGACGCTTTTAAAAGTGGCATAGCTAGGGGAACTAAAAATTAGCTGCAATCTAGTTGAACAATAGCCAGTCAACTGATTTTTTTTGACCGTTTCACATAGGGTGAAAAAGTAGCCTGTAGCATCTGTGGCAACAAGCTAGAGAGTAAATCTATAAAGTTAATTTTTAGCAATTATTGGAGATTGAATAATGCTAACCGCTGCAAAAACGTTGTCTGGTTTGATGGGTTTATGTGTCGGTGATGCATTGGGTGTGCCAGTGGAGTTTACTAGCCGTGCAGAACGAATCAAATCTCCAGTGACAACTATGTTGGGTTATGGCACATGGAATCAACCGCCGGGAACTTGGTCAGATGACAGTTCGTTGAGCTTTTGCTTGGCAGAAAGTCTTTGTAGAGGGTATTCGCTAGAAGCCATAGCTAATTCCTTCTGGCGTTGGTACAAGGAAGCTTACTGGACTCCCCGTGGTGATGTCTTTGATATCGGTCAAACGACTCATACAGCACTGATGCGCTTGAAACAGGGAGTTGTACCCCATCAGGCAGGCGGCAAAGTTGAAAATAGTAATGGCAATGGTTCGTTAATGAGAATCTTGCCGATGGCTTATTGTCACAGAAACTTAACTTTCAGCGAATTGATAGCGCGGGTGCATGATGTTTCGGCAATTACTCATGCCCATGCGCGATCGCAAATGGCCTGTGGCATTTATATTAGTATTGCAGTATCTTTACTCGAAGGCGCTGACCCCCAAACCGCTTATCTCCAAGGATTACAAGATATCCAACCAATTTATTCGGTGCGGGAATTTTTGTTAGAGAAGCCGCATTTTGGCAGAGTTTTCAGTGGTGAGATTGCCAAATTACCAGTAGAAGAGATTAATTCTGGCGGCTACGTGATTGATACCTTAGAGTCATCCCTGTGGTGTTTGTTAAATAGCTCATCTTATTCGGAAGCGGTACTCAAAGCTGTTAACTTAGGCGGAGATACAGATACGACCGCCGCCGTCACCGGTGGCTTAGCGGGAATTTACTACGGCGTAGAAAATATTCCCCGACAATGGATACATCAAATTGCCCGCAAACAGGACATTATCTACCTGGCAGAACGTTTTGCCAGGGCTGTTTACGCTTAAAGTTAAAAGTTAAGAGTGAGGAGTTAGGAGTTAAGAGTTAAGGGTTAAGAGTGAGGAGTTAAGAATTAAGAGTTAAGGGTTAGGAGTTAAAAGTTATAAATTATGAAATTTTCAACTCCCAACTCCTCACTCCTGACTCCTAACTCCTCACTCCTCACTCCTCAGTTTTAAACAGTAGACAAAGAGTACACTTGACCATCAATTAACAATCGGGTGATTCCTTTGGCTTGGAGATGAGTACGAGCCTTATGCAGCATTTTACTATCGGGGACTTTAATCACGCGATCGCGTTTGGTAGAGAAACGCTTGGCTACGCGATGATTATCAAACACTGGTAAAGTTTTTTGCTGGGTTTCCAGGTTGGGAATTTGCCCCAAGTCGCCAAAGTCTTTGAGAGGTCGCGTAATTAATTCCGAGGAACGGTCAATCACCAAATAGCAAGTTTTCGGCAAATGTGCTGCTGATAGTGGTAAAACTTGAACTGATGCTTCACCTGGTCTGCGTTTTGTGACTAGGGGTCTTAACTCATCAAAGTCATCTTCCTCGAAGTCTTCTTCCTCCTCAAAGTCATCATCTTCTAAATCCTCATCTTCTAAATCATCCAAATCTTCTGACTCGTCTAGCAAGTCTTCTCCCAGCATTTGTGCTATGACAGTTACCTCTGGACGTTCATCCTTGAGTATGGGGCTGGGGATACTCGCTATTTCCAACGGTTTTGGTTGTAGAGTTTCTGATTTCTCTGTGACTCTTAGCTTCGGTTTTTCTGTCGCTGAGGTGCGTCGCCGTACCCTTCTACTAGCAGCAGTTGACTCGTCAGTATCTTCTAAGTCGGTTTCTTCCTCTACTACACGACGTAGCTGTGGTGGTTCAACTTCTACCACTTCCGGCTGGCTGTCGCTAGGTGGAACTTCGATTTCTGGCTCTGGTTGACTCATCAGCAGTGGTAACTGCTCATAGTTTACCTGTGCCCTACCCTCAGGAGTTCTGGCAGCCCGCTTTAAAGAAACTAAGTATTCATACTCGTCTTCTGGCAAAGTACTTTTAAGTAAACGACTAATCGTAGAATTACTTACATCGTAGCGTTCTGCCAAAGTAGAGGTTGTTTCGGCACTTTCTCGATATAACTTGAGAATTTCTTGTTTGTCAGAGTCTGTTAGTTTTCTCACGGTAGATACCAAAAATCTTTGCTAAGCTCGTTTTCGTGTGCTGGTACGCCGCGTTCGTCTTAGTGATGCGTCATATTCCAGGGCAGCGCCCATGCCAAATAACACTCCACTAAATACCCAAAACACTTCTAGTATCTCTCCACTTTGATAGTTGGGGCCTTGGGCGTATTTAAACCACATATCTGCAATGTAGAGCGAAAAGGCCGCAGCGGCAATCATTCGCCAAGACTGGGAAACTCTTCCTCCCCAAAAGGCTAGCAGCAGAGTGGTAGCAATAATTAACAGAACTACGTCGCTAACTACGTAAAACCAATTCAAAATAGCGACCAAAAGTTCTGACGATGTTTCCTGTTGCATAGAAATCCACCATGCTAACAAACTACCGAATACAGCAATTGCTAACACAATTAGCCACTGCCATTTTTCCAGATTGATTCGCCTGGAAGCCACAGCTAAAATCATGCCTGCGCCTAGTAACAGATAACTCAATACAAAAAATATATCGCCTAAAGACACATCTGGTTCTTCTTTTAACACTATTTCGGTATATCCGAAAATTATCCCTCCAATGAAATAGGAAAGCATACCTAAGCCTATAGACAGCCAAACATTCCGACCACTGACGATTTGCGGACTAAGCCAGTTTCTCAAGCATAAGATACCAGCGCCTAAATAAGCTAAGGCTTCAAAAATATTTGTGCCAATCACATACCACTCGGCTCGGCTTTCTATGCCATCTGCTCCGGGAATTTTGGCACTAAACAACAAAAAGTATAACAGTGCCAGCACACCCCAACCAATATTAGCCAAAACAATGTTCTGAGTGTTGAAAATGGATTTAGAAACCAAGGAATTGTCGTAAGAGTTATTCATAGGGCTTGACTATGTAGATGCACTCTGGCAGTATTTTGAGTTAAAGGATTGTATAGCTAGCAGTATGTCTGCCAAATAACGCACAATCGGACACCAAAAGCAAGTGCCGACAGTAGGAACTTTTGAAAAAAATTTCCAGACTACTGCCATAGTTTACCCAGTGGTGATTGATTTAGCCAAGAGAGAAACAGCGATCGCTCGGCTTCTGGCATATCTTCTAACTTATAAATCACTTGTTTGGTAAAGTTGGCATTCCCAAAATAGGACTTGCCTAATCGATGTAATTCTTGCAAAAGGATAACTACGTGATTTTCTTGCCAAGGAGGCAGCTTTGGTGCAAGTAAAGGATTGTTAGATACCAAAGATTTAACTGTTTCTGGAGGAGATGCTTGGGGAAATTGCTTTTGCTGGAATATCTCCGCAATATCTTTCTCAAATAATGCAGCTTGCCTAGCACCCAAAAACTCTTCAATGTCGATATAAACACCTTGCAACAGTAAAATAGTGGCTTGAATCAAAATCCCCGTCTTGCCATGACTACCACCTGTGTCATTGCCCAACTGTTCTAAACGGATTTTCCCCCAAACGCTGAAGCGTTCCGGTTCTTCCAGTAAGACACAGGCTTTACCCCGGTTATCCGTTAATTCTCTCCATAAGGCTCTAGCTTCTTCTTCTTGACTAGCTTTGAAGACACTAATCAAGCGAAAAGTCTGCCCTTGATAATCTAGGATCGGCACCTGCTGATCCTTTTTTGGGTGCTGAATGCTTGATATTTCAACATCCTGCCGTTTGAGAATAAACATGGCACGCTACAATAACTCCTCACAGGGGCATTCTTAATATGGAATATATAATGGCATTTGGCAGCATCGCCAAGGCTGAAATTACCTAGCGTGCTGTAAAATTGGGCGAAGGCGATCGCTTCGCTGGATATTTCATTAAAGTAAGCTGCCTAGAAGGACTCGGCCTGGGGTAAGCAACCCCTTGACAAGACAATATATCTAACCAATACGCCATCTGCTTCGTTTTTAATGTAGATTGATAACTAGCGACTTGGATCTTAGCCTTGCTAGTGATAAATCTGCAATTTTTAATTGCTTCTAAGTCGCGCAAAGCGCTATAATATCCTGGATGACTCTTTTGTGAGCCACTATATTATTTTGGGCGCGTAGCTCAGTGGATAGAGCAATTGCCTTCTAAGCAATCGGTCGCAGGTTCGAGTCCTGCCGCGCTCGTTTGAATTGATTAAGTCTACTCGACGAACTGCGTCTGCATAGCGTCTCGCACAGAAGGATGCAAAGCAAAAAATAAGTTAAGAATTATTGAGTGCAAATTTATACAGGATTTGAATTAAGTAAGTTTAAAGCAGTTTGAGGATTGTTAATTGCGATGGCATTGATAACTTGACGCCATTTATCTTGTAATGACATACTAAAACCTTCTTCAAAAGAAACCTGATTCAATAAGGAAAGTGCTGTTTTAAATATCGTTGAATCAGCTGGTAAATTTTTCGACCTTAACCCTTGAAGTGTGACATCAAACCAGACAAGCATAAGTTCCAGCCAGTTATTTTGCTGTATCTCTTGGAGTGCAATATCTTCCATTCCCAATGCACCCCATGTACAAAGAGACTCTATAGCCAGCTTGGAATCGCGATTTTCTAAAGAATTTTGCCATAATTTTTGAGCATGATTTTGAAAGCGATTAGCAATAAATTTATAAGCTTCCTGGACTTGATGGGGAATTGTAACTTTATAAACTGATTCGCCTCTTGGTAGGTAGTCGCCGCGATAAGATAACCAGTTATGAGATCCGCAAAGATGGATTTTTTGATCTACTATTACTTCTTTGACATGGGAATCTCCCAACCAAAAAACCTGTACACATGGCAATCCATCAGGTGTTTTTATTGCTCGAAGTTTTTCTTCTACTTCTGGTGATATTGGTTTATCTTCGTCTTCTTCTCGTCGCGCAATTCCATGTCCAATCAAAATCCAAACTCCGCGATTGGCTAATTTTTGTAACAAAGCCAGAAATTTTTCATTTACAACTACTTGGTTCACCCAAGGAGAATAAATGATAACCTGATTTTTAGCCGAATTTAAAACATCTATAAAAGCTTGAGCAATTTGCCCATCACGTAGCTGTATAGCTTCACCTACTACTGTATAAGTATCTACTTTTTTACTGGTTTTTAGAGCATTTTCTAAAGCTCCTTGACGAATTTTTTCCAGCCTAGCTTCTACTTCAGTATTTTTCTGCTTAAGAATCGCTTCACGTTCAAAATTGATGGCTTCATTTGACAATTTACATAATTTTTGTAAAGATATTTTACCCTCATTATGTAGTATTTGCAATCGGTGTGACGCTACCTCTAAAATTTGCTTTCCACTTCTTATTTGAATGGTTAACTTATCTTCAATAGCATCGAATATAACGAAAAGCGATATTTTTTGCCAAATTTTTTGAATCGAAGCTACTACCTTAAATGAAGTGACTATTTTTCCCTCTTCTGGTACATGAAGTGCCAAACCTGAAGCCTGAATATTTTTTTGTATTTCTTCAAGTGGTAACGCGGAAATATCAGTAGGTATATTATCAATAGTTATAAAATCTGCTAAATCAGGCAGATTTATTACTGTTTCATTTAAGGATTCAGATTGAAAAGTTATCTTGTCGCTTAAAGGGTCTGTAATAGCATTAAGCTGTACAGAATATGGAGGCTGTGGGACAGAACCTTTTTCATAAAATGAGCGACCTTCAGGAGTAACTGTTAGTGGCGATGTTGCTGATAGAGTTTGTAATGAGCGAAGAGTTGTAGTAGTACTGCGGATAAATACAGAATCAAGCCCAAGTACAGAGGCTAATTCATCTTCTGTTGGCGGAGGTTGAAATTCAATTGCAGCGCGGATGATAAATTCTTCGAGTACGTTAAATGGTCGGGGTTCTTTGATGTTTACTTCTACTGGAGTTTGACCCAAGCTATAGCGAAATTGACGCGCTGCTAAAACTGATAAACTAGAACTTTGCGCTTCAATTTCTTCTACCAACTTTTTGAGATTATCATCAATAGGTTTAGCATAAGAGTCGAGAAACATCAATAAAACCTCCATGTAAATGCACGATATTTGAAACATTGGAGTACATACTCCCGATTTGTCCACGCTGCTGAGTAAATAGCGAATGACAACCCACAATTACTAGTAGTTCTTGAGCGCGAGAAAATGCAACGTTAACTCGTTCTGGCTTCTTGGCAAATCCCACATCTTTTTTACTATTATTACGAACCATACTAACAATCACAACAGGTCGTTCCATACCTTGAAATCGGTCTACTGTACCAGTGGTGATTTGCAGCGAAGGGAAATCTTTAGATTGTAGCCGTTCATCAATTTTTCTGAGTTGAGCGCCATAAAATGTAATTACAGCGATTTCTTTTTTTGGTTCACCATTTGCAACTCTAGAAGCCCAAGTACCCTCAAATTGTTTGCAGAGACGTTCAATTGCATCAATTTCTGGAGTATTAAAGAATGAAGTTTTTTCAGATTCCTCTTCAAACTTATTTTCTTTGGGCGTTTTTACCCAGATAAGATGCTTATCTGGTTGAATTATTTCACCTGCCAAATTATGTGCGCGTTTTGTGTCAGGTATTAAAATACCACATTCTAGTTTGCCATCATAAAACTGATTAATTGCTCCCATAATTATGGGATGCATTCGATATTGAATATTTAACATTTTTTTGATGCTATTATCAGCAGTTTCAAACTGAATTTTGAACAGTGACTCTTGCAATAATTCTAGTTCTGTATTTGTACTGCCAATCTCTTGAGAAACTTCCTCTAAAGTCTTCGTGTTGAGCATAGGTGGTAATTGTCGATGGTCACCTACCATGACCAACTTTTTACCTTTTAAGGCGGGGATTAATAATTCTGGAGGAGTACATTTACTAACTTCATCGATAATGACGACATCAAAGTATTTGAATTCTTGTGAAAAATTGTAATTTGCAGCTTGTACACAGGTGATACCAACAACATTGGCGTTATCTAGATAAATCCGCCTTAAATCGTTGTGATCGCCTTCCGTTGGCTTTCTTAATTTATTTATCCAATCTTGGATAAAGTGCTGATATCGATTGAGATAATTTTCTTGTTGTTGTAGTTGCTGTTGCCAAGATTCAAAGTGATTATTGATCGCGCGTAAAAATTCCAGATTTAACAAGTTTGTAGAATCAACTTCAGGCTTTAATTTACCAGGAATAGCTTCCCAAATTGAATGCCACCAAGTTCGCTCTGTTGAGATATATTCTAATTGCTGCTGTGAATACTCAACAATTTTCTGTATTTGGCTTTGAGTTTCTATAAATTTGCTTTTGTAAGTTTCAGTTGTTGTCTGCAAGCTGAAAATACCAACTACTAGCAGGTCTTTGATAGTTGGAAGTGTAGCAAAAGGATTGATTAATGAAATCAAACTATCAAGTTGTTGGAGCCGATTTTCCCAGTTCCGTATTTTTGCTGTAAATTGTGGGGATTCCGTCAGAATATTTGAGGAATTCTTGAGGTATTGTTCCACTAAAACTTTTAATTCATTGGGTAAGTGTGGAAAGGATGACAGTTCTTGTGAAAGTGCGATCGCTCTTTTAAACTTGAAATGAGTCTCACTACGATAAGTTTCTAGCTGCTCTTGATTAGCAAATATTTTTTGCTGCTCATGAGTTGCCAAGCTCATCTGTTGGTTTAATTGAATCTCAAGCTGCTTTTGCTCTTTTTGTATTTCAGCTTGTAGTTGTTTGAGCCATGTACCCGCACTTGTAACTATGCCGTTGACCACCTCTGCTGTAATTTGGCGGATAGCCGATTCACTATCAACAGCTTCAACCCTTTGACATATAATCTGGGTTTGTCTCCTAATAGCCTCAAGAGTTACCACGGCACGATAACGATGGCTATATGGACGTAACTTTTGAGTTATAGAATCTAAACTTTTCTGCTTGAGAGCGATCGCAAGCACCCATTCAATAATCCGACCCCAGACCCCCAGTGGTTTCTCAATCTCATCGATACTATTTTGTGCTAGTTGCTTCAGCTTTATGAGGTACTCCACAGGGTCTAGCACTTTATTAACGCTTACCTGAGAAATAGTAGCTTCATTGATTAAGCGATGACCTAGTATATTTCGCCCCCGCACAAGTAAATCTCTGATTTCAGTAACCCGACTGCATACTCTATCCCTTTCATGGTATTTCTGAATTAACTGATTAACTTTTACCCGACACCGATCAAGACTTTGTTGCCAGGGTAGATATTGAGCTTCCATCGTCATGCTTCGTAATCTCGAAGGTAATGAGATTAAGTCAACTGTAAAGTCTTGACGATTTTGTAAGCACTGTGTCAATACATTGACGATATTTAAATTAGCTGTAGACAACCATATATCAAGGTCAGTTATTGCTAAACTGACCTCAGATTCACGATTGTGTAGATTTCTAATTCTTGATTGTAAGCTTTGCTGGTTGACAAGCAATTGTTGGTGATTTGACTTTAGGCGAACAAGAAATTCTGAATTTTGTTTGTAAGTCTGTGCAGTTAATTCCGCTTCGGTTATTGCCATAGCTATATTACTGGCATAGGCTAATGCTGTACGAACTTCAGTAATCCAAGAAGCTACAGTGTTCTGCAACCAAGCAGCTAAACCAAATAAGTCGTAATTTGGATGAACCATACCAAGTTCAGAAGCCAAATTGATTGCTAACCGAAGATTTGCAGCAAAGTTTCGCACAGAAGCTTCTGTAGATGTGTATTTCTTCAGACCTGCCCACAAATTAAGAAATGCTGGGCCTTGCCAGTCTATAGAAGGTGCTTGATTGAGCAATTCTTCCAAAGCAGTTTTTAAAGATTCGACCTCGGCCAGTTGAGATACAGCTTGATTGTATTCATTTTTTTGAGTTGTACAAGCTGACTCTAAATTGACTTTGCGTTTCTGTAATAAATTCTGTTCTTCCTTAAATACTTCTTCTACTTTTAGATATGCTGTGAATCGTTGTGATGCTGCTAACAATTGACGCAAAATTTTTACATCATCAAGGTGTTGAACAAGATTTTTTTCGCAGTCAGCAGCAGTATTTTCTAACCATGTGGCAATCACTCGGCCTTCTAAAAATGGCTGTCCTTCTTCCCCAACTTTTTCGGCGTTTCCCTTTCGCACAGCCCGGATTACAGGGTTATGAACTAATCGGCTCAAAGCATTATCTACTGCTAAATTGGCTTGAGAAGTAATTAGAGTGCGCCCACCCCGTAAAGCAACTTGATAGCAAATCTCGGCAATTACAGTAGTTTTTCCGGTACCTGGTGGGCCTTGAATGAGAACTAAATCCTCTGCTGCAAGCACCATTTCTACTGCTGCTTTCTGGCTGGGATTAGCTGAGGATAACAACAAATTTTCTGGTCGTAACTCGATAGTTTTTTGGATAGGTCTTGCTTGGGAAGCATCAAATAAAAACTTTCCTAAATAGGGATTTTGGGTGCGTCCCTGCTTTAATTGTGTCAAGGCTTCTTTTTTGCGTTTAATCTGTTGGATGTCACCAACTGCCTCGAAATACAAAAATCCGGTGGCTGGTAGCTGATAACGTCCTGCTGCCATATAATCGGCTAGATCACGTTCTAGCCTCACGCGGATAGTGCAACGGTTCGGATCAACTTGTTCAATAGCCCCTAATTGGCGGCTGTTGCGCCAGCTTTGTCCTGTGGGAGTAGTCTCAAACAGCTTAATCTCTTCGTTTCTTGCTCGTTTTACCCGTTCCCAGAAGTTTTCCGCAGCCAGAGAATTTTCATTAGAACCCTCAAGAGTAGCTGAGATTACGTCAATCTCAAAAGTGACCAGTCTTCCCAAGCCGAAGCCATTGTGACTGAAAAAAGGCACACAAAATTGCCGTGCTTTAGCGATTTTTTCCTCAATCTGTAAAAATATTTCCCAAATTCGCAAATTATCCTCTGTAGGCAGATGGTCACCGCATATAGGCATGGCTGCCATCTGTGCCAATATTGTTGGCGGAATATTGACGTGATACTGATGATTGGGCAGCAGCCGTAAACGATAAGGTACAGCATAGCCGTCAGCATTTCCCTGTGAAAGTTGCAGCAACTTAGCAGATAGTATTCTTAAACCGCCACTTCCGTCTTGTTGTACAACTGCTCTGAATCTTACTGTTTGTCCTAGTTTCTCAAGTATTGCAGGTAATTGAAAATCATCTCGATCTGTTGCTATAGTTAAATCCCAAATTTCTTCTCCAAGATCTTTCCCTGCGCCCTTGCGACGTACATATACTAAGCGAGGCTCTTGACCTAGTAAATCAAATATTAACTCATTAGCACGCTCTCGTCGCTGCTCAAATTGAGAATATGATTCAAGGGCTGCTTGAGTTTCAAAATTACTGATTAAACTATTAATTGCCGAACCTGTTAAAGTATAGCCCCAGTCTTCAGAATCTGTTTTAATATTTAAGCAATTTGCTTGAAAAGAGTTATTAACAGATGTCTCTGAGGTATTAGACGCACGATTGGCTGAGATTTTGGGTTTAGGAAATTCCAAATTTTGTTGTTTGTGAAGGGGAGCAAGCCGATTTGGAGATATAGTCTTTGGTGAATTTGGTTGATGACTGGGTATAGCTAATTCCTGTTGTATCCCATTTGTATATGCAAATTTTTTAGCAGCTAAACGGATTCGTCCTGCATCAAATTCTGAAATATTGCTGCTATGGCTTTTGACTGCGATGTTGAGTTTGTCGCAAATTGCTAGTAATTCTTTGTTATCTAAATTCAATTCTTTTGATAGGTCATAGATTCTGACTTGGGCGTTATTCATCTATTGCTTGCCTTTGCCAACAATATTTTCCAAGTCTAGTATTCCCAAATTCTGGCAAGGAACAACATCTTCAACTTCTGCTACTTTACCTATTTTGTGTATATTGTCTACTAACAAGTTTATATTACCGACTTATTAGAAAAACCGATAATTTGAAACTATTAGGTTTAACAGAAATCACCTACTATTTTTGAAGTGCCTGCTGAAAAGTTTTGATGGCATCAACATGATTCACCATATCAATGCAACGTAATAACAAATCCAGATCGATCCCTTTGACCTCTTCACTACTGGAAAGTTTTTCATAGCGAAGCGCACTGCCTTCTTGACACAGGTGATAAACTTCTAAAACGCCATCCTCCCAGAACCACACTTCAGGAATCTTAAGCCGCTTGTATGCTTCCAGTTTGTTGATACCGCCACTGGTAAACACCACTTCTATCGCCAAATCGGGACGCACTCGACCGGGAGCAAGTTTATAGGATTTATCTGCTTCTCGCTTGACAGCACCCGATTCACTTTCTAAGGTCATTGAGCCAGTTGGAGTAAAGTCAAACCCTGCGATAAGCAGGTAAAGTTCTAACAATGCACCGAGTCTTTCTTTAACAGTTTCGTGGGGTTCTCCAGGCATTCTTCGGATCTCCAAAACACCATCTAAAAAAGACAGCCGATATCCTGGGCGGTCTAATAATTGCTCGACTGCTTTGAATTCTCTCCAAGTCAGTCCCTCAAATAAAAGGGGTGATTCTTTTGTGGGTGTAGTAATGGCTGCTGTAGTCATAAAAGTCTCCAGTCTGTTTCCAAATGAGCAATTATCAGCTTTGGAGTTCAGTTGGTTAATTCTAACTTCTTTCTAAGATATTAAAAATTACTTTTTATTTCTTCAGCGTTTAATTCACAACAAAAGCTATTTTTACCCTTAGATAATTTGAGAAACATCAACGAAACCTTGATGAAGCCTGACAATATTTGAAACTTCGGAATACATATTTCCTACTTTACCTGGTTGATGAGTAAATAAATCATGACAACCGACAATTATCAGCAATTCTTGAGCGCGGGAAAAGGCAACATTCACCCGTTCTGGTTTCTTAGCAAATCCCACATCTCCCTTATTATTGTTACGAACCATACTCACAATTACAACAGGTCTTTCCATTCCTTGAAATCTGTCTACTGTCCCAGTACGAATTTCTAGGGAAGGGAAAAGTTCAGATTGCAGGCGTTCATCGATTTTTCTGAGTTGAGCGCCATAAAATGTAATCACGGCGATTTCTTTTTTTGGTTTACCATTAGCAACTTGAGAAGCCCAAGTTTTCTCGAACTGCTGACACAGACGTTCAATTGCATCAATTTCTGGAGTATTAAAGTAAGAAGTTCCGTGACGTTCCTCTAAAAATTTCTTTTCTATAGGCGTTTTTACCCAGAGAATATGGTGAGATTTTTGGATGATTTCACCTGCTAAATTATGTGCGCGTTTTTTATCAGGTTCTAAAATCCCTGATTCTAGTTTTCCGTCATAAAACTGATTGATTGCACCCATAATATAGGGATGCATTCTATATTGTGTAGTCAGCATTTGCTTGATGCTTTCATCGGCAGATTCAAATTGACTTTTAAATAGTGATTCTTCTAAAAATTGGAGTTCGTCTCGTGAATTGCCAATTGTTTGAGCAACTTCTTCTAAAGTGCTAGTATCAAGCATGGGCGGTAATTGTCGATGGTCGCCTACCATGACTAACTTTTTACCTTTCAATGCTGGAATTAGTAATTCTGGTGGAGTACACTTACTAACTTCGTCAATGATAACAACATCAAAGGATTTAAATTCTTCAGAAAAACCTCTATTTGCAGCTTGAACGCAGGTGATACCGACGACGTTGGCATTATCTAAATATATACGCCTTAAATCGTCGCTATCGCCTTCCGTTGGCTGTCTTAATTTTTCTATCCAATCTTGCACAAAATTTTGATATTTATTGAGATAGGCCTCTTCTTTTTGGAGTTGCTGTTGCCAAGATTCAAACTGGAGATTTAAACTCTGTAAAAAGTCTATATTAAACAAATCACCGCTAGAATTTTCTGGCTTAAATTTATCGGGTATGGTTTGCCATTCTGTCAACCACCAGTTTCTTTGGGCGATTAAAGTTTCTGATGGCTGTGGTTGTAATTGTTGTTCTAATTCCCGGAGACTAATTTGCAATTTTTGAAGTTGCTGTAGAGAATTTTCAGTTTCTTGTTTTAGTTTTGCTAAATGCTCGTGTAGAGAAGTTTTAATTACTTCCAATACAGCAAAAGGTTCTATTAATGAAATTAAAGTTTCAAGCTGACTGATGCAATTTATCCAAGAATGCACTTGGTTTGCAAATTCTTGGGGTTGTTCCCAAATCTTTGATTGTGTTGTGAGATACTCCTCGGCTAAAGTGCGTAGTTGGTTGGGTATGTTTGGCTGTTGGTTCAGTTCTTGCAAGATATTAAGAACTTGTGTAAGTTGGAAATTAGCATCTTGCTGCGTTTTTTCTAGCTGATATTGAGTAGCAGAAATTTGCTGTTGGCTGATTTCATTTTTTTGAAGTTCATTTAATTGTTGATGTAGATGATGAAGCTGTTGTTCGGTTTCAGTTTTGACTTTTAAAACGCATTGACGTGCATTTGCTAGGATAGTTTCTAGTAATTCTTGTGTAAGTCGGGTGAGAGTAGAGTCTATATTATTCCATTCCCATAATGCACCATAAGTTTTTTGGATTCTTATTAAGAAAAATTGGGTATTTTCAACTAGTAACTTTCGCTGTTTTGGGTTGAGTATTTGATAATTATTAAACTGTTGATAAGTCTCTTGCCATTGAGTGCGATCGCTTTGTGATAGCACCATTGGAACCTGACTAAAATTTTGTTGTAAAAAATAACTAAAATTATGCTGTTTGCCTCGCCTGTCAGCAAAATTACCATCTATTTCATAAGCGATCGCTTTTGTCAATAAGTCCCAATCTGGCAAATTAATTTTGTAATTTTTTGGTACTATTGGTAATTTTAATGTATTAGCAAACATCAATAGGCCTAGCGGCAAATCTACTAAATTATCTGTTAATGGTAAACCTGATTGGTGGCAATCTTTTAAAGTTTGATAGAGATGAGAATGTGCTGTAGACTTCCATTCTTTAACTGCTGAGATAATATAATCAATTTCTCTCTGACGGTTTTGCCATATCTGAATTGTTTGCTGTAGGTTTTGCTGCTTGGTAATAAATTTCTGATAATCTGCTTGTAACTCATTTAACGAATCAAAATTATGTTTTACAGTCTGCGCTAACGCTGCAACTGCTGACATATTTTCACTGACACTTTGAGCAAAATTCAAAGCAGTTTTAAATTGCAAAATTTCGGTTGCGATAGTTTCACGCAACCAAATCGCTAAACCAAAAGCACCAAACGCTGGACGCACAAAGCCAAGTTCATCACTATATTTAATAGATTTACGAACATTTGCTAAAAATTCTTCTACTAAACTATTACCTTCCGCATAGGGTTTAAGCAGTGGCAAAAAATTAGTGAGTTCTGGAGATTCCCAATTGACATTGGGAACAGTATTTAGTAAATTATCCAAACCTGAAATTAACGATTCAACCTCATTTTGCACCGCTAAAGAATCGTTATAAGATTTTTCTTGATTTTTAAAGTTTGACTCGATTTTTGACTTATTTTTCTGAAATTTACTTAATTCTTTCTCGAATTGTTCTTCCGCTTGCAAGTAGGCTGTAAATCTTTCTGATGATGAGAGCAATTTCTGAAACAGTTCAATATTTTCGAGTCGTTGGTTTAGATTATCTTCGCAGTCATTTGCAGTATTTTCTAGCCATCTACCAATTACTTGGTCTTCTAAAAATGGCTGTCCTTCCTCCCCAACTTTTTCGGCTTTTCCTTTGCGTACAGCACGAATAACTGGGTTGTGAACTAATCGACTCAAGGCGTTATCTACTGCTAAATTAGCTTGAGAAGCAATTAAAGTGCGTCCACCACGAAGGGCAATTTGATAGCAAATTTCAGCGATGACGGTAGTTTTACCAGTGCCTGGTGGCCCTTGAATTAAAACAAGATCCTTAGCTGCAAGTACTTTTTCTACTGCTGCTTTTTGACCTGGATTTGCAGCAGATAATAGCAAATCTTGTGCTTGAATTTCAATAGTTGTTTTGATTTTTCTAGCCTGGGAAGCATCGAATAAAAAGTTACCCAAATATGGATTTTGAGTGTAACCATTATTTAAATCTTCTAAAGCTTTTTTCTTACGCTGAATTTGCTGAATATCTCCAACTGCTTCAAAACATAAAAACCCGGTAGCTGGCAACTTATAACGTTCTGTTGTTATATATTCAGCTAAGTCTCTTTCTAATCTGACACTGATGATGCAACGATTGGGATCGACTTCTTCAATAGTCCCTAATTGACGACCACTCATCCAATTTTTGCCAATGGGAGCAGTTTCAAAAAGTTTTAAATCTTCGTTTTTTGCTTGCTTTGCACGTTGCCAAAAGTTTTCTAATTCCAAAGAATTTTGATAAAAGCCATCAAGGGTTGCTGAGGTGACATCAATTTCAAAATTAATTCGTCTTTTGTAATTAGAGTTATGACTTATATAACGTACACAAAATTGACCTGCTTTAGCAATTTTTTCTTCAATTTGTAAAAACGCTTTCCAAGCTTTGAGTTGATCTTCTGTAGGTACATTATCGCCACAAATTGGTGCAGCCGCTATGCGCGTTAATGTTGTTGTTGGGATGTCGAGATGATGCTGGTGATTAGGTAACAAACGTAAAGGAAAAGCTACAGAATAGCTATCAGCATTTCCCCGTGATAGTTGTAATAAGTGAGCCGAAAGTATCTTTAAACCGTCGCGTCCATCTTTTTGGACAGCTGCTGTAAATCCTAATGTTTTTCTTAGCTTCTCAAGTCTTGGTGGTAATTGGAAATTCTCAGAATCTGTTGCTATTGTTAAATCCCAAATTTCTTCTTTTGGATCTTTTCCTGCACCTTTGCGACGTACATAAAATAGACAAGGTTTTTTCCCGACGCATTCAAACATTAATTCATTGGCATGTTCGCGTCGTTCTCGAAACTCAGGATATGCTTGTAGGGCGCTTTCTCCTTCGAGGTTGCGGATAAGTCTATCAATTGTTGAACCTACGAATGTATAACCCCAATCTTCAGAAGATGTTTTAGTTTTTGCGGATTTTGCTGTTAGTTTATTTACCGCTAAACGAATGCGTTCTGCCTCTGATTCTGAGATGGAACTTGTATGACTTTTGACTGCAATATTGAGCTTTTCACAAATTACTAATAGCTTTTTACTATCTAAATTCAATTCTTTTGATAGTTCATAAATTCTTAGTTTAACTTTGTTCATTCAAGATTGCCTTTAGTGATGATTATATAGATAATTCATATAAAAACTGCATTTATTAAATACTAAAAAATAATATTTTTATTCACGCAGAGACGCAGAGGCGCAGAGAGAGATATGAGATTATACTCTTTAATTGGCATTACTAAAATTAAATATAAAAATCAACTCTTACTCTCTGCGACTCTGCGCCTCTGCGTGACATATTCATACCTTCATCTGGGTTTCAAATAATATATCAGGATTTTTCTTAGAAGCCTAAAGTTTGTACTGTTGATAAACTTGACTCGCGGCGCGATGCAACAAAGAGTGTCGCCAAACGAGGGATTTCATATCATCAGCATAACCGCCACCAATAACGCAAGCGACAGGATAACCAGCACTCATACAAGTACTTAAAACCTGCATTTCTCGACGGAAAATGCCAGCATCAGTTAAGGCTAATTTTCCCAACCGATCGCCTACATGAGGATCTACACCTGCATCATAAAATACTATATCTGGCTTGACTTGAGATAATAAATCTGGTAAGTAACTTGCCAATGTTTGCAAATAAGTATCATCTTCCATTCCCACTGCTAAAGGAACATCTAAATCGCTGGTTTGTTTAGTACCTGGGAAATTGACTTCGCAGTGCATGGAGAAAGTAAAAACACTCTCATCGTCTTGGAAGATAAAAGCGGTGCCGTCTCCTTGATGAACGTCCAAATCTACAATGAGGATTTTTTGCACGAGTCCGAGTTTTTGTAAAACGCGACAGGCGATCGCTAAATCGTTGAAAATACAAAAACCAGATCCATAACTGGGAAAAGCATGATGAGTTCCACCAGCGGTATTACAAGCTAAACCCTGACTCATTGCTAGCTTAGCAGTCAGTATTGTACCACCAACCGCTACACAAGTACGATTAGCCAGCGCTGGACTCCAAGGTAAGCCAATGCGACGCTGTGCTTTGGGTTCTAGAGTCCCTTCACAATAAGCTTGAACGTAGTTTGGGGTGTGAACCAACTCTATCAATTCTGCCGGGGGACGTTGAGGCGTATGAAATTGTTCTTGATTTGCTACACCGTCGGCTAATAGCAATTCGTAGAGTTGCCGGAATTTGGACATCGGAAAGCGATGCCCTTCAGGTAATGGCGCAACGTAATCTGGGTGATAAATAATTGGCAAGTCCATGTTATTAATTTTGAACCATAGTCTGGTGCCAAATACATCTAGAGATTGTGTGGTAATCAATCATCAGATTGTTTTTATACGACAAAATTCATGCAACAGTGGTTTAAATGCAACCAAACAGCACTTACCCAGCACTTATGAAAATTTTCTGGTAACAGCAATGGAGAAAATCCCAATTATTTAACTACCATTGGCCAATGATGGGCAAAATTCAACCGCCAACAGATTATTTAGCAACAGCGAATAATTTGTTCTCCCTGTTAGTTGAACTTTCATACTTTATGAGACAATTTCAATCATCAATTCTGGATATCCATACAATTAATTTGTTAAAAATTACATTTTCACATACTGTAATATCGCGCAACACCTATAAGCGATCAAGTACCTAAGTCAGCAATTAACAAAGTCCACAGATTTGAGATTTGTCTTATCCACAAGCGTTAGTCTAATATGAACCAAAATCATCTAAAATTTTTTGATGAAGTTTAATCATAATTACAATAAAACTGAAAATGGATATGATGCAATGGATTCTGCCGATCGCCTTTATTGTAGCTGGTTTTCTAGCTGGAATAATTGGTGAAAAACTTATATTCAGAAAACTCGAACAATTCGTTATTAAAAGACAGATTACTGGGGGAAATATTATATTTCATTCCCTGCACCGCATGACCTTTATCTGGTTTGTAATTGGCGGTTTTTTTTGGGCAGTTCTCAGTTCTCCCCTAAGACCAGATATTGTCAATGTACTGCAAAAAATTCTCACTATAGCATTTCTGTATTCAGTGACTTTAGTCTTAGCAAAACTGGCTGCTGGTTTTGTTAACTTATTAGTTCGGAGAACAGAAGGAGTTCCCACTTCACTAATTTCTAATCTTGCTAAAGCTGTTGTTTTACTTTTGGGTACATTAATTTTATTACAAACTGTTGGCGTGCAAATTACGCCAATAGTTACAACTTTAGGTATTGGTGGTCTAGCTGTTGGTTTGGCACTCCAAGACACATTAGCAAATTTATTTTCTGGTTTTTACTTAATTATTTCTAAACAAGTCAGAACTGGAGATTACGTCAAATTAGATGCAGGACAAGAAGGTTATGTTACAGACATTACATGGCGCAATACGACAATCAAAGAAATTTCCAATAATGTGGTAATTGTGCCCAATTCTAAGTTAGCATCGGCAATTTTTACTAACTATCATTTACCAGCCAAGGAAATAACTTTAACGATGAATGTTGGCGTTAGTTATGATAGTGACTTAGAACAAGTTGAAAGAGTAACTGTAGAAGTTGCTAAGGAAGTTATGCAAGAAATTGCACCAAAGTTAGTTGCAAATGAACCATATATTAGATTTCATACTTTTGGGGATTTTAGTATAGATTTCACCCTTTATATGCGAGTCAGCGAATTTTTTGACCAACGAATTGGTAAACATATATTTATTAAGAAATTACACAAACGCTATCAGGAAGCAGGGATTACAATTCCCTTTCCCATCAAAGAAATTTATGTGCAACATAGTATGAATGGAAATTCGACTTTAAATTCTGATTAACAGAATGTTTGAAAAGTCTTCTTGTTGGGATCAAAAGTTTTAAATCCCTCTAAATCTCCCTTAAAAAGGGAGACTACGAGAGTTAAATTGCTAATGCTCGCTTTTCTAATGGTAGTTGAAAGCGATCGCCTGGTGTCGGTTCAATCACCCGCGTCGAAAGATTGTTTTTCTCCAATAGCGAACGAAATTCCGCAGCGCTTCCCTTATTCTGAAGAAATTTGATGATTAATCCCTCGTAGATTGCATCTCCTGGAATGGCTGTAGGTATGATTACTTGAGGTTGTAACCACTTTACTACTTCTAAAGCACTATCATTTCCTTTAATAATCTGCCCAATTAAAGGCAATGCTGAATCAATAAACGGTGTGATTACCACATCAACTGGTGCAACGTGCTGGAGTTCTGGAGAGTTGTACCCGTGAGGTTCGTAGTATAAACTTAAGCCACTCTCCAAATCTTTGATGAGATAACCATTTTCTACTACAAACGGGCCAAGGGGCGAACCAGGAAAAGCCTTGATTTCAATTTGATTATCTAAAGTGAAAGTTTCACCGTGAGCGAGAGTGGTTACCTGGGTGTAACCTAGTTGCTGTACTACTTTGGCTGCATTGCCAGAAGCTACAACCTTGATATTGTGGTCTAGCACTTTGAGCGTTGGTGGATGAGTATGGTCTTCTATGCCCTGAGATAGCACAATTAAATCAATGTTCTCAGGTATTGGACGCTCTTGCGATCGCCACCCTTTAAATAACCAATCCAAATTACTGAAAATTAACGAATCAACTAGCCAAGGGTCGATTAATATTCGTTTTTCGCCGATTTCTAGCAACCAAGTATTGCTGTCGAACCAAGTTAAGAACATAAATTTTTATGAAGATAACGCCTATCTTCATTATCAATCGTGTTAGCTCTCTTGCAGGCACTTCTAACAACTCACTTCAAACCACAAATTTCTTTGCGTTTCTGCGCCTCTGCGTGAGATAAAAAAGAAGTGATTTATTTACCTAAAAATAACTGTAATGTCCGATCTTGGTTTCACTCATATTGCCCTTGCAGTTAGTAATGTCGATGCAAGTATCGCATTTTATACAAAATATGCCCAAATGACCGTTGTACATCGTCGCACTGATGAAGCGATTCAATCAGATGTTGCTTGGATTAGCGACCTTACCAGACCTTTTGTGATTGTCCTCATCCAATCAGCTCAAGTAGAAGGCGTACTTTTACCACACTCCCATCTTGGAGTAGCTTATCAGAATCGAGAAGACATCGATCGCCTATGCAATGAAGCACGTACAGAGGGAGTACTGCTGGCTGGGCCAAATGACTTCGGCCCCCCGGTTGGTTACTGGGCTTATCTTCGAGACCCAGATGGCCATACACTGGAAATTTCTTACGGCCAAGTAGTTAATTTTACAGTCGAGCAAGCTAGAGAGGCAACTAATTACGTTGGCTGACATCGTAGCTAGAGTTATCGCTGACTTGAGTTACCTGCACCAAACTACCAGGAATAACTCGCAAAACCTTTGGTAAGTCAGAACTAAAGACGTTAATGAACGACTGGCGAACTAGGGCGAATTCACCTTGGATGAAAGATGCAGGATAAACACTAGTTGCTGGAACTTTTGACAAACCTTCTACTTGGAATTGATTAGCTTGGAAGGTTTGGGAACCGCCCAGAAAAATAACTCCTTGCTTGCTGACTTGGGTGAAGTAATCGTAAGTGGTAGTACGTGCATCAATAGCACCATCTCGGTTAGCATCAATACCATAAACAGTCCGGAGAACTCGATATTCTAGAGGTTTTCCTGACAAAATCAAGTTAACTGCGGTATTTGCTGATAAACACTCAAATTCGCTGTAGCCAATGAAGCGGTTTTGTAGATCGTATAATCGTACAACAATGCGATCGCTAGCTTTTAACCCTTTAACAAATTTCGCTTTTTGCTTAATTTTGTATTTGTAATCACCCAAAAATCGCTCTTTTAAGAAGTTATTGTTCTGTTTACTCTTAATAGAAACACGGACAATTACTTCTGACAAATTACCAGATGGTTCCCAAATTGCCAGACTAAAACCTGTTTTTTTATCTTTTCTTGAAACCTTACTAGTGTTTACTTGAGTGCGGCTTTCTCTGGTTAAAGTTTGCCTTTCAATAGTAGTACTATTGCTTGTTTCTACTTCATTATCGGCTAAAATTTGTTGCTCAGTAGAATTATCATGTATTTGGGCGACGATGGTAGAAAATCCTAAAGTTGCGTAAGCAGAAACTATTGGCGAAAATATTGCCACAAAAGTTGTAGCAAGAACAAATTTGCTCAAATGACCAAAGTTACTATGATTTGTCTTTTTCATCTCACACTACCATTCGTCTAAAAAGTCAAAGGGGTATTTAGTATCCCTAACTTATTAATCCCTGGTAATAGATGAAACTAACATCTCAATTATTTATATAGGCAAGAGGCAAGAGGCAAGAGAAAATACCAAAAAAAGGGTTTTGAGTTCTGCCTAGCTTTACAAAAATCAAATATTATAATTCCTATTCATTGCGTAAAAAAAAATTCCGTACACTTCAATTTTCTATAACCCTACCCTCTACCTGTTAACTATTGCCTCTTGCCTTTTGCCTTTTGCCTTTTGCCTTTTATCCGCAAATTTTATGGCGAGATGCAAGATTTGACGCCAGAGAACATTACTATATTTAAGAGTAGTTTATAAATCTTCATAATGACTGGAACTACAGAGCAGCCAACAACAGCTACCACCATTAAAAAATTCTTTTGGAATTGGCAGGGCTATAAAATTCAGTATACCGTCATGGGTACGGGACGCCCTCTGGTATTGGTTCATGGCTTTGGTGCTTCCATTGGCCACTGGCGGAAAAATATCCCAGTTTTAGCAAATGCTGGCTACCAAGTTTTTGCTTTGGATCTTTTGGGTTTTGGTGGTTCCGATAAGGCGCCCATTGATTACAGCGTTGAAGTGTGGGTGGAACTGCTAAAAGATTTTTGCACAGCACACATCTCAGAACCGGCTGTATTTATTGGCAACTCCATCGGCGCACTTTTGAGTTTGATAGTACTGGTAGAACATCCAGAAATTGCTGCTGGCGGTGTTTTGATTAACTCTGCGGGTGGGTTGAGTCATCGTCCCCACGAATTGAATCCGCCGTTAAGGATTGTGATGGCAGCTTTTAACCGGGTTGTACGATCGCCAATTACAGGCAAATTTGTTTACAATCGCATCCGTCAAAAATCCCAAATTCGCCGTACTCTTTACCAAGTTTACCGCGATCGCCAAGCCGTCACCGATGAATTAGTCGATCTACTTTATACTCCCTCTTGCGATCCAGGAGCGCAACAAGTTTTTGCTTCCATTCTCACCGCGCCTCCCGGCCCCAGTCCAGAGGAACTTTTGCCTAAAGTAGAACGTCCTCTATTGGTAATTTGGGGTGCTGACGATCCCTGGACACCAATTACTGGGGCAAAGATTTACGAAAAGGCACGTGAGAAGGGCAAAGACATCAAAATAGTTCCCATTCCCAATGCCGGTCATTGTCCCCATGATGAAGTTCCAGATGTTGTTAATGCCCAAATTGCCCAATGGTTAGGGCAATTTTGACAATTTCGCGCATAGACCAGTCACTACCGAACTTTCCCAAAGTTGAAGTAGCTGGCATTATCAAAACAAGGGCATCAGTTTGTGTTTATGCGCTTTAGGGCCAGTAGAGTAGAAATTCGGTTAACAATCTGGGTGAGTCGCTCTTAATTTTGAATTGCACCTTGACAAAATCAAACTCATGTGGTGGGTATAATGGAGCTTGATGTGTGTAATGGACATAAAGGGGTAATTCCCTTGAGTCACCATCCAGATTTTTCCCAACAAGGTTATCAAGCCATTAGCGAACTAGGACGCAACAAAGAAGGGGGACGCGTTACTTACCTAGCTAACGCCCTCAATTGCGATCGCCAAGTAGTAATTAAAGAATTTCGTTTTGCTAGTGCGATCGCTGATTGGTCGGGGGTGAAAGCTTACGAACGCGAAATTGAAATATTGCAACAACTCAATCATTCCCGCATTCCTCGCTATATAGATTCGTTTGAAATGCCAGGGTTTTTTTATATGGTTCAAGAATATAAAAATGCCCCATCATTAGGTTCAAAACGCAGCTTTTATCCCGAACAAATTAAGCAAATTGCTATATCAATATTAGAAATTTTGGTTTATTTACAAAAGCAAATTCCGCCAATTATTCATCGGGATATTAAACCAGAGAATATTTTAATTGATGAGCAACTAAACGCTTACTTAGTTGATTTTGGTTTAGCTAAGATACAGAATACAAAAATAGCTCTTAGCAGCTTCGTCACAGGAACTCCCGGCTTCATGCCACCAGAGGAACAATTTGGTTATCCTCTCACAGAAGCGTCAGACTTATATAGTTTGGGAGCAACCTTAATTTGCTTACTTAGTAATACCCGTTCTGTTGATATTGGTAAGTTAATTAATGATAATTACCGCTTTAATTTCCAGAAATTAGTTCCTCAAATCAGCCCACGTTTTGAGTCGTGGTTAATGAAAATGGTGGAACGCAATCGCAAACGCCGCTATGCCAATGCGACTGTTGCTTTGGAAGCACTCAAGCCAATTGAAGTTATTGGTAGTGGGACTGGGATAGAAAATTTAATCAGGACAATTAAACCTTTAAAACGAGTTACTGTATTAGGAATAGCCACTGCAATGATATTGTCTGCTTTGGCAGCAACTTTGATGAGTTGTCAACCGGGTATTACAGTCAGGCAATTGTTAGAAAGTAAAGAATGTCAGGATTTTGGCTTGAATGGAAGTTGTCAAGAAAAAACTGAAGATTAAGCTTAGATTTTAGATTTTGGGTGTAGTCAATTTATCTATAGCAATCAATTTTCAAAACTGTAACTTGATGCGGTTTTTAAGAATAGCTATCCATAGTCCAATCTTCAAGGCATAAGTTAGGAACTTGGCTAAAATCTTTATGATTACGAGTAACTACAATTGCACTCTTAGTTAGAGCGATCGCAGCAATTCTTAAGTCTTGTGTACCTATCCGTATTTTTTGCCAGCGCAAACTTTGGTAGTAATTGTATGCTGCCTCATCGAACTCCAGCAAGTTCATATTACAAAAGTAATTCTGGGTTATTCGCAAATTCCTATGAGTACGTGCTAAAAATTGTGGTTCATTAGCATATTTGCTGATAGAAGCTAATCTGCCTTTTAATTGTTCTTCGAGTGTAACTGTCGTAACAAATATGTTAGAACTGCCAACAACTTGAGCACGTTGTAGAATTTTAGAATTACCATGTTGAGAAAGAGTAACATGATCGGTATCGAGAATATATCGGCTCAAACTGACTGATTCTCCTCTAAAGAAGCTTCATAAGCAGCGACTTCTGCATCTAATTCACGTCGATTTGCAGCCATATTTTCTACAAAATCATCAAAAAGTGGGTCATCTTTGAAAATCCCATCAAACTTAACCCAAGGATTAGACTCTTGAATTTGTTGTTGCTGTTTTTTAACCCAGAGAATATCCGCAATTCGGGCTTGTAGTTCTGGATCTGATACTTCAGAAGCAATTTCAGTTAGAAAATTTAAATGTTCATCAGTAAGATTTTGAAAAACTTCAGCAAAAAATTCGTCTGTTGATTCTGGCTTGATTGCAGCACCAGTGACGAACGCCAGAATCTCAAAGACAGACTGTTCTCTGACATTTCCTGCCTCTTTTGCTTCTTGCGCCTTGTTCCAGAAGGCTCTGTTGTAAGCACTACATTCTTTTCTCTCGCTGCTGTTAACCACGTCCTGCCAGCGAGAGTTAATAAAATCTTCTTTAGTGAGAGGAGGATTTATTAATGGCATAGTCTAGAATTTCTAGAATTACTTAGCTATATATCTACTATGCCAAATTTAAAATAGACCGGGCTATTGTTAGCTCTGGCTGAATAATGCAAACAAAAGCTATAAATTAACATTCCCCAGCAGAGCTAGGGAATAAGAAAATGCTAACTCGCGGCTAAATTTCCCCAACCGATGTAAGGTAATTTTGCGGCTGTTGCCCGAACTTGTTCTGCATTTGCTACTAACTGACCGCAAGCATCCCAAGTACCAGAAATGAAGGTGCTTCTTGTACCTTCACCAATGAAAACTGGGACAGTGCGATCGCCAATTTGCACTTCCAAAGTTTCCAGATTTACTGTTACATTTGCTTGGGGATTGGCGGCTACTAACTCTTGCAATTGTTTGACATTAGCAGCATCGGCTGTAACACAAGGTATGCCCATTGCCACACAGTTACCAAAAAAGATTTCGGCAAAACTTTCACCAATTAAAGCTTCAATTCCCCATTTAGCGATCGCTTGGGGTGCGTGTTCCCGTGATGAACCACAGCCAAAATTTCTATTAACTATTAAAATCTTCGCCCCTTGGTATTGGGGTTGGTCAAAGGGATGTTCGCCATTTAACGCTTTGCGGTCATCAATAAACGCGCCTTCGCCTAACCCATCAAACGTAATAGCTTTCAAATAGCGGGCAGGAATAATGCGATCGGTATCTATATCATTGCCCACTAAAGGTATACCGCGCCCTGAAACTGTTTTAACTTCACTCACCATATTAGGGATTGGGGATTGGGGACTGGGGCAGGAGAGGCAAGGGAAAAGGTTAAAGGTTAAAGGGAAAAGGAATAAATTTTATGTTTCCCCTTTTCCTCTTACCCCTTTCCCAATGCCCAATGCCCCTTTTAAAATTACAACAACTCACGCACGTCAGAGACTTCGCCTTTAATGGCAGCAGTAGCCACCATTGCTGGACTCATTAATAATGTGCGACCGGAGGAGGAACCTTGCCTTCCTTTAAAGTTGCGATTTGAAGAGGAGGCACTAATTTGTCTTCCCTGTAATTTGTCAGGATTCATCGCTAGACACATGGAACATCCAGGTTCGCGCCATTCAAATCCAGCTTCGGTGAAGATTTTGTCTAGTCCTTCAGCTTCCGCTTCTTGCTTCACCCGTTCGGAACCAGGAACGACAAAGGCTTTAACTCCCTCTGCAACGTGACGACCTTGGGCGATTTTGGCAGCTTCCCGCAAATCGCTAATTCTGCCATTAGTGCAACTGCCAATGAAGCAGACATCGATTTTGGTGCCTTTGATGGGTTGGCCGGGGTATAAATCCATGTAGCGGTAAGCTTCTTCGGCAACAAAGCGGTCTTCTTCGGGCAATTCTTCTGGCTGAGGAACAAACTGGTTTACACCGATGCCTTGACCGGGAGTAATTCCCCAGGTAACGGTGGGAGGAATTTCGCCAGCGTCGAATACCACCACATCGTCATATTCTGCATCAGCATCACTTTTGATGGATTCCCACCAAGTTACTGCTTTATCCCAATCTGCACCTTTGGGGGCAAAATCTCTGCCATTGAGGTAATCGTAGGTGACTCGATCCGGATTGACGTAGCCGCATCTGGCACCGCCTTCGATCGCCATATTGCAAACTGTCATCCTCTCTTCCATGTTCATTTTTTCAAAGGTGGTGCCTGCAAATTCGTAGGCATAGCCCACGCCACCTTTAACACCAAGGGTGCGGATGATATGTAAAATCACATCTTTGGCGTAAACACCGGGGTTGAGAGTGCCGTTAACTTCAATTTTGCGGACTTTCAGTTTCGATAAGGCGAGGGTTTGGGAAGCCAGAACATCACGGACTTGGCTAGTACCGATACCAAATGCGATCGCTCCAAATGCACCATGACTTGATGTGTGGCTATCTCCACAAGCGATCGTCATTCCCGGCTGGGTCAGTCCTTGTTCTGGAGCGATAACGTGAACTATACCCTGACTACCAGAACCAATATTGTAAAAAGTTATGTTATTTTCTTGACAATTCTGTTCGAGCGCCTGAATCATCTCCTCTGCCAAGGGATCGATGAAAGGACGTGCCTGATTTTCTGTGGGTACAATATGGTCTACCGTGGCGACAGTACGCTCAGGGAACAGTACTTTTAAACCCCGCTCGCGTAACATAGCAAAGGCTTGGGGACTAGTGACTTCATGAATGAGATGAAGCCCGATAAATAGTTGCGTCAGCCCTGACGGAAGTGTACCAACGGTGTGTAAGTCCCAAACTTTATCGAATAAAGTACCTTTGCTCATACGTCAATTGGTGTTTAATGAGTCAGACTTCTCATAGTATCAAAAAAAAGTCTGACTTTTTCTATACGATTTATTGATTGACGGGATTGGGGATTGGGGATTGGTGACTGAGGAGATGGGAAGATGAGAGTGAAACTTTTGAACCTCAGAGGTTCGCCGTTGAATATCTGAGGTTCATCGTTGAATATCTGAGGTTCGTCGCTAAATATTTGAGGTTCACCGTTGAATATCTGAGGCTTGTCGCTGAATATCTGAGGTTCGCCGTTGAATATCTGAGCTTTAAACTTCTAGTTTTAACAGTCCTTCATCTTTCCATGCCCCATGCCCCATGCCCGATGCCCGTAGTTATTTGATGAAGATCCACAGGTTTTGGCTATGTCATAAAAAAATCTTTTTTTGGAAGTGTGGGTGATCGCAAACTCCGATCCAAATGCGATCGCTCTAAATCTAGGTAAGAGTTTTACCACTACACTATGCTTCCAATCAAAAAACCGCCCTGTAAGGCGGCTTTTGTTCTATCGGCTTTTGTTCTATGGGCAGTACCAGACTCGAACTGATGACATCCTGCTTGTAAGGCAGGCGCTCTACCAACTGAGCTAACCGCCCTTTTGTCTCACGATTATATAATATAGCAAAAGATTTTCCATTGCGCTAGTGTTTTTGGAAAAATATTTTTTTAACGCTTACCGCAAGCATTAGAGAATGACAGAAACAGGAAACCCACTTTTTCAAGGGATGGCAGGATGTCAAAAAAAGACTGTTGACTGTTAACCGTTAAAAGTCAACAGTCAACATCAAATCCCATACTAGACTTCTTGCAGAAGTCGGGAAAGGGGGAAAGGTTTGGTATTTTCCCTTTCCCCTTTAACATGTATCCCTTTTCCCACCTCTTGCAAAAAGCACTTTTGCAAGAGGTCTACTCTTTTAGCGATGGGATTACTTCAATTCCTTCCTTGCCAACGCTGAATAGGGATACAGTCAATATCCAATTGATCTAAAGCACGGGCAACTACAAAATCAACTAAATCCTCAATGGTTTGAGGATTGTGATACCAAGCGGGAATAGCAGGGACAATTCTAACTCCAGTTTCTGCCAAGGAAGTTAAGTTACGCAGATGAATCAAGCTAAAAGGGGTTTCACGCGGTACTATCACCAGTTTTCGACCTTCTTTGAGTTGAACATCAGCTGCGCGTTCTAGTAAATCGGAACTCAAGCCAACTGCTAGCTTTGCCACTGTACTCATGCTGCATGGAATAATTATCATCCCCAGGGTGGCAAAGGAACCACTGGCAATTCCAGCACCGACATCACCCCAAGGATGACAGCGTAGCTTACCAGAAAGTGGAACTCCTGCTTGCTCTCGCCAGAATTGTTCTTGCCCTGTTGGTTCTGGTGGCATCCGAATTTCCTGTTCTGACTGCCAAACCATGTAAGTTGATCTAGAGGCAACCAGTTCAATACTATATTCTGCTTCCAACAGAAATTTGATAGCGCGAACGGCGTAAATCAGACCAGATGCGCCCGATACGCCTAAAATCAATGGCTTAGTTTTATTCGACACATAAATCCTAAATGTATTTACTCTTCTTCACCATAAGGGTCGAGGTCATCAGCTTCAATGTCATTTGCCAAGTAGAGGTCTGAAATATCTTCATTAGAGCCACTACCACCTAAACCTTTGGGTACGCCATCGCTACCAACAGTTACCAAATCAATTTGCTGACGGTAATAATCGACACTCTTAACTTGTACGGCGACGCGATCGCCCAATCTATAGGAAGCGCGATTTTTGCGACCAAAGAGTGCTTGCTGTCTAGCGCGATATTCATACCAATCATCTTTGAGAGAACTGACGTGTACCAATCCTTCCACTCTCAGGGGTACGCCAGGATTATTACTGGATTCAACCGCCTCTGCTGGTACTTCAATTTCCACAAAAAAACCATAGGATTGAACACCAGTAATCACGCCTTGAAATACCTCACCAATCCGCTGTTTCATCAGTTGGGCTTTTTGCAGTCCTGCTAAATCAGCTTCGGCTTCTTGGACTTCTTTTTCTCGGTCATTGATTTGGACAATTACCCTAGTCAAATCGCTTTGCAGTTCTTGTTGTAGTTCTGGGGGTAAAACGTTCCAGTTAATTTCCTCGTGACTGGAGGAGTGGCGCAAGTTAACTCGCTCTCTTACACGGGTGTTACGGCGATCGCGTCCATGTTCCAGCAG
This sequence comes from Nostoc sp. DedQUE12a, assembly GCA_034530795.1. Classification (GTDB taxonomy): domain Bacteria; phylum Cyanobacteriota; class Cyanobacteriia; order Cyanobacteriales; family Nostocaceae; genus Nostoc. Next base: position 103,442 of record JAVRCH010000016.1, read on the forward strand.
TGTATAATACACTCTCTGCATCAACAAGTCTGGGTAACGCCGCAAGGGGGCGCTAAAGTGGACATATTGCCCTAATGCCAGACCAAAGTGAGGCCCTTTGGTGGTGCTGTATGCAGAAGGTTTGAGAGTATCTTGCAACAAATAGGTAAGAACTTGCTCGGAGGCAGATTCAGCAAAAGCTCTAGTCAAATGTTGATAATCTAAAGGTTGAATATCTGCTTCTGGGTCTAGGGTGAGGTCAACGCCTAAATTGATTGCCAATTTCAGCATTTCCTGAACATCTTCGATATCGGGTGTGCCTTGGACTCGCCAGATAGCAGGAACACCAAGGGCGTTTAAGTGAGTTGCCATCAGTTGATTAACTAGCAGCACCAACTCAGTCAGTAGCGATCGCACTGGTAAATCATTTACCACTACAGCCCCCAGAATTCCCTCATCATAATACGGGTTTTGGCTGGGTGGGAGATTCAACTGGAGGCTACCACGATTTAACCTTACTTGTCTTAAATCTCTTTGCAAAGCTTGGAGATTTTGCAGGATTTCCAATACCTCTGGGGATTGATTGTGAAATTCACCTGCAAGAATTTCTTCGGCTTGTTCTGTGGTTAATGCAGTCTCGACTTTGATGACGCTCTTTTGAATTTCCCACTCTACTATTTGTCCTGATTTGGGATCGATGGTAATTAAGAAAGAGATGGTTAAGCGATCGCTTCCCGGTACTAAAGAACAGCGTTCTGCCACAATTGGGGGCAACATTGGCAGTATTAATTCTCCCAAATACACTGATTTGCCTCGTTTGAGTGCTTCTCTATCTAGGGCTTCATCAGGTTGCACATAGTGAGAAATATCAGTGATATGAACTCCTAAAAGCCAATTTCCACTGGGGTTTCTTTCTAAACTAAAAGCGTTTTCGATTACTTTTGTGTCACCATTTAGACCTTCAATGGTGATGGTAAACACATTACGTAAATCTAAGCGATTTTTCAGGTCTGCTTTTAAGAGTTTTTTGGGCAACTTGCCAGCTGCTTCCAGGACGTTATCCGGGAAACCACGGGATAAATCGTGTTTACATGTTACCAAATCTATATCAGCAGCAGCTTCGGCATCACTGCCGAGGATTTGCACTACCCTACCCAAGGGTGGGTATTGAGCTAACGGATAACGCAAGACTTCCACATGGGCGAGGTGATCGATGGCGTCTTCTAATTTTGCACCATTAGGTTGAATCTTGAGTTCAAACAGCAGGCGGTCGTCTAGAGGTACAGCCCGAAAACCGCTTTCTACTTGCTTAATTCGTGCCAATAATGTGTGGTTGGAACGTTCTAAGATGAGCTTCACCTCTCCTTCTGGAGAGCGACGCCGACTGCCTTCTTTGAGAACTCTTACCAAAACGCGATCGCCATTCCAAGCATTACTCAGATGACTTTCACGAATGTAAATATCCTCAGCACCTTCCACATCTTGAATCGCAAAGCAAAAACCTTTACTAGAACAACGGAGTTTTGCTTCGATGATTCCCTCTTCCATAACACGGCGATACTTGCCCCGTTCTTTTACCAAAATACCGATTTTTTCCAGAACATCTAAGGCTATGTGAAGTTTTTGTAAGCTTTTTTCATCTTCACAACCAAGTTTCTTTTCCAAAACTTTACGAGCCACCAATTTATCATCGGTGAAATTGGCAAGGAGTGTAGCGATTGAAAATTCCATGCAGTGAACCGACCTTTGGTCAAAACATCATTTTTTTAATCTGGTTCTTTCCTGTATGCCCTCACCAAAGAAGGCGAAAAGTCACCGCTGCCGATTGACAAAGGGTAAAGGAGAAAGGGGAAAAAGACCAGTCTTAAGACCTTTCCCCTTTTCCTTTAAACCTTTCCCTTCTTGTGTTTTCCCTTTCACCTTTACCTTGATTAAGAGCTTAAAGGGTTTTGAAGGCTTACAGAAACAAGCTGGAAACGAATTGCCCTGAGGCAAGGCTTCCTAATTTCCAAGGAAAGGAAGCCAACCTACCCTTGCGGGAAACTGCTCCTGAAGTTGTGTTGAGCCGAAGAAGCCGACCAACGAACAACTCTGAGCGTCTTTTGGACTTCTCACTGCACGATGCTCTCAGAGTTTGCTTGGTTTAAATTCCTTCATCTAACTAAACTTAGAAAGTACGCCTGATAGAGATTTAGCCCCGCTAGGTAGTTACGCGACGGTTTTTGAGAAGCTGGGTTTGGAGAATCCATACTGCCCAATGCGCTATGCAGGGGAGCCACTGCGGTCTTGGGGTCTCACGCCACTCCCTTCAAGCCGGGGAACCCGTCCAACGGGGTGGCTCCGCAAGTGGAGGAGCCAGTGCGGTCTTGGGGAGCCGGTGCGGTCTTGGGGGTTTCCCCCATGAGCAAGTGGCGTGGTTTTCCCGATGAGCAACTGGCGTGGTTTCCCCCATGAGCAACTGCCGTCAAGCGGCGTGGAAACTACAGGTGTTTGATTGTCTAGATTGAAGGTAATTTTACGCCATTAGACTCTGATTTTTAACTAGGAGGAACTGCTGGTAAACCCAATTTTTCCACACGTAGAATCGGTAACAATTAGGCGAGCAGCTTAATAAGCAGTGAGGGCGAACCTTATCTACATTATTGTAGATTTAGAGCGCACTTCCAGAAAATAGTTATAGACATTAAGTTGGGTAAATAGTATAGCATTACAGATAAAACTACCCAGGTAAGTTGACACTAGCCAAAAATTTCCTCAAAAAAGAGCTACTGCTACAATTGGGACACGGGGCAAAGCAAGAATATTACTTTAGGGCATTGGGCAAAACCCTTCGGGTAGGGAAAAGGGTAAAGGGTAAAGGGTAAAGATAGAAGATGCATTATGAAAGGTAAAAGGTATGTATGTAGGGTTTATTCCCTTTCCCCTTTGCCCCTTGCCCCTTGTCCTCTTGTCCCTTTGTCCCTTTGTCTCCCCACTCCCCTTAGATTGGTAACAGTACTATGTTGGCTCAATTCCAGAGCTTGTATCCCAACGGCAGCCTGATTTCTGAATTAGTCCAAATTTTTCAAGGAAAATATATTGTCCGGGCAAGCGTACAAATTGAAGGTGTAACCCGTGCTACGGGTATGGCAGCAGCAGAAACAATAGAAGCAGCAGAAGACCAAGCCAGAACCAGGGCGTTGACGGTTTTGGGAATTGGTAATGCACCACAGGAATCAATTTCTCAAACACAACCAAATCCTTCGTTGAACGCTAAAGGAGGATTGAGTGAGTCTACTCATTCTTCTGCAAAAAATGAAGATTTTGTTGATCCTCAGTGGTCAGCTGTTAGCGAAAAAGAAATATCCACACCATCCTCTAAACAAAGGAATATCAAACTAGAACCAGTAAAAAACGAGAATTTAGATCTGCCAACGGCTAGCAGCAGAATAGAACTGACACCTGACACTCCAAACACAAACGATACCTATAGCCAAGATTTAGGTCGAGAGTTTGCTTTGACTGCTAACCGACAACTAGAATTTGATCCCCCAGCCGAAAATTTGGAAATGGAATCTGGTAAACAGATAGGAAATCCAGCCTTTCCAGGAATTTCTGCCAGTAATGTCACACCATTTACACCCCGAAATTATAGTCCTCAAGAGGATGCTGTTCCGCAAATAAGTACAACTAAGAGAAAGAAAAAAGCTGAACCTGTAGATTTATCTGATGTAATTGCCAAAACAGATGTCGAACTTCAGCGCTTAGGCTGGACACCAGAACAAGGACGAGAGCATTTGATTAAAACTTACGGGAAGCGGGGGCGGACTTTGCTGACTGAAGAAGAATTGCACGGATTTCTCCAATATCTCCAATCTCAGCCAGACCCGCTAGCGGGATTTTAGTGAGTTAATAGTCACTTGTCATTTGTAAGGACTAATGGCAAAAGACACAGGCTATTGAAATACTGAATGAAGCTATGGAAGCTTTTGATTTCTCTGAAGTAATTGCTCGGATAGATTCTCAGATGCAGCGAATAGGCTGGACAACAGACCAGGGACGGGAATATCTAATTAAAACTTATGGGAAGCGATCGCGTAGTTTATTGACTGAAGTAGAATTACTAAACTTCCTCGAATACTTCCAATCTCAGCCAGAAGACCCGTTAGATATTAATTCTGCGTTACCCAAAACTCTTGTAGAGACGTAGCAATGCTACGTCTCTACATTAGACTTCTTGCAGAAGTCGGGGAAAGGGGAAAGGGAAAGGGGGAAAGGTTTGGTCTTTTCCTTTCCCCTTTAACATGAGTCCCTTTTCCCACAAGAGTGCAAAAAACACTTTTGCAAGAGGTCTATTGATTTTCATCAGATGCCTATTAGCTCGATTTTAGGATAGTTATGAGTGCTGAGTTGAAATTCTGCTCAGCACTCAGTACTTTAAACTAGGGCTACCGGACGACTACCAGCTGCGTGGCGGTCAATTACTTGGTCAATCAAGCCATAATCTTTAGCTTCTTCTGGTGACATAAAAAAGTCACGTTCGGTATCTTCAGCAATACGCTCGATTGGTTGACCTGTATGTTCGGCTAAATACTCGTTCAGCCGCCGTTTGTGGTAGAGAATTTCCCGTGCCTGAATTTCAATCTCAGTCGCCTGCCCTTGAGCGCCGCCTAGAGGTTGATGAATCATAATTCGAGAATGAGGTAGACTCATCCGCTTACCCTTGGCACCAGCGCTGAGGAGAAAAGCGCCCATACTCGCTGCCAATCCGGTACAAATGGTACAGACATCAGGGCGAATTTGTTTCATAGTATCAAAAATACCCATACCAGCCGTCACCGAACCACCGGGAGAATTGATATACATATAAATGTCTTTCTCCGGGTCTTCAGCATCCAAATACAGCAGTTGGGCGACAATCAAGTTTGCCAGATTGTTGTCAACTTGTTGTCCCAAAAATATGATGCGCTCACGCAACAGCCGTGAGTAGATGTCAAAGGCGCGTTCACCTCGACCCGATTGTTCAATAACGATAGGAATCATGGAAGCGTGTTTATGGCTATATTAAATACATTTTATCGATGAGAAGAGGAAACTGGAGTGGATCGCTCCTGTTCTCTGGGAGATTAGGAAATAGAATTCTCACCCTTTTTATCGTTATATCATGTCAGCTTGATTGCTTGTTAAACAGCAAGAACCCCAAAGAGCCAAAGCTGCGCTTTGTCTCCCCTCCCCGCCTGCGGGGAGGGGATTAAGGGGTGGGGTGCAATCACCGTGGGAATCATAACTAATTAACCGGACA
>JAVRCH010000017.1:0-19700 GCA_034530795.1 Nostoc sp. DedQUE12a
AGACCTCTTGCAAAAGTGTTTTTTGCATTCTTGTGGGAAAAGGGACTCATGTTAAAGGGGAAAGGAAAATACCAAACCTTTCCCCCTTTCCCTTTCCCCTTTCCCCGACTTCTGCAAGAAATCTAATAGTTACTAATTTACCGAGCATTCTCTTTCTTTGTGTCCTTTGCGATGGCACTTGCTCATCTCGAAACTCACAATAAAGCGCTACCTCATAAAATTAGTATAAGAAATTATTGTTGGGAATTAATTATAGTTTGTAAAATTAATGGGTCTCTTATATCATGCTGCATATTGTAATCAATTGTACCAAACTCTACTTGTAACATCAGGCGGTCTTGAGCAATGGGAGTAGTGCCTTTGTGGAAACAAAAAGTATCTTCAGCAAAACCAAACCCTGCTTTGCCGTAAATAGTCACTAATGATTTTTGTTGATAATAGCTAATAATATCTTCATCAGTTTCACATTTAGGTAACAATAAATGTGAAAGTTTTTTCTTCTTGTGACTGCCTCTAACACAAACGTGGGGGCCACCTAATGCATCAACATCCGTTAAATAAAAGAAAAATTTTAAAAAACGATAATCATCAAGATCGTAGTGAAACATTTGAAATGTTTTCATCTTTTCAAATGTTGTTGTTTCCCCAGCAAAGCTCCACCATAATTGATTAGATAAATGTACTGGGTTACATTCTAAATACTTACCAGCTATTGCCAATAGTATAGGATCGTTTTGCAACTTTTTAATAGCTGGACAAAGCAAAGCTGTATTAAAATAGCCAGCTAGTTTAAATATTTGACCATAATGCTTTTCCGCTGTTCCCTTCTGATTATAAAAGAAACCTAAATGAGGTTTATAATCACCATAACAAGCATGAGAATGAGCAAAATCAGCGATTTGAGTTACTATTTCTTTTGGAAGCTTAAGACCCAAATAAAATCCATTTTCCTTCAGCTTATTAACTACCAAATCAATATCAATACCTGGAAATAGAGTAGAGCTTTTATTGACGAATCCTTGAGAAAAATATTCCTTTTTATGAGGCAAAAAATCTCTTACAAGCCTTCCTAAAGGGAATCTGCTAACTTTACGCATTAACAGCCAGCGAGGGTTTTTAGTTAAGCCTATATAGTTTTCATAACAAATGTTATATTGCAATGGAAATTTTTTTTTAATGTTTTTTAGCATTATAAATAATCTTTATTAATAGCCAATTTCTAGTAAATATAAATATTTAGAAATTCTTTTTAAGGCTAATACTAAGCTTTTACTTTCATAAACTGAATAGTTACTGAAATCAATAAATTAGAGGTGGTGTAACTCTAATTAACAATTTCTGCTGCTGTGAAAATAAGCTTATATCTTTTCACGCAACAATTTGCTAATACTTGACAGCACTCAAATAAACTTGTCTATAATCAAGCCATCAAATTGACTTACGGACATAATTCAGGGCTTAACAGGTAATAGTCATCACTACTCAAACATAGTCTTAACTTCTCGATCGGCTAATTGAGGGATAACGACTTCTTAAGGCTAGTATCAATTTATGAGCTAGCTTTTTACCTTACAGGCGATGATACAAATATTACAACCTAAATCATTGCTAATTAGTGATATTGATCACACTTATGTTGTGACCAATATCACTATTATAACTCTAGTGACGAATCTTACCTTTTAGTGGAAGGTATCATACAACTGGTGTGCAGAGTTCAACGCCTACAAGATGTTGAAAGCCCGCGAATTAGCTCCTGCCTAGAACAGAGCTGTGCTATCGGGCAATAAGAGAAGGGATAAATCCATAAAAGCCTTCTGCCTTCTGCCCTCTGCTTTTCTTTGATAAAAAGCAAAAGAGGGAGATAAACTCCCTCAATTAACAAGGTAAATGATTTAGTTACAGATAGCCAAGAATTACAGACGTGCTGTTGGTAACATAGCTATTGGGTTAACAGCACCCTTGCCTGCTGCATGAATTTCAAAGTGGGTGTGTGGCCCTGTGCTGTGACCAGTACTGCCCATTAAAGCAATTGTCTCTCCTTGACTCACCTGCTGACCAGCTTGCACCAGAATCTTGCTGTTGTGAGCGTAGCGAGTCGTGCTGCCATCAGGATGGCGGATTTCAACGAGGTTACCGTAACCGCCATTGTTCCAGCCAGCTTTGGCTACGACCCCTTCAGCAGAGGAGAAAACGGGTGTGCCGGTAGAATTAGCAATATCAATTCCTTTGTGCATTCTTCCCCAACGCCAGCCATAGCCAGAGGTGAGAGTGCCCTTTGCTGGCCATTGGTAAGCTACGGATGAACTAGATGGAGGGGGTGTTGTTTCGTCAATCACTCTGGGTAAATATTGATCCACTGCTGCCAAAGGCGGTATCGCCTGTGGAGTAACTGTGGTTCCGCGCAACTTACCTAAGGAATCCGAGGCGTTTACTCGTCTAGGAGGCGTTGCAACTCTGGTAGCAGATGGATTGCGAGGAGGAGTCCACTGACCAGCAGATCCTAGACTTGGTAAGAACTCTGGATTTATTGGCTCGTTAGCGGGTATGGTGGCACGGAATTGAGGCTTAATTGGTTGAGCGTAGTTAGCTCTGGTAGGTGTCGGAACCGCAATTGGTATTGCTACGTTATTCGGCCGAGACACAGAGGTAGGTACAGGGAAATTACTGGGGGTAGAAACAGGAGTGAATGTCGCAGCAGTGGTGCTTTCAGTGGCTGCCGTTGGCACTGCTAAATTCCCAGACTGTTGAGCGCGATATTTCTGCTGTAACCTTTGAATTTCTGCTTGTAAACCCCGTAAACGGTCGTTATTGTTATTGTTACCCCTTGCTACCCTATTTGCTGGTTTTTCAGGTTGCTGGATTTCAACAAAAGCTCTTGGTAGTGGGGTTTCACCACCTACGCCGTAAGCTCTAGGAGCGATGGGAGCTGTTTGCAAGTCGATCGCAGTATTTGTCTGAATTTGGTTGTTCGCAGTTACCGGTGTAGGGACGGCAACGCTACTGTTGTCAGCAATAATTGGCGATGGTGAACTAGGTAGATATGAGTTGGCGCTACCAATGGTCACAGGGGAAGTAACTTTGGGAGTATTAGTCGGCTCTACAAAGCTGGGCTTAGTCGCTAAAGCTACCTCAACTTGAGCAGTTGGAATAATCAGTTTTTGACTGATTTGCAGTTGATTGGGATTATTGAGGTTATTTGCCTTAACTAGTTCTGATACAGATGTATTGTATCTGCTGGCGATCGCCGCTAAGGTGTCTCCAGGCTTAACTTCGTAGGCTGTTCTAGTCGAGGACGCAATCAAGGTTGTTGGTGTAGTTGATGCAATTTCCTCTTGTGTCTTCTGTTTTAACCTCGATATCAGCTTGGCTTGGCTAGCATTACCAGAAGTCTCTGACTGCGCTAACACAGTTTTTTCAACTACAGTATTCCCGATACCAGTTTGTGATAAATTTTCGGTCTCCCCTGACCGAAATTGTGCCAGACTCTTTCTTAAACGGTTTGATTTTTCTTGTAAGCGATTTAGCGCAAACTCTTGTTGTGCCTTAAGTTGTGCATTTATTTCACTGTTGGCTGTCCCAGATGTTGCCACTGTTTGTGGTACGAGTTGCAATACATTTGTAGTGCCGACAACATCTTCAGCAATGGGGTTCGATAGCTTGTTGACTGTTGGAAAGCTAGTCTCAGCTAAGCTATTGTTCGACGCCTGTGGCAGTTGGGATTTTGAGCCAGTGAGATTTTTATCAACTGGTGTTGCTTGGGAAAAGGTTTCTGATGCAGGAACTTGCAAAGACGTTCCACTGGACGCAACTTGCCATTTAGCTTCAAGCCCAGGCAACTGTGAGACTGCTGTTGGTTCCACCACAACAGGATTTTCCGGCACGCTCGGTAATGAGATTGCTTGGGATTCCAGCTTGGTGGAGGCGAATTTCACCTCAGTATCACGAACAGCAGGAATGGTTGAGGTTGCCTTTTGGCTGCCTACAGGTACTGCTGCTTGGGCTTGATCGCTTTGTCGAGTCACCAAAAAACTGGTTGCTCCCATAGAGATTGCCAAGCCAATCATGGCGGCTTTTGTCCGCACCCGGCGGTTAACTTTTGGATTAATTAAATTTAGCTGTTCTACCGGGGCATCATCGCTGCTGGGGCTATTTTTCAACACAGCTTTCACTCTCTTTTTCAATGCTCGTTTCAAAGACGACCTCCTATGATCACTAGCGCTTAACTGACCTCGATTTTTCGGATGGATATCTAGTCAACGATCTAGATCGCAACGAAAGGTTGATCGAGATCACATTCACCAGAGATGCTTACGCAAGATTAACCTGCTTCTCTGATTTAGACAAGTTCACATGTGTTAGCAAAACTTAAAAATTGCTGTGTTTGCTTGTCCGAACCACTCCTCACACCATTTAGGACGTTTTCTTTTTTCCGGTTCTCCGCGGCTGTCTTGCGTCAATCGCGGGGACTTGGCAAATAGTTAGTTTTGTCAAGTCCATAGTCGCTGCCGAAAATTAAATTGCTGCGACCTCTGGAAAAGTGATGCCCCCTGCTGTAGATATTTTCAAGATATTTCTACACAATCCGTCTTCCCAACACGAGACTTTACGTTGATTATTCCCTAAAAAACAACCGTATTAACAATTGGCTAATTTTAGGGAGTAATTTTGGGGACATTCCAGTCAAAATAGCTCAAATGCGCTACATGACTTAGTTATAGGGCATTTGTTCCCCAATATGGGATGCCGCAAATTCATCAAAATCTATCATTCAAATTTGGCATTATCCCGAATTTTATATACAAATTTCTTATAATAAGCCTACCCCTCTTGTAAGTATCTTCCACTACATTTTATTCAAAAATACAATTTTTGGTGTATTTTTTGACATTAATTCAGCCCTAACAGCAAAATAACTGCTGCTAAAAATCACTCATCTCATTGGTTCTCGGAAAATAGTTAAGTACATATACTTAATAATAAATTAGCTAAACAACTATTGTAAATAGCCTAATTGACGGCGGCTTTCAAACAAACCGATAGCGACACTTACTGACAGATTTAAGCTCCGAACTCCAGGCTGACTCATCGGAATATACAGAGTAGCATTACAATATGACAAAACTTCTGGTGGCAAACCAGTGGTTTCACTGCCAAATAGCAACCAATCATCAGCTTGAAATTGAAAACTTACATAATTAATATTTCCAGCGACACTATAACCTAACCATCTGCCTCCACGCTCCTGGTGTACTTTTTTGAAGGCTTCTAACGATTCGTGATAGTGCAGCTTCACATAAGGCCAGTAATCCAAGCCAGCTCTTTTGAGGTAGCGATCGCTAATTTCAAATCCCAAAGGCCCCACTAAATGTAACTCCGTACCCGTAGCCGCACAAGTACGTGCAATATTACCTGTATTAGGAGGAATTTGGGGGTTAACTAAAACTACCTGAGGCATTGTCCGTATAATTTACGTATTGTATAAAATAATCTATTGTCAATGTAAAATCTACCAGAAGGCAGAGGTTATTCATAGGTTTTGTTAATAATAATCAAGCGTTCCCCATCGATTAGATTTTTAAAACGAACCGCAAACCCTCTCAGAATAGTACCTGAGAGCGTATTTCCCTGGAATCAGTAAATCTTAAATTTTATGTAAAGTTAAACGGTTGTTTGTCTTTTTTCTAGCGAGTACTGTCTGCACAAAAATCTATCATTCGTTTGAAGGCAACTGTTGATTGGGCATCGGGGATTAGAAGTGTTAACTGTTGAGTTAGGAGCAGAAACGCGATTAACCCAAGTCTTTCCAAGAGTTAGGAGTTATTGTCCTTGTCTTCATACCCTTCGAGATCTTGCTAGGCGCAGCGTCTCGTTTAGGAAAACTTTAGATGGTTGGGCAAGCCCTTCGATTTCAGCAGTCCCTCATGTAGAAAACCCCCAAGATGGGGGCTACCTCACCGCCCTGCTTCACAGCAAAACGTCTAGGTTGGAAGCCTAAGCTCCAACTTCTCTCTTTGTCTTTTCATCTTCCGAGTCCCTAATACCCAATCCCTACAGTCTTCGCCTACGCCAGCAGAGAGGAACACAATTTGTCTTCGAGTTCGATTTCTCGTTCCTGGGTGGTAGTAATAGCCTGGGTAATAACGCAGTGGCTGTCAAAACCAACTCCGTGTAGCTGCAACCACTGTTGAGCTTCATTGCCTTCGCGGAGAATTTTATGCAAAGGTGAAAGGAAACAGCTAAAGCCTTGTTGTTTGGCGATCGCCCAAACATCTTTGTAAATTTGGGCAATCCAATCTCTAGCTGTGATGCTTCTGCCATCTTGCCAATGGGTTAGCTGAGCATCAAGACTAGTGGCAGCAGCGGCAGCTTCATTGTCAGCAGTCAGAGTGACGAGTTCTTCAGGAGAAAATGAACTTTGGGTTAATGGGTCGATGGTAGGATTTTCGATTATTTGTAACAAACGTGCTTCTAATAAAGCAGTAATCGCTAGTAAGGCAATGGGATCTGTAACTAAATCGCAAATTCGCAGTTCTAGCCGATTTAGATCGTAGGGACGGCGATCGCCATTTGGTCGCACTGATGCCCATAAATGCCTCACATTTTGCATTGTTCCAGCAGCGAGTTGATTTTCCACCCACTGGATATGATGGGCATGGCTGGCAAATAATGGCACATGTTTAGGAGTTTGCGGGAACACACCCCAACGGGTGGAGTGATAGCCTGTAGCTTTGCCATCCAAAAATGGAGATGAGGCACTCAGGGCTAAAAATAAAGGTGCTTCTAAACGAATCACCCGACACGCCCGCATTAATATTTCTGGGTCGCTAATGCCGATATTGATATGTACGCTAGCGGTGACTACCTTTGTGCCGTAGGTTTGCTCGATGTAGTCATGATAGGGGTTGGCTGGATCGGAACGCATAAAGCGATCGCTCCCACCCAAAGACAGAGTACTTCCCGGTATGAGGGTGTAATTGCCTAAACGATTGAGGTAGTTTCGCAACGTCCGTCTGGGATGGAGTAGGGCACACAATAAATTCTCGTAACTAGCCGATGGCTGGGTTGTATATTCCACGTTGCGGCTATCTGGCTCCCGAACAAATCCATCCAAAGCTGCAACAATTTTGTCGGAGAGACCAACGATTTCACCTTGAGGCGTGCCAGTATACATCTCAATCTCAAAGCCTTTTAATAACACCACCTTGTTCTCCTTGGCTCTCTGTTGCCTATAAATTGTATCGAATTAGACGAATCTCTGGATCTATCTTTGATCCAATCAAAGGTTAAGAATCATTGAACCTCCAACTCATCCCAAATCAGGACGACAGACTTGTGAGTTTATCCTCTGAAAATTTGTTAATTTCAAGTATTAAATATATCTTAATGTATCTACGCACTATATAGTTTTAGCTCGTCTGCGTTCATTGAATTCCTTTGTTTGATGCAATTAGCATAGACTCTTACGCTTTCACTTGTAGAGTTTTCTATTAAACATCGGCTGCTAATTCAAAACAAAAAGATTTATCTTTTAGATAGATATTCAGATTTTATGAAGCTGCAAATGAATTGCTAAAATCGGCTTAATTAATTTTCAGGAGGATTAAAAATGATAACTTGTGTCCTTATTGGAGATATGTCGTCTGATTCAGCAAGTGAGCAATATCCCACTATCCAAATTTGTATGATTGTCTGGCAGACTATGATAGTGAAGACATATTGAATAGTGTTGATTTTGACCCAATGTATGGTAACTCTTGTACAGTTTGTCACAAAACCATAGAAGAGCAACAACAAGAACAGGGCTAAAATTAACCCAAGGTATGAACTAAATATCGCCTATCTTATGCAGCTTACATAATATTGCTGATTTTTCAATGCTTTAAAAAGCCCGTGACGAGGATTGAACTCGTGACCTCACCCTTACCAAGGGTGTGCTCTACCACTGAGCCACACGGGCGAAAGATAAATTTTTTTCTTAGCTACAATCCTAAGGATTTTTACTTTTACCTAGCTATTATAGCTTATGAATTCGTGAGAGGTGGGCCGGGCTGGATTTGAACCAGCGTAGGCGCTAGCCAACGGATTTACAGTCCGTCTCCATTAACCACTCGGACACCGACCCATTTGTCTCACGATTTAACATCATAGCACTAGGTTTTAGAATTTTCAAGTGGTTAGAAAAAAGAAATTTTTGGTAGAGACGCAATAAAACCACGTCTCTAGCAATTGTAGAAACTTGTTCTAACTAGACACTCATCTCCAACATTCGTTGCATTGGTCGCAGTGCAGCAAGGCGGATATCTTCGGACATGGTAATTTCGGGAGTGCGATTTTTCATTGCCCAGTAGAGCTTTTCTAGGGTGTTTAACCGCATAAACGGACATTCGTTACAAGCGCAGTTATTCATCGGCGGCGCGGGGATGAAGCGCTTTTCGGGAGCTAGTTTTTGCATTTGGTGAATGATTCCCGGCTCCGTTGCCACAATAAATTCCTGGGAGGAACTGTTTTGACAATGTTTGAGTAAAGCTGCTGTGGAACCGATAAAGCTGGCGTGGCGCAATACACTAGTTTCACATTCTGGGTGGGCGATCGCCTCTGCTTGTGGATGGGCAATTTTTAACTCGACTATTTTCTTTTCGGAAAAGGTTTCATGGACAATACAGCTACCTTGCCACAGCACCAAGTCTCGTCCAGTTTGTTCCATGACGTAGCGCCCTAAATTGCGATCGGGGGCAAAAATAATCGGCTGGTCTTTAGGTATTTGCTGTACGATTTTGACAGCATTGGAACTAGTACAAATAATATCGCTCATTGCCTTGATTTCAGCAGAGCAGTTGATGTAAGACACCACTAAATGATTTGGATGCGCTGCTTTAAAAGCTGCAAATTCCTTTGGCGGACAACTATCTGCTAAAGAGCAACCAGCATTCAAATCTGGTAAAAGTACCAATTTATCTGGATTAAGTATCTTTGCCGTTTCTGCCATGAAGTGAACACCAGCAAAGACAATTACATCTGCACTGGTCTTTTGGGCTGCTTTCGCCAGCTGTAATGAATCGCCAATAAAGTCTGCAATATCCTGAATATCTGGCTCTTGATAGTAGTGCGCCAGAATCACCGCGTTAAGTTCTTTTTTGAGATTCTCAATGGCGCCAAACAAATCTAATGGTAGTTCGCCCGGTTGGGTTTTTTCTCGTTGAGCTAGTGCAGTCGTAAACACAGTTATGGGTTGCTCTTAGTTGCAATTTGTAGTCTTGTTGAATTAATTATAGTAGTTTTTACCAAAAATAGTGGGTAGTTGATTTTCTAGAGATAATGTCCAAATCCGGCTGAGTTTCCTATGCTGGAGATAGACGGCAAGGAAAGTGGCATGACCAGTCAGAAAACTCATTCGATAACCCTCAAAATTGCTGTAGTTGGAGATGTTCACGACCAATGGGAAGTAGAAGATGGCATTGCACTCAAGCATTTGGGTGTTGATTTAGTGCTGTTTGTCGGGGATTTTGGTAACGAGTCAGTGGAAGTGGTAAAAGCGATCGCTTCCCTCGATATCCCCAAAGCAGCAGTTATGGGCAACCACGATGCTTGGTTCACAGCTACAGAATGGGGACGCAAAAAGTGTCCCTACGATCGCTCCAAGGAAGACTGGGTACAGGAACAACTCGATTTATTAGGCCCTGCCCATGTCAGTTACGGAAAATTGGATTTTCCAGCTTGGGAATTAACTGTAGTGGGGGGTCGTCCCTTTACTTGGGGTGGCCCGGAATGGAAATTTGCGGATATCTGTCGCGAACGTTACGGTATCACAGATTTGGAAGAATCTGCCGATCGCATCGTCAAAGCGGTTAAAAGCGCTGCTTACCAGACGATTATTTTTCTGGGTCATAACGGGCCTAGTGGGTTGGGCGATCGGCCAGAAGATCCCTGCGGCAAAGACTGGCATCCTATTGGTGGCGACTTTGGCGATCCAGATTTTGCTGAGGCAATTTCTCAGGCTGTTACTGCTGGTAAAACCATTCCCCTGGTGACATTTGGTCATATGCACCGAACTTTGCGGCACACAAAGAAAGAACTGCGAAAGCCCGTTTTTAGAAGTCCAGAGGGAACAATTTACTTGAATGCGGCTACTGTGCCCAGGATAGTGGAAAATGATGGCGAGAAGCTGCGTAATTTTTCCTTGGTTTCTTTAGAGGCGGGTGTGGTTGAGCAAGCTTCCTTAGTTTGGGTGGGGAATGACTTTCAGGTGGTGTCAGAGGAAATTTTCTACGAGCGTTCGCGTAGTGTGTCGTAGACATTCGCATTTAGTAGTGCAACCTGCGTAGATGATAGGATATAGTATTATCTGTCAGCTTTGGTGCTAACCGACAAATGTGGCTAGCCAGTAGCTCGACAGTTTATTGGAGAGGTGGCAGAGTGGTCGATTGCGTCCGACTTGAAATCGGATGAACCGAAAGGTTCCGGGAGTTCGAATCTCCCCTTCTCCGTTATTGATAAAGCCGTTGCTTTAGACTTTTCAATCATTATGAATCATCGGTTTATTGATGGACATAGCGCACTGGTCACGCTTCAATGAAACTTTTCTCATCTTAAATAGTATGGAAATTATTGTTTCTGTTGATGAGCAGGAACAGGTTATTTTGGCAGTAGTATAGGCAATACGGTTCGGATAAGCATTTTTCATCTCTGATGTGGGCTGGGAAAAGGGTAAGGGGAAAAGGGAAAAGGCTTGAAATTACCCTTTTCCCTTTTCCCTTTCCCCTTTAACCGAACCGTATTGGTAGTATAGGGGAACTTAGAGCGTGAGGCGTTTGCTGAGTGCTTACCCTGAGTATACAACCCCACACTAAAAGTCAAAAAGGTTTTTTAAGGAGGCGCACAACAGAAGAAAAAGACCATTGATTTCTTGATAATTCCCTAACTCAACTGTGCCACGAGTTGATTTTCTAAAAGTGTATCATTCGTTAATAAGTCCTCAACGGTAATTCGCAAAAAGCGTTGTTCATCAACTTGAAAGAAGATTTTAATGCGATCGCTCCCAGGATATCCGCTTGGTGTGAGTTGGGCAATTGTTCTGGCACCTTCTCTGTCGTTGAGGGGTTTGACAGTAGTTTCACTACTTTCAGTACGACGAGTAATCAAGCGATCGCCATCAAAATAAACTTCCGTATTACCTGTATCTGCTCCCAATTCTCCCATAATTAATTCAATGCTTGGCTGATTTTCTACAGAAGCGCCTAACACTAATTCCACTGGTTGACTCATGGGATATGGCTGTCCAGCTTTAATTATCGGATGCCAATGGTGGCGTTGATTGCGGCGATCCCAGTAGCGAATGCCATAGCTATGGTAGAGAAAGTCTTTGATTTCAATGCCTTGGGCGATTTGTAATGCACCTTGGGCGATCGCTTCAAAGGGACGTTCGCAACGGATTTTTTCTGGCTCAAAATACTGTTTAATCCATGTCTGCACTGCTGGCAATTGTACAGTTCCACCAACTAATAAAACTGCATTAATATCTGCAATTTCTATTCCTTGGCGTCTTGCTTGTTGCAACAATGTTGTCATCGATTCGTCTAATAACTCAAAAAATGCGTGTTCTTTGAGGACATTTTCAAAAGTGTCGCGGTTCAATTCCAGTTCATAACTTTCAAATGTTTCATCATCAAAATAAACTTCGCTGGCTTGAGTTTGAGTTGATAGCTGAATTTTTACCCGTTCTGCCAATCTTGTTGTCAAAGGACTTACCGCCAGACCTTGAGTTTTGGCAAAGTAATCTAATAACCAATTATCAATATCAGTACCGCCCAAATTCTGCCCTGCTTTCGCCAAGACACGGGCTGTTTTGACTTTTTGTTTTGAATCTTCAGCTAAGGATTTATTACCCCATTTCAAAAGAAATCCCACAGGTTTTGTAGTTGCTTGGACGCTTCGATCCAACCTGACAAGGGACAAATCCAAAGTACCGCCACCAAAGTCAATTACCAAGAGAATTTCTCGATCTGCCAAGCCATAACCCAAGGCGGCGGCTGTTGGTTCATCCAGCATCCGCACTTGTTCGACTTTTAGGGATTGGCAAACTTTTCCTAGCCAATGACGGTAGGCTTCAAAACTATCTACGGGTACCGTTAACACTAGAGAATCTAAACCGCCTTCCAGGGGTGCTAGTTCCTCAATTACTTGGGTGAGAAACCATTGTCCTACTTGCTCAAAGGTAACTATTTGTCCATCTATTTCGGGTAAGAAACCTTGAATATTTGCGCCGATAGCACGCTTGAAGCTGCGGAAAAATCTAGTTTCGCCCTTGAGGTCAAGACCGCGATCGCGTACTTGTTGGCCGACTAAGATTTTATTTTGTGTTGCGTCTTCAACATAAACCAAGCTGGGAATCAGTGCCGGATTGAGACTTTGTTTAATTGATAAACCAGGTAAATTCAGGGTTTCTGGCTGCTGGGTTACAGGGTTCCAACGAGCAATGACTGTGTTGCTAGTACCAAAATCGATTGCGATCGCCATATTTTATCAAGAAGGAATTCAGAAGTCAGAATGGGCTACGCCCCGCTGCGCTAACAGGAGTCAGGAGTTAGATTGGCTGTTGAGCAAATAGTGAAACAGCACGCTAAATTTTTCATTCAGTAGTTAACATACACTATTGAGTCCTACTCGGAACTGATTGCATCTAAATTCTCAATTCCCAATTCTGACTCCTGACTCCATCAGCCACCAAGAACGCAAATGAGCGATCGCTACTTCTTTTTGTTTAGCTTCGACTTCTATCCAAGGTACTTCATAGTAAACCCTGGGCATAGCGGTAATTAAATCGCTGTGCTTTCTGTCATTAAAAGCTTGTTCGCCATTGGAAATATGGACTAATTGCCAATCTCGATTTGCCCAAGTTTCTCGTGCTGCGTATAACATAGATGCCACACTTGGATGGTCGTAGCTGTCTAAATTCTCATGGCAAATATGATGATGAGCATCGAATACCATTGGTATTTCTGCTTGCTGACACACTGCTAAAATTTCACTAGCACTATAGGCATATTCATCATTTTCTAAAGTCAATCGATTTTTAATTCCTGGCGATAATTCTGAGATTACTTTTACAAGTTGTTCGGTGCGTTGAGATTTCCCACCATGAATATTCATCAATGACCAAGGCGATTGGGGTAAGCCTAATAAGTCAAGGTTGCGGGCATGTCGTTCGAGAATTTTTATACTTGTTTTTACCACTTCTGGGGAATCAGAACTCAGCACTACATATTGATCTGGATGCAGTACCATTCTGATGTTTAATGCTTTTGCACGTTCTCCAATTTTTGCTAGTTCATCGCTCATTTCCTCTAATATATTGCTGCCGATTTCGTCTTCCATATCACACAGAGGAAATAAAGCACAAGACATTCGATACAGTTGAATCTGATTTTTCTGACAAAAAGATAGAGCGTCATGCAAACGCTGTAAATTATGCTGATAGAGTTCTCTTAGGGCTGTTTCACGTTCCTCAAGAGTCAGTTTTAAGTAGCGCGTGCGTGTCATTGTCCGAAAGCGCACTTGTTTGTCAAAAGTGATACAAACCAGCCCCAAGTGGGGTAGAATGCCTTTTTGTTGCTGTGTATGGGTTAAATTCTGGAACTGGATTGCCGTCATGAACTAAATTTATTAATATCTTTTTATTAGTTAATTTTAATAAATCTTGTTATCCAGTGATGAGTATCTAGAGAAGCATTCTTGATAATTAATACCTGAAATTTTTTAGAAGTGTTATTTAATTTTTTAAATTATTCCTAGAGGCAGGCAATAGGCAATAGGAAAGATTCATTACCTATTGCTTCTTGCCTTAAGGTGTAGGCTATTTTTTTCCGACGATTGTCATACTAGAGTATTTGTCAATCAGCAATTGGGCTGAAATCTTCAAGGAGTTAGTCAGCGATCGCCCACCTGACATACGGGCGGGAAGCCGTTACAGTTTTGTAGGTGATTAACCGTCCTGGTGCATTAATTTTTCGCAAATCCACACGAAAATAAGCCTTCTTATTCTTAAATTCTACATTGTAGAAAGTATATTCCTGGGTGCGAGTTTTACCTACACACGATGCATAATCACTGCGTAAAGGTGAAACAAATTCCGCAAATTGATTATTAGATGAAACTAACTTACTTGAATCTGCAAATTCTCTAGTATCTGCCACTACCGTATGTTCAGCACCGCCTTCATAAGGTAAAGTAAACCACCAGAGTCCAATTGTTTGAGGGCATGTACCGCTGCTACGTTGTACATTCAGTGTGACATTAGGTGCAGAAATAGGCCCTGGTGTGGACTGCGGGTTTGCTTGTGCTGTAATGGCTAACGTTCCTGCCATAATCAAGAGGCATAAAACACTACCAAAATCTGTTAATTGTACTAACTTTTTCATAAGACAATTGTTTTAAAATTTTCAGGTATCCAAATCACATTGACTTTTAGAACTTTGCAAAAGTGCCATCTAACAGCAATTTATTCAGGGGTCAAAGTCAAATATAAACACTAGTAGAGACACGATTAATCGCGTCTCTACTCCTAAATCGCGTCTTTACTGCTAACTCTTTGAGTTCAAGTAATCGTGTTGTCAGTTACAGTTAAACTGAGGGAAACAGGCAATAATTTGGATAATTAACTAGAAATGCAGCCCCGCCTGTAAAAGATGCTGCCGTTTCATGAAACCTCGAATTATTGTTTGTGGCTTAGGACGTACTGGATATAAAATCTTTCGTTTGCTCAGACAACAGGGAGCATTTGTTGTTGGCATTCATTACCAACCCATCCCAGGCGAAACTGCGCCGGATGTAATTGTTGGCGAGATGCAAGCAGCGGCTACCCTAAAAGCAGCAGGAATTGAGCAGGCGCACACTTTAGTAATTGCTGGCTCTAAAGATGAACTGAATTTGTCAATTATGATGCAAGCGCGAGTCCTGAATCCCCAGATTCGCATCATCAACCGCTTTTATAATACAAATTTGGGTGAGCGCTTAGATCAGACTTTGCCAGACCATTTGAGTATGAGTGTTGTCGGTTTGGCAGCACCGGTATTTACTTTTGCAGCACTGGGAAGTCAAGCGATCGGGCAAATCAAGTTATTTCAACAAACTTGGCCGATTCATGAAGAATTCATTGATGAAAATCATTTGTGGAAAGGTCGAAAGCTGAATGAATTGTGGGAAGACCGATCGCGGATGCTAATTTATTATCTACCTGTACAAGGGGAAATGGATTTAGTATCGGCCGTCATCTCAGGACAAGAGTTAAAAGTGGGCGATCGCTTGATTGTTGGCACCCAACCCCGCACTCGTCCTCTGAGGCGATCGCTAATTAGAAAATTGCTGAAAGTGATAACTAATCTCAGGCAGTTTCAACAACACGGGCGATCGGTAGTCGTGGGTGCTGTTGTCTTACTCGCAGTGATTCTACTTGCCACACTCACTTACACATCTGCTGAATTGAAATTATCTGTAATCGATGCCCTATATTTTTCTGTAGGCATGATTACCGGAGCAGGCGGTAATGACAAAGTAGTAGAAAATGCTCCCAACAGTATCAAATTATTTACCGTTATCATGATGCTGGTTGGCGCAGTGGTAATTGGTATTTGGTATGCAATGCTCACTGATTTTGTCCTGGGAAGCCGCTTTAAGCAATTTTGGGATGCAGCACGAATACCCCAGCGATATCACTACATTGTCTGTGGCTTAAGCGGTATTGGCGTCAAAATCGTCCAGCAACTCCACACCAACGGACATGAAGTGGTAGTGATTGAAACCGATTCTAATAATAGATTTGTCAACACCACCAGAGGGCTAGGTATTCCGGTAATCCAAGGTGATGCCAGCTTCCGTACTATACTCAAGTCCAGCAATATAGATGCCGCCGCCGCAGTCCTGGCCGTAACCAGTAACGATGCCACTAATTTAGAGATTGCCCTCAAAGCCAAAAGCTTGGCACCAAGTATTCCAGTGATTGTCCATTATGCCGATCCCGATTTTGCTGGCATAGCACAACAGCTATTTGACTTCGAGGCAGTACTCAGTCCTGCTGAATTGGCAGCCCCAGCTTTTGCCGCAGCTGCACTAGGGGGAAGAATCCTTGGTAATGGCATCACCGCAGATAGTCTTTGGGTAGCTTTTGCTACAGTTATTACATCTTCACACGCTTTTTGCGGTAAGTGGGTGAAAGATGTAGCGATGTCTACTGACTGCGTACCTCTATATGTAGAAACGAATCACCAAACCTTGCACGGCTGGGATTTGCTAGAAACCAACCTCAGTCCAGGGGATATTTTATATATGACGATGCCAGCCACGCGGTTATATCAATTGTGGCGTGACGAAGGAGCTTGCGAAAGACATGCTTAATTAGTTGATAATTGCTAACTGAATTCTGGGGTTCAAGCCCATACATAATTTTTCGATTTTGGTTTGAAATACCATTACCATTACTCGAATTCGCAATTTCCGTTTTAATTTCGTCAAGTGTGCTTTATTGTGATATGACAGTTCTAATATTAGTTTGAACTTATCAAAGCATTTGCGGCTACTTATTAGATAATATCTAGGTTATCTTGTGTGCTATATCGGACAGATTACCGAATATTGAGCACCCTAATATCTTTAGATATTAGGGTGCTAATCCTAGCGAAGTGTATATGGAGTAACAGCGAAACTCTGTTTTTCTTCCCTAAAGTCCACCTCTAGGCACTAGGCAGTTTTATAACCAAGCTTTTATATTTTGTATATAGAATTGCAATCTTTCAGATTAGAAATCAATAAGTTAAAGAAATGCAATTTTTATATTTTCTTTGTTATTTTGTATTTAACGGGACAGTTCTCGAACATTTGGTGGGTTTAAATAACAATTAATCAAACGATTTCCCCCCAAAGATGCATGTTAATTAATTGCAATCTGCTGATTTAACTTCAGTTTATAAGCAGAATGTAAATTGCCTAAACAAGTTACATAGCAGCATTCCAAATTGGTAAATAGTTCATCTATAACAAGGAAAACCTTGCTAAAAACTATGCTTGAAACAAATAATCGGCGGATTTTTCTACCTGGATTTATTAGCCCCATACAAGAAAAAAATCTAGCAGGTACTAAAAAACAATTTGGTCAGCGTAAATTAGATTTACTGCAACCATTACGTCAATGGCTCGATGCAATCGACATTCAGAATCGTAAATTCGCCAAATTTATTGCTAAGCTTATTCCTGCCCAGTGTCCATTTGAGCGTGATATCATGCTTTTTGGCCGCACAATAGCTCACATTCCTCCTATGTGCAAACTCAATCCGCTTTATGACGAACTTGTAAGCTTGCGTTTTCGCGCGTTGTGTTATTTAGTAGATCAGTGTGGAGAGGATATTCAATCCTACTGCTGAAGAAAACTAGAGAAAACACAGTATGGAAATTAAAGTTGAGCATCAACCCAGTCAAAAACGTCTCGAACAATTGGGTGTATCCAAATGGGCAATTTGGAAAAAGGAAGTCTCAAAATTCCCTTGGACTTATGATTCTCAAGAAACTTGCTACTTTTTGGAAGGTGATGTAGTTGTTACTCCTGATGATGGACAGCCAGTGCAGATGGGTGAAGGCGATTTAGTAATTTTTCCTGCTGGTATGTCTTGCGTCTGGGAAATTAAAAGTAACGTAAAAAAGCATTATTACTTTGATTAATCTAGTTAGGGATTGATCCCCTTTGTTTTCTTGAAGATCCAAAAAAACAATATTTTATAATTCAATCCTAATTATTGAAAAATACGGCAGAATTCAGAAATCAGAATTCAGGAGTCAGAATTAAGAATTCAGATGTAAAACAGGCTTAATACTTGGGTACTTAACTTAGCTTGTCTACTTCAAAAACTTGAAATCTGCTGTGCGATCCCCGCCCTCTTTAAGAAGTCGGGGATCTGTGGTTTATTGTCACAAATCTAAATCATAGCGATGTCTACGTCATCACTAAATCAAAAGAAACTTCATAATTATGTTAGTAGAAGTTAAATCAGAAAAAATGCCTTCTCAGAGGAAAATCATCAAAAATGTTACTACATTTAAGTACTTGGCAAGAAGTTGAAGCTTATTTACAGCAATCAAAGGGTATTATTTTTCCGATTGGTTCCACAGAACAACACGGGCCAACGGGATTAATTGGTACTGATGCTATTTGTGCAGAAGCGATCGCTCGTGGTGTGGGTGATGCAACTGGAGCGATCGTTGCTCCTACAATTAATGTAGGAATGGCACTGCACCATACTGCTTTCCCAGGCACAATTAGCCTACGCCCCAGTACTTTAATTCAAGTAGTGCGAGACTATGTAACTTGTCTCGTCAAAGCTGGTTTTACCAAGTTCTACTTTATCAACGGACATGGTGGTAATATCGCCACCCTCAAAGCCGCTTTTTCCGAAACTTACGCTCATTTAGAAGATTTGCAGATTGCCAATGCCCCACAAGTACAATGTCAAGTGGCTAACTGGTTTATGTGCAGTTCAGTATATAAACTAGCTAAAGAATTATATGGCGATCGAGAAGGTTCTCATGCAACTCCAAGCGAAGTAGCCCTTACCCAGTACGTTTATCCAGAAGCGATTAAGCAAGCATACCTTTCACCAGAAGTTGCAAGCGGACACAGTATTTATAGCGCCGCAGACTTTCGAGTACATTATCCTGATGGACGCATGGGATCGAATCCGGCTTTAGCAACGCCAGAACACGGTAAACAATTTTATGACTTGGCGGTGAAAGAACTCAGCAATGGATATTTGGAATTTATGAAAGCTGAGTAGAAACATACAAACATACTTTAGATATATCGGTAGTCACATGGGTTAAGAGATTTTAAAAACTTGAATGGCAGGCATAGTAAGACTTTTACCTCCAGCATAGCTGCCTCGCGCCCCTGCTATATGTGATTAAAATTGGTTCTCCGCAGAAATCAACAGTCTTGAATCATTTGTAATAAAAAAGATCCCCAACTTCTCAAATAAGTCGGGGATCGCTGTATTCCAATTTTGACAATTAAAATCAGATTCCTAAATAAAGGATAAACAAAAACCCCCTGGCTATGATGAGAGCGAGGGGGTTTTTGTTAGATAATAAACCTGGCATCGAGCTATTTTAGCGTAGGGCAACCCCTAAACTATCGTTGCCGCAGCAGCGTTTCACCTCTGAGTTCGGGAAGGGTTCAGTGTGGTTCCACCGCGCAATAGACACCAGGAAAGAATTCAAAATTCAAAATTCAAAATTCAAAAAAGAATAATGAGCTTCAAATTCGAGGGTTCAAAACCCTGAAGGCTGCAAGGAATGCGAAATCGATAGCCGATAATTGTAGAGGTCAAGCCCTCGGTCTGTTAGCACGGCTCGGCTACATGCATTGCTGCACTTCCACCTACCGCCTATAAACGGGTGTTCTTCCCGTGACCTTACCTACTTATGTAGTGAGAGCACTCATCTTGAGGTGGGCTTCCCACTTAGATGCTTTCAGCGGTTATCCGCTCCGCACTTGGCTACCCAGCGTCTACTGTTGGTACAATAACTGGTACACCAGCGGTGCGTTCCTCCCGGTCCTCTCGTACTAAGGAGGACTCCTCTCAATGCTCTTACGCCTGCACCGGATATGGACCGAACTGTCTCACGACGTTCTGAACCCAGCTCACGTACCGCTTTAATGG
>JAVRCH010000018.1:0-63703 GCA_034530795.1 Nostoc sp. DedQUE12a
TTACAGCAGTTTTCATTTGCATGAGGTACAAATTGATTGGTTTTGAGGCAGGAGGCAGGGGGCAGGAGGCAGGAGGGAGAAAAAGAATTTTTATATTTAATTCTCTAGTTGTGTACCTCATTTGGTTGCAAACTGCTGTAAGCCTTGCCTTTGCGTGAGACTAATTCATAGTTTCAATCAGCAACGCCGCTAAATCAATAGACCTCTTGCAAAAGTGTTTTTTGCACTCTTGTGGGTAAAGGGACTCATGTTAAAGGGGAAAGGAAAATACCAAACCTTTCCCCCTTTCCCTTTACCCTTTCCCCGACTTCTGCAAGAAGTCTAATAGTAACGAGTGATGTATAGGACTTACGCATTGTAACGTCTCTATTGAAAAATGCCCAAGTTGCCGCAAAAAGGTTTGTGTCTAGAATGAACATAAGCACTGTTAGGAAAAGCCTTTATGTCATTACAAGAACTCAAAGAACTAGCTTTCAAATTGTCTGTGAGCGATCGCCTTGCCCTCATTAGTGCGCTGATTCAATCTTTACAAACTGCTAGCCAAACAGAAGATTGGAAATATTTAGTCACACGTCCTCACCCTTGGCGACGACAACTTTATATTAAAGGGCGTAAGCTCCTTGTTTCAACCGTTTGGCAAGATATGATTGCCAATAAAATGTCTGCCGAACAAGCAGCAGAAAACTGGGACTTACCCTTGGCAGCTATTCACGAGGCTATTAACTATTGCGAAAATAATCAGGAACTGCTGAAATTAGAGGCAGATGAGGAGCGGTATCGTTTAGAAACAAAGGGAATTTCTCTTGAGCCTACAACTGCTGCTTGATGAGGACTCTCAAGCAAAGTATCTGGTCAACTTGCTTCGCACAGCAGGGCATGATGTAATCACTGTCAATGAAGCAGGTTTACGAAGTTGCCCAGATTCAACCGTATTTAATTACGCTAGGCAACAAGGGTTAGTGGTGCTGACTCGCAACTGTAATGACTTTGAACAACTTCATCAATCTCAGCCAGTTCATCCAGGTATTTTGGCAGTCTATCAAAACTCGGACTCATCAAAAAACATGAGCTATCAGTCAATTGTTGCAGCGATCTCCAATCTTGAGGCGATGAGCTATATGCTTAAAAACCAGTTCGTTATTCTCAATCAATGGAATTATTAACTTCTCCCCATTTCCACCCCAACCTTTTCTAAATTCTCTCGCACAGCCATACAACGAACATGCTCAACACCCCAAACTCGCTCACAAATTCCTAAAGCTTCCAAATAAAGAGATTCTGCTTCACTAAAACGCCCTGTTGCCCGATAAATTTCCGCTAAATTGTTGAGACTTTCCGCAACATTAGGATGATTTTCTCCCAACAAAAGCTTATCAAGTTCCAAGGCTTTTATACATAAAACTTCCGCCTCATTATAGCGTCCTTGTTCTCTATACAAATAACCCAAAGCATAGATAGTATCTGCTAAAAGCGGATGTGCCTTTTGTAATACACGCTGCTTCAGTTCCAAAGATTGCAAAAACAGAGATTCCGCCTCATTGTAGCGTCCTTGAGCGCGGTAAATTAAACCTAAATTGTGCAAATCTGTCGCCACATCAGGATTTTCTTCTCCCAAAAATTGCTTGTCTAATTCTATGGCTTGTTGCGACAAAGGTTCAGCTTCACTGTAGCGTCCTTGATGGTAATAAAGTAGCGCCAAATTATTCAATATCAGAGCAAAAGAAGGATGATTTTCGCCTAGCAAACTTGTAGCAATTTCTAGCGATCGCAGATACAAAGGTTCTGCCTCATCATAACGTCCTTGTTCATCATATAATAATGCCAAATTATTCAAACTAGCGACAACATCAGCATGATTTTCTCCCAATAAGCGTTTTCTTAATTCCAAAGCTTGTTGGTAGAGAAGTTCTGCTTTGCTATATTGTCCCGTAGATTTATAAATTCCTGCCAAATTATTCAGGCTAGTAGCATAAGCAGGATGATTTTCTCCCAACAGGCGTTTTCTTAATTGCAAAGCTTGTTGATATAGTGGTTCTGCTTCGCTGTAACGTCCTGTTGCACGATATAAACCTGCTAAATTGCTAAAGTTAACAGCTAAGTCTATTTGCAAACCTAATTCATTTTGCAATTCAATTGCTTGCCGCCAATACTTAATTGCTAGTTCTTGTTCTTCTTGATAATTTTGAGATTCCCCGCGTTCTAATCTGCTGCGATAAATATCACCCAATCTTGAATATAAAGTAGCCAAGCTGGGGTCTTTAGTTCCTCGTTCATGCTCGATATTATCAATCAGCCTTTGTAAATCTTGAATAGGCAAGAAAAAAGTATTACTTTCATTAGTATCTGTGCTGGCTAATTCCGTGTCTCGAAAAACAAAGCGTATAGGTTCTAATTCTTTACCAGCAATAGCATTGGTTTTTTTAGATACAAACCGAAATACACCGTTGCGCCAACTCCAAAAATCAGGAGCTTTTTTGCTCAAATTAATTAAAATTTGATTAGTTACCCAAAGCACAATTCCAAAAGGGAAATCACGCAATCCTTCCCTTGTCCACTGTAAATAACCAAAAAATTTCTCCTGTTCGGATTGTTCGTGTCCTAATCTGAGAAAATAAAGTTGTTCGGCACCCGTGACAGTAATTATTGCTGGTTGATGCTGACGGAGATATTCTTCTTGTTCTACAAGTTGGTTGAGAGCAGCTTTTAAACTTGGTTCATGACGCGCTAACATCACTCGATATGCACGAAAATTAGGTTCGAGTTCGGCTTCATATCTAGCAAGAATCTCATCACGAAAGTTAGGATCGTCACAAACAGCAATCAGTAAATTTAATCCTTGGGTTTGAGCTTCAATAGAAACAATTAAATCATCATATGCATCTTGATTTTCCCCCTCATCATCTAAAAAATCTTCATTTACCATTAATAGCTCCCTGCCTTTTCAAGCTTTCGATAATAATTGGATGAACATCGTACCATGTTTCTTCAGTGCGATATTCTAGAACATATAAACCATGTAGCAAATCTAAAAACTCAGCTTGTTTGGGATCATTGGGCATAAGTTGTTCGTAAACACTTTGCAAGATATCGATATCAGTTTTTCCTAAACGAATGGAAAAGTCATTGCGAATTTTATTGATTGCTTGGACGAGAATTTGGTCGTCAATGATAACTTCAGCGTTGGGATTTCGTCGAATCATCCGCAAACAAATACGGCAACACTCTTTAGAAATGCGGATTAACTCTCGGAGTACGCCCCCACTGTAAATGACGATTTTTTCTGCTGTTTCTGGTACTATTAATTCACTAGCAATACGCTTGCGTAAAACTTCACCGAGAATCTTTGTTGCTTCCGGACGCGGTTGAGCATTAGGAAAGCGATTTTTACCTTTATCAAAGATTTTGAGGACAGGCATGGCTACAATTTGGTCGTTAGTTTCTGTAGCAATTATTGTACTAATAAATGTCTCTCGAAGAACTGCGATCGGGATGGTGTAGATAATCCGAAAGTTCGGTTGACACAGAGCTTTAATATTATCTTTATAAATTTCATTAACTCTGCCTAGATCGAGTTTATCCAAATCATCAATAATGACTAAAACATCTTGTTTAGTAGCAGCTTGAATCAAAGCGGCAATTTCGTTAATTCTAGCCACCAAATCTGAAATTTTGCGCTCAAACTCTTGTTTAATTTCATCGCGGACGCTAGCATCAGCTTTTAGTTTAGAGCTAATCAATTTGAGTAGGTCAAAACCTATCTCAGCCTCTACCTGCAAATTTAATTCTTCAGTGCGGGTGCGGGTAGCAAACCATTTATAAAGAGCCTCTTTAGTACTTTGAGGAATATCAACTTGGCGTGCTTCCGCTTCTGCCATTAAATTAACTGCAATGGCAAAGAGAATATTAATATGGTTAACTGCTGACATTTCA
Organism: Nostoc sp. DedQUE12a; assembly: GCA_034530795.1. Classification (GTDB taxonomy): domain Bacteria; phylum Cyanobacteriota; class Cyanobacteriia; order Cyanobacteriales; family Nostocaceae; genus Nostoc. Next base: position 3,931 of record JAVRCH010000018.1, read on the forward strand.
ATTTTGTCAGCAATAGAAAATAGAACTACAAAATACTTATTTTGAATTTGCCTGCTAAATTCAGCCAACAAAGTTGACTTACCACAACCGCGATGTCCTGTAAAGACAATTTTGCCATCTTTATTGGGACTGTCTTCAACTAATTGGTTGAGGTCTGCAATCAAATCATCACCATATTCCACTCTAAATCTTTCCATTTCATTCCGTTCCATTAACGGAAATAATTCGAGATTGCTGTATGCTGATTGAAAAGAGTTTAATAATTCTTTAGACATTGGATTGTGCCGTAAAAGTGCTAACTATTCATATGATGCCTCATACTTTCTGTAGCAAAAGCTCATACGATGTCTAGAACAGACTATGCCTATCCAATATCTAAAATTTCGTCAATAAATGACTACTAGGTGAGTGGTTTGTGATGTCTGGAAAATAGATACTTTACTTGCCAAAACGCCAACGATAAATAAGTGATAGAGGTGAATAATAAATCAGGCTAAATGATAAATTATACATTTATTAATTAATAAGGAATGATAGATTATACATATCAAATAGTGAAAGTTACTTAAGAGATAAAGAAAATAAATTTTTCAGTTAGAAAAATAAAATTTTAGTGTGCTTCGCCTCATGAAAGCAGAATGTCACTTATTTAATATATTTATATAAAGAAAAGGCAAACAGATAAATTAAAAACAGCAGGCATCACAACAACAAAGGTCAACAGCAAATCCGTTACCATAAAATCTTAAAACAAGTGCAGTGTATCATTTGTAAAAAGTTAAACACCCGACTTCTTTGAGAGGTCGGGTATCTTATTTATCACGAATAATTTAAAACTGCCATATTTAGGTTTTAACCTGAAGGTGTGACACCACCTTTTTAAGGAAGTTGGAAGTTGTAATTTTTCCCGTAATCGCTGTCGTAACAACGAGTGTCATTTTGTTCAGCAGTATCATAAGGATCGTATCCATAATTTTCAAACCAGATATTGACCTTCTTAGCATTTGCTGGAATATCAATTTCTACAGGTGTTAGGAAATTGTTTTGTGCTTTTCTTAGTGATTTATATTGAACGGTACTATTATCTTCAAATTGAAGACCAGCTAGGATTTGCCAACTTGGCAAACCTCTATAACTTGACCGCCGGCAAGTTAAACGGCTTTCGTCATAAACGATTTTTAATTTACTGCCCGGAGTTAATTCACCTGCGAGATTTTCTTGCCAATCTTTAGTAAAATTAATCTCCGCAGAACCAGCTGCGTAGCTAGGGTTAACAAATGCAAAAGACAAGCTGAATACAACCAAGAAAAGTGCAACAGCTTTTTTCAGAAATGGAAAAATTTTCATGATTTAATATTTTGTAATTTGGTGTACTTGACTAATGATTTTTTCTGAATCAATCAAGTAGGCTGACACTGACAATAGTATGTTCTCACCACCATAGGGAAAATGCAAGGACAGTTAAGACAGTTAAGACAGTTAAGGAATTAATTAAAAAAATAGGAGACAGTTAAAACATCCTCTTAGGGACTTCCAGTGAAAAAAATATCCCTTTCTAGGGGTGCATAGGTGTCAACTTAAGCTCAAATGTTTGTTTCATAGCCGTTTTACCCCACCCCTCAATCCCTTGCTAAGGGGAGGGGAGGTTTTGCGTTAGCAAAGCCGGGGTGGGGTGACGCGGTGGGTAGTTTTCTTTCTACGAAACGCTTGGTATTAGAGAGCGAACAGCGTTGATAAAATTTTGAGCATAATTATGCGTTGAAAAATCGAGGGCGCGTTGTCGTGCAGCGACTCCGGAACTTTGGGCAAATTCTTGCTCGTCAAGATAGCGAAGAATAGCGATCGCTAATTTATCCGCATCGCCGTAAGGTGTTAATAGTCCATTGATTCCATCTGTGATAATTTCTGTCGGCCCGCCTGCATCGCCAGCAATTACAGGTTTACCCAGCGCCATCGCTTCAATAATCACAATACCGAATGGTTCTTTATCGGACGCATGAACAAATACATCCATCGCCTGTACCCACTCTGGAATATTGCGCTGTAACCCAGCCATAATTACTTGTTCTTTTAAGCCTAAAGCGGCGATTTCTGCTTTTAAAAAGTCCTCATAATCTGGTTCCAAATCGTGCTTACCGCCAACTATTACACAATGGGCATCGGGATACTGCTGTAAAATTTTGGGCATTGCTTGTACTAATACGTGCATTCCCTTCCATCGTTGCAATCGTCCGACAATTCCAATCAATGGCCCGTGCAGAGGTAAGCCCAACTTTCGCCGTGCTTCTTCAGGAGAAGGTAAAGCGCCAGGTTCAAATCGGTCTAGTGCTACACCCGGATAGACCAGAGGTGTTGGTCTGTGCGGCCAAATCTGGGCTTGTGCTTGCTTACCATCTTGGGAGAGAGTAATAATTGCCTGTGCTGGGATTAAGGTAGCAAGTCGTACTAACAAAGGCTTATCGCTAGGTACTTCTAGCTGATACCACACAGCAGGTAACCCCGCCAGCATCGCCGCCAAGCCTCCGGATATGTGCGTTATCCACATCCAATTGACGATTATATCTGCATGTGCCTCGCGGGCGATCGCAGCTATCCGGAAAACAGCAGCGATAAAACGGTGAATTTGGCGCAAACGTCCACTTTCCACAACTCGCGTCTCAATACCCAGGGACTTTACTTGCTCTACCATGGGGCCGTTTTCTAAAAATATCACTAGCCACTCAACGCCAGCATTACGTCCCTGCTGCATCAAATCCCAGAGCATCATTTCACCGCCGCCTCGTTGTTCGGCTAGTGGCATTACAATAATTACTTTCATAATTTCAACTTATTTAGTAAAGATATTTTTCTCACGCAGAGGCGCAGAGACGCAGAGAGAGAATTAAGAGTTTTTCAAGATGTTTAGGAATTTGAATAAGTACTCTCATCCTCTGTGCGACTCTGCGTCTGTGCGTGAAAATTTTTCTTGATGCAAATAATACTTATGCCCTGCCATAGCCATAGCTAAAAATCCCCAAAGAATCATACCGGCTACACTCAACATGCCACTACCAATAACTAGTTGTGTTGCAGAGCTAATACCAATGGCGCGGGCAGCACTGATAAAACTATCAAAACGACCTTCACCATATTTGCTAACACTAATAATTAACAAGATTAATCCACCCATGTAAAAGCTGGCTCCAAACCAACCAAGGGTAAAAAACATATCTAGAATGCCACTGTCAATTACCACTACTTCGATTTGACCGGTTTTTTCGTTGACTTTCCAGATATTTCCTAATCCGTTACCTAAAGCATTAGAAAGAGCTAAACTCAGGTTTTTGTCGTAACTTTCGGATCTATCTCTAAAACTGTTATCTTCTTCAAGATTAGAAAAAGTTTCCAAACGAGCTGATACAACATCAGAAATTGGCTCAATGGTTGTTAATGGCACAACACAAATTGCCATTACCACAATTATGGTTATTAAGCGCATTTGAATTCGCGTCTTAACTGAACCCATAATCATAATTATTCCTAATAACCAGCCGCCCCAGTTTGTCCGGGCTTGTGTCAATAAAAAAGATAAATAACCAACAGCTGAGGCAGGAAAAATTAAACTTCCGGAACTAGTAAATAACAACAACAACCCAGCTTGCATGACGGAACCAAAGGGGCCGACTGAATGCAATGTACTCCAAACGCGCATCCCAAAAGGAACGGGATTTCCAGAACTCATGAATAGTTTTGATTCTATGAGCCAGTATCTATCCCACTCAGGAGCCACAACAAATTGGTATACACCATAAGCTCCTAAAAGCAACACACACCAGAGGAATGTTCGCTGAAGATTTTGGCGATAGCTGGGATAATCTCGCCAGTTAATAAATAAGTGAAAAGCAAAAATAATTGGCCCTAGCCAATCCAATAAACCGCGGGCTACAGGAACTGGTGCATTATAAATTAAACCTACCAAAAACCCGTAGAAGACTCCGATAAAAGCCAAAATAAACGGTAAACCTCCCTGGTAATAGGCGCTTTTAAAACGTCGCGAAAAAGTTGCAATGGTAACAAACACCACTAAATATGGCGCTATTAGCATTTGGCGGGTAGGATCCCAGCCGACTCGATAATCAACTAAGCGAGTAGCTAAGGGTGTGAGAAAGCATATCCACCAAGTAAAGCCGATATAGAGAATGGGATGGCGCAAGTATAAAAACACGGCTACTACTAAAGCTGTCACCGGATAAATTAGGCGCAATGCAGCAGTAGCCCCAGCAAAATAGCAAACTACAGTTAATAGGAGAAAGCCGGCGATCGCCATCCAACCCTGTGGCGATCGCTCCTCAGGAGAATAGCTTTCTTGTGAAAAACTATTGTAAAGTATCTGTTTGTAAATCATTCAATCTTGTATTTTAGATTTAACTGATTCATTACCTATAATTCACAATTCAGAATCAAATAAACACTTCATAAAAAAGTAATATTTGCAAACTTCGCCCGCAAGTGGCTTGGCTGTATTTAATTTTGAATTTTGAATTTTGAATTTTGAATTGATTTATATCCTTGCCAACGTCCACGCCAAGATGCCAATAGCTTTTTATTTGCCAAGTGTCCTTGACTGGGTAAAAATCTCAACCATTGGATTAAGCCAAAACTATCGCATGTTCCAACTAATATTGACCAGAATAAAAATACAATTCGGCGGCTAAATGACAGGTGTTCTAATAAAACTAAAGTTTCATTATGAACTAAATTAATCAAAGCAATTTCATTAAAATTATTTCGCCGATCTTCATCAAAACGTTGTGCTGGGTAGTGTTCTACAGCAATGTTAGGGTCGTAAATTATCTTCCAACCAGCTCGCTTTAATGCCAGGGTGAATGCCATTTCAAAGTGTACTTGCGCTCCTGTGCCTCGCATCCGTTCGTCAAAGCGCAACTGCCCAATTGCCTGTTTACGAAAACTCATGTTTACGCCTTTGAGAACATCAACTTCGCGGGGTTCTCCTACTCCCAGATGATGGTTGCCAATTACTCGTCCAAACCACTGCAATCGACCAACTACGAAGCGAGATTTGTCTTCTAATTTATTGCCGTGATGTATCCAATCACGTCCACCAAGACCGCCAAGACGACTATCACAGGTAAAGTAAGCTGCAATACGTTCTAACCAATCGGGATGGGGTGCGGCATCATCATCAGTGATGGAAAGAATATCGCCTTCAACTTGTGCCAGTCCGGCGTTGAGGGCTGCTACTACCCCTGGTTGTGTAACTTTCACAGTTTGTAGTGGCAAGTTGGGTGCTTTGAATTGGGTGAGAAATTCCCAAGTTTCTGCATCCGTATCGCGGACAACCACTATCACCTGGTGGGCTGGTTTAGTTTGCTCCTGTAGCGCCAAAAGGCAGCGTGATAAGTCTTGTGGACGGCGATAAGTCGGTATGAGAACGGTGTTGAGCATTCTTGCTTAACTCCTCGAATAGATCCACATAAGTTTGTGCCATAGTAGTCCAGCTGTGTTGTTCTGCCACAGAACGAGCAGCTTGGCTCATTTGTTGCATCAGCGATTGTTCGCTGACTAAGGACATCAATGCAGTTGCCAATGCATCCATATCATCTGAGTCAGTTAAGACGATGCCGCATTCTGGTGTTACTAACTCTGCACCCCCGGTAGCTGTGGCAGTAATTACTGGCAGTCCTGAAGCCAGTGCTTCTAACAATACCAAGCTGCAAGCTTCATATCGGGAAGGAAAAATAAATAAATCTACCGATCGCATAATTTCGGGGATATCACGGCGAAATCCCACAAAATGCACGCGTTCGTTTAACCCCAAGGAAGTCGCTAATTGCGGAAAGGGACTACCTTCGATGTGACCTACTACTACTAAATGTAAGTCGGGAACTTTGGTTAAGGCGCGTAGGACTGTATCTAAGTTCTTCCTGGGTGTGCGGATGTCTCCGGCGAACAGTGCTAGGGTAACATTTTCTGGTAAACCTAATTGTTGGCGATTGCTTTTACCAGGGGTAAACTCTTCTAGATCTACTCCATTGACAATTACGCGGATGCGAGAAGGGGGTACACCAATGTTAATTAATTCCTGGGCTACCTTTTCGGACACCGCTACAACGACCTTAGCTTTTTGAAAAGCTTGTTTTTCCCAACGTGCATTAAAAGCAGTAAATAGCCACTGATATAAACCATATAAATCTCGGCGGTTGCGAGAAATATGAACTGGCGATCGCAACCATGAACTATGGACAAAATGTACAGCATTTACGTCAGCGGCAGCCATATTAATCGCGCCATTAATTTTGATTAAATCAATGTCTGAGCGATGTTTACGCAACCAATTTGCACTTTTTTGGGCAAAAATTAAATTACGTAAAAATTCAGTGGGATAGCCTTTGACTGGAATTTTTGCCCAATTAACTTGAGTATTAGTTTCTAGTTCTGGTGCAATTTCGCTTGCTAATAATGTTAGTTGATGACCCCGACGGATTGCTTCGTTAGCAACTTCGTAGTTGACTCGACCTTGACCATCGCCTTTTTTAATTTTATGAGTAACAATGCAAAGTTTCATACACTAGCTTTTTGAAGAATAAAAGTTCACGCAGAGGCGCAGAGGCGCAGAGAGAGTTTAGGAGAGTTTTCTTTTCTTTGCGTCCTTGGCGGTTCGTTAAAAAATAATTTCTACAAATCACATGTAGGAACTATACTATTTCGATACTCCTATTAACTTATTTACGAAAATTCGCGGAGTAAAACTAAGACTCAGCGCCGCTAAAGTTCGCAAATTAAATTTTTGTTTTTTCAACGCTTGCCAAAAATAAGGACGTGCTGCCGCTATTTCTTCACTTCGCAACAAACCAATTCCCAATGTCGTATTTGCTTCCAACCATTTTTGTTGAAAGTGCGTCCTAAATTCTTGTAGACGAGTATCTTCCATAAAGACTTGATAGCAAAACATTTCGCTTTTTGCTTTGCGAATTTTTGCCTGTACATCTCGACTACCACTGAGCATGGTATCAGTTTGTTCGTGGGCGCGATATCGTGTCAATCTTTCTGGATAATAGTAACCACCACGACCCGATATACAGCAAAGGTAAGTTAAATATAAATCCCACATCCCACCAACTTCTGAGGGAATACTATCCCAATCAATAAAGTGATTGCGAATTACACAAGATGCAGCAGTGGGTATACTTTTATCTATTAACCCAATTTTAGAGAAAGATTCATGAATTCCTGGTGTTAGTTTGTCGCGGTTAAATCCGCGTGTATTTTCTTCGGTTCCAATATTATTAATTGTGCCGTTTGCATCTATGATATATTGGTCGCAAAAAGCAAGAATTAAGTCAGGATTTTCTTCTAATGGTGGTACAAGCTTTGCTAAAAAGTCTTGATTCCACATATCATCGTCATGAAGGCTAGCAACGTATTTACCTTGCGCCATTTTGAAAGCATGTTGCTGATTAGCAAGCATACCGACGTTTTGATCGTGTCGCCAAAATCGAATGCGTGAATCATTAAAAGATTCGACAATGGCTTGGGGATTTTCTGGGCTGCAATTATCAGAAACAATAATTTCAATATTTTGATAAGTTTGTTGAACAGCGCTAGCGATCGCTTGCTTAAGATACTCTGGTCGATTATAAGTAGGGATAATAACGCTGACTAATGGTTGTTGCTGCAATGACATATTTTTTTCTGTTAGTTTATTGAGGGATTTGATATAACTTTTTCCCTGGATAATCAAATTCTGCTATTGTTTTTGCATAAATTGTTCGCAGATTATTTACATGGCAACTCATTGTGAATTCTCTCATCAATAAAGCATGACCTTGTACGCCCATGTCTCTACTTTTTTGATAATCTGTAGACAAATAATTAATAGCTTGGGACAGTTTTTTAATATCATTACCAGGAACAAGAATACCCGTTTCTCCATCTCGTAAATGTTCGGGAATTCCTCCGACTGCGCTACCTATTACAGGACGATAACGAGCATAGGCTTCGAGGGTTACAAGACCGGCAGGTTCAGGCCAAACACTGGGAAAAATGACTGCAAAACACTCTTGATATAGCTGATTTATTTTATGGCGATCGCACCAACCATGCCAAGTAATGCGGTGATTCAATCCTAAGGTAGTTGCTAACTTTTCTAACCGCGGTCGTTCCCATCCTTCACCTGCAATATCAAGTTGAATTTGCGGGTTTGTATGTATTAAGGTTTTAATTAACCATTCCAGACCTTTATCAGAAACAATTCGACCAACAAACAAAATTCTCTGATTTTGGTGGACTTCTAAACTTAGGGGTGCAGCTGGTGTTTGCGGCAGAGAAATACCACAGTGTACTGTTACAGTTTGTTCGGCTGGTATGCCATTTTTAATTAACTGTTGACGCACATATTCGCTATTAGCGATAAAAGTTACTTTTATCTTTTTTAAAACATTTAAAAACTGCTGAGTACCTTGAATCTCCCTGACAGTTCTTAATGGTTTACGGCTACCACATTTATCTACTAATTTACCCCAGGTACATCCTAAGTAAGAAAAGTTGCGATCGCAGATTTTTCGCTCTCCAGCTAAATACTTTGTACCGCTAGGACAATACAGTGAGTGATTATGAACGCTGAAGATTATAGGACATTCACCTGTAAGGTGCAATAGTAAATCTGGGCTATGGAGATGTAATAATTTAAACTGACTTTGATCGACATTCTTGAGCGATTTTATCACGCGATCGCTTATGTCAGGTGAACGATGTTCAAATAGAGAGGCTAAATAAGTTTCAACACCTCCACCCTCACCAACTTCAAAATTAGAGCATTGGTAAATCAGGTTTTCTCCAAACTTTTCCATTTGCAGTTGTTTAGCTTTCTGCTTGAAATGATTAATTATTTTAGGCATTAATTACTGCGTTATTACTAATTTTAGGGACTTCCAAGAAATAAATTATCCAAATAAACGTAGACGCATTAGCGAAGCGGTAGCGACGTTCGCGCAGCGTCTCGCAGAGAAGGAGCGTCAACAGCTTGCCGCAGGCTACCACAGAGACACAGAGAACACAGAGAAAGGAGGAATAGAGAGAGTTTTCGCGTCAGTTTTGGAACATTTTTTATTTGGAAGTCCCTTATTGCTTGTATATCTATAGCTTTTAGCTCATTAGCTTATCTACCGACGTTAAACCAAAACTTGTGTCTGACATCGCTAACATAATGCCTGAGAGCAATGTTTTTACTTGCAAATTTATCTGGATAAATGAACTGATCTTCTACATTCAGAACATATTTTTTTGAGCAAAGAGGCTGACCATGATTGTGGTGCATTGTCAGATGTACAATTGTTTGTTCGGTAAAATAAATAGGATGTTCTTGAAGATTTGCTAAACGTTCGATAGCAAAAGTCCAGTCAAATTCATGCCTAAATAAGATAAATCCACCATTCACCGGATTTAACTTCTCCGAATCGTCATAGATAATTCGTTCGTCTAGTGACATAGAACAATCTGGGAGATAAAGAGAGTATTTGTTGTCCGATTTACTCAAATTTATTAAGTCTACACCACCGGGAAAAAATAAAATATCTGAATCAGTGTAAATCGTAGTTCCATTAATAGGAATTGACATTAATGCCGATAATTTTTTACCCATTGGATGCAGTTGAGCATAATCAAGAACGCATTGAGGTAAATCGGTTCTCAGGAAGTTTTGTAAAGGTATTACCTGAACGCAGGGATGGATGCGACGGATTAAATTACAACTAGAGTTAGTGTAACTGCCATCAGAAACCACTGTGAATGTATCTGGAATACCCACATGGCGGATAAATGAGCGAATACTTGCCACTTGTTCTGGCAAATCGCGTTCGCATGATAAGGCGTAGACACTTATAGGAACTTGACGAGTTTGTTTAATCGGGATGCTGACAATTTGAGAAAGGGCTGCTTTATATAGATAACGATTAAATTTACCTTGGAATTTAGCAGTGTGGTAGCCTATATTTACCATTAACTTTTCCTCGTTAAAACTATAAATAAGAGTTAGAAGGGTTCAGAATAATCCACCAATAACGTGATTTTGATAATTGAAAAATCTTGTAAATTCGTAATTCGTAAATTACGAATTACGTAGCTTGCTTCTCGCCAGAGGCGAGTATTACGAATTACGAATTATAGTATTGCATCTGGTGATATTCCCAAAGCTTGCCTTGGCGTCCGAGTAATTCTTCATACTTGCCTTGTTCTACTATTCGTCCTGCTTCCAAAACCACGACTTTATCGGCTTTAGAAATAGTAGAAAGACGGTGAGCGATCGCAATTACTGTTCTGCCAACAGATAGCTTTTCTAATGAGTCTTGAATTAAGCGTTCCGATAAAGAATCTAAGGCGCTAGTTGCTTCATCCAAAATCAAAATTTCTGGGTTCCTGAGTAACGCCCGTGCAATAGCAATTCGCTGTCTTTGTCCTCCAGATAATCTAACACCCCTATCTCCTAATTGGGTATTAAAACCTTGAGGCATTTCTAAAATAAATTCTAGTGCATTCGCTAATTTAGCAGCTTCTTGAATTTCATCATTAGTAGCTTCTGGAGTCCCATAAGCAATATTTTGCCAAACACTAGTATTGAAAATAAAAGTGTCCTGACTAACAACTGCTATCTTTGAACGTAGAGAATTAATTTCAAACAGTCGTATATCAGTTTCATCGATGTAAATATTTCCCTCTGTAGCATTATAAAATCGGGGAATTAAATCAGCAAGGGTTGTTTTACCAGCCCCAGAAGCTCCCACTAATGCTGTCATTTTTCCCTTTTCAATGGTTAGGGTAATATTATGCAGTACTAGATTTTCATCGTCATAACCAAAATCTACACATACTAAATTAATTGACGTTTTTAAACCTTTAAACTTAATATGTCCATTCTGAAAATAATTTTTGTCATCAGTTTTTAGAAGATTTTTAATGTTGCTTGCGGAACCAGATAAAGTACTGAGAAATGCTCTCGTGCCATTAATATCTTGGACAAATGGGATAAAACGAAATAGCACAAAGAAAAATGTTAGTAAAGAAGCTACTTGTAGCGTTCCATTACTAACCAGGCTAGTGAATGCCAATATAATCATTCCCACCAATACCGTAGTAGCTACCCCCTCGGCAATTGGTTTAACAAGTGTCCAAGTGAAGACAACTTTAGTTGTAGTACTTACTACTTTATCACTAGCTTTATAGTAACGTTGGCGCTCAAATTCTTGAGTGCCATAGGAGTGAACAGTGCGAATGCCATTAATAAATTCTACGGCTGTTGATGTAAAATTAGAATTAGCATTTGTGACGCCAAAACTTGATTCTCTGACTCTGGCATTTAAATTCGATAACCCTACACCTAAAAGTGTAAATAGTAATGCTGAAATCAAAGTTAATTGCCATGAAATCAGAAACATGGATGTTAAGTAAACAAGAGTTGTTAGCCCTCTGGTAAATAAAAAAGCTGCGGCGCTAAAACCTTGTCTAATTCTGTCAATTTCTGTGGTAATTGTGTTAATTAGTTCCCCAGTACGAGTTTTGGCAAAGTAATTTAGAGATAAGGCTTGTAACTGTTCAAAGATTTGCTTACGTAAGCGATCTGCAAGATGTACTTGAGATAATTCTGTGTAGACTTGGGAAAAGTAATTAAAGGTAGCACGTAACCAAGTACTCAACAAAATTAATAGAGATACACGATACAGGCGATTAATTGCTGATGTCTTAGTTCCTAAAATCCAAACATCAAATAAATCTATCCCTGTCTGGACGGGTTGAGCGTTAGGAGAAGTTAAGCTTTGCAAAAATGAAAGTAAAAAGCCAATACTTACACCTTCAAATGCTGCTGCTAAAATTGAAAAAGCTACAGCGGAAATTGCAATTTTGCGGAAGTGTGCGACTTCTCGTAATATCAAATAGTTTTCCTGCCAAAACTTTGTGGCTTTTAGCAGATTGCTGATTGTTTGAGAAAGTTTCAAAAGCATGGATTTTTCTAACGAGAATTTGGCATATAAACAGTAGTCAGAATTCAGAATGATTAGTAAGTTAAAAAGGGATAACATTATTCAACTCAGATATCAAATTCTTCTGAATTCTGACGATTAAAGTATCAATTACCGTAAAGATAAATTTCTGAATTCTGTATTCTGAATTCTGAATTCTTCTTCAACTAGTTGTATTGCATCTGCTAATGTCCAAGAACGAGATCCCATCAAACTCATATCACCGCGCAATACATTAAATAACAATGGCAGATTGTTGAGGCTGTATTTATGCATCCAACGCCCTAGCAGTGTGATGTTGTGGTTTGGTGTTGTGGAAAATTTAACAGCTCGAAAAAGTCTACCTTTTTCTCCAACGCGCCATTCATGACAAAAAAGTGACTCTGGCGAATAAAATTGCAGCAATACAATCAATCCCAGGATAACTGGACTGAGGAATAACAGGAATGAAAAAGCAACAAACCAATCAATTATTCGCTGTAACCATCTCAAGGTTTGATTACTTTGTTTTAGCTGTTTATTGCTAGGGGATATGCGTAAGAATATTGGTTTATGAGCTTGTTCGCAGGCATCTGCCCAAAACTGTAGCAAATCTTCACCCAGTTTGGCATCTATGCTCACTAAATTTACAGGAGAATGTTTTAAGCATTCTACTAGCGATCGCTGATTATTTAATGAAGGCAAATATGGTAATTTAACTCGTCCTGGCGGCTTCACCAACAGTTTACCCCGTCGCCACAGTAATGTGCAGGGTCTAGAGTAATGATTTTGGTTTTGCTGAGTTACATCATATAAATTCTCTAGACTTGGAATTATTGAAGTTGTCATGATGTCTTTGGGTTTATACAAGAGTGAATTGCTGAAGCGAGGGGTTATCAAAAACTATCAAGCTAATTCGTGATTCTATGAGAGATAGTGATTTATATGTAATAATTCAGGAGTCAGCAGTCACAATCCAGAATATTTAGAAAATTAACCGTGTAAGGAATTGTTAATTTTATAATTTTCCTAGCTCTAGATTCTGAATTATTACATTTAACCTCTATCTTAAAGAAACCTAACTGTGGAGATAATGGTTTGAAAGCTTATGCTTAATTACAAGCAAGGTTGCGATCGAGATTCTTAGGTAATTGTGATTTCAAGAATTAGCGATGTGTGGAGAAAAATTACCTCTTGAATCTATATCTATGTTTAATTATGTTGAAGTGTCGCTGATGTCGATAAATTTAACAAAACTAGTTCACTCTTGTGTTTTATCTTTTTGGAAGTGCTTTAATCTCTAGAATATAAGACTCTGTAAAAATAGCGATCGCTCAAATCAATTCTTTATTTAGACTTTAATTACTCAGTGATTTTTCTTAAAACTGATAAAGATAGCATAAATATACCGGATTTTTCCTGATAGTAATAAATCTAAATTTTAATAGCTTTTGATACATTTGTAGGGTAGCACAGCTGTGCTACCCTATTGCGGTTGCTGAAATTCAGGTAAAAAGATATCTGCGTAGCGCACTATAGACCTCACCCACCCAACCTCCCTCGCAGAAGAGGGAGCAATACGGTTCGGTTAAAGGGAAAAGGGAAAAGGGTAATTTCAAACTTTTTCCCTTTTCCCCTTACCCTTTTCCCAGCCCACATCAGAGATGAAAAATGCTTATCCGAACCGTATTGGGAGAGGGAGGAGTAACGAAAAATTAGGCTTTTTGCTTCCCTCTCCTTCAAGGAGAGGGGCTGGGGGCGAGGTCAAAATCCTGTACATCGAATTCACGTTAAGCCAGCGCTAGGCCTTACCAATGCCCAATGCCCCATGCCCCATCTATTTTTCCACAGCTTGGCGCAGAGCTAATTGCTGTTGTTTGACATAAGGTACGTAACTACTGGTATTTGATACCCCATTTGCCACAACTCCAATCAAATTTAACTTGCTCAACATGGCTGTAGCTTGAGTCAGTTGGCTTCGGGTTACAATACCAATGCTTGCCACCATCACCACACTGCGAGAAGATGATGCGGTGAGCATGGCATCTACCATGCCGAGAACTGGCGAAGCATCTATGAGTACCAAATCGTAGTTTTCCTCAAATGCTGCCATCAATTGCATCATCCGAGGGGAACTCAAGAGATTAGCGGGGTCAGCAGGTTTTGGCCCAGCGGTCAAAATATCGATGTAGGCTGAACCTGCGTACTGAATACTAATTTGGTTGGGTAGACTTGCATCGCTAGCCAACAGAGTTGAAAGCCCCTGTTCATTGGGAAGATTCAGCTGTTCGTGCAGACTAGGATCGCGTAAATTGGCATCAATGAGCAATACTCTTTTATGTAAACGTGCAGCACTCATAGCCAAACCCAACGCTAAAGCTGATTTACCCTCATCTGGCAAAGCCGAGGTGACCATCAAAGATTTCAAATTAGAAACAGCATTTAAAAGTTCAATGTTTTTGTAAATCAGATCCAGCGATTCCCAACGCGGTGGAGATTGCAATACTTGAATTGTCCAAGGTGCGAGAACTTCTGGCTTGCCAAAAGGCAATTTAATCATTGATTCTCTTGGTTTAGCTGGTGGTAATTTGGGAGTTGTTCCTAACAATGGTAGGGGTATTTGCTTCTCTAACTCAGCAGTAGTGTGAACAGAATCATCACTAGATTCCCGAATAAAGACAGCAATTCCTCCTAACATTAACCCAACTACTGCACCTAACAACAAATTCTGCTGAAGATTGGGGCCTAATTGTGCGCCTTGTTGAGGTTCTTCTACAACTTCCCAATTAAATCCACCCTTAGCAAGTTCTTGTCTTAATTGTTGTTCTGCCCTTAACAGCTGCTCTAATCTTTCACGGCTAAATTGTAGCTGCGGTAGCATCCGATTGTAATAAGCTAACAAAGGTGGAAAGCGTTTAATTTCAAAACGCAGTTCGTTTTCTTTCTTAGCTAAAGTTTGGTCGCGGGCGCTTAAAGCAACTAAATTTGTTTGGGTTTCTACTAACTGACTAGCAAGGTTGAGATCGATTTCACCGAGTTGTCCTTTTTCGAGCAGAGAGTCTCCAGAAATAAATGCACTAGCAGACTTTACGCCTAAAGTTCTTCCTACTTCTTGTTGTAATAATTCCTTTTGACTTTGAAGCTGTTCTTTGAGCTTTTGCACGCTAGGAGTTGCATCTGTAAACCGTAAGCGTTCTTGTGCTAGTGCCAATTCTGTTTTTTGGATTTCGTTGAGTAAGCCTTGATAGCGAGTAGACTGACTCAAACGTGAAGCTACCAAAGCATTCTGCGGAGAACGGTTAAGTTGTTCTTCTAAAGATTTTTGCCGTGCTAAAGCCTCGCCATATTGGGCGCGAGTTGTTTGGCGTTCTTGAGCAATATTATTTAAAGCTGTTTCAATTGCTTTAGCCTGTGATTCTGGGTCGATTAAATTTTGGTTTCTGCGAAATCTTTGGAGGTTTGTCTCAGCCGCTTTCACTTCTTCGCTGGCTTTAGCTAACTGTTCCCTAATAATTTGCAGGCCCTTTTGTAAACGTGAATCCTGTTGTTGTTTATTGTATTCAACATAAACCTGCCGAATCGCACTTAAAACTTTTTGGGTTTTTTGGGGATCTTTATCGGTGTATTCAACTTGAAAGATTTTTGTTGCAACATTATCTTCTTTGCTTCTTAATTGAGTTAAGACCAAAGAACCTTTAATTTCACCTGTAGTGATCTCTGGATATTCAGACTCAAGTTTGTCAACTGCTTTTTGAATCAAGCCCGAACTTTGCATCAAGTTAAGCTGGGTTGCAGTGTCTATCACCACATTGGAGTCTGTAAACTCATTTTCTACTCCTCCTCCTTCTTTCTTACCTTGATAGTTCGGTTCTACTAGCAGCTGCATGGAACTTCTAAAAGTTGGTTTGGTCTTTAAAGTTACTATTCCTGCAATAGTAACCGAACCAAACAATACTATTAAAAACCAAGGAAATCTCCGTACCAAGACAGTAAACATTTGTCCATAGCTTGGTTCAGTTTCCGAAACTGTAGTTATATGAGAATTTAGACTAGTTTGAACCACTTTTATTATCCTTCCCAGAATTTACGCTAAGAGATAAAAAGAATTCAGAATTCAGAATCCAGAATTCAGAATATAATCAGTAGATAATTCATTTTTTTACTGTTTGTTAGTAAATCTTGGATTTACTCAGGGGGTTAAAATAGTTAGTTTGCAAGATTTACATAGCTTATTCTGACTTCGGACTTCTGAGTCTTGAATTATTTTAAAGATGCACACTGCAAGCTTGGTTAATAATTTGTTCAACTTTACTGAAAAATGCGTTTTCAGAAAAGTTTGTGACTGCATGATTACGAATGCGATCGTAATCCCAAGAAATTCCCTTCGCTTCTTGTAATGCAATTTGCAAAGAATCAGGGGTTTGTCTTTTGAAAAAGACTCCAGTTTCACCAGGGATTTGAGTATCTAATACTCCACCTGCTCCATAAGCAATAACTGGTGTGCCGCTAGCATTAGCCTCTACTGGAACTAATCCGTAATCTTCTAAAGCTGCCACAATAATGGACTTTGCTTTAGAAAATAAGTCTTTGCGAGTCTTATCACTTACGTGTCCCAAAAACTGAATATTTTGTAATGCTTTAGATTTTAACCGTTCTAGCTCTGGGCCATCGCCTGAGATTAATAATTGCCAGCCTAACCAATTAAAAGCTTCTACTATTACATCAAGACGCTTATAACTAATCATTCGAGCAGAGGCGAGATAATATTCATCTTTAATATCAGAAAAAACAAACTTACTAGTATCAATTGGATAGTTCACCATCATTGCCTGTTTGCCGTAAATATTTTCAATTCGGCGGGCAACAACGCTAGAATTAGCAATATAAAGGTCAGGTTCTTGTGCATATTGCAAGTCTACCTTTCTCATTACTTGGAAGACTTGCTCGATTAAAGGAGCAAAATATTTATAGTCTCCATACTCCTTTAAATAAGTTGCCGTATCCCATAAGAAACGAGTCACATTATGACAAAAACAAATGTGTCGAGCATTGGGATTTTTTCGTACCGCTTTGGCAAAGCTAGTACTACTACTAATAATTAAATCGTAGTCTTGCAAATCTAAGGCACGAAAAGCAGGAAAGTATAAAGGAGCCATTGACCTAAAATACTTTGCTGCACAGGGAATCTTTTGTAAGAATGTTGTGTTAACTATACGATCGCCAAGATCGATAGTTTTTTGTGGATCGTACAGAGATGTGAAAATGTCTGCTTCCGGATAACGCTTACAAAGCAGTTCAAATACACGCTCTGCCCCACCCCGCTGAGTTAAATAATCGTGGACTAGAGCAATTTTCATTAATTTTACCTAAAAAAATAGGGAATGGGGAGTGGGGAATGGGTAGTTAAGAGTGAGGAGTTAGGAGTTAAGAATTATTCTCCTTGTCTCCCTTGTCTCCCCCATCTCTTTATCTCCCCATCTCCCTCATCCCCGCGTCTATAAATATGAAGCCTAATACCCAACTGCCGCCAGGATTTTTTCTGGGGCGAAATAGCTGTTTTGCTCGGCTCGTAGCTGGTCGCAAAGTCTGCCTTCGGGTAATTCTACATCGTCGTATGTCAGGACTTCATCTCTGGAAATGTCCCGCTTGAGGCGACATCCTTCGGCTAAACCAATTGGTAGGAGATTTTGCTGTTGGACGATATCGGAATTCTCGCATTGTCCGTAGGTCATGTAGTAGCCGATGCCATCGAGGGTTTCTCCGGCTTTGAGGTCGATTTTGGCGGTGGTGACGACATCTACTAAGGGGCCTGCTAAGGGAGACATGACAGCATCACCGAACAAAACTACACGCGCTACAGATAAGGGAACTTCAAAATGACAGAGGTGATAAGGAGTATAGAAGCTGTAAAGAGGGCCTTCGCCTAATTTGTATAAGTTCAGATAGTGCCGTTGTTTGGGGTCGTCGTGAGTGGCAAATACATATACGCCAGGGCCGGGTTTGGCTCCAACTACATAATCGACGATACCACCCAGTTCTTTAAGTTGTTCGACATCATATAGTTGGGTCATTTCATCGACGTAGCCGGTGAAGTCATATCCGAGCATTCCTCGTTTGGCGACTTTCATGCCTGTGGCATTAGCAACGATCGCTTGCTCGAAGGAAATTTTGGTACCATCGGCAAAGCTAGCCACCATGTGAGGCTTTTGACCCCAACGTTTTGCAAATCCTTCCTGGGTGGTGGGATTGCGATAGGGGTCTTGGAGTCCTTTAATGTT
This sequence comes from Nostoc sp. DedQUE12a, assembly GCA_034530795.1. GTDB lineage: Bacteria > Cyanobacteriota > Cyanobacteriia > Cyanobacteriales > Nostocaceae > Nostoc. The sequence goes on from JAVRCH010000018.1 coordinate 22,199, forward strand.
ACCGCACAAAAGTGGAGTTAAACCAATGCTTTTGACAAATCTGTAGAGGTTCATTTGCACCCCTGGCTGGTCGCCATCACAAGCGCTGAGGATAACGCCTGCTTTGTCAGCATAGACTTTTAAGATGGGGCCAATGGTACCGTCGAGTTCGGCATTCATCATGATGACATGTTTGCGATGGGCGATCGCTTCCATGACGATTTGAGCGCCAAATTCAATTGCACCAGTAACTTCGATGAGTGCATCGATACTCTCGGCACGACACAGTAACTTAGCGTCATCTGTGACTGCATATTTACCGTTGGCGATCGCATCTTCTAATTCGCCGACAGTTGCAACAACTTGAATATCTTCAATTCCTGCTTCTGAATAAGCTTGTTTAGCTGCATCAATCTTGCGATTAAAAATAGCAACTAACTCCATTCCTGGGACTGAATTGACAATTTGGTTGGCAATTCCTCGACCCATAAAACCAGCACCAATCATCCCAACTTTAATCGGATTGCCTGCTGCTGCTCTGGCTTGTAAGGCGCGATCGATAATAATCATGAACTAAACTCCTTTTTAGAACTGTTTGCTGCGTTACAAATTCCCAATAATGTTGTACTTAATAATTTTTACCCTTTGCTGTTAAGTACATTTTCAGTTGCAATTAGTATTAGGTACTAACTAATTGCTTGTTAGGCTCTATGGAAGAACTCTGTTTTTTATAGTTGTGGTGTTTGAGCATTTGCTCCACAGCATTTTTATATGCTTGAGCAAACTTTTCTCTGGTATGATTTGCTCTTGCGTATTCCCATGCTTTTTGAGACATAACTTTCAGGTCTTCTACAGGCAAATTAGAAATACTTCTAACTTTCCCTTTAATTTCTTCCAAAGAAAGATTATCAAAAATCACACCAAAATCATGGACATCCACACCAGATTCGTAGCTTAAAATCGGAACTAATCCAGCGTGCAAGCAACTTATAACTGCTCCTGACTGTCCCTCAGAAACCGAAGGATAAACAAGTCCGAGACAATTATTTGTTACCTTGGTAAACTCAGGGCTACTAACATCAATCCAGCCATAGGTATGAATGTTTGGTGTTTCGTAGAGTTCCTTATAGAAAGCCTTTTCAAATTTTTTGTCGTTACTAATTGGGCCACAAACCGTTAAATGGTATTCTGGCATTTGAGCAAAGGCATCTAAAACTAAATCTAGTCCTTTCAGAACTAAAGCACTACCACCAAACCACAGGAAATTTTTTCTGACTGCTGCAAAATCTTTCTGTTCGGGATAGGGATAAACAATAGGTGTAGAAATCGGAATACGATACATCGGTTTGTTGGCATATTGAAATGTACCAACTGTAAAATTGTTGCCCAAAACGGTAGCACAATCGGCATATTCAATTCCCAAGTTGGGCATTTCAAACCGCTGTGGAGTTAAGGTAATTCCTCTGCGCTGTTGGAGTTCTAGAAGTCTATTGCATTCAGCTGCATTGCGAAAAACCATATTCGCAATATCAACGTGAAAAATTTTGATGCAATCTTTATTTAGTTTTGGTGCAAGTGCCTCCATTCTGTGACGAATATCAATGAAAAATGCGTAATCTTTTTGGGGAACGAATTTATCATTGTGAAATTGGATAACATCAACGTTGTAGCGCATATCTAAAAAAGTTTGCGCTATTTGCCAAACTTCCCAGTACCAAGTATGGTCATTTGGCATTGGTTGACCTGGTTTTAATAAGAATGGTTCAATTCGATAAGAAAGGAGTACGTTTCCTTTAGAAGATTGTTTGGGTTTGAGGGAAACAACTTGTAAGGTTTTGGCGTAATTGATGCGGGCTTGGATTTTTTTGGAGATTAGAGAGATGGGTTTGGTGATAGGAGATAGAATATTAGTTGGCATTTATTATTACCTTGATTAGTTTTTTTCACGCAGAGGCGCAGAGGCGCAGAGAGGAGGAGGTGAGATTATTAGGAAATTGTGGCGCCGACGGTCATCATTCTTAATAGTGGCCAATTTAAATCTTTTTCGGAGATTTCAGTTACATCTAGAGGCCAATCAATGTTAAAAAATGGGTCGTCGTAGCGTAGACCTCTTTCATATCCAGGTGTGTAAAATTCACCTACTTGATAAACAACTTCGGTTTCATCTGTGAGCGCTTGATAACCGTGAGCAAACATTTCTGGAACATACAAAGCGCGGCGATTTTCTGGAGTTAGTTCTACGCCAATGTGTGATAAAAAGGTGGGAGATTCGGGACGCATATCAATAATTACGTCATAGATAGCGCCTTTAGTGCAGCGAATTAATTTTGTTTCTGCTGCTGGCAAAACTTGATAGTGCATTCCCCGAATTGTGCCTTTTTTGTAATTAAAAGACAGGTTACATTGGGCAACTATCGACTTCAAACCCCGTGCTTCAAATTCTTGAGCGCAGAAAGTCCGAGCAAAAAAACCACGATGGTCTGGCTTTTCTTCTAAGTCAATAATGAATGCGTCTTTGAGTTCAGTTTCAGTAAAAATCATATTGATTCCTCTAACATAAATGTTGACTTACTCACTCTTCTCTCTGCGCCTCTGCGCGACGCCAGTTGCTTTAAGTCGGCAGAGCCGCCCAACGCACTGGCTCCTCTGCGTGAAACCTATGCTTTAACTCCCTCTAAGACAGAACCTAACTCTACTCGGTGATAAGTATCATCCCAATATTGCGTACAAAGCTCTGGTCTTTCCGGAGGATTAGCCGTGTAACACAAAAATAATGCTGACCGTTCTTCTGTGCGGACTGTGCCGTGATGTAAAGCATTCTTCGTATCTACAATAATTACCGTACCTGCTGGGCCTGGGCAGGATTTCCAAGCTGATTTGGGGATGACTGGTTTAACATCTTCATCGTCAATACCCATATAACCTGACTTGAAAAGTTTATAGTAAAGCCGAATATATTTCCAACTGAATACAGGAGCTAAAGAACGGGGAATATATTCAAATGGGCCAGTTTTTTCTTCTACATCATTCAAGTAAATAAAGATTTTGATAATGCGGCGGTCTTCAGCATCGCTATGCCATAGCAGCGTCCCAAACTGATGTTTGCTAGGAAAATCTTTGCGTAAATGTACGCCGTGAAAAGCAACAGGAAGACCAATATAATTTTCAATAATATTGAGTAGTCTTTTCTCGTTTCCCCAGTTAAAAATCTCTGGTATGCCCGTTACTGTATAAATTTGTGGCAATTTTTCATCTAGATGGGCGTTATTTGGATCTTCCATCAAAGACAATTGCTCGTAAGCAGCTTTGAGGAGTTCTGAGCTAGAATCTAACCCTAAATCTGCAAGTGTTGTCACATAAACACCGTCTTTTTTAAGAGTATTGAGGATTTGGCGATCGCCTACTCCTAATTCTGGCAAATTTCTGCTATGCTTCCAACGGGCTAGGTAATATTTAAAGTCAGAAGAAAATGTAGATATTTTGCGTTTAATTGCGCTCAACATAATGTAATTTCCTTGAAATTTTTGATTCTAAACCTCAGTAGTTTATGGCTTATAACTCCGCATTTGTTTACCAGAGATTTCACTTGATTCTGCTAATTTTAATTCTTTAGAAATCATCACGTCAAAAGCACACAAGCTGACTAAAGCCAAAAATGGAACTACTGTTTTGATGGCGGACATCGGCCATCTTCTTAAAGCACCCAAGAAAACTTTCCAGTTGACTTCTTTACTGTTTTGCAAAACCATTCGCCTACAAAACTGCTTAGAATATCCATTTTCTTGCAATTTCAAAATCACTTCTGGTATGTGTTTGTATTGCATTAATAGTGCAGATTTTGGCTCTTTCTGCCAATAACTCACACCAACAACACATTCTAAATAAGTTTCCTTGGTGACAATTACGCTACCATTTGCAGCACAATAACCACCTAAATAAGCTAAAGATATCCAGTTGTTTTCAGCCTCTGGCCAAATTTTTAAAGCGCGTTTTACTAAATCAGTACGGTAGATTGTAGCCGTCAAGAAAATAACTGCACCGACGCTTTTTGAAAAACAATGCTCAAATATGGTTTTACCGTCACCATCACCATTTTCACTATCTATATCAAACCAGCGGTTACCAACAATTGTCGGTGGATGAACTGGTTCACCAGTAATTTGATTGCGGCCAGAAAAATTCAGGAACAATAATGATAAATCTTCATGTAATCTGAGCTTGCTAATTACATAAGCAATGGCTCTATCCTGAATTGGATCGTCATCACCAATTGTCCAAACATATTTTGTTGTTACAGAATTTAGGCAATACATAATATTTTTAACTACACCTAAATTCTGCGAGTTTTTATTTGATTGGAATGTGATATTGCTGAGTGTCGTTTGCCATTTTTTTATCACTTCCTGAGTATTGTCTGTTGAACAATTATCAGAAACTAAAATTTCACAGTCATCTTCAAAACCTTTGATAGCTTCAGCCAGCCATGCTAATTGTTTATCGAGTAATACAGCGCGATTATAAGTAGGAATGGCAATGGTCAGTAATTTAGGCATAGTAGAGTAATGAAATTTGTAAATAGCTTATTGGTGGTTGGATAACAAATATTCTTATGGCAAATACGCCTTTTTAGAAAAAATAATTCAGGAGTTAATCATGAAATACAAACTAAATTTTTGTGTAACTTTACCTAAAAAAACTTAATAATTTTCACTTTTATAAATACATCGCTACACTAATTAATTCTGATTTCTAACTCCTGAATTATCAATTCTGGTTTTTGGGAAAGACTTATATTTATATTTACAGTCTTATTAAAACCCTATCAGGAACAGGACATGGGTAAATTTTTACTTCAGGAATTGGCACTACAAATTGTCCGCCCCATTCGCCAATAAATGCAATTTGTTCCATAATTTCTTCCTTGAGATTCCAGGGTAAAATTAGGACATAATCTGGCTGAGTTTCACGAATTTTATCTGGATGAAAGATAGAGATATGGGTTCCAGGTAAAAATAAACCTTGTTTGTAGGGATTGCTATCTACTGTGTAATCAATAAAATCTTTACCAATACCACAGTAATTGAGCAAGGTATTACCTTTCGCAGGTGCGCCATAACCGGCAATTGATTTTCCTTCTGCTTTAGCTGCTAAGAGAAAACTTAATAGCTTGTGTTTTGTTGCTTTAACTTTTTCTCCAAATGTGACGTAAGTTTCTATTTGATGTAGTCCAGCGGCAATTTCTTTTTCTTTCAAATGCCGAACTCGTTCCCTAATGCTAGGATAATCAGTATCATCGTGTCTGGCATAAATTCTCAGAGAACCACCATGAGTTGATAATTCCTCCACGTCAAAAAGCCGCAAGTTGTGTGCCGCAAAGATTTTTTCGATTGTCAGGAATGAGAAATAAGAAAAATGCTCGTGATAAATAGTATCAAATTGATTTTGCTCAATTAGTTGCAAAATGTGAGGAAATTCCATCGTCAAGATGCCATTTGGTTTGAGGATGGCTTTCATCCCGGCGATAAAATCGTTTAGATCTGGTACATGAGCTAAAACATTGTTACCTATTAAAAGGTCAGCTAATTTTCCTTCCATAACAAGTTCTTTGGCAGTCTCAACTCCAAAAAACTTGTTAATAGTTGGAATACCTCTATCTTGAGCAACCTTAGCTATATTTGCGGCTGGTTCTATTCCTAAAACTGGGATGCCTTTCTCTAAAAAATATTGCAGTAAGTAACCGTCATTACTAGCGATTTCAATAACTTGGGTATGATGATTAAAGTGAAACTTTTCTACCATCATATCTGTGTAGGCTTTGGCATGTTTTAGCCAACTTGTTGAGTAAGAAGAAAAGTAAGCATAGTCACTAAAAATTTGATCTGGAGTTTCAAATTGTTCTAATTGAACTAAGAGATTATCTTCAGAAATATAAGCGTGAAGAGGATAAAATTTTTCTGCTTTATCTAGCTGTTCTGGTCTGAGATAAGCATTGGCTAAAGGTGACATTCCTAAGTCAACAAAGGTTTTGTGTAAAGGTTGACCACTGAAACGACATTTTGCGATCGCCATAATTTCAAGCCCTATTAATAGTGAATCAATTGCTGTCTGAACTCAGTCTTAATCAGGAATATATTTTCGTAGTTTGCACTTTAGTGTTAAAGCACAAACTACAAACAATTTCTACTTATTCCAGAAGAAATCTTTGTCAATTTGCTCGGTACGAATCAAATACTCTAGCTGTTTTAAACGGGTAAATCCTCTAAACAAGAAAGTATCTTCAGCCATATCGATTTGACTGAATAAATTAAGTAGTTGCTGGGCACCAAGTCGAGCATTCCAATCACACTTAAATCCGGGTAGAACGCTGTTAATTTTCTCGAAGGATACCCGATAGCTGCGGTTATCTGCGCCGTTATTGCCAAAGAACAATTTACAATCAGGGAAAACATCAGCAATAATTTCAGCGATTTCTTTCACCCGATAGTTGTTGGCTGTATCTCCAACATTGAAGATTTGATTATGTATAATGTCCCGTGGTGCTTCCAAAGTGCAGACTATTGCTTTGCAAATATCTAATGCGTGAACTAATGGACGCCAAGGTGTACCATCACTAGTCATTTTGATTTGTTTGCTAGTCCAAGCCAACCCTGCCAAGTTGTTTAAAACAATATCAAAACGCATCCTGGGAGAAGCACCAAAAGCAGTTGCATTCCGCATAAAGGTAGGTGAAAAGTCATCGTCAGCTAATGGTGCAACATCTCTTTCTACAAGAGTTTTACACTCTGCGTAGGCCGTTTGGGGATTAACTGGAGATTCTTCTGTAACATCATCGTTGGTAGCAACACCGTAGACACTGCACGAAGACATATATACAAAACGACGCACGCCCATAGCCTTAGCTAAGCTAGCCAGACGAACTGAACCTACATGATTAATTTGGTAGGTAATATTGGGTGCCAATTGTCCGGCTGGGTCGTTGGAGAGTTCCGCCATATGAACAACAGCTTCCACACCTTCCAAATCTTCAGGGGTGATGTTGCGGATATCTTTGTTGAGGGTTTTGGCTGTGACATCAGTGCCGTTGTAGAGCCAACCAACTTTATAGTAACCAGTATCTATACCGATAACTTCATGTCCGCGTTCGATTAATAGAGATGGCAATAATGAACCCAGATAGCCTTCTGTGCCGGTTACTAATATTTTCATTGTGGTTAATGCCTTTGTATTGAAGAGTTAAATTCGATTTCGTCTAGTTGTGCGCCCCTACAGCCTGTTGCATCTCAAACACAACCGCTATATGACTCGCTTCACAGTCATTACGTAGTTAGTGAAATCTTTATTCAGCAGCCAGAATTAGTTTCTTTGCCTTTGAAACTTAGATGATGTGCTTTACTAACTTGAAATCTGCTGTATTTCTTGTGGGATGGGCGTTTTGTCTGTCCTTTGGTGTGCTTGGGCGGGCTTTTCGGCCCACGCCACAAGATTCATCCCTTAATTGAGGAATGCCAATGTGCATTCTCAAAGTGCAACCAACTTAAATCTATGCAGTTACTACACTATCTAGATGGGAGAGTTGGGGAATTTGCGCCACTATGGCTTTGCCAATTTCTAGAGAAGAAGTAGCAGCAGGAGAAGGAGCATTGCAAACATGGATGGAGTTTTGACCGGAAACAATCAAAAAGTCGTCTACAAGCTTGCCATCGTTCATTAAGGCTTGAGCGCGAACTCCTGCATGGGTGGGGACTAAATCTTCTGCTTGGACTTCGGGAATGAGTTTTTGCAAACTTTTAACGAAGGCTGCTTTGCTGAAGGAACGAATAATTTCTTGGATGCCTTCAGGGGCGTGTTTGGCTGCCAATTTCCAGAAACCAGGATAAGTCATGACTTCCAAAAAATCCCCCAAATCAAAGTCGGTTTTTTTGTAACCTTCGCGTTTGAGAGACAAAACTGCGTTTGGCCCTGCATGAACGCTACCATCAATCATTCGGGTAAAGTGGACGCCCAGGAAGGGAAAATCTGGGTTGGGTACTGGATAAATTAAAGTCTTGACTAGATAGCGTTTTTCTGGGGTGAGTTCGTAGTATTCTCCCCGAAATGGGACAATTTTGGCTTGGGGTTCAACTCGATTTAATCTGGCAGTGCGATCGCTATGCAATCCACTACAATTTACTACGAACCGGGTTTCAAAGCTACCTTTGTTTGTTTCTAATACCTGACTTTTACCCTTCGGTAAGATTTTCAGTACTTTTGTATTTAGGTGTAAATCTCCCCCCTGCTGTTGAATCAGCTGGGCATATTTCAAACAAACTTGCTTGTAGTTAACAATGCCAGTTGAAAATACCCGAATTCCACCTACACAACTAACATGAGGTTCAATTTCCTTGACTTCTTCCGGGCTGATTCTTTGGACTTCTATGCCATTTTCCAAGCCGCGTTGGTAGAGATTTTCGAGGCGTGGTAGCTCTTGTTTTTCAGTCGCAACAATTACTTTACCACAAACTTCATGGTCAATTCCATGTTCTTGACAGAAATCTACCATTGAGCGAGAACCATCACGACAAAATTTAGCTTTGAAACTCCCTGGTTTATAGTAAATACCAGAATGAATCACCCCGCTATTATTGCCGGTTTGGTGAAATGCCCATTGACTCTCTTTTTCTAGTACTAAAATACGTGCATTGGGATAGCGTTTTCCTAAAGCCAATGCTGTAGAGAGTCCAACTATTCCCCCACCTATAATCGCAAAATCATACAACATTAGTATTATCGCACTTTAAATTACAAACAAGTTAGGAGTGAGGAGTCAAATACAATTCACTAACTCATAATTCATAACTCCTAACTCTTAACTCCTAACTCTCTTTCTACCACACCTTCCAAGGAGCTTGATTGCTGTTCCATAGCCCCTCTAGGTGGTTTTTATCGCGTAAAGTATCCATTGGTTGCCAAAAACCATAGTGCTTGAAAGCAGATAGCTGTTCCATATAAGCTAACTTTTCTAATGGCTCTTGCTCCCACACGGTAGAATCATCAGCAATCAAGTTTATCACTTCTGGCTCTAATACGAAATAGCCACCATTAACCCAAGCACCATCGCCTTCAGGCTTTTCCCGAAAGTTAGTGATTTTAGTTTGCTCATATCCTAAGGAAATGGCACCAAAACGTCCTGCTGGTTGCACGGCTGTGAGTGTCGCTAAGGTGTTTTGTTGTTGATGGAATTTAACTAATTCGGTGATATTAATATCACTGACGCCATCACCATAAGTAAAGCAAAATGTTTCATTTCCCAGATGTTCGCTGATTCGTTTTAAACGTCCACCCGTCATTGTATTGTCACCTGTATTTACTAAGGTGACACGCCAGGGTTCAGCATATCCGGAATGCACATTCATTTGGTTAAATCGCATGTCAAAAGTAACATCTGACATGTGTAAGAAGTAGTTAGCAAAATACTCTTTAATTATGTAGCCTTTGTAACCACAACAAATGATGAAGTCATTAATGCCGTGGGCAGAGTAAGTCTTCATGATGTGCCACAGAATTGGCTTACCACCAATCTCAACCATCGGCTTGGGTCTGATACTAGTTTCTTCACTGAGGCGTGTACCAAGCCCTCCAGCCAAAATCACCGCTTTCATGCAATTACCTCGGAGATTTGTAGGGATATTATTTGTCTTTGTTGACATGAAGAGGATGCACTTATATGGAGAAAAATTGATTTCTGATTTGTTTTTCTCAGTCAATAATCTAACTGTATTTTTTTGCAAAATTATGAAGGAGATATAAATTAAAATCTTTTCTATATAAAGAATATCTATAGAGCAGAATTCAGTAGTCAGAATTCAGAATTTAGAATAGGCTTTGCCCCGCTGCGCTAACACAATTCAGAATGAATTAGGGAAGTATAAAATTACTCTTTTATTCTTTTTTAATAAATGATTTAATTAAATAAAAATGTTACACATAACATAACTATAGTAATCTGCTTTAATTTTTGAACTCCTACAGCGTAGGCAATACGGTTCGGTTAAAGGGGAAAGGGTAATTTCAAGCCTTTTCCCTTTTCCCCTTACCCTTTTCCCAGCCCACATCAGAGATGAAAAATGCTTATCCGAACCGTATTGACAGCGTAGGTATTAAATTATTGTAGGGGCGCACAGCTGTGCGCCCCTACAACAAATTGCTATGAAATTAGCACTACCGAATCATAGTGAGATTTGATTTATTCAATCAAAATCAATAATATTCAACTAATACAGCAGATTTCAATAATTCTGAAGTACACAATCTAAGTCTAGTACCTAAGCACAGAGATGATTCTAATTCTGACTACTGAATTCTGGATTCTGAATTCTGAATTTAGTTGATTTTTTCTCCACTATTTGAGCCTTGGAATAAAGGGTCACATTTGTTTTCAACAACTACACACATATTACTGAGTGCTTGCTGATAATTATCCATATCATCTTGCTCAAGAAAGATTTTAGCAGCTATCTGTAAATCTGCGATCGCTCTTGTTTGGTTTTGGTTGGATTCATTACCACCATATTGTGCTAGTTCATAACGAACCATGCCTCGTTTGAGGAAGGCTTTTGCTAGTTTGGGGCTGATGGTTAAAGCTTGGTTAAAGTCAGCGATCGCTTGTTTATATTCTTCCTCATAATTGCTACTATATTGGGCAATTTGATAGTAAACAACACCGCGCTGAAAATAAGCTTCTGCTTTAGATAAGTTCAGTTTGATTGCTTGAGTAAAATCGGCGATCGCTCTTTTGTAAACTTGTTGAGACTCCCCGCTATATTTAGCCATTTGAGCGCGGACAATACCGCGTCTAATATAAGCTTCAACTTCTTTGGGTTCGAGGCCGATAGCGCGATTATAATCCTTGAGGGCTAGATTATATTCTGTATCCGGGTCGTTGCTATATTCGGCGGCCATAAACCGAGCATTTCCCCGATTCACCAAAGCTTTAATTTCGTTGGGCTTGATTTTCAGAGCTTGGGTGTAATCTACAACTGCTCCTTCATAATCTTTGAGATTATAACGAGCATTGCCACGATTTACGAACGCTCTAGCATGTTTGGGTTCTTGTTCAATTGCTTGACTATAATTTGCAACTGCTTTTTCATAGTCTCGCTGTTTGTAAGCAGTATGACCTTGTTGATAATAATCTGCGAAGCTGAGTTTATTAATTCCCTGAGCAGATTTCAATGTTTGTTGAGTGTAAGCATTGTGGGAAACTAACGGCTCAGTAAATTTAATCATTAAGTCCGCAGATCCCAATAAAACTAAACCCAACAAGCAAAAACCAATGGGATACAAGTTTGATTTTTTGGAACGTTTATAATGCGAACCGGTTGGTGTCATGGGTTGCCAATAATTAGCCAGGTGTGGTGACATGGCTGGTTGTGGCAAACGCGGTGTTTGAGTGTGGCGCTTTTTGGGTTTGATTCGCGGTTGTAGATGTTCTCTGGCTTCTATGGCCCGATGTGATGGGAAAGGATCGCGACCACCTAATCGCACGGTACGTTCGCACCAAGGACAAAGATTTAGGTGATTGTTGTAACGATGCTGAGGATTAGTAGTGCAAGTAATCAGGGAATCTTCGGCTTCGGCTATTGCACTAAGCCAAGTTTGGGCACTAGGGCGCAGCTGTGGGTTGTTGTGGCCATCTTCAAAACAACGTACAAATAGTTCTTGTAAGCTCGGATGAAGAATTTCCCAAGGAGGTGCGATGGGTGTAGGTAAGTAAGGTACGCGTCGCTTTTGGCTGTAAGTGAAATGACCGGCTGCGATGCGGGCTTCGTAGGTTGGTGGTTCGATGGCGCCTTGAAAAATCCCCGAAAATGGGTGCGTACCTTCCATTAATAGTTGGAATACCAGTACAGCTAACCCGAATAAGTCGTGAGGAATTTCGCGATCGTGTTCTGCAAAAGTTTTATTTTGGAGTTCTGGTGGCGTAAACTCTGGTTTACCCACTGAGCAACGGTAAACAAGGTCGGTGTCTGGGTTACGTACTTGGAAGGAGTCTGTATCTATCAAGGTCACCAGTGCTGTGTCACTGACGAGGATGTTGGACTCATTTACATCACCAATGCAATATCCGCTAGCGTGTAAAGCTGCAAAAGCCGCCGCCAAGTTCCGAGCCGTGCGGAGCAGGTACTGATAGTTGAATAGGGGGCAGTGTTGGCGACGGGTTCTGGGGTTATAAAAGTCAATGATTGGCCGCATTCCCTGAATGCGTGGCATTAAAAACCCCAGGATGCCGTTGCTACCATCTGCCGCGTGCAATAAATCCTCTGGCCAAGCAATGGAAATATGACCCAAACTAGCTGTGGGGTTTTCCGGCGGGTTAGCCAGCATTGCTTGGAGTTTTTCGGCATGGGCGCTGCTTGGCTTATGGTATATTTTGGCCACCAAGTTACCATCGGATGGCACTGCATAAACACAAGCTTCACCGCCACGCCCCAAACTAACACTCAAATTGAGGATTTCTTTTTTAGGAGAACAACGTAGTACCTGCATAGTCAATTACCGCTAACGGGAGTATTTAAAATCTCAAACTTTTAAAGTTAATGCTTATGAGTTGTTGAATGCAGCTATTATCAGTGTCAAATCATCATCAGTGCGTTGGGCTATGCGCTCTGAACGTAAAAATTTTACTAACTGCTCTTTTGCTGCTGTCTTATCCTCGGCATTGGCTACAAATTCAAACAGCGGAAAAAAGAACGGTTTATGAGGTTCCCCAACAACCATATTTAATGCCAGCATTTGTAACCCGTCAGTAATTATACCAACATTTACTATGTCTGTACGCCATAATCTCATCTGTGCTGTATCTAAGGCAGTGGGCGAAGTCAAAAAAGTGGTTTCGTTGATGTATTCGCCGCTATCAGGCATAGTCAGTGCTAAAAGGTTACCCAATCGGTCTTTGGCCACAGCCAAACCATCACCTATTTGGGCTACAGCCACAACGTCTGGTGTGGCAACCATGATAATTAAGGTAGTTGCTAAGTCCGTAAGTTGTTTTTCACAAGCAACCGCCTCATCTTCTACAGCTTTTTTGGCAGCTAGTATGGCATCATTTAAGAGCGATCGCACATTAGCATCATTAGTCAAACTGCTTCGGGTCAGTCCTTTACTAGAAAGGTTTTCGATGGCTGTCTCCACAGCCAGCATCGCTCCCACTTTCCCCAGACTTGCAGAACCCGCGCCATCTGCCGCCGCTGCCACTAAAATGTTATCTGACAATATCTGCCAGTGATGAGCATCCTGACATAATTGCTTGTTTCTTAAGTGACTTGTACCACATACTGACGCAGCCACTATTCGCCATTGAGCAATCTGTTTTGATATGTTCATAAGATTTTGTTCCAACAGCTAGCTGCCATCTTTGTAATTAAACAGTCCCCCAACCAATTGGCGGTAGTGCTACCTGTTCGTCCACCTGAGAATGCGAAACAGCTGACATACTAGCTGAGAGCCAAACAAACATCTCGATAAAGTTTAGCCCTTTGAGTTTCAGTGGAGTACGCACAGCTATTTGACTTAAGCGCGTCATATTCGCATTTTCTACCCCAACAGTAAAAAATGCTACTCGCTTACTGGCTTCATCACCTTGTAAGCGCTGGGCTGCTTGCTCTACTTCACGATCTAACTCACCTTGGGGTTCTCCGTCTGTAATCATAAATACCCAAGGACGGTAGTAAGCAATCCCATTGGCACGATACTGAGACTTTCTCTCTTGAATGATATCCAAAGCTTTATGAATTCCCGCACCCATCGTCGTCAATCCCTGAGCTGTTAAAATCGGCGGATTGAATTGATCGGCGGTTACAAAGTCTTGTACTACATTAATATTACTGTCAAAAGTGACGATCGCCACTTCCACTCGTCTAGCTGCCAAGGGATTTTTGATTAATTCATCCTTTAAACTTAGTAAACCCTGATTCAAAGCCTCAATGGGATCTCCTTGCATCGAGCCGGATGTATCTAGTAAGAGGACACACGGACAACGCGGTTCTGGGTTCTCTGCAAATTCTACAACTTCATCAAGTCTTAATGTGTCATGCATAACTTTTTGTGTTATGTTAAAATCCAAAGTTTTATTTTCCTGTTTTCAATGTATATGTTTGCTAGTCACTGACGCGACTACAGATATAGTATCTAGTGGTAGATGGCCTAATTGTCATCAAACAAATTATTTTCACCAACTTCTCTACATATTTCAGGAGAGATTCAGCGGCGTCTAGTTTTGCAAAAAAGAGTTTCTCAAAACTCACCATTCCCTGTTGTAGTGTTTCTACCAAAAATTTATATCTATCAAACCTACAGTACAATAAATACGTAGAATTTCCTACATAAGTTTTTAAAGATTTTATGTAGGACAATCCTTCTTTAATATAAAAGTAATTAAGCATAATTAAGTTCGGTTACTTTACAAGTGTGTCTGTGTAATTGTGAAAACTTATAATCCAATTTACCTCACAAGGGAACTAGCATAACTAAAGATGTAGATGATTGCGGTCTTAGTCAAGATTTATCAGTAGTAAGTCAAGTGAAAAATGGTCAACATGTACTGATATTCTATTCACAATTGATCTTTACATTTGTTTATTTGTACCTACCTCAGTTAAAAAAAGCTAGAAACATAATCAAAGAGAAGTTGTTTAGTGCATAGTGTACATAATTAAACACAACTATTTATTTTTCAAACCTCCATAAAACGTATAAAATACAACTAAATATATTAAGATTTATAAATTTTAATATATTTACATATTTGAAATAAATAATTTGTGCATAAAGAAATATTACAAAGAAGAAAATACTTCATCGCTAATATTTGTAATTTACAAATGTTAGGTTGCTGATTCCGCAAAAAAGTAGAAAAAGTATGAATAATTCAGGTGTGTTCGCCAAACTACGTCCTTTAAATTTGTTAAGACAGTTATCTAATTGCTCCGACAGTACTTGTTTACAAGCAGTAAGTAACTCAGTTTCGTGGTCGATTTACTTAGAACAAGGCAAAATAACTTACGCCACCCATTCGGTAGAACCCTTTGACCGACTAGAACGTCATTTGCGTCGCTTGGGCCATCAAATTCCACTACTTACCAACGAGGTTCGCGTTCAAGTTCGTTTGATGTTTGAACCTGACTTACACAGTCAGTTAACAGAACATGACACTCAATTGAGAAGCCAGCCTCCTGAATACCAAGCTATATACTGGCTCGTTAGTCAACAACATCTACATTCTACGCAAGCAGCAGCACTGATTCAAGAACTAGTCAAAGAAGTGATTGAATCATTTTTGCTCATCAAAGAAGGTAGTTATGAATTAACTGAACCTTTGAGTAGAATGCCAAAAATTTGCAGGTTCGATATAGAAAAAATTTTAGAACGTTGCCAAGCAAGATTAGAGAGTTGGCAGTCCTTTGCGCCGCAAATTTCTTCTCCATATCAACGTCCATATCTCTTGGCTAACAACCAATTTGAGCAAAAAGATTTACCAAACCTCCAGCCGAATTTAACTAACTGGATGAAGGGTTTTAGTCTTTGTCATTTGGCTGCAATTTTAAATCAGGATGAAATTAAACTGGCTCGGCAATTATATCCTTACATCCTTAAAGGGGGAATTATCTTGCATGAACCAGATCCACCATTTGATAAATTACCAAAAATATTTGAAGAAAAATCGCTTTTTCCAAAATTGACTACAGATTTATTTGATACTAAAGAAGAAGTCAATACTTCTCTAGATATAGCCCAAGAGAATATCGGTACTGTTGAACAATCACCACAAATTTCCACTCCTCCAAAAGCAAACTTTCAAGAACCAACAATATCAAATAACATAAATTCTGCTTCCGAAAGAGTAACCGCCGCTACTGTAACTGCACAAAAAGTCCACAAAATTGTTTCTGTAGATGATAGTCCGACAATTCTCAAAGAAATTAGCCATTTTTTAGAAAATGAAAATTTTTCTGTAGTTACTATCAACGATCCATTAAAAGCCGTTTTGTCAATTATCAGGCACAAACCAGACTTAATTTTGTTGGATCTAAACATGGCAGGAATTGACGGTTATGAATTGTGTAGAATTATACGCAATAATTCAATGTTTAAACAGACTCCCATTATCTTTGTCACTGGTAACAAAGGAATTGTAGACAAAGTAAAAGCGAGATTGGTGGGGGCATCTGGATATCTAACGAAACCGTTTACTCGTGCAGATTTACTGAAAATAGTTTTCATGCATTTAACTTAAATGCATTGAATATATGGGGTTTTAACTAGTAGGGATACATAAATATGGCCAAAGTTTTAGTTGTGGAAGATACTCCTTCTGTGTTGGAGTTAATCAATAGTTTTTTAAGAGAAAGCGGACATACGGTGATTAAAGCTTACGATGCCAAAGATGGTATGAGTAAAGCTATTAATCACCAGCCAGATGCCATAATTACTGATGTGGTAATGCCAGAAGTTAGCGGGTTTGAATTTTGTCGCCAACTGAAAAGAAATCCAGCAACTAAAAAAGTACCTATTATTATTTGTAGTTCTAAAAATCAGCCCATTGACAGAATTTGGGGAATGCGACAAGGTGCAGATGTTTATTTAACTAAACCTTTTACTAAACAGCAATTACTACATGCAGTTAAATCTCTTGTGGACGGAGGGGAATAGGGCATGGGGAGATGGGGGAGTGTGGGGAGTGTGGGGAGTGTGGGGAGTTTGGGGAGTGTGGGGAGTGTGGGGAGAGAGGGGAGTGTGGGGGGAAAGAGAATTTATGCTTCGTCCCACACTCCCCACACCTCTTCCCTATACCCAATGCCCAATGCCCAATGCCCAATGCCCAATGCCCAGTTCCAGCCTATTGCCTGTTGCCTGCTGTAAATTGAGACTTTGGCATGGAGCGATAAACTAAAGGTGGGGGGAAATCCAAGTTTTCTTGATTTGCCTGTTTTGTGACTGTGGTAATCAGGTGGTGGTGTGGTGATAGATGACACACAGGATCGGTGGCAGCAGCATTGTTAGTCAGAAGTAAGGCTTGGCAACGGCAACCACCGAAATCAACCTCACGGCGATCGCAACTTTGGCAAGGCTCAGGCATCCATTCTGTGCCTCGGAAGCGATTAAAAGCAGGTGATTCAAACCAAATCCAATCTAGTGAATGGTTGCGGACATTAGCAAATTCTAGTTCTGGAATAGAAGTGGCGGCTTGACAAGGTAACACATCGCCATTGGGAGCGACAACTAAAGCTCGATGACCCCAGCCACCCATACATGCTTTGGGATAATCTTCATAATAGTCAGGCAGCACGTATAAGATGCCCATTGGGCAAATGTTACGCTCTCTAGCTGCTGCCACTGCGGCATCTGCTCGTTTTAGCTGTTCGCGGGTGGGTAGTAAAACATCACGGTTGCGATATGCCCAGCCATAATACTGAGTGTTCGCTAATTCAACTCGGTCTGCTTTTAAAACCTCACACAGCTCTAAAATCTCCTCAATCCTATCTAGGTTTTGCCGATGCAGGACAAAATTAAGTGTCAGCGGGAAACCTAAATCTTTTACTAATTTTGCTGCTTCTAGTTTTTGCTGAAAACAGGGAGTTCCAGCAATATAGTCCGACTCAGCAGCACGACTATCTTGGATACTAATTTGTATGTGATCGAGTCCGGCATCACGCAGGTGTGTAGCTCGTTCTGGAGTTAACAGCGTAGCAGCAGTAATCAAAGTGGTATATAGTTCCGCTTTGGCTGCTGCTGCCACAAGTAATTCTAGGTCTTTTCGTAGCAGTGGTTCGCCGCCGGTCAAGCCAAGTTGTAACACACCCAAGTTTGAGGCTTGGTGAATTACTCGCAACCAATCCTCAGTAGAAAGTTCTTGACGATACTGGTTATCGCCATAATTAAGCGGGTTGGAGCAGTACGGACAACGCAGTGGGCAGCGATACGTTAATTCTGCAATTAAGCTTAAAGGTCTTGTCATACTAATTCGTAATTCGTAATTCGTAATTCGTAATTAATCAAGGAGTAAAATCTCCTGATAAATTGACTTTTACCTCCTGCCTATTGCCTATTGCCTTCTACAATTAATAGTCCTCGTTTGCTAATTCGAGAGAGTAGATGGCGCACGTCCTCTAGCAGGTTTTCGCCCTGGTACTGTTTTTGTAACTCTACTGCGATCGCATTTACAGTTCGTTCGCCATTACAAAGTGCCAGAATTGCCGCTGCTGTGGAATTTAATTTTAGTGCCCCTTCTGGAACCAGGAGCCAATGCTGCTTTCTCACATCATCCCAGCGCAGACGCACACCACGAACTAACCGCGGTCGAGCATGATTTTCTATAGTACTCATTTAATTTGTAATTAATATGTTTGGGTATGGGGAAAGGGAAAGGGGTAAGGGGAAAAGGGGAAAGATTAAATTTATTCCTTTTCCCTTTAACCGGTTGGTGAGCTTGTCGAACCATTAACCTTTTCCCCTGCCTTCCCCAGTCTCCAGTCCCCTCATACTGGCCTAGTATCGCCCCGTTCAATGGCCTCTAACTGGCTCCACAATAAATTGCACTTGAATACTAAAGCTTGTACTGCTTTCTCCTGAGACTCACGAGTTCTACAGTGTTTGAGGACTTGCTTGAGGGCATATTGGGCATCTCTGGGGGCTTGGTAAAGACGCGCCCGGAAGTAGTCAAATCCAGCAGGATCGATCCAAGGGTAATGCTCTTCTAATGCAGCTAAGCGGACTCGAATTGCATCGGGGCCAAATAGTTCGGTTAGGGATGCAGCCACCGCCTCAATCCAGGGGCGAGTGCGACAAAAGTTAACGTAGGCATCCACAGCATATTGAACTCCTGGGAGAACGTGTTGGTCTTCTAAGAGTTCCTGACGAGACAATCCTACAGCTTTACCGAGTCTTAGCCATGCTTCAATACCACCTTCACCATCACCTTGACCGTCATGATCGATAATGCGTTGAATCCATTCGCGCCGCACTTCTAAATCGGGACAGTTTGACAAGATTGCAGCATCTTTCAGGGGAATACTTTTTTGATAGTAAAATCTATTTGCTACCCAGCGTCGGACTTCTGTTGGCGTTAAATCACCGCTGTTCATCCTCGCATGAAATGGATGCAGATGATGATAGCGGCGATGTTGCGATCGCAATACTGCCTCTAGTTCTGTCTGAGTCCAAGGGAGAGGTTCTTTAACTAATTCCAACACGCTTTTTCTTGCACCTCAAAATTACAATTCGATGGTCAAGCCATCGTAGCCAACTTCTACTCCTGCGGCTTCAACAATTTTGCGTTCTTCTGAATCAGGTAAAAGGATTGGGTTTGTGTTGTTGATGTGAACGAGAATTTTCCGAGGACGGCTCAAATTAGCAAGGCTTTTTAAACTAACGCTCAGGGGTAAGTGTCCCATATCGCGGGCTTGCAGCTTTGATATTCCTAAAGCCAATAACTCGTCATTCTCCCAGCAAGTGCCATCTACTAAAATGCAGTCACTAGACTCAAATCGCTCTAGGATTTTTTCATCCAGTTCGGCTAAACCTGGAGCATAAGTAGCAACTTTGCCAGTTGTGCGATCGCGAAATGTCAAACCAATAACCCAAACTCCATCTAAATTTGGTTTGTGGCGCATATATTTTGGTGGTTTGGCTGCTAGTGGAAATACCTCCACTTCCAAACCATCTGACCCCAGGTTTATAGGTACATGAGGTTCGAGTACAGACCATTCCACACCACAATAGTTTGCTAAGGTAGACAGCAGGGGATAACCTTCTGTCAGAGCCATACGTACTGTTTGCGTACCGTAGACGCGCAGTTTTTCCGTAGATTCTCTAAGGATAACCAGGCCGGTAGTATGGTCAATCTCTGCATCAGTTAACAGAACACCAGCGATCGGACTTGACCGAATTGTAGATGGTTGTCCTTCCCGCAATTTCTCCAACTGCGGACGTATATCTGGAGAGGCATTGACTAAAAACCAAGGCTGATTGTTTTTCCTCACTGCAATTGATGACTGGTTCAACCAATTGACACCTGCACGACTTGTGCGGACTGCTTGGCAATTGGGACAGTTACAATTCCATTGAGGAAAACCGCCACCTGCGGCAGTACCAAGAATTTTCAGGAACATAAAAACAAAAAGCAGGTAGAGGTTTTCATTGAGCAATTTGGCTTAATTTTGACAATTATTGCCCATTGAGGATGTATGTCGTAATTTCCATACACAAGTCAAGCTCATCAAAATCTGGCTTTTCCCAATCAATAGCTGACTTAATATTTGGAGGAAGAAATGAGGTTCTAGCAGAGACATCCTCACTTAATTGTGAGCTATTGCTGTCTTGCTCTTGCATAGAGCGATCGTTGGTTTCGCGAATCATAAGGAACACCTATTGAAATCAAAAATTGATTTAGCCTACAATTAATTTTAGTAATTTTACTTACTATTTGTCTTAATTTGCTGGCTCAAAATCTGTTTGCTATAGACTAAACTGTGTCAAACAAGAAGGACACAGTATTTTTACTGTTATTTTATTAATTTTTTATCCTGCGTATCAGTAATATCATCTGGGGATAATTGCTTACGTTACTGACTTGTTCATGTATGCTGCTTGACATGAACTAAGTCTATGCTTGCTATCTATTTAGTAAGGTGAAGGAATTAATTACCTGCTGATATGCTCTCTCGTAAATAGCGTCATTATTGCCATAACCAGTTTTAGATATTGTGATGGCGATAATTCGAGAGTCCTTAGGGTTGATAAACACGACATGTTCGTTTTCGTATAAGCCACTCGATTTAAATTTCAATCCACTCTGACCTGCAATTTTCGCAGTTTTGAATTCACGGGGTAGAGAAAATTCGTTATTTTGTTTAATCCACTTCTGCAAAGGTAATTTACTACGATTGTTATATACAGATACGCGTACATTAGCCGGGTATTCTGTACCGCCTTCATATTCTCCAGCGCGGATTTTCTCGGCGTGTTTGCGAGTCCAGATATCAACAGCAGCTAATGGAGAATTAACGTTATTGTTGGGAGTGGTTATTTTGTTATCGATCGCAAAATCTCGGAGCGAGTAACTAAACTCAAAACGAAAGCGATCGCTCCGATAAATACCATGCTCTTTACGTGCAGGCTTGGGTGTAGACTTTTCTAATGAAACAACTTCTGCTGTAGCTGGGTTTATCAAAGAAAAATTCATCTCTGTTTTGCAAGCGATTGTTACTACTGCTAGCAAACCCATCATCATTGGATGTAAAATCCATTTTTTTAGTTCGTTATACTTAACTTCCATTATTGGCTCCTGGGAACTTAATCTTTTAGACTCTATAGCTTTAATAAATCCAACTTCTCGAAGACGGTTTCCGCAATTTATTTTCTTGTTGCTGAAATCAACTTATTAGGATAGTCGGTCTAAAACTTTCAGAGTTCCCTTTGAAGCCTACTTAGTTAGCTTAATCATTTGTAATAGCTTACTTCCTCGCAGACTTAGGCGTTCAATTGTCGGTTCCGTTTCTGATGTACGTGCAAAACCGCAAGAAAACATTAGCATGGGAGATTGTTCTGCTAGTCTAACGTAGTAGGATTGTTCAAGTGCAAGGCTATGACTTGCAGAGTGAATGCGATCGCTCGCTAACAGACACTCTAAAATGAGAGCAAAAGACGATTCCTAAAACCAGCACACTCCATGCGTATTTCTCTAAATTGGCTGCGCGAACTAGTAGAGATAAAACTTAGTCCGGAAGAATTAGCCGAAACCCTGACAATGGCGGGGTTTGAAGTAGAAGATATTGAAGACCGCCGCACTTGGGCAAATGGCGTAGTTGTGGGGAGAGTGCTTGAGCGTCAACCACACCCCAATGCTGATAAATTAAGTGTTTGCCAAGTAGATATTGGCGCAGATGAGACTTTAAATATTGTCTGTGGCGCTGCTAATGTCAAGGTAGATATCTATGTGCCTGTGGCAACTACGGGAACTTACTTACCCAACATCGATTTAAAAATTAAACCTGCAAAACTGCGTGGTGTCCCCTCTCAGGGCATGATTTGTTCTTTAAAAGAACTCGGTTTGCCCACAGATGTAGACGGAATTCATATTTTCCCCCAAGAAAATTTAACCTTGGGTACTGATGTCCGTCCGTTGTTGGGTTTAGATGATGTCATTTTAGACCTCACGGCAACTGCTAATCGTGCCGATGCTTTGAGTATGGTAGGTGTAGCCAGAGAAGTGGCAGCCTTAACTGGTGGAAAATTGAGCATTCCTCAACCGAGTGAAGTGCAAATTACCAAAAATGCAGGAAATTTAGCTTTAAAAATTGGCGATACCCAAGCTTGTCCTGCTTACATTGGTACAGTAATCGAACAAATTAAAATTGCCCCATCTCCCGAATGGTTGCAACAGCGTTTACGGGCTGCGGGAGTACGTCCGATAAATAATGTTGTGGACATTACTAACTACGTATTGTTGGAATGGGGACAACCACTGCACGCCTTTGACCGCGATCGCCTAAAATCAGTTGCAAGTAGCGAAAGTTTAACCATCGGCGTTCGCTTCGCCACTGCTGGAGAATTCCTAAAAACCCTCGATGGACAAACCCGCACTTTAGCATCCCAAAATTTATTAATTACCGCCAACGACAGACCTGTTGCATTGGCGGGAGTCATGGGTGGAGAAGAAACCGAAGTCCATGAAGGAACCGAAAGCCTAGTTTTAGAAGCCGCTTTATTTGATTCTGTAGCAATTCGCCGTTCTTCTCGCAGTGTCGGGTTAAGAAGTGAAGCTTCTGGAAGATACGAAAGAGGAGTTAACCGCGCCGAATTGGAAGTCGCAAATCGCCGCGCCTTGTCATTGATGAGCGAATTAGCGAGTGGAATTATTACTCACCAAGAAATCGCCGACACCCGCCCAGACCCATCTACCTGGAGTCGTTCCATTGCCTTGCGTTTAGATAGAGTGAACCAGGTACTAGGGCCAATCGATTTGGGAGAAGACACAGCAGAACTCCAAGAACAAGACGTTGAAAGGATTCTCACTGCATTAGGCTGTCAGCTGACTCCTTCAGGTAATGCCGTAGGACAAGACAATACACCCCAAACCACATGGTCTGTTTCAGTACCGCCCTATCGTTACCGCGACTTAGAACGGGAAATTGATTTAATTGAAGAAGTCGCTCGTTTGTATGGATACAACAGATTTTGCGATACTTTACCAGAAAAAAGCGAACCTGGTTATTTGCCTTTAGATCAGGAATTGATTCGCAAATTACGAGCTTATCTGCGGGCAGAAGGATTAACAGAATTAATTCATTATTCTTTAGTTAAACCAGGAGAAGACAGACAAATAGTATTAACAAACCCATTATTTGTAGAATATTCAGCCCTGCGAACCGATTTAATATCCGGATTAATTGACGCCTATCAATATAATATAGAGCAGGGTAACGGCGCCCTCAACGGCTTTGAAGTTGGGCAAATTTTCTGGCAAGAAGAAGACGGCTTGCAAGAAACAGAAGTCCTCGCTGGTATCATGGGAGGCGATCGCTTTATTGGGAAATGGTCAAAAGGCGGTCGAGAACAACCCTTGACTTGGTTTGAAGCCAAAGGCATTTTAGAAAGTGTATTTCGTCAACTTGGCTTGCAAGTAGAATATCAACCCGATCGCCGAGACGAACGCTTCCATCCCGGACGCACCGCTTCCTTATGGATTAGAGGTAGTAGACTGGGTATTTTTGGGCAAGTTCACCCCCAACTGCGACGCGAAAAAGGCTTACCAGATTCAGTTTATGTTTTCCAGCTAGATTTAGACGTACTTTTAAATTCTCTAGAGGAAGACGAAACTCTCAACCCCACATTTAAATCCTATTCCACCTATCCAGCAAGCGATCGCGACATTGCCTTTTTCGCACCCGTGAAAGTCTCAGTCGCGGAACTGGAAAAAGCAATTAACAAAGCTGGCAAAGATTTACTCGAATCAGTGGAATTGTTCGATGAATATCGCGGCGAAAACGTCCCCGAAGGCCAGCGCAGTCTAGCATTCCGCCTAATTTATCGGGCAAGCGATCGTACCCTCACCGAAGCCGAAGTTGAACCAGTACACAATAAAGTCCGCGAAGCTTTAGTCGAAAAATTCGGCGTCAATTTGAGAAGTTAGGAGTTAGGAGTTAGGAGTTATGAATTAATAATTCCTCACTCCCCAACGCACTGGTTCCAAAATCCAAAATCTAAAATCCAAAATCCAAAATTGTTTATGCCTAAATATGTACTCTGGGGAACTTACTGCGAAGACGTTCTTGAAAAACGCGCCCCTCACCGTCAAGCACATTTAGACGGATTAGCAAAACAGAAAGAATCCGGTGTGTTGATTACCATCGGCCCTACCAAAGATATTACAAAAGTTTTTGGAATTTACGAAGCAGAAGACGAAGCGATCGTCCGCGACTTAATTGAAAACGATCCCTACTGGAAAAATGGCATCTGGACTGAATATTCTGTGAAAGAATGGATTCAGGCTTTTTGAATTGGGCATTGGGCATTGGGCATTGAACATTGGGCATGGGAAGATGAAGGGGTAAGCCTGAACATTGAGCCTTTGAAGTCGAATGTTGAGGCTTTGAACTCGAACGTTGAGGTTTTGAACTCCAACTTTCAGTTTTAAATCTCCCTTATCCTCTTCCATGCCCCATGCCCCATGCCCCATGCCCCATGCCCCATACTTAACACGGTTTAAGCACAGTAACCGCATATTTTTGCGGCGAGAGATACTGTTTAGCTAATTTTTGTAGTTCTTGGGCATCAAAAGACTGAATCTCCTGGGGATAGGTCACAGCTAATTCGGCTTGGGCAATTGTATTGTAGTATCCATAAAGTCCTGTGAGTTGATTTGGCGTTTCAGTGGAAAAGGCATACTCGTTACATAGTAGCCTGCGCGATCGCGCGAGTTCCTGTTGACTAATTTCCTGAGTCTGTAATTTATCTAAACAATCGCAAATCAAGGACTCTACTTTTTCTACGTTTTCTGGTTCCAACCAGGCAGTAATTGTAAATAAACTCGATTCCCGTTGCAAAGAAAAATTACTACAAATTCCCTGTACTAATTGCAAATCTTCCCGCAAATCGCGTACTAAACGCGAAGTTCGCCCTTCTGCTAATAACACGGACAACAAATCTAAGCCATAGGCAGTGTGGATTTCTTCTACTCCCGGTACAAGCCACGCCATTAACAATCGCGCTTGCTCTATGCGTGGTAAATATAGTTCTTGACGACGAATTTCTGTTATTATTGGCTGTGCAACTTTTTCAAACTGGGGACAATGAGAAGGTTCGGCAAAATCACTAAATGAACGATTTATTAATTCCCAAGCTGGCTGTTGAGCTATGCCCCCTGCAATTACCACCGTCATGTTTTCCGGTTGGTAGTGGGCACGGTGAAAGCAGCGCATTGCTTCTGGTGACTGCTGCATCAGTTCTTGCTCAGTACCCAGCACAGAACGTCCGTAAGGGTGACGCCCATAAATACTGCTAACTAAAGCTTGGAATCCTATCCAGTCAGAATCATCATTGCACGAACGGATTTCCTCTAATACTACGTCCCGTTCACGGCTAAATTCATCTTCTGGAATTGCCGCATTCAGCAGTAATTCTCCCAAGTGCGGCAGAGTCTCTTGCAAATAAGGCGCAGCTGTGGTAAGTGAATAATGAGCATAATCATAGCTTGTTGCCGCATTACTGACGCCTCCCCGGTTTTCAACCTTGTGGTCGAACATTCCAGGAGGTAGCGTTGCGGTACCTTTAAAAATCATGTGTTCTAAAAAGTGCGCCATCCCAAACCAAGGTTCTGGCTCTAGGCTTGTTCCAGCACGCACCCAAACATCCGCCACAACTACAGGGGTAGTGGGAATTTCTTGATGAATAAACGTTAAGCCACTGTCTAGTCGGAAGACCGAGGCTGGAAACACGGTATTAGTTATTTGTTGTGACAATTTTTTGTAGCTTTAACCACAATTTCATTCAATTGTGCGATTTTACCGCTGAATGTCACCTAAATTAGAATCATGTTATACAGATTTTGTTTTTATTAGCAGATATCTCAAAATTGGAGGCAGGAGGCAGGAGGCAGGAGGCAGGAGGGAAGAGGGTTGTAGCTTTATTATTTTTCTTAACACAGTTGTGTTTTTTCCCACCGACTTACTTGTAGCATCGAAATTACAAACACTATAAGTAATTTTTTTTGATGAATAAAATATAGCCAAAAGCTTTAATTTGCGTGGTTTCAAATTGTTTGATTTATAGTTTTAAATTTCTGATTTCTAATATAAGTTTTACTAATTTAAATAATTAAAGCTCCCAAATTCTAACTGAGTTTGGGAGCTAATAATTTTGAGTTCACCGCGACGCCGTTTTACCTAAGTTTATGACCTGGTTTTATCCAGGTGGGAATCTAAATTTCTCGTTTAAAGTTTCCGGGTACATGCCCGGTCTACTGCCACGAGAACAGTTGACTCCCTTTTCTTTAAAGGCATAGATCAAAAAACTTGATGGCAGTCACCAACGTCGTAGTGCAACTAACTCATTATAACTTTCAAAAAGATGTTGTGTGTTCAACATCAAAAGTTTCTCAAAAATTTACTTGGCATACCAGATAGATTCTATGGTCTGGGCAACAGCCATCGCTTGTTTTCGACTTTGATTATCTAGCAAAACGGTGACATGTCCCAACTTCCGCCCAGGACGGGATTGAGTTTTCCCATACCAGTGGACGTGCGCCTGAGGAATCTCTGCTATTTGTTGACGCTGGCTTTGGTAATCACTGTCAGAATTTTCATACCCCAACAAATTCACCATCACAGCGCCAGCACGCTGTAAACCAGGATTTCCCAAGGGTAAACCACAAACTGCCCTTAGCTGTTGTTCAAACTGGGAAGTTTCACACACGTCAAGGGAAAAATGTCCAGAATTGTGAGTACGGGGAGCAATTTCATTTACCAGCACTTTACCATCAGTACTCAGAAATAGCTCAATCCCAAAGACTCCTACTACTTGCAGGCTATTTAATAGAGTATGTGCGATCGCTTCTATTTCTGTTACTCGATCTGGCGAAATTTCGGCTGGCGCAATTACCCGTCGGCACACTTGTTGTTCTTGTTGGGTTTCTACTACTGGATAGGTGACAATTTCCCCATCTAAAGAACGAGCTGCTATGACTGCTAGTTCTCTTTCAAAAGGTACAAATTCTTCTAACAAGAAAAGCGATCGATTTGCAGTTTTTGTTATAGTTTCATAACTTAACTTTTCTTCTAAAGCAGCAAAGTCTTTAATTATGAAAGTACCCTGACCATCATAACCGTGGCGTCGGGATTTAAGAACTAGAGGAAAACCTAGATATTCTATTTTAGATTTGAGATTTTCTGTGCGATCGACGGCTAAAAATTGCGGAACTGGTAAGCCTAAATCGCTTAAATAGCGACGCTGATGATATTTATCTAAAAGAGGAGTTAATGCTTCTAATCTTGGACGGAAACAAACCCCTTGCTTTTCTAAAACAGATAAAGCATCTAAGTTAACAAATTCATTTTCAAAGGTGATGACATCGCATTTTTTCGCTAATATTTCTGTAGCACTGGCGTCATCTACCGCGGCCAAAACAATTTCCTGAGCAATTGACACCGCGGGGTCGCCAAGGCTTGGAGTTTGTACTACTAATTCTACTCCTAGCTTCTGTGCTGCATCTGCCATCATCCAGGCAAGTTGTCCACCACCAATTACACCTACACGTTTCATTAACATCCCAGAGAATCACGAGTTTGCACGCCTGTTTTGGAGTTCACACCACCAGCTTTTGCACACAGTTCTTTAATTTGTGCTTTATCCAAAATTGCATCTGTAAAATCTGCACCGTCTATATTCACATCATTAAAGATGGCGCGGAGCAAAAGGGCTTCTTTGAGAACTGCATCGCTCAAATCAGCCTTAGTCAAGTTTACCTGATCGACCATTGCATTCGTTAAATCGGCTGCGTGGAGATTTGCTTGTGTCATCACTGAAGCACTCAATACTGCTCCCCGCAAGTCAGCGTTTGTAAAGTTAGCAAACTCCATGTTGGCGTTAGAAAACTCCGCAGCTTGTAAACTTTCACCAGAAAAATCACGTCTTGACAACTCTGCATTACTAAATGACAGTGGATGAGTCCAGTTTACCGCCAGTGCAGGATAAGCCACACACCAGATAATAATCCCCACAAGTAACGCCAATCCTTGCCGCCAAAAGATATCTAAAGCCAATTTGGTGTATAATTGCTGCATTGTAACCTTACCTGATGTTGACTGTTGACTGTTTACCGTTAACAGCCTAAGTAATTTAGACTAGCAATGCTGCTGCTAAATTTAGGGAATCTATAATTTCCCTGCTTAATATTTTGTAACCTAAAAACAGGCATCGCTTCTCACTACGAGGAAAATTATTTGCGCGACTTTAGGTAGAAAGGAGCAATTACTTGGGGGTAATGCGGGGGCGATATCTACCACGGGTTACGCCTACATCACATCATTCCAGCAAAATTATTACCAAAGACTGATACAAATAACTTTCTATTTTTAACTCTCAAGGAATGACTTCAAGCTATGTCTACCAATAGCTACACCTATGCCCATTGATTTATTCACAATTCTTGATTTCAAAATTTCGTTTTTTAGATATGTTTACGATTCCTATTTAATTTTTGTAAAGCTAGAACTTGAAGATTTCTTGCCTACTCCCTACCCACAGAAGTAACTTCAAAAATCAAAACCAATTACTATAGATAGTTTTCTTGAGCAGTAAGGCTCACCAATTAATTTACAATTCTTAACTTGGAATATTTCACGTAAAGTTTGTTGTCGTTTGAAGTCAACAGATTCTATCGACTGCTAGGCTTTTAATAAGCAAAGCAATGTTTGAGGCTAATAATTATGCATCTCAACTGCTTAACAAAGCTTAAAAGTACCAGAGATAGAGTTAATTTTATACTGAATTAGTTAAATTTTAGGAATCTCGCAAAAGTTATCTTCAGCAACTACACAAATTCCACAAACAGAACTTTCAACTGCGATGATTAATCATTACTCACTTCAATGGATTGAGGCATGGTGCCAAGAAAATGGCTGGACAGATTTATTTGTCGAGCGGCGTAATAACTACTGGGCTTTTCCTCCGGGTTGTGTAATGCCAGAACCAATTCCTGTTCATGTTCTGAGATTGATTAAAGCCGAAAAAGGATTAACTTTTGAAGAACGATTATGGTCTAGCTCGGCAGTAATTTGCACGATCTTTGCTGTTCTTTTTACCTTGTGGTTCCAGTCTCCGATGCCATTAGTTTTGGCTTTCGCTTTTAACGCCGTTACGGTGGCTCAATTGGAACTTGAGGATGCATAAATTTTTAATTTTGGGCTTTAGTGTTAAAACTGCTCTTGTTAAAAGTAAACAAGAGCAGTTATTATCTTAAGAAAAAGAGACGAAATTACCATAATTCTGTATTCTGGTTTATGGAATTCCTGCTTGTTGAAAAATTTGTTCTGCTGTAATTTGTAGTCCTTCAAGCAGCGAATCTTCTAAAATATCCGCACCAATTTTTGTTTGAGGCCGGGCATCAGGATAAAAAATAGTGACTGTTTTAGCTTTTGCATCCAAAACCCAAACTCTCATTACGCCTGCATTCAGGTAATCTGTAGCTTTTGCACTCATTTCTCCAAAACTTTGGTCGGGAGAGATAATTTCAATCGCTAAATCTGGAGGTATGGGGCAAGGTTCATCCTCAATTAAGTCACTGTTAAGCCGAGAGTAAGAGACATAAAGTAAGTCTGGTACTGGCGCCCAGTCTCGACCGCGACGTTTTAAGGTAATTGCCCATTCAATACCAACCTCACCGCGATTTTGCACACACAGTTTTAGGAGTGTGTAGATTGTCCCTGTTAATCTAGAATGATATCTTTTTGGTAACATTTTGGGTTTTAATTCGCCATCAACTAATTCGTAGGTGATATCTCCTTCCCCTTCAGGTAGTGCAAGGAATTCTTCTAATGTGATTTGAGATTTGACTTGAGTCATGGTCGTTACCTCCCTGTGCAAAATCAATCACGTTTTGTTCTGAATTTCAGGAAGCTAGGAGCTTCTGATTTTTCTCAAATTTAAAATTAACAATTTTATAACTAATATGCTTATTATGACTTGTGGCGATCGCTTATTCTGATTATATGAGTGCAACTATAGCAGTCATAACTATTTTGTAAGTATATTCCCGACTTCTGAATAAGTTGAATATATGCTTACAAATGATTTTGAAATGCTATATTTTTAAACCTACTTTTCCTTGATAAAGTAGTAAAATTATACCACCGACGACTAATATCGCAGCTAGGGAATCTGATTCTGGAATTGCTGTAATTTGACCCAAACCACTTATTGTGTTGCTAAACTGGCCAAAATCATTCACTCTACGACCAGTAGTAACTAAAAAGTATTTCTGCCCTGTAACGAGTTCTCGGTTGAAAGTAACAGTACTACCATTCGTAGTAGTACTTGCTATCAGAACATTAGTTAATTGTTGAGTAGGATTGAAACTATCCTCATATAAAGCTAAGAAAATATCCCATTTTCTATTTGCAGGTGGTGTAGGTTCAGAGTCACCACTTATAGTATATAAACCCGATTGATCGACCGTAAAATCAAATACACTGTAAGGTACACTCATTCCCATATTTCCATCTCTTTCACCACTAATTAGAGTGGGAGGATTTCCTGGTGCTACACGCCGCCAAATCGGTTCATTTGTTGTATCATCCTGATAAGTAAAGACAGCAGCTTTGGAAGGCTGAGCAGTAGAAACTGTAGCTAATGCTAACCCCAGAATAACCATTAATGGTTTTTGAAAAAACTTTGTTTTTAACATCAAACTGATAGCTCCTCAAATACAAAGTATTAAAGATTGATGCCAACTAAGTTATTTGGCTTTTTTGTGTAATTTGAATGCTGCGATACAAGATTTACTCATGAAAACAAAACTCGAAGTTGAGAGTTATGGTACTTGAGTAATTACCAATCAAATGCTTTTTATTGGTTGGTATATAATTGTGTTGATTTGTGCTAAATAACACTCAAATAGTAGTTATTTGAAATTTTAAAGGCTTGCCATGTTTGGGTTTATAATTATGTGTGCAGATAAAAATACATTACCAGCTTTATTGGTATAAATCAATTTATCTCAGGAAATGTAAAAATTAGATGTAGATAAGCCAAGCTGAAACATCCCTTGTCTGAGGTTTATAACGCGGGGAGACGTAGAGCCTGTTTTTGTTTTATGTAAAGACGAGATATATCAGTCTATATTTGACATCAGCAAATTTAGTAGAAGCAAATGCGATTGATTTTATACAGTAAGCCTGGATGTCATTTATGTGAGGGTTTGCAGGAAAAGCTCGAACAAATCCAAAATCTGAGTTTGGAGTTGGAAATTCGCGATATTACGACTCGTGAAGATTGGTTTGGTGCGTATCAGTATGAGGTGCCGGTACTTTTTTTATCGAACCGCAGAGGCGCAGAGGACGCGGAGGAACTTTTGCCGCGTCCTTCTCCTCGTGCTAGCGTGCAACAATTGGAGAAAATGTTGCGTAAGTATTTAGCCAATTAGAAAAAAATAATGCAGAATAAGCGCAAGAAAAGTTTGTGACGAGGTTCGCAAGATGAAATTGCGGGAATTACTAACGGCGGTAGACAGTGTTGAGCAATTACCTAGCCATCCAGCTTTGGAAGATGCGGAGGTTAGGGGTTTGAAGACAAATTCCCATGCTTGTGGTGTGGGAGATTTGTTTATTGGAATGCCAGGAACGCGGGTCGATGGTGGGGAATTTTGGCCTAGTGCGATCGCATCTGGGGCTGTGGCAGCAATTGTCTCTCCCCAAGCAGCACAAAAACATCCTCCCACGGATGAAGCTGTGGTAATTAGCGCCAGTAACATCACTCAAGCTTGTGCCCAGATAGCCAGCGCTTTTTACGGTTATCCAGGGCAAAAACTCAAGCTGGTTGGTGTAACCGGTACTAATGGCAAAACTACAACTACCCATTTAATTGAATTTCTGCTGGCCAAAGCTAATCTAGCTACGGCTTTGATGGGAACTCTCTACACTCGTTGGCCTGGTTTTGAACAAACTGCTGTCCATACAACCCCGTTTGCGGTGGAACTGCAACAGCAGCTAGCTGAAGCTGTAAATGCTGGTAATGAGTTTGGGGTAATGGAAGTTAGTTCCCACGCTTTGGCACAAGGTCGAGTGTTGGGCTGTAAATTTGAAGTTGCGGTATTCAGTAATCTTACCCAAGACCATCTCGACTACCACAGAGATATGGAAGATTATTTTGCCGCCAAAGCGTTGTTGTTTAGCCCTGATTATCTCAAGGGAAGGGCGATAATTAACGCTGATGATTCCTACGGTCAGCGCTTAATTGATTCGTTGAATCCAGAACAAGTTTGGAGTTACAGTGTCAACGACAACAGCGCTGATTTATGGATGAGTGACTTAAGTTACCAGCCGAATGGGGTCAGCGGGACTTTGCATACACCAAAAGGTGATGTAGCTTTTCGATCGCCTTTAGTTGGTCAATATAATTTAGAAAATCTTTTAGCAGCGGTAGGCGCAGTTTTACACTTAGGCTTAGATTTGCAATTAGTGGCATCTGTAATACCGGAATTCCCCGGTGTTCCAGGTCGGATGGAACGAGTGCAAATTGCCCCTGGGCAAGACATTAGCGTGATTGTAGATTATGCTCATACTCCAGATAGTTTAGAGAATTTGTTGAAAGCTGCGCGTCCGTTTATACCTGGAAAGATGATTTGTGTGTTTGGTTGTGGCGGCGATCGCGATCGCACCAAACGGCCAAAAATGGGTAAAATAGCAGCGGAATTAGCTGATGTAGCAGTAGTGACATCAGATAATCCCCGTACTGAAAACCCAGAACGGATTTTAGAAGATATTTTGGCAGGAATTCCCGAAACAGTGCAGCCAACGGTAATTTGCGATCGAGCGATCGCAATTCGTACCGCTATTTTACAAGCACAACCCGGTGATGGGATATTACTTGCTGGTAAAGGTCACGAAGACTACCAAATTCTCGGTACTGAAAAAATCCATTTTGATGACCGAGAACACGCACGCGAAGCTTTACAGGCAAGGCTATGCTAATTTGGGCATGGGGCATGGGGCATTGGGCATTGGGCATTGGGGAAGGGGCAAAGGGGAAAGGGGAAAGGAAAGATCTCTCTTTTCCCTTTAACCTTTACCCTTTTCCCTTAGCGAAGCTATGTCCTCATCTCCCCACTCCCCTCATTTTTCATTGTTCACGTTTCTTACCTTGGAGATTTTGTAAAAAATGCACACATAAAGGTGAAAATCGAAGACAGAATTATTTCTTTGCTTCATCCCTATTGTGCTTGACTCATGAATGTTTCTTTGGCTAAGGATCTGTCTGTTTATCAACTGGTTATGGGAGTGCAAGCGCCTCCTAAACCATTGTCCCTCAGTCCAGCTACTCTACTATCTCTGGTGAGAGCGCAAATTGACTTACTCATTGAGCAGCAAATTGCAGCTACTTTATGGGTGAAGCTACCACCAGAAAAAATTTGGCAATTAGAATTAGCCCGTTATCAATCCTCAACGGGTGGGTCTAGTCTCATCTATACTTGCCAAATTGAGGAGAGTAAAGAGGAAGTGGGGACGCAGGGACACGGTGAGGCACAAAATAAAGAGGACACGGAGACACGGAGAGAAGTTGGAGCGGAGGCTTCCTCCGATCCAAACTTCGGAGGACACGGTGACGCGGAGAAAGAACTCTCCGCGTCACCGCGTCTCCTAGTCACCGCGTCTTCCTCATCTCTCCATCAGGTTCGAGTTTACCTACCACCCGATAGCCAACTGCGACGGGAAAATTTTCTGATGGTGTTGTCTCCCCAGTTTTGTAGTTTAATTTTGGCTCATCGACCTTTGAAAAAACGCAAAAATCAAACTTCTGGGAAAGTAACTACTAATAAAAATCAACCGTTGTTAATTATTACTAGTGTTGAGGGGAGAATAATTCAGCAAGTATTAAATGGTATTCAACAAGCACTTACGCCAGAATCATCGCCAATTATACCTGCTGATTTTATTTGTCCAACTGTGCCTGAACCTGCATTAATGAATCAATTATTGGCAAAACAACTCCTGCGCCAAGATGAAATTAATCGTCAAATAGTCACAGTACGCACCACAAAATTGCACCAGCAAAATCAAGAACTACACAATAAGGAACAACTAAAAGATGAATACCTGAAAAATGTTTGTCAGGAACTACGTATACCCTTGACGCATATGAAAACAGCACTCTCTTTATTGAATTCGCCTAATCTCAAACCACCGCAGCGACAACGTTATTTACAGATGTTAAATACCCAGTGCGATCAGCAAAATTCCTTAATCACTGGTTTGTTAGATCTTGTGCAACTCGAACGTGATTTAGAAGCTACGACTTTAGAATCAGTACGTCTTTCGGATATTGTCCCTGGAGTTGTTAGTACTTACCAACCTGTGGCCCAGGAAAAAGGAATTATGTTAGCTTACACTGTACCTACCGAACTTCCACCTGTTTGGTGCGTCAGTGGTGGGTTGAGGCAAATTGTGATTAATCTGCTGCACAATAGTATTAAGTTTACCCCCAATGGTGGTCAAGTTTGGGTACGTGCCCGTGTTCAAGGTGCTCATGTCCAATTAGAATTCCGTGACACAGGTATTGGTATTACTGAAAACGAAATCCCCAAAATTTTTGACCGCTTTTATCGCGTGCGAACAACAGCAGCTGAAGATCAAGGTGGTGCTGGGTTGGGGTTAACAATTGTACAGCAATTGCTATTACGCTGTGGTGGTTCTATTTCTGTTAAAAGTAAAGTAAATGAAGGTTCCACATTTACAGTGCAATTAGCCAGTGTCAGCGATAGTGCAGGAGCGATCGCTACTGGAAATGAGTGATAAAGTAGAACTTACGCCTAATGTGAATTAAATCGGCAGAAATAAATCCTTTATCTGCGT
Source organism: Nostoc sp. DedQUE12a (assembly GCA_034530795.1). GTDB lineage: Bacteria > Cyanobacteriota > Cyanobacteriia > Cyanobacteriales > Nostocaceae > Nostoc. The sequence goes on from JAVRCH010000018.1 coordinate 57,274, forward strand.
AAATATCGAAAATAACGCATTTCCCTGGCAGCACACCAACCAGGGGCGGCATTTCTGCCAAAGTCACTATATCGCCGCTCGCGCTTGAGCTTCAAAACTGGTAAGGGTTTGGTGTCAAGGATGAAATATTTTTCACTCAGCCCACCTAATTGCTCTACCCAACTGCGGCGTAATTTCTCTAACATAAAGCAATTGTGACTGAATTTAATTTACAAATCCCAGAAAATAGTGATGACGCGGGTGTTCGCCTTGACCGCTACCTTTCGCAAGAATTACCAGATTTATCTCGTTCTCGCATTCAACAGTTAATCGAAGAAGGTAATGTCCAACTTAACGGTAAAATTTGCACGTCTAAAAAGATTAATGTAAAAGTAGGCGATCGCATTACTCTAGAAATTCCACAAGCCCAACCTTTAGAACTGGAAGCAGAAAATATTCCCCTAGATATCCTCTACGAAGATGACCAGTTACTTATTCTCAACAAACCCGCAGGCTTAGTTGTCCATCCTGCACCCGGTCATCCAGATGGCACTTTGGTAAATGCCCTGTTGGCACACTGTCCCAATTTACCAGGAATTGGGGGAGTCCAACGTCCGGGAATTGTCCATCGCTTGGATAAGGATACAACAGGAGCGATCGCGATCGCCAAAACAGAAGTTGCTCATCATCACCTCCAAGCACAACTCAAAGCCAAAACAGCACGCCGAGAATACTTAGGTGTGGTTTACGGTGCGCCAAAAACTGAAAGTGGCACAATTGACTTACCTATTGGTCGCCATCCCCAAGACCGTAAAAGAATGGCTATTATACCTGTTGAACAAGGCGGACGACCAGCGGTCACTCATTGGCAAGTACTAGAACGCCTCGGTAATTACACCTTAATCCACTTTCAACTAGAAACCGGGCGCACCCATCAAATTCGCGTCCACAGTGCCAAAATCGGTCATCCGATTGTTGGCGACCCTGTTTATGGTTCTGGTCGTTCAGTGGGAGTAAATTTGCCTGGTCAAGCACTGCACGCTTGGCGACTTAAATTACAGCATCCCATATCTGGAGAAATGATTGAAGTCACAGCAACTCCTCCTAGCCAATTTACCAAACTTTTGGAGATGCTAAAAAAACGAAGCGATCGTACTTAGAGGAGCCACCGCCCTTGTGCGTAAGTCCTGATTTATTGGAAGTCCCCAATCTCTGTATTTTCAGCATTTGATTCTTGTTTTGTACAATCTGATTCCTGATTTTCAGGATTGGGTTTCTCCCAGAACTCCTTCATTCTGCTACCGCACCAATTTTGCACCATCCAGCCAACTGTTTCGCGTCCATCTTGTATCGACTTGTCCGGTTTGAAAATAAATAACCCACTCTCAAAAATAATTTTCTTTGCCAGATAAAACTGCTGTAGTCCAAAGCTGTAGATCGGGGCATCCACCGAGAATCATAGGAATAGGAAGTCCAACAGGTTGAGTCGATGGGGGATATTATTCCCTTGAAAAAATGCGGGTTAACAAAATTATGGACAAGCAACTCTTATCTGTTATTATCAGTTCTGTTCAAGTCAAACAGAAATTATTCTAGGAGATAAACAATGGGCAAGAAATATGATGTTTATGGTGTAGGTAATGCCTTAGTAGATATAGAATACGAAGTATCTCCAGAGTTACTACAACAGTTAAAGATTGATAAAGGTGTAATGACACTTTTAGATGAAGATAGTCAAAATCATATTTTGGAAAATCTCAAAAATCTTCATTGCCATAAGAGTTGTGGAGGTTCGGCAGCAAACACAATAGTGGCAATTAGTCAACTAGGAGGAAAAGCTTTTTATTCCTGTAAAGTGGCTAACGATGAATTTGGAGACTTTTACATAGAAGATTTACTCAACTCTCAGGTAGATACCAACTTAAAAAATGGCGATCGCCAATCAGGAATTACAGGTAAATGTTTGGTGTTAGTAACTCCTGATGCAGATCGCACCATGAATACGTTTTTGGGAATTACTGAAAAATTTTCTACACAAGAATTAGTATTAGAAGCGCTCGTTGATTCAGAATATCTATATATCGAAGGATATTTAGTGACTTCTCCCACAGGAAAAGAAGCAGCTATAGAGGCTAGAGAAATAGCTGAAAAAGCGGGAGTAAAAACTACTATGTCCCTATCTGATTACAACATGGTGAAATTTTTTAAAGATGGTTTATTAGATATGATTGGGCCTGGTTTAGACTTGATTTTTGCTAATGAAAGTGAAGCTTTAGAACTAGCAGATACACAAGATTTTCAAGTAGCTGTAGACAAACTAAAAACCCTAAGCAAGAAATTTGCCATTACTCGCGGTTCCAAGGGTTCAGTAGTATTTGACGGTCAGAAATTAATCGAAATCGCTGCACCTCAAGTAAAAGCTGTAGATACAGTGGGAGCAGGAGATATGTATGCAGGGGCTTTCCTCTATGGAATTACCCAAGGTATGAGCTATGAAGAAGCTGGAAAATTGGCATCAGCCGCAGCTTCTAAGGTTGTTACATCCTATGGGCCAAGATTAAAAACTGAGGAATTAAAGGCATTAGTTACTGCTTAGAGGGTGTTTGAAAAGTTTTGAGGGGTCAAATTTTATGCCAACAGTATGAGCCTTCGTAACCAGCTATTTGTTGCACTCACCAGAGTTAAAGCTTGGGTAAGGTTGAGTGGGGTAAGTGAATATTTAATGTGTGAAGAGATACGACAAGTAATTAAACGTGAGTTCGACGGATAGAAAAGCGCAAAAAGCTTGCTATGTATGAATTTGCTTAACTGAGCATACAAAAAGGCGATGCCTGCGGTTTTTGCTAGCCTACGCTACGATTGATTGAGAATTGGCAAAAAGGTCTGTTGGCTGTGTCATCCTCCCCTCCTGGCTTTCAGCCCTTCTTTGCGATCTTATTCTCCCCGGAGTGACAAAAGAAAGCTAGGGATTGAAACCCCATTGCGATCGCTGCTTGTTGCTGAGTTGGGTAAATTACAACTAACCAAAATTCCTATTAAGGATTGAAACCCAACATACTCTAATACGTGCATCTAAACAAACGATTAGCGTGCATCAGACGTGGGATAGAGTCTGTTTCACTAGTTATACCTAAATGAAACTCCTACGTAACCCAAGACTGATCCACGCTATGAAATAATCAAACAGATTTACTAGCTAAGCGTCGAGCAAAAATCGTTACTTGATTCCTGCTAGTTGGCGATAAGGTACATCCTTGTCGATATCGATGTTGAATGACGAAACTCTTTGTGGAGCATTGCCAGTTGCATTGATACTTTGTGCCAAAGCCAAGAAATTAGCTGGATCGCCAGCTTTGGGCTTTTGTTCTTGTGGGATGAACCGACGTACTTCTACCTGCCAAATAATTTGGGGGAAGCCCAGTTTAGCGCGGTAGTAATCGTCATATCGTGGAGATTTGATATTGAAAGGCAACTCACCTTGAGCGCGAGATGGTAGGACTCGACGCCGTTGATAAGGTACTGTAGAGTATCCAAAATTGCTGAGGTACTCTTCAGAGTCGAGTATTTGATCGATAAAGCCTTTAATACCCTTGGTAGCAACTACAATTGACCAAGCGATTTTTTCGCGTTCGTTGTATACGTCGCGTCCCAGAACTCTTTGTACTACTTGCTCAACAAAGCGGTAGTTGCTGTTGAGGTCGTAAAAGCTTCTCTTAAAGGTATTGGAAAGTACCAACCCACGAACAAAGTCCCGCACTGTAATTTGTCCATTACGGAGTTGGGATTCTAAGTAGGTTTCGCGATCGGCAGCAAACGCATAGAAGAAAAGTTGACGATATGCTGCTTCGATCAGATCGTTAAAATCTGACGGAGAAAGCAGATTGTCTGTAGAATAAATTCTGGGTTGTTCATCACCCGGTACTTCGTATGCTTCTACACGCTGGTTTTGACTTGAAGGTGCGTATTCTAACAGAGGAAGTGTCACTCTAAAGCCTCCATGCTCTTAACTAAAGTTAACAACTTTAAATCACATATTAAGGGACGTAGTTGGATCAGAACCTGAGATTCTGATAAAGTTTCACGAAACTTAACCAAGAGTGGTTCAGTCTTCGTAAGAAATAGCGCTGAACTGGTGGATTTAGCCCACTACTAGCTTCAGCGACACGCTGCGGTTTTCAGCTTCATGACTTGTTGACATCTCCTACACTGTTTGCAAAGCATACGGTGTAAGGTTATCAGCTAATCCAGCTAGTATTTAGGATATGCTGAAGCTCACTTTCAAGTCCAAGAAATGCCCCACCGCAGATTATAAATTTATTACCCGATCGCGTTTTTTTGATTTAGCTAAATTAAGTAGAAGCTTTGTTCACATAATTCAGATTAGGAGATTCAGTTTCACTTTTTTGAACTGAGGCAATATTTTTTAACATTTCGCAAAAGAAATTAATGAAGAATGGGGAATGGGGCATAGGGCATAGGGCATGGGGAAAGGGGAAAAGGGGAAAGATTAGATTTATTCCTTTTCCCTTTTCCCTTTAACCTTTTCCCTGCCTCCCCTGCTCCCCACTCCCTTTACCTACCCAAAATTCCAGGGGATCTATGGTTGACTGACAGTAAGGCCAGCTACGCAAGGTTGCTTCCATTCCTGCTTCCCATAATGGTGGTTCTAATCCCAGTCCCAAACACAGATGAGACAGAATATTAGCAAACTGCTGATTGTGACCATAGTCTCCTAGATGGGCATGAGCATATTCATGGACGACGATACCGAACCAGTCTTTAGGTGCAACTCGACCAACATCTACCAAAATGGTGATTGGGTTTGTGAGAATGTTGCACAAACCGTCAATACCGAAAGATTGAGCAATAGGTACTGCAAAAATTTGGATTTGGCGGCGTTCTTGGGGATGAAAGCACTGATGACAGGCTTCCAAATAGGTGTCGATCGCAGCGTTAACGCTGTTAATGTTTTTGCCGATCCAAGTGCAAATGGCAATGCGATCGCGTAGGTTATCGAATACATCCACCATACCTGGTTCTAGGGCAAATCCCTGTACCAGGTGTAGATAATCTCGCCCAAGATTAAAAGCATCGGTCTGCTTGAGAATCATTCACCAGCCTAAAACAGAATAAAACTGTTGTTTAGAAGTTACCTCTTGTGTATTGGAAACTTCTAAAGAAGACTCAATGCGGGTTTCAGTGCAAAACGATGCTGTGCTGAAGCCGCCAAACCTTTTGACTGTACTGCTCCGCAGTCTAATATTCGGGCCGCCGAACCAAAATCGCTCAATGGAACTCATTGTTTCGTATTCGGTTGTCAATACGAGTCCATCTTCATCGTCCATGTGAAAAAGACCGACCACGGGTACAATTTCCGCGTAGCCTCTTTCGCGGAGTAATTTGCCTTGCCTTGGGTTATCGGCATCAGGCACGATTGCAAATATGGTTTTCCCTTGATGATTCTCTTCATCCTCTCTATCCCAAGCCATTGTGCCTAGCCAACGCACCCGCGATCCTCCTATTGAAAGGGCTGGGTCTATCTGATGATACTGGCACAGCTCAATGATTTCTGGGTGATCGGCAGCCAGAGTTTCCACTTCTATGTCTGATTCACCTGTCTCTGAGCGTTTGAACGCCAGGTGATGGGTTACACGTTGCGATCGCCATTTGCCAGCACTTAGCTGAAAAAATTCCATTGCGTCTATCAATCTTCTGACTCCTACCTTTGACTCCTGCGGATGATGTTTACCTTGCTTTTTGTTTTTAAAGTTGTTGGTATATAAACATTCTAAACATTACAACCATCAGCGCTTAGCTTCAATAAATTCCTGACAAAGGAGGGGACAAACATGTTTTCTAGTAATTGTAAATTTTTGTAATATTAATTTTTCATGACTTGACAATGTGGACATTTTAATATCTCAATGTTAGACTTATATAAAGTGATGTATACAACGTGCTACCCCTAAGCCTTCACAATACCAGTAACAACAAGCACCTTCGATTCAGCCAATTAGAGGAGTGAATCCTATGGAATTCCCCATCGAACTAACCTTAGAGCAACAGTTTCGCCTACAAAACTTGAAAGCCCAAGTACAGAGTTTGAGCCAAGAAGAAGCTCAAGAATTCTTGTTAGAAGTTTTACGTCAGATGATGGTGAAAGATAATTTGGTCAAACATCTGCTCAAACAAGCCTAAGCCACTAAAAAAAAGAATATTTTTCCTTAAGACTTACGCTGTGGCTGCATAAGTCTTAATTTTTTTTGGGCATGGGGCAGGGGGAGCAGGGGGAGCAGGGGAGCAGGGGAAATGGGGAAATGGGGAAATGGGGAAATGGGGAAGTGTGGGGGGAAAGATTTCTTCCCCATCCTCCCCCACCTCCCCCCCCGCCCCCCCCCCCCGCCCCCCCGCCACCCCCTGCCCGATGCCCCAAGAAATATTTCAGATTATT
>JAVRCH010000019.1:0-31122 GCA_034530795.1 Nostoc sp. DedQUE12a
GAGGGCAGAGGGCAGAAGGAAGAAAGAATAAAATTACAGAAAGCCCTGTGGTATAAGGGTTACAGAATGCCTACATCACAAGAAAAGTCTTCAAGTTTGATCTGGATCTTTGTCACAAGTTCAACGACGACAGGCAAAATCTTAAAACCCCTCTGCCTCCTGCCTCCTGCCTTCTGCCTTAAAGCGCGTAACTTTTCATCATCACCAAAAGCTGACAATAACCTAGATATACTTAAAAATTTTTAGTCTACTTCAGTAGACTTTAGCTATAAGCAAAAGAACTTTAGTTCCAGGCGGGTAAGGAAGCCGACAGTTAAGCCATTTAACTTAAGTTGACACCAATGACAAGATGTCCACCCCACAAGAAAAATTGTATGTTTTGATTTGGAAGTTCCTAAGCCCCCGACTTGAGGATAATAGCTTGAAAATAGGGTTAACTGTGCCCTACGATTTTTCACTATTCCAACAGATGTAGAGACGTTACAATGCAACGTCTCTACTTGCAAACCCACAGAGGATATTTGAAAAATCTAATTCATTACTAGCGCTGGCACAGCTACGGCTATATAAACAAAGCCCACCGACTTGGGTTAAAAACCAATATTTATTGGTCTTAAATTCCTTGTAAATTTATACCCAAAGGAAAAATTACAAATTACGAATTATTAGTTACTAACTATTTTAAACCTCTGTATCTTCATTGATAGAATCAGAATTTTCTGGAGAATCTATTTCAGTATCTACTTGAGAATCTGCCTGAAAATCTCCATCGTTATCGATACCAAAAGCTCCCATAACACCTGCAAAAACTACACCAGCAACAACTCGACCAGCTTGACCAGCAAGACCACGAACTACACCATTAAAGAAAGGGTTCATAAGATTACCTCATCAGTAATATTTTGTTGATTGGCTGACAGAGTTAGCTACCAATCAACATTGGAATATTCCGGATAAATCAAACTTTGTTGGGAACAAAATATCTTTTATAGAGTCAAAAGCTGCTCCAGTTAAGATATATATGATTAAAATTTTTTCAGAGAATTTTAGGTATCTAAAAACTCTGACATTTTGGAAGTAATCTCATCCGTAAAATTACAACTGCGCTATGTAGTTCCGGTTAGTGATGAGTTTTTTACTAGATAATCGGAGATTTAGTGATGGCGATTATTCGTGATGTAGTTGTGATAAATGTAGTTAGCTTTATTTTGGGATTTTTGCTAGCATTTGCAATGCCTAACTTCTCTTTTGAAGAAATGATGCCAACAATTGCTCTGTTTAATATCGTTATTCTCACTTTAAGCTTTTTGATTAGTGGTTGTGTTGCTAAAGTAAATCGATTTCGACATTTGAGTGTTGTGGCAATTCTAATTTGGTTAGGAAGTATTGTTAATATTTATATTGTTCCTGGAGGAAGTTTATTAACGTGGTTAATATCTAGTATTTTCATAGGCATAACTATGCTAATTGGAGGTGGTTTATCGTTTTTAGTTGTACCAAATACGGCAGCTACCACGGCCAGTGAGAAAAATGGATATAAGTCAGCTAAATCCTTTCAAACTTGGTTCTTTGGATTAGCAGCTTCAGTTGCTACATCTGTATTAAAGGATTTGATTATGAGTACAATCACAAATTAAGCTTAATTATTCACCTCTGCTCCCCTGCCCCTTTCAAGGGCAGGTTTTTTACATTCCGAAATATTTCCCCGCGTCCCTCGAAACCCCAAATTGAAAAAACCTACCCCTATCAGCCCCCCTGCCCACTACCCGCTGCTCGCTCCCGTGTTAAGCTATCGATCGCATCACCCAAGGCGGTAGTAAGACTTTTGCGAGTTTGAGCGTGGTTGTCCTGTTCAGCCTTCAAGGCTTGCAAGAGGCGATCGCGTTCTTTGATTGCAGCACTCAGTAAGACTTGCAATTCCTCTACAGATTGTAATTGTGCTATTTCTTCTTGGATCTCTGTGACTGGTGTAGTCGGTAGTGTCCCTGTCTCAATACCTTGGAGTTTATGCAAATCTGCCTTGAGAGATGCGATTGCTTGTTGGGACAATTGGGCATCTGTGCGTCGTTGTTCTGCTTCTGTGTTGTAAAGCTGACGCCATTTTTGGGCACTTTCCCAAGCCGCATCCCGCTCTTGTTGAAGTTCCAACATCTGCTGTTTGAGCGTCTGAATTTCTGCCAACCACTGTTGTGTTAAAGCTGTCCCTTGACTAGTATTTTCAGTCATTTTTATCCTCACACGCAATCTTAAAGTAGCCAGCAATTTTAATGCAGTTTGCAAGTATTACAAAAATCAATTTCAAAACCGTGTAGCCCAAGAATTTTTGGGGCTAACGGTAGTTAAGATAATTAAGAGCAGCCAAACTTAGTATAGTTTTGAAACTCAAAACAATCTCTATGGTTTTAGCCACTGTTAATACAGGTAGCCTGAACTTTGAAACATTCGTTGCTGGTTATTTAGATGATATACGCTACGAATTAATTGACGGAGAACTAATAGACTTGGAACCGACTGGACTTCATGAGCAGGTAACAGGGTTAATTAATCTTAAGCTTAACGTCGCAATCGATCTGCTGAATTTGCCTTGGTTTGTTCCCATGAAATGCCTAATTAAACCATTAGGCCAAAATTCAGCTTTTAGACCCGATGTTGTAATTCTGGATCGGACGGCTTTGGCGAATGAGCCATTGTGGAAAACTGAACCAGTAATTACGTTAGGTAAATCTATTAAAATAGTAGTGGAAGTAGTCAGTACAAATTGGCAAAATGACTATGCCCGGAAAGTAGAAGACTACGAAGCCTTAGGTATTCCAGAGTATTGGATTGCAGATTATCTAGGGCTGGGAGGTAAACGCTACATCGGCTCATCCAAACAACCTGTGGTGACAATTTATCAGTTAGTGGATGGAACTTATCAAGAACAGCAGTTTAGGGGAAGAGAACGCTTAATCTCCCAAACATTTCCAAACTTGAATTTGACCGCAGAACAAATATTTGCCGCAGGTAGGTTGAGTTAGTTACTGGGGATTAGGCGGTGTAACAATGCCATCTATAATTAGCTGAAAATTACTCTAAACCAGAAGCACTATCAACCGGATTGTGTCATAATTCGATTTTATAATTTTGAACTGTGTATTTATGCCTTGTTCTGCCACCCTTACTCAACTGGCCGAAGTGCTTTCGGCTCGTCCTTTAAACTTATATGAAGCTGGTTTAACACAAGTAAGTAGCGGTATACAAACAGATACTCGTATCCTCAAGCCGGGTGAAGTATTTTTAGCTTTACGAGGCGATAAGTTTGATGGGCACGAATTTGTGCCAACAGCCATCGCTAAGGGTGCCATAGCTGCAATTGTAGATTTGGAATATGAAAATCCCGGATTTCCTGTATTGCAGGTATCAGATACCCTCAAGGCATATCAGAAAATTGGCAGATGGTGGCGCGATCGCTTTGATATTCCTGTAATTGGCGTTACAGGTTCCGTAGGTAAAACTACGACTAAAGAATTAATTGCGGCAGTTTTAGGAACAAAAGGAGCAGTTCACAAAACTTATGGCAATTACAATAACGAAATCGGTGTGCCGAAAACTCTCCTAGAACTGGGTACAGAACATGACTACGCCGTCATTGAAATGGCCATGCGGGGTAGGGGACAAATTGCCGAACTGACACAAATAGCGCGTCCCACCATTGGAGTGATTACCAATGTGGGGACGGCGCATATTGAGTTGTTAGGTTCTGAAGAAGCCATTGCTGAGGCAAAATGTGAGTTATTAGCCCAAATGCCTGCTGATAGTGTGGCAGTGCTAAATTACGACAATCCCCTATTAATGACTACGGCGGCAAAAGTTTGGACAGGAGAAGTCATAACTTACGGTTTTTCTGGTGGCGATGTCTCAGGAGTGTTGATTGATAACGAAACTGTGGAAGTTGCAGGAATGCAACTGCCTTTACCGTTATCTGGCCGTCACAATGCGACTAATTTCTTAGCGGCTTTAGCGGTGGCAAAGGTTTTGGGTATTGATTGGGCGAGTTTGAAATCAGGCGTGCAAGTGGATATGCCCACAGGGCGATCGCAGCGGTTTAATTTAGCCAATGACGTGGTAATTTTAGATGAGACATATAATGCTGCACCAGAAGCGATGTTAGCAGCATTGCAATTATTGGCAGACACACCAGGAAAACGAAAAATTGCCGTGTTGGGTGCAATGAAAGAATTAGGAGAACGATCCGAACAGTTGCACCAGCGAGTGGGAGAAACAGTGCGAAAGTTGAATTTAGACGGCTTGTTGGTGTTGGTTGATGGAGAAGATGCCGAAGCGATCGCTAAAAGTGCCGGCAGTATTGCATCGGAGTGCTTTGCAACTCATAGCGAATTGGTGGCGAGATTAAAGACATTTGTACAACCAGGCGATCTTTTACTATTCAAAGCCGCTCACTCAGTGGGGTTAGATCGGGTTGTCAATCAGTTACGTGCAGAATATCCTAAATGATACCACTAGAAACCGAACGTCTGGTACTGCGAGACTTTGTAGAATCAGATTGGCCAGCGGTTCATCAATACGCTAGCGATCGTGAAGTTGTACGTTATTTGACTTTTGGGCCTAATAGTGAAGAAGATACCAAGAATTTTTTGCAAAGAGAAATTTTATTGCAAAAACAAGAACTCCGTCAGCATTTTGCTTTGGCAGTGACTTTAAAATCTCAAAAGCAATTAATTGGTATCTGTCGAATTTCGACTTTAGATACTGTTAACAAAACAGGCTCCATTGGCTACTGTTTTACTAAACAGTTTTGGGGACAAGGATATGCAACTGAAGCCGTAAGAGAAATTATATCCTTTGGCTTTCAGGAATTAGGCTTACATCGCATATTTGCAACTTGTCATCCAGCCAACATTGCCTCGGTACGAGTGATGCAAAAAAATGGAATGCAACAGGAAGGATATTTGCGACAACACCATTGGATTAAAGGAGAATGGAGAGACTCTTGGCTATACGCTATTCTTGAGGATGAATGGAGAGAAGCCAGCCGATTTAAAATTTAGACGTTGCCCAATTGTGGTATTAATCTACATGTAGAGACGTTGCAATGCAACGTCTCTATTCTTATTCAAATTATTTTTCCCGATAGCCTCCAGCGTAGTTAATCACGCAAATTGTTCTATACGATTTGTGAGTACCAAAAGCAACACCAGAGACTTTAAAATTGCCGTTAAAAATGTTTTTTCGATGACCGCGATCGGGCACACCATCATCAATAATTAATTGCATGACGATATCTTGGGCAGTGTTTGGCCCATAACTGATATTTTCGCCTGCGGTTGTCAGCCATCTACCATAGCGGTTGATGCGAGTAAAGGGGTTGCTACCATCGCTACCATCATGACCTGTGGCACCTTTTGGCCCTTGGTCTTTAACGTGGTCTTTTGCTGCTAAAGACATACCTTTAGATGCACTCAAAGCACCTATAGGACGTGCGGATTTGAGAAATGCGATCGCTTCATCGACTGCTTTTCCCCCTTCTTGAGTCACCAAATAAGTATTACCAGAAATTTTGACTCGCTTACCTTGAAAGCGCTTGCGATAGTTTTGCAAAATCGGCACGTATGCCTGGGGATTTGTTCTGACTTTATTTGTTTCAACAATTACCTGTTGTTCTAGTGGTGAAAGGTAACTCGCTTTTGCTAACAAAGTCGGGCTACTTTCTTTAGTGAGTGCTGGTTGAGATTTGGCTACAGTGGGACTAGATTGAAGCAATTGATCTGAACAACCAAATATTAGGGTAAGTGGAAAAATTACCCAAAACTTAATTCGATGCATTGATGACCTCACGATTTTTCTATCAATTAATTTAGTCAATTAGAAGGAATTGCAATTTTCAAATCGCAGAAAATGTCAACACTTTTACAGCTTCCTAAAATAAAGCTAGATTAAGGCACTAGTCATATAGATAACACTGCTATACTCTTTGTTCCTGAGATACTACAAAATTATCACAACGATTTTTGGAGCTTTAACGCTTTGTAGAAGGATTCTCCAGCCTGTAGTTCAAGTTGCGATCGTCACTCTATACACTGATTATTAAAATATCAATAGCTGATAAAGTTAAATTAGACAAAATATAACTAAAAAAATAGCAACTATAACAATATAATTAGGTATCAATCAAATAAATTTTGGATAACTGCGATCGCACCTTAAAAACTTTGTAATAGTTAAATTTAAGCTGAGTAAACAGATGCGGATACTTGGAAATATTAACTACAAAAGGTACTAGCTATGAGTTGCCGCGCACTACTGTTAATAAATCGTCATGCTCGCCAGGGGCAAAAGGGTTTGTCTGAAGCAATAGATTATTTGAAGACACTCGGTTTTATTTTAATTGAAGAGTCTACAGAAGATCCGAAACAACTTTCTGAAGTCATACTTCGGTATCAACATCAAGTTGATTTAGTAATAGTTGGTGGTGGTGATGGCACCCTTAATGCCGCGGTAGATGCTTTAGTTGAAACTCAGTTGCCCTTAGGAATTTTACCTCTGGGAACTGCCAATGATTTAGCAAGAACTTTAAAAATTCCCAACTCTCTTAACGAAGCTTGTAATATTATTGCCCAAGGAAATTTACACCGCATTGATTTAGGCTGGGTCAACGGCAAGCACTTTTTTAATGTTGCTAGTTTAGGATTGAGTGTAAAAATTACCCAACGACTTACCAAAGAAGTCAAACGCCGTTGGGGAGTATTTGCTTACGCCGCCACTGCATTGCAGGTGATTTGGTCAGCCAGACCTTTTAGTGCTGAGATTGTCATCAATGATGAATCGGTTCGTGTAAAAACGGTACAAATTGCTGTAGGTAACGGTCGTTATTACGGTGGTGGAATGGCAGTAGCAGATGACGCGGCAATAGATGACCAAAGATTAGATCTTTATAGCTTGGAAATTCAACACTGGTGGCAGATTATATTATTATTACCTGCGATGCGACAAGGGCGGCATATACATTGGCAGAGTGTACGCTCTCTTCAAGGTCAGGAAATACGGTTATATACTCGCAAACCACGTCCTATTAATACAGATGGCGAAATCACTACTTACACACCTGCCCATTTCCGAGTTATACCTAAAGCTGTAGCTGTTTTAGTACCCGCAGAAGTCAAAATTTAAGAGTTAGGAGTTATGAGTTAGGAATTATGAGTTATTCTCCTTGTCACCCTCATCTCCCTCATCTCCCCTACTCTCCACTTTCTTTGATAAAAATCGCGCCAAATGCATCTGAGATTTTCTCAAGATATAAAATCTTTGTTAGAACGCCTAGCTGAACAACCCCTGACTCTAGGTGATATTCTGGCTGAAACCTCAGAACGAGGGTTTAGCCTAGTAATTGCATTACTAGTATTGCCGTTTTTGTTTCCCATGCCACCGGGATTAGCTGGCCCTTTTGGTGGTGCTTGTTTGCTGTTGTCAGTGCAAATGCTTTTAGGAAGGCGATCGCCTTGGCTACCAAAAAGAATCGCTAACTACAAATTTCCTCGCCGCTTTGCCGAGTTACTTTTACAAAATGTGGGTCGCCTGACTAAAGTTTTACAGAAAATCACCCGTCCCCGATTGAGAAAAATAGCTAATAATCCCTTGACTTGGCGAATCAATGGGCTTTGTATCACTTGGTTAACAATATTACTTATATCACCAATTCCCTTTACAAATCCCATTCCTACTATAGGTATTTTACTTTTGACTGTTGCTACCATCGAATCTGATGGTTTATTAATTTGTATCAGCTACGTAATTACAGCTTTGATTACTTTACTATTTGGATTTATTGGATATGCTTTGTGGTTAGCTCCGGGTTTACTACCATCTATATTTAAATAATAAAAGCCCCAACCCAAAGGCTGAGGGCTAAGACTTATGTGATTTATTAGAGTGCATCTACCATTTATTAATCCGCTTTGACTCTTACTCTATCCGGTAAAATTTGATTTTTTAAGCATTTTTTATTTCCCAAAAAAATTATCAATAATAAATAAAGCCCCCAGCTAAAAGCCGAGGGCTGTGATTTAATTAAGGTGCATCTACCATTTATTAATCCTCTTTGACTATTGCTCTATCCGGGTAAATTTCACTTGTTATAAAAATTTTACTTTTACCAAATAAAAATTGTTAACCATAAATAAAGCCCCCAGCTAAAAGCCGAGGGCTGTGATTTAATTAAGGTGCATCTACTATTTATATATCCGCTTTAGTCCTAACTCGATCAGGAAGAATTGAAAAAAGAATAGAGAGTTGTGGAATTGATTTTTTTCTCTCTAACTAAGTGTTAACTTCAACCAGAACAATCTGCGGTATTTGACTAAGTAAGTATTGCCCCTCTTCATAAGAATTTTACAAAAGTCCCAATTTTCCCCTAAGTACGCGAAGTTTCTGTTAATATCTCTAATGTGATATCCGCAATAGTACGAATATAGTTTAGTAGTTGGGTATATGACTATGAAAATTGGACACACCCAACTCAATGAAGCGATGTCTACGACGGGCTATGCCTACGCATATTATCCAAGGTGTCATGATAGTTCTATTTTCCCTTGGCAGCCTTGGTATTGTCGGAGGAAGCTTTTTCCTCAGAAAAGCTTTTAGCAATACTAGCGAATCTGAAATAATAACTGATACAACACGCTACAAAGAAATTCGTAATCAATTATGGTCTGACCCTGACCAGCTAAAACATTTTCCGAATCAGATTCCCACAGATGCTAAAGATATTCGCATTGCTTACTCACCTGGATTTTTACAAGGAGGTAGTTTTTTTCAAATTAGATTGAAACAGTCCCCAGAAAAAATAAAAAAACTACTCTCACAATACAGAAATAATGCGAAACATAAATATAGAGGGGGCGACACAAACGACCATATAAACCAACCTAACGGTGTGCCAACAACCTTTTTCTACACCAATGATTCTTCTGGCGAAACTTTTCCAGATGCATATGAAATATTAGTATTAGATGCAACAGACAGAGGTAAATCCGGTTTCAAATGGAATCATGGTGATAGCTATGGTGTTGCGATTAATAGCTCTGCCTCAGAAATTATCTATTGGGCTGAACAATGGTAGTTATTACTGGATGTTAGTTTTACTCTTTTAGGTATATAACTTTCGGTAGTTAAAAATTTATATCAATTATGGCTAATATTTAAAAAATGCTGAAAAATTATCTGATTATTTAGAATGTCAACTGCTTTAATTACTGGTGCCTCTAGTGGTATTGGTAAAGCTTTCGCCCAGGAATTAGCTGCACGCAAGACAAATCTTGTACTCGTTGCTCGTTCTGAAGATAAACTAAACCAATTAGCTAAAGAATTAAAAGAAAAATATAAAGTTCAAGTAGACGTTATACCTAAAGACCTTACAGAAGCTAATGCCGCGGCTGGTGTATTTGATGCCATAAAAACAAAGGGATTAACGATTGATTTATTAATCAACAATGCTGGTTTTGGTTCCTATGGAGATTTTGCCGAATCAGATGGAGAAAGACAAGTTAAAATCGTACAATTAAACATTTTGGCATTGGTAGATTTAACCCATAAATTTCTACCAATAATGCGGCAACGACGTTCTGGAAGTATTATTAACGTATCCTCAATTACAGGATTTCAACCGATACCATATCTTTCTGTTTATGCTGCTAGTAAAGCTTTTATTCTTAGCTTTAGTGAAGCACTCTGGGCAGAAAATCGTCAATATGGTGTTCGTATTTTAGTTACCTGTCCAGGGCCAATAGAAACAAATTTTTTTGCAGAAGCTAATTTTCCTCCAGCTTTAGCAGGAAGCACAGAAAAAGTATACTCCTCTGAAGAAGTAGTTCGCGAATCTCTGAAAGCTTTAGAAGAGTGGCAGCCTACAGTTATTATTGGTGATGTCACCACTCAAATTAGAAGTATATTAGCTCGATTAGTACCGCGAAAAGTGCTACTGAATATTTTGGCAAAAAGGTTTAAAGTCTAATATTATTTTGAGCGTCGTTTTTATAGTAGGCAACAGGCAATAGGCAACAGGCAACATAATTGAAAGTCTTTTGGTGTCAAAGTTTTATCATCAGTTTATGTCCTAAACTATGCTTCGACTGCTATAAAATCCCTTAATTTTAATCATGTGTATTCCCCTATTGCCTATTGCCTTCTTGCCTATTGCCTATTGCCTTTTTCCCTACTATTCCCTTCTTGCCTATTGCCTTTTAACCAAAAATTACATATACCGAGTTAGTTGGACACGGTAACGGTCTTTTTTAGTAACAGCAATTTCTCCAACTTCTAAACGTCCTTTAGAACGAATGGCGATTAAATCGCCTGATTTCACTTGAGAACTAGCTTGAGTTACTTCCTTCCAATTGACGCGGACATCACCAGAGTCGATTAAATCAACCATTTTACTGCGGGACATACCAAAACCAGCAGAGGCGATCGCATCTAATCGCAAAGATGCTTCCACAGTAGTTAATTCTTTTTTCTTCGGTTCTCTAACCTTTAATTCACTAATCTCAATGCGTTGAGTTTTCACCGGAACCGATCGCACCTGTTTGAGATTCATTTCCAAAAATTCCACCAACTCTGGTGCGACGATCGCTTGCGCCCCTCTTTCTCCCAAAACAATAATATCTCCTGTCTTTTCACGGACAATTCCTGTCCCTAGCATTGCGCCTAAAAAGTCGCGGTGAGTGGCGGTATCAAATAAGAAATTACCAGCAATTTCTACTGCAACAAGGCTGACTTGAGATGAATCTAAGGGTAGTTCCGAACGAGCGATCGCTATTCTTTGACGTTCAGCTTGCGGATATCCACCCCACACAACTAATTGCACCTCTGTTAATCGGCTAAATACTCGTTGAATTTCCGCCAATTCTGGAGGAGACAAAAAATCCGTCACAACCACTTCCCAAGTTTTAATAGCTTGCTCTGCTTGGTCAATTACACGAGCTACACTATCTCGATTTTCAACACCCTTTAAAAGTTCTTCTCGTGGCAACATTCTGAAAAATTATGAATTAGTCATTAATCATTAGTCATTAGTCATTAGTCTAAATTCAGAATTCTTATCTTGATTCTAGCTTTAATTCCCATTTTATAAGGTTTTCATTTCTCTCGACTTGTTGCATTCCTAATTTTTCGAGAATGCGAATTGAGGCAACATGATCGTTTGGAGAATGAGAGATAATGCTTTTAAGTTGCGGCTGAGTAAAGGTAAAATTTACTAATGCTTCTACTGCTTCAAAAGCAAATCCTTGCTGACGATAGGCTGATATAACTTCATAACCCATTTCCACAGTTCCTTGCTCATTAGGTTTGCCACCAAATCCCAAATCACCAATTAGGGTATTGTCAGCGATGTGAATTATCAGCCACACACCCCAACCCAAGCGGGAAGAATCTTCTATTAGCATCTGAGCATAGATTGGAAAAAAATCTAGCACCTCACCTGCATACCATTCATCAGGAACGCGTACCCCTAAGAGCTTTTCCACTTCAGATTTGTTTTTTGCCACAACGGCTTGCGCCACCTCCAAGCAACAAGGAAGTAACTCAAGCCGCTGTGTCGTAATATGTAAACTATGATTCATTTGCTACACACCATTTGTGTCTGCATAACCCTGAATATTTTCTGGTTCAAATTGCCGTAATATCCTGGTTGCCTGACGAGTTAAGGTTTCAGAACCTTGAACTACAATTAAGTATTTACCCGCATCCAAACGGTTCCGGTAGGGTAAAGCATCACCACTACCTACGAGCAAACCAACTCCGCCACCGACAAACACACCACCCATAGCACCACTAGCAGCACCCAGCAGTCCTCCAACGATGTGATTGCCAACTTCGCCCGCCCAGGCAAAAGTTTGCAAACCAGTGATTAGGCTGAAGGTGAAACCTGCAAAAAAGCCGAATGGTATCAGCCAGGTTGCCATAAGCCGTGCTTGCTTTTTGGCTTGGTCTTTGGGGTCAATTAAGCCAAACTCGTCAGCAGTTTTATACCCCTTGCCCAGGATAGTACTGTTTATGGCTTCTTTTTCTAAAGCTAAGTAAGCAGCTTCAGCTTGAATGCGGTCTGGTAATACGGCAACAAGGTAATTCATTGATTTTACAATACTTATCTAATAAAAGTTTTGCCTTAATTAACAGCGTATCAGTCCTGTGGGCAGGAGTCAGAAGTCAGAATTCAGAATTCAGGAGTCACGAGTCAAGATTTAGAAGTCGGAATGGACTTTACTTTAAACAATCCAGTGGCTCACAAAAATTGTTCACACCTTGCTTGAGGACATAAATTAAAACCGGCGTTGCCAAAATCTTCGGAAACGTCGACGTTGTTTTGAGATGTTCCATCATCTTGGGAAGTGAACTATTGAGCAAATCTTCGCGATATTCTTGTTCGCAAATGACCGCACGCCACTTTCTAGCCAAAGCATCTAACCATTCGGAATTTGCTCTTTCTGGTTCTTGTCCCGCGCGGATAGCTAGCGTCATCGCTGCATCCTCTAAATCTCCGTCACAGTCTTCAATCAAGTCCAGCGCTTCCATATCGCTGGGATCGTCTGCCAATTGAGAGCGAAACTGTGCAATTTCTTGAGATGTTACTTTAGTCATGAGTCTTTGACAAGGCGAGCGATGCCTACAGCGGTAAAATACGAACATTCAGTTATGTTAGTTCAATTTTGACACTTCACGTGAAAATCGGGCATGGGGTAGGGGCGAACAGGAAGTGTGGGAGGTGTGGGAAGATGGGGAAGAAATCTTTCTCCCCTCTCTCCCCACACTCCCCCATCCCCCTCATCTTCCCCATGCCCCATGCCCTATTTTTTGCAAAAAGCCTCATTTTCCAGTTTAGTCACTGAAAAAATGAGGCTTTTGGAGGCTGTTTATGAGAAAGGCTACTCAATAGAAGTGATGCGGTTGAGTTTTGGGTAACTACCGTAGTCCTCTGAGGGTAACAGACCTTTGGAGTTGAGCTAAAGCACGGTTGTAATCTAAGATTGCTGTGATTCGATTACCTTCAGCTCTTGTTAAGTCGTTTTCAGAGTTAATTACATCAGTTTGAGTACCTACACCAGCTTGGAATCGCAAACGTGCTAAACGTAGAGCTTCCCTAGCTTGTTCTAAAGCGGTATTAGCGGTTTGAACATTTTCCAAATTAGATTGCTGGGTAGAAAAGGCTTGTTCTACTTGAAAGCGAATTTGGTTACGCTGCTCAGCAAATTGAGTTTCAGCGATCGCAATATTAGTTCTCTGCTGAGCTGCTCTGGCTCTTGCTGCTCCCCCATCAAACAAATTTAGGGTTGCTCGAACTCCAAATGAGTAACCATCTGTAACACTAACGCTATCATCAAACTGATCTAGCAAGTCATAGCTGGCTACCAAACTAATTTGAGGGCCGAGTTCTGCAAGGGCTTGCCGACGCTGTTGCTCGTTAATATTACGTTGTGCTAACTGCTGTTGGAGTTCCGGGCGATTTTGAAAAGCTCGCACGATACTTTCTTCTAATGTCAAATCCCAAAGACCAGCTAATTGTACGGGGTCGGCGGCGCTGATATTTATCCCCTGCGGTAAGCTGATCCGAGTAGCTAACTGACGACGGGAAATTGCTTGCTGGGATCTAGCGTTAGTTAAATCTTGCTGGGCGTTTGCTAAATTCACCTGCGATCGCAGCACATCAAATCGCGTACCAACACCAGCTCGCTCTAAAGCTTCTGCATCCCGCAAACTAGCCTCTGAGTTCTGCACAGCGGATTGGGCAATACGTACTTGTTCGTCCGATTGTTGTAAATTGTAGTAGTCAGTCGTCACATTCAAGCGAATTTCTTCGGACTGAGTTTCTACAGCCAACTCATTGAACCGTAGCTGTTCCCTAGCGGCATTTCTACGAGCTTTATTTAACCCAGAGGTATATAGGTCATAGGAAAGTTGTGCTTGCCCAGAAAAACCTGTGCTTGGTTCATCTGTAGAGCTTAAACTGTTTGGCCCGCTTAATTCGTCCTGAAGCTGGCTACCAGAAGATTGACTGCGAGTCAGATCCGCACTAATCCCAAGAGTCGGTAATAAACTAGCTTCCGCCTCTTTTAGAGCATATCGGCTGCGTTCTAGTTCCAATAACGCCACTTGTAAATCTCGATTGTTACGCCGTGCTAATTCTAGAGCCTGTGCCAAACTAATCGGCTGATTTTCCTGGAGTCTCACTTCCTCCGTTTTAGTAGGAAATTGCAAGGGATTTGCATTTTGAATTAGCTTCTCAGGAATTTCTACGGCACCACCTGGTACAGGAGTTACGCTTCCTGGCACAGCGGGAGTTGGTGTCGAACCGCCTGGTACAGGAGTTACGCTTCCTGGCACACTGGGAGTTGGTGTCGAATCTGTGGGAGTTGTGGTATTACTTTGAGCTACACGTTTTTCAACAGAATTTTGTTGTAGGCAGGTGTTTGAGGTCACCAGCAAAGGAGCCAAACCAGTTTTAGTTTTTCTCAACTCCTGCTGCGGACACCTCTCGGCTGACAACAGTTTTGCTGCTCCTACACCTGTGGGTGAAGTTTGTAAAAATGTCTGCAAATGAGTAACGGTATTTATCTTTTGAACCACTGGCTGCTGTGAAGCAGACAAGGACAAAATTTCTTTTTGGGCAGACGCGGGTTTAGAAGTGTAGTCAGGAACTACTATCTTCTTTAATTTCTGCCAATAGGGACTTGAATTGCTCTGTGTTTGGTTGCTTTCGGCAGAACGCTTGATATCTGGTTGTTGGGAATAACCAGAGGTAGGCGTTAAATTCAAAAGTTTACCTTTATCTTTTTGAGCTACTTGTTCTATTGGCACATTAGTATTTCCAGCCATAAAAACTGGAATACTCTTATTACTTAAAGGCTTCACACTAAACTTAGTAAAACCAGGAGCAGGTAATAGGGTTGGAATAGTAACATTTGCTCTTTTAGGCAATTGCGTATTCATGAAATCTTCGACCAAGGTTTGACCATAGGTAGAGGTCGAAACACTTGAAGAAGATGCCAGCTGTACCCCACTTACTTTGACAGTATCAGCCCACGCAGGCTGAGTTGTTAAGACCGCTGCTGTCACACCAGGCAAGAAGCTATGGAATAATTGCTGTCCTTTCACCGCATCCCCTCACACGAAAATCAATCTAGCGGCAGAAAACCTTTCTTCACCACAGAATATAGCACGATACTAAATTTAGGAATGAATATACTACGATACTAAATTTAGGATTCGGAACTCTGTTTATCTTCAAAACGTTTAACAATGCGAGAAAGTTCCGCCTTTTCATCGATACTAACGCGAGTAGGAGCACCACTAACAATCCGTTCGTAGTTCCGGAATGAATCTTTAATTTCTGGGCCATCAGCAGTGATATTATACTCACGAATGCCCTTATCGTGCCAAGACCCTCTCATTTTAAATACGTTAATTGCCCGCGACATTTCACCGCGAATTTCTACGTACTGTAACATCAAAATTGTATCGGTAATCGTGGAAATATGAGAGTCTGTAATTGAATGCGATCCCATAAATTGGTCGGTTGTGTTAGTAAAGAAACCGGTGATTTCTTCTTGTTTGGCATAACCGGTAACACCAATTACAAACTGCCGAAATGCATTATTACTCACTCCTCTAGCTAGTGCTGAGAGTGAATCAATTGCTATACGAGCTGGTTTAAAAATCGCGATTTCCGATTTAATAATTTGTAAGTGGTCTTCTAAGCCAGTTGATTCGGGATAGGTACAAATTATTTTGAGTAAGCCCTGGTGTTCTAGTTCCTCAAAATCAATTCCCCAAGAAGAAGCGTTGCGAGATAGTTGGGCGCGTGATTCTTCATAAGCAAATAAAATCGCCTGTTCTCCATTGAGACAGCCATCTTGAATAAACTTACTTACTAATAGGGTTTTGCCTGTACCTGTGGCTCCTGTGGCTAAGATTATTGAATCTTTGAAAAAACCACCACCGCACATTTGGTCTAAGGTTTTGACGCCAGAAGAGACTCTGACATTAGAAGAACGTTGAGTCAAGCGCATAGCCCCCAATGGAAAGATGTTGACTCCTTCGTTGGTAATTGTGAAGGGATACTCGCCTTTCATGTGAGTTGTACCGCGCAATTTGAGAATTTCAATTGTGCGGCGGCGGCGTTCTCCTTCTAAAACGTTGCGAACAATTACGACATTATCGGAAACAAATTCTTCGACTCCAAAAGACGCAACGGGGCCATATTCTTCGCTGCGTTCAGTGGTAATCACAGTCGTGACACTGAGTTGTTTGAGGCGTGCTACCAGGCGAAAAATTTCACGGCGCACTACTCCCATTGCTTCATACTGCTGAAATACTGCTGTGATTGAATCTATGGAAACTCGTTTTGCTTTATATTTGCGAATAGCATATTGCAAGCGCTCAATCAGTGCAGAAAGGTCAAAGTTACCAACGATATCTTGCCCTTCTGGGTCGGGAGATGCATCGAGAATAAATAACTTGCCTTCTTCTATTAGGCGTGGCAAGTTCCAGCCAAATATATGAGCGTTTTTAATAATATCACTGGGGGATTCTTCAAAGGTAACAAATACTCCTGGTTCGTCAAAGTAGGTAATACCGTTATAAAGAAACTGAAGAGATAATAAAGTTTTTCCCGTACCGGAGGTGCCGCTAATCAAGGTAGTTCTACCAATGGGTAATCCTCCATGACTAATATCGTCAAACCCCTCGATCATCGTGCGAATTTTTTCTACACCCACAATTAACGGCGGTTTCTTAGGTTCTATTTGCTCGTTTTGACTCATTGGTTGATAACAAATGGGTATGAAACCCTCTTTTTCTTACTAAGAGTTTGGATGCAATTTTTTATGATTAAATGCTTTATTCTGTAAAATCTTCTTCACTTAATTCTTCATAAAGTAAATCTAATCCAATTAATACTCTTTCTCTATCTGAAAGATCGCCGATAATTTTGCGAACCGGTGGAGGCAAAATTTTAGATAATGTTGGGGTCGCCAATATTTTATCTTCTTCGGCTAGTTGCGGGCTTTTCAGTACATCGATTACTTTTAAAGCATAAACACCTTCAAACTCCTGTTCTAAAATATTTTTGAGTGTTTTTAATGCCCGTACTGAATTAGGAGTGTTCCCTGCTACATAAAGCTTGAGAACATAGGTCTTTCTGGCTTTATTCATAGGAGTTACAGGCTAACGATCGCAAGAAAAATACAAGGTACTAACACGCATTGGGAGTAACTAACAACCGTAGTTTGTGCCGATTTGAACATCGAGAAATTTAATTTATTTAGAAATCGAAGATCTATAGACTTCGCACAAGTGAGCCAGGATATCTATCAACGTCAGCCGGTAATCCAGTAACGTTTCATCGCTCCTGCCTTCTAATTTTAGCTGTTTGGAAAATTCATCTATTACTTCCATGTGAATTTCAATAATTTGGGGCACAGGAATATTAGCATAAAATATAGTGTTGATAAATTTGTCAATTTTTTCTTTTAGGGTTTTATCTGTGGTAAAGTAATCAATAAGAATTTCACTGTAATCTGATTTTAAATTGTTTAATAATTCTTGACGTTCTTTTACAGTCATCTGCTCAAAAGCATGTTGCCTTTTTTGCGAGTGACTAGCAAATACATAAAAATGCTTACCATTATCTGCTTCACTAGGATGGCGCTGCAACCAATGTAGTGAATAATTTATTGTTCCAGAGGTAGTTACACCAACAGGTAGATAGCAAAATTGCCCAATAATACCGAAAATAAAGTTATGTATCCAAGCAATTACACCATTTTGGTTGGTGAAGTTAGCTTGATTATTTAAATATTTATTAACATTGCTTTGCAAAATGAATATAGGTAATAACATTTATTGTCTATCTATCTCCTCGATCAACTTGACCAAGAAGCGTGGGCTGATAAGTATGGCAAACGCTTCTAAGGTAATACTGGGTATGCAGTAAGGTTGTGGTTCCACCCCAAAAAACGCTCTGTGTCAACAGATAGTTCTAGCGACTCAACAACCTGGTGCAGCGACTAAGTGGTAGGGCTGAGTAGGTCTTAGATGAGGTATGTATCGGCAATTTATTATTTGTTTGTATGTGCATATCTATATATACAGATAGATAGACTTTTTTATTTTTCTCCTTGATAAGATACTTAAACGAACTTAAAGGAATGTCGCATTCTAAATCATTATAATTCCTCAAGGTTCTAAAGCGAATCTTTGGAGCCATAATTGTTTTAGCCGTGGCTATCGATGAGGAGTTTAAATACCAGTAAGACGCTGGTGAGGCTATTAGCTAGAAATGAGGAGCGGCAAAAAGAAAGGTTGCCTCTCTTTTAAAGGTCGGATGCCAGCAAGTGTCCGTGAGTGCAAGTCCCATTGTTTTAATGGCGTTGAAATCGTAACCAAAATTGCTTATATGAGTCTTCTTAAAGGATATGGCTTCAGGCGCAAAGAACATCGGCAGTTGGCGGATGGGAATGCCGGAGGTTTCCGCAGGAAGAATGACCCCCAAAGCCTTATGTCAATGCTAGATTACCCGCTTTATAACTTTCAAGCAACCGTACCTAGCTGCCCCCAAACAACTACTCTGGCGGTGGTGCTGGAGATTTTTGAGAAAGAGCAGTGCGATCGCTTGGTAGTAGTTAATCAACAGCAATACCCCATCGGATTGCTGTATTCTGTCCGTTTAATCCAACAATTATTAGGCCATAGTGACGATAAAAATTTAAATTTACAGCAATCACTTTCCATTTGGGGGCAAGGTGTCATTGACCCAATACAGACAATACCAGTTTCTGAGCGTGTTGAGCAATTGAGTTGGCGTTTATCCCAACAACAAGCCCAAAAAGGGCAGAATTTGGATTGGGCGTTGGTTGACTCGGATAATAAATATTTGGGACTGGTGGATACCTCACGGCTGTTGCGATCGCTAGCTAGAGAAAAAATCGCTGGCTCACTCAGTTCTGGCGAACATCCCCATAAATATGATGCCCTGCCCGCTCACTCCCCGGCCCAAATGCCAAATCAACCCCAGCCATTGGCACAGAAGCCACTGTTGAAGTTGTTGGAAACATTGCCTTGGCCTTTAATGTTGGAAACGGGTACTGGCGAGGTAGTAGCCAAAAATCCAGCTTGGTGGCAGCAATTAGGAGTTTTAAAAGACCCAGAAGGAGTCAGACAACAGGTGGAGGCAATACTAGCCCCCGTCCGAGTCAAAAAACCAGAATACATCAAGCAACGAGGGATCAAAGTTCATCCCAATGGTGGCGAAGAACAATCAACCCCACGAGTGTTGATTAGAAGTGAGTCAATGTCCCAACCAGGCTTGTCTACTTTTAACAACCTCAGAGAACAAGAGACAACCACAGAAACCACAACCAGTCGCTGCTTTTTGGATAGTCAACCAGGTACTTGTACCTGCGTTGTCGAAGTGCAAAATGGTCAGGAACGAATCTGGCAATTTGCCAAAATTCCATTAGAAAGTCCAGAGTTGAAAGTCATGAGTGCTGAATCTGAGATGGCACTCAACACTGATTTGTGGTTGGTTTTAGCCACTGATGTCACCGAACAGCAGCAGCTTTGTAAAGAACTTGCAGCCAAAAATGCCGATTTAATTCAACTCAATCGCTTGAAAGATGAGTTTTTAGCTTGTATTAGCCACGAACTGAAAACTCCCCTAACTGCTGTTTTGGGATTATCCAGATTGCTAGTAGATCAGCAGTTGGGAGAACTCAACGAACGTCAAGCGCGTTATGCAGGGCTGATTCATCAAAGCGGACGCCATCTGATGAGTGTGGTCAATGACATTTTAGATTTGACCAGGATGGAGACGGGACAAATGGAACTCACACCAGCCCCAGTTAAAATTCGGGCAGTGTGCGATCGCGCTTTATCTGAAGCCAAAGCCATTCACACTCAAAGCAGCAAAGCCACAGTTACACCTACGAGTCCAAATGCCCGTTCATCTGCTCCCCAATTCAGCCTTTCCATTGAATCAGGTCTAGACCAAATTGTTGCCGATGAATTACGCCTGCGCCAGATGCTGATTCATCTACTTTCCAACGCCTTTAAATTCACTGAAGTATCAGGGGAAATTGGGCTGCGGGTAAGTCGTTGGGAAGGATGGATTGCTTTTACAGTTTGGGATACAGGCATTGGTATTCCCGAACATCAGCAACATTTAATATTTCAAAAATTCCAACAACTAGAAAATCCCCTGACTCGCCAGTTTGAAGGCACAGGTTTGGGGTTGGTATTAACTCGTGCTTTGGCTCGTCTCCACGGAGGAGATGTCAGCTTTTTATCTCGTGAAGGTAAAGGTAGTCAGTTCACACTGCTGTTACCGCCAAGTCCGCCCAAGGCAGGTTTTTCAGAGCCAGATCTCGAAACCACAGAAGACACACAAAAACCACACCAACAGACACCAGAAGTTCTCACAGCAGCCCGTCAGCATGTTACTACGTCCCCACAATATCATGCCGCTAGTTCCCAACGGTTGGTTTTAGTAGTCGAAGCAGTAGCCCGATATATTGAAGATTTGACTGAACAACTCAAAAGTTTAGGATATCGCGTAGTGATTGCGCGATCGGGGACAGAAGCAGTAGAAAAAGCTCGGCGATTGCAACCAATAGCAATATTTCTCAATCCCTTGCTACCCTTGCTCTCAGGCTGGGATGTGCTGACCTTACTGAAATCTGACACCGCAACTCGTCATATATCCGTAATTTTAACAGCAACGGCAGCAGAAAAAGAACAAGCATTTGCCAACCGAGCCGATGGCTTTTTAAGCTTGCCAGTAGAACATCAGGTCTTGGCACCACTCCTAGAAAAATTATGTACTCTGCAAGGAGTTTCACCGCTAGGGTCAGAGAATAACGCCATCCCAACTAAGACGCCACTGCGAATTCTCAGGTTAGTGAATCCTGAGTTTGAATCGGCTAATCCCCACTCCTCATTGCGAGAACATCGGGTCATTGAAGTTGATGATTTAGATCAAGCAGAACTCTTGGCGCGAGTGTGGCAATTTGATGTAATTTTGCTTGATGTCGAAGATACCACAGCCCAAACCTATTTACAACAACTAATTCAACACCCACGTTTGGCGGCCATACCGTTGGTTACTTGCGATGTCGCAACGACTCTAAAAGCCTCACAAATACCAGGTTTATCCGTATTTCCTTACTTAACACCATTAGGAAAAGACAGCAGCACTCCCACCGAGAAAACAGATGCCCTAGTATCAGTACTGCAAATTGCTTCTGGTTTTTGCTGCCCTCCCAACATTTTAGTAGTGGATTTGGCTATGTTGCGTGACTTCCCACAGGTAAGACGCAGGCAAGCCAAAGGTTATCATCGTACACAAAGGAACTCCTCCATTACTAGTGAAACACCTGAACGGGGGTCTGAGTGGTTCCAAGCTTTAATACAATACCTACAAACAGCAGGCTTCAAAGCGGCGATGAGTCCTTGTTGGGCGGAAGTTTTACAACAAATTCGTCATCAAAGCGTTGACTTGTTATTAATTTGCTTAGGAGAGTCAGCTATCCATAAAGATGTACTCAAAGCATTGAAAACATTGGGAGATTCGCCTTTAAAGTTACCACCAATTTTAGTACTCAACCAACCATTGAATCGCCCGGAAAGCGTTTCTCGGCGTGTGGTTGCTGATAACGAAATTGATAAACAAAAGAAGAATGGATTGGAATCAGTAGAAACTGTTGTCAGTGCGATCGCTACTCGGATATTACCGCGATCGATCTCAATGGAAGATTTGCTAAACCAAATTAATCAAGCTTTAGCTATCAACAGTCAAAATGAAAAATGTTAATAGGGAATGAGGCAAAGGGAAAAGGCTTCGCCTTGGGGAAAGGGGCAAAGGGCAAAGGGGAAAGGGAATAAACCCTACATGCATCCCTTTTACCTTTGACCTTTTCCCTTTTCCCTACCCGAAGGGTTTTGCCCAATGCCCAATTATGATATGTCTATTTTTTCCTTTTTCTTTTTCAAGAAAGGAATGCGAATTAAATTATAAGCACCCTTGGTAGATAAATTTTTGTAGTCATCTGGCTGTAAGTCCATTTGCAGAAATTTTTTCTGTTCAGCCAACAGCAGTAGCGAAGGTGGTTTTAGACCCTTAGCTGCCTGGTTTTGAAGATGTTCTAGAGTCTCTTGGGGAAATCTAAAATAATTTACGTGAGTTTGACTATAAAATACTACGCTCGGCTTTTTAAAGCCAAGCATGACCAATTCTTCATTTGGCTGTCTAACTTCCTGTATAGTTGCAGACAGATCTCTTAAAGGTAATTGACGTTCGCGATCGATAAAAAAGGAAGCAGGCGTCAAGACAAAAATTAAAAACGCTACAAATCCAAGCGCATTTACACTGATTATATAATTCCAGCGACGACTCAGTAGTAATCCCGCAACCAAAACAGCACAAACAAGCCAAATTACGCCACCAATGACTGGTAAACCAGATTGCCTAATTAGTTCGTGGAAGTTAGTTATGGCTGGATCGCTACCTAATATATTGGTGATGTTAAACAGTACAGTTGCCAGAACTGATAAAAACGCTACATTAACCCAGCCACTCCAGAGGAGGAAGGACGCGGGGATGGAAGAAGACGCGGGGAAGGGGTGACGCGGTGACGCGGGGCGTAATTTCTCCGTGTCCTCTTTCCCCGTGTCACCTTGTCCCCTTGTCTCCGTGTCTTCTTTCCACGTACTTACAAAAAGGTCGCTCCACAACAGTGCTACTAGGATGGCTGCTGCTGGCATTAGAGGTAATACGTAGCTAGGGAGTTTGGTAACAGCAATGCTAAAAAAGCCAAACACGCCAACAAACCAGAAGCCGGCAAATAAACTCAATTGTTGAAAACGTTGTTGAGACAGCCAGTGCGATCGCTGCCAAAATTTCAGTTTGAATAGTGCTACAGGTAAATACACTGAATATGGTGCAAAACCTAGCAACACTATTATAAAGTAAAAATACCAAGGTGCTGAGTGACCATTTACTACTTCTGTGAAGCGTTCTAAGTTGTGATAACCAAAAAAGGCATTAATATAATTCCAGCCATTACGCCAAATTACTAATGCATACCAGGGTAGTGATAACCCAAGAATTATCAATATACCTAAGAACAAGCGCATTTCCCGAAATACCTCTCGCAGCTTGCCCACATAAAGCAAAAAGGCGATAACAATCAATCCTGGTAAGACTATTCCCACCGGGCCTTTAGTTAAAATCCCACCAGCAATTAACACATAACAAGCTAAATACCAGTTATTGGGGACTGGGGACTGGCGATTGGCAATTGGCGATTGGGCATTGGTTATCTCCCTTGTCTCCCTTGCCTCCCCATCTCCCCATCTCCCCATCTCCCCAGTCCCTCCCTTCGCGTACCCCAGGAAGAAACACAACAAAGCTGATGCTATGCAGCCGGTAAGCAACATATCAGAGACGCCAGTTCTCGCCCAAATTATGGTTTCGCCATTAAGCGCCATGAGGGCTGCTGCCAAAAAGGATATTAAGTAGCGGCGAGTAGGACGTGAAACTTGCTCGAATTCGTCTTGTTTAGCCAAATACCACTGCACAGTGTAAAAAGCTAAACAAATTAAGCCAAATGCAGCGATCGCAGAAGGAAGGCGTACTGCCCATTCATTCACTCCAATAATTGCATAGGCGATCGCTTGACACCAGTAAATTAAAGCAGGTTTATCGAAACGAGTGTCACCATTAAAAAATGGGGTGATCCAATCACCTGTAATGAACATCTGCCGAGAAGCTTCTGCAAACAACGGCTCTGTTTCATCAATCAAGCCAATGTTGCCCAAATTCCACACAAAAGCTATCCAGCCAATCATCATCAACCACAAAATCGACGCCGTTATCCCAAGCGTTGAATTTTTTCCCATTTTGTTGAACCACTGATCGACAGTGCTCTTAACACTCAATTTCATTTTCATTAGTCAATAGTCAACAATCACTAATCAATAGTCGTTGCTTATTTATATTTTGTTCTTGTTGAAAAAAACAAGTGCTGAATAAGTAATTGAGCAAGATTAATTATACGTGCTTAAGGGGGGAGTTTGGGGGGGACTGGGGAATGGGGAGATGGGGAAGTGTGGGGAGTGTGGGGAGAGAGGGGGGAAAGATTTTTTCCCTATCCTCCCACACCTCCCACCCCTCCCACACTTCCTGCTTGCCCCATGCCCCATGCCCCATGCCCAGCCAATTATGGACTCACTACTAGTTGCCATTCTTTGCTTTGGGAATTCCACTTGGGTAGTTGAGTTTCTCCAACAACATAGGGGCCCCAGTAACGACGGGAGCCATCTTGTGCAAAGGCAACTAAAATATCTCCCTTTTCCACCTTCAAATTATTCTGAGGTAAAGATAAAATCAGTCCCTTGTCGCTACCTTCTTGAGGAGCAAAATCCCAATGCGCTGGGACATCATAGTTCATTTGTTTGCTACCAGAGCCTTTGGCTACAGACTGTCGCGCCAGTAAGGCTAGTCGCACAGGCTGATTAGTTTGATTGCTCATCCGCAAAGTTCCCTGATCCTTGGGTTTGGTAGCTGATTTATCGCGATTTGCCAAGACAGGATAAGTATTCTCTTTAGTGCTATTTTGCACTTGATTGCTTGTGTTTGTTGCTACAGTCGGTAGGTTACTAGGGGAGATATTCTTTTCTGGTGAAGTCGGTGTAGATGAAGCTATCTCCCACTCAGAATTATCAGGTGGCAGTTGCGAAGATGTATCTGGGTTCGTGGACTCAAAGGATACACTCACTCCCAAGCATCCTACCAAAGCAACAAGCAGTCCTAAGCAACAAGCTGTAACACTGAGGTTACGATACACAGAAGATTTCATATTGATTAATAGTTATTAGAAATAAATATTTTGTCTAGGCTTAATCAAATAGTAGCCCTTTATCATAAAAGGCGATCGCACAAAGTAGCCTGATATAAATTTTCCTCAAATTATAGTCAGGAATGTATGATAAATATCATTTTAAGTAACAAACATTTCCCGGAAATAATTCCTTTGATGTTTTACTAGCAAGGAGTGTAGAGATATATTGCTCGGTTTTTGTACGTAAGCTTCCATAAAAAAATAAAAATTAGATACTTAATCAGGAAATACATTTGTATCAAGCAATAAAAGTTTCGTGAAACCGCTAGCGGTCTCAACAAAGCGTTCATTACCAAACCAGAGTAAATGTAGGTGGTATGTTTCATCTTGTACGCGTAAAAATAGCCTTTTAACAGGCTATCTACTTGCCTCAAGATGATAAAATATACAAAAAATTTGAATAGACACTGGAAGCCGACCAGATATTTATAATATTAACAAACAAGCTGATGCTAAAACCAATTTTCTTGGTTTCAATTATTGATATATTTCAAGGGATGTTGACTTTTTCCCAAAAGTCCCTTTAATGCAAAACACACGTCTTAATAATTTGTTCGATGCCATTGCTAGACAGTTGGGGCAATGGTTTCTAAATCCTTGGCGGCGAATGTCGTTGCTGATAATTAGTTTTTTGTTCGGTTTTTTTCTGGGAAACGCAGCTTCCACCACAGCCGGTCAACGGGCAGAATTAGATATTGTGGTAGCTGGTTTTTTAGTAGTGTTGACGGAAATTACTAGCAGAATATTTTACGGTCAGAGGTTTTTCACCAGGCGATCGCTCTTGGTAGACTCATTAAATCTCCTGAAAGTTGGCTTTACCTACAGCCTGTTTCTTGAGGCGTTTAAGTTGGGATCTTGAGAAGAGGCAGGGGGGCAGGGGAGCAGGGGAGCAGGGGGGAAATTATGAGTTTGTGGCTGGGTGAAATTTTGGTTTCAGGAGTCAGTGAAAGCTGGCAGCAAGAAGCAAGAGAAGCAGCCTTGGCGGATGAGTTGAGGGCAAAGGCTTTTGGGATTACGGTGGAAAATGTTGATGAGGTAATTGAAAAGCGATCGCATTTACTAAGATCTGTTTTGCCAGCTTTTAATGAGTTCTGCCAAACTATCCTGCAAAGAGAACCCAAGGAGATGTTGCAGGTTTTGTGGGACTTGTGGCTGCCTTTAGGAATCAAACTCGCATCGCAGCGTCAACAGTTGGGACGGCCTTTGATTCAGGGAATTTTAGGAGGACAAGGGACTGGGAAAACCACAATGTGCAAAGTTCTGGGCTTGATTCTGCATCAGTTGGGATACCAGACTGTGAGTTTATCTTTGGATGATTTATATAAAACTTACAGCGATCGCTTACTTTTAACACAACAAGATCCCCGTTTGATTTGGCGCGGCCCCCCAGGAACCCACGATATCGACTTGGGTTTAAATGTACTAGATAAAATCCGCGATTTCCAAAGTCCAGTTATGATTCCCCGGTTTGATAAATCTGCATACAAAGGTGCTGGCGATCGCACTAATCCAGAAATCGTTACGAATATAGATATAGTACTATTTGAAGGCTGGTTTGTGGGCGTGCGACCAATCGACCCAGATTTATTTCATAATGCACCGCCGCCAATTGTTACAGACGAAGATAAAGCATTTGCCCGCGATATGAATCTTCGCCTCCAAGATTATCTACCACTGTGGGAGCGATTAGACAGTTTAATTGTGTTGTATCCCAGCGATTATCGCTGTTCTTTGGAGTGGCGAAAACAGGCAGAACACCAGATGATTGCTGCTGGTAAATCGGGGATGAGCGATGCAGAGATAGAGCAATTTGTCAATTATTTTTGGCGATCGCTTCACCCGGAATTATTCATCAAACCGTTAGTAAAAGATGCAACAGTAGTTGATTTAGTAATTGAGATTAATAGCGATCGGAGTATTGGCACAGTATCATAAAAACTCCGTCTTCCTCTCTGCGCCTCTGCGTCTCTGCGTGAATAAATCATTACTACGGTTTTGCTCCTGAATTAGAACCATTACTAAACAACCAAGATAAAAGATTAGCAACCGTAGCAGCGCCAAAAGAGAACAGCGCAATAATCGCATCACGAGGTAAAACACCATCTAACCAGCTACCGCTGATTCTCGAAACTGGAAAATCAGGATCTAAACCGATTTGAATCTCTTTCGTTTTCCCAAAAAACCGCGCTTCTATTCCCTTTTTCGGCACAATTCCCAAATGCCGTATTTCTTGAATATTGAGAGGACTATTAGCATCTTCTCCCATAAGAAACTGATTTTGTTTAATGTCTCTCTCCTGTTCTGCCATGCGGATTTTGCCTTCCACAATAGTAGAAATCTTTAAATCGTCTCTGGCATTGTTACCAGTTCTATCTACATCTAAAAATTGCAGTTTTTCAGCTTTTATCTTTCCTCGAAACCATTGCTCAGATTCATATCTTGGAGCTTTAGCTACAGTAATATAAATACTCACATCTTCCGTTAACTCTAAATTAATTTTATTATTTGGACTTAAAATAAATTCTAATGTTGCTTGGCTTGGTAATTTTAAATCTGGTAGTTCGTAACCTTCTACTATAACTTTGAGAGGTTGATTGCCTAACGATAAGTTTATTGTATTTGGCTTGATTTTCGGATTTAAATTAGAACTTTGTTGCAGAGAAAAAGCCATTTGATTGCGATAAAAGTCGTAACTAAGTCCAGTTACTTTTGTATTTGGTTGTAGCCGTAGTTCATCAAGGCTGATTTCACTCGTGTCTTTAGGATTGACAGGAGTAATAATCCATCTACTGTCGCGGTCTTTAAGCTGAATTTTTAAAGAGTCTAACTTATTAAGTTCCGGCCAAGTTTTACTTTGAAAGTTTCCTGTAAAAGTCAGAGTTTGTTTACCTTCATTTTCTAATTGTTTGATGCCACGAATATTTTGCAGAAACAGTTTATTTTCTTCTCCCTTATAGATAAAACTGATTTTTTCAGCAACGATATTACCTTCAAATCTGTGAGTACCAGGTACAATAGCGGCAAAGGTGAGGATAGTAAAAAATAAAATTAACAGCAGTACCAAAAATGAATTTTGATGATTTGCAATAATTCGTAGCAAGCGTTTTAGTGCTGAAATGATGGCTAAAAACCCAGCAATTAGATATCTTTTCAGAAAATTCAACCATTGGCGAATCTTGATGAAGTCGAGAAATTTTTGTTTGGCTTTTTGCCGGGATGCCATGATTTGTACCAATTCGTAATTCGTAATTCGTAATTCGTAATTAGGAAAGCCAGATATAGTTTGAGTTTCAGGGCTTGAATCTGTTGGCGGATTTGAGAGAATTGGTATTATTTCAACCAATTTGGGTTATGTTCAAATACAATTTGTCCTGGGATGCGATCGCTAGGTTCATTTCTGCGTTCAATATTAGCAACATAGCGCAGTTGATAGCGCCCTGCTGGGGCGTTGCGTCCATCCCAGGTAAAAATAGTTTCACCTTTTTTCGGGTTAGGCTGGTTAGTCTCGTATATCGTTTCTTGACTTGCAGAAAGGATTTTAAAGCTAGTAAACTTCACTCGACTCTCGGAATAAAAAGCAAATTCATACTTACCAGAACTTTGTCCTAGAATGACTGGAACATAGACAGGTTGCGAACCAAGGTTATAGGAAGCCACAGCGCGGAGTTTATTTGCTGGTATTTTGGCTTGCCTGAGAACGTAAGTATCCCAGCTAAAGCTGAAACGCGAACCATTTTTAGACAATAACAAATCATCTAATTGATAGTGATAATTATCATCTAAAGATTTCACAATTACTTGAGGATTTTTTCCACCATTTATTTGCGGAATTTGTAGCGTCAGAGTTTTGCCGAAACTGGTAAGATTGCGAGTAGCAATAGAAATTAGGTTCAACGTATTCCCGCTTAAATTTTCTATCAGACCTTCGCAGCGGTTGGGTGGTTGGCGGCGAATATAATCGGTAGATTGGGGGTTACCTTCCGGGCAAGAAGCAGCAGCGGGAAGATGGCTGATGCTGAACATTAATAGACTGGCAACAATAATTTTATAATTCATAATTTATTCCAAGTAAACAACTCTTGTAGAGACGCGATGAATCGCGTCTGATTGTGATTCATCGCGTCTATATTAATATTCCAATTCAACAATTGTTTTAGAATCTCAGACATGGGATAAGCGAAATTTCGACCTTCACCTTTTTTTCGCGCAAAGACGATGCCTAAAAGTTGATTTTGCGAGTCAAGCACAGGACTGCCAGAATAACCAGGTGTGAGTAAAGCTTGAGATATTTCTAATTGGCGATCGCTAGAGCTACTGATTTGTCCCCATCGCATAGACCAAGATTTATCTTCACCTCTTTGAGCAGAATGACCGATAATCTGAATGGGCATTCTTGCGCTAATGGCACTTGCAGAAATCAGTAGAGGCTGGATATCTTCTGGCAGATTTCCGGTAACTTCCAAAACCGCTAAATCGACTTCTTCTGAGGAGGTGACTTTCAACAGCTTGGCATCTCGCCGCATTCTGACTCGGTTTGGCGGTGGCGAACTGAAAAATTCCACTTGGATATTTTTACCCTGTTCGTAGCCATCAAAAATCACATGACGATTAGTGAGAATTAATGTCCGGTTGCCTTGTCGTTGAATTATTATGCCAGTAGCAATCTCTATTCCCTGGCGTTCCCGGCTAGAAAACTCGGCAGTGATGCGTACCACAGAACGCTTAAGGGGTAAGGTTGGATCGTTTTTAGGCAACCATTCTCGGTCATCGACTATGCTCTTAGCTTGGGTATCGTCTTTCGTTTCCCATAACCGCCTTGCTTCTATATTATTGTTACTGGCATAGACATAATTGGGGTCAAGTGCTTCTGCTTTGTCAAAGTGTTTAATGGCTTCTTCTAGTTTCCCTTGCTGTTGGAGTGCTAAACCTAAACCATTATTAGCAAGAGTATGAGCGGTGCTTGGAGTTCCAGAATTATCCTCTGGCAATGTTAGGGCTTTTTCGTAGGCGGCAACAGATGCATCTAATTTCTTCTGTCTATTAAAAATGTAGCCAAGAAGATTGTGAGTTTTGGCATCTTGTGAGTTGAGTTGAACAGATTTTTGACAAGCTGTTATTGCTTCATCAAGTTTGTTCTGGTAATCCAACACATCACACAACTTATAGTAAGCAGTGGCATTATTTGGTTCAATTTGAATAATCCGGCGATATATTGCCTCTGATTGTGAGTATTTACCCGCTTCTTGGGCAGCGTTGCCTTGTTGAAATAGCTGTTCAATATTGTTTTGAGCAACTACAAGCTGGGGTGTAGTCGCCAAAGATAAAGTTAAAAATAAAGTAGTAAATATACGGTTGTGCATAATCATACTACAAGTCTCTCAGATTTTATCAGGAGTTTCACGAAAATCGCTAAAAACCGCATGAATACTTAATAAATACTCGTGAATGAGTCTTTGATACTCGCTGACGAGTCTTTAATACTCGTGAACGAGTCTTTGATACTCGCCGACGAGTGTTTGATACTCGTGAATGAGTCTTTAATACTCGCCGACGAGTGTTTGATACTCGTGAACGAGTCTTTGATACTCGCCGACGAGTGTTTGATACTCGTGAATGAGTCTTTAATACTCGTGAACGAGTCTTTGATACTCGCCGACGAGTCTTTGATACTCGTGAACGAGTCCTTAATACTCGCCGACGAGTCTTTGATACTCGTGAACGAAACTCAGAGCTTCGTCGATGAATATCTGAGCTTCATCAATGAATATCTGAGCTTTATCGATGAATATTTGAGGTTTGGCGATGAATATCTGAGGTTCGCCAACGAGTCTTTGATATTCGTTGACGGTGTTTGCAGTTGAGCCAGTAGGCTGGAATAGCACTTACTTAACCCAGATTTAGATCCCCGACTTCTTGAAGAAGTCGGGGATCTGGGCAGCAACTAAGCTTTAAGTAAGTGCCATTCGCCAGTAGGGTGCGTTATGGACTATAGTCCATAACGCACCGCAAATCTGTGGCGGTGCGTTACGCTGGCGCGATACAGCAGTTTGCAACTAAATGAGGTACACAATTAGAGAAGTAAAGATAAAAATTCTTCTTCTCCCTCCTGCCTCCTGCCCCCTGCCTCCTGCCTCAAAACCAGTCAATTTGTACCTCATGCAAATGAAATCTGCTGTAA
>JAVRCH010000020.1:0-35764 GCA_034530795.1 Nostoc sp. DedQUE12a
AAGTTCTTTTGCTTATAGCTAAACTCTACTAAAGTAGACTAAAGATTTTTGGGAATATTTAGTCATCTTTAGATGACTTTTGCTATTAGCAAGGAACTTCAGTTCCTTGCGGGACATCGGTTTTACGTTAAGTTGACACCGATGGTAAAACCCTTACCCCTACACCCTTTGCCCAAACCCTTTATTTTTCATATTGCTGCCTAAGTCCTATGGAAGTCTGTTAGGCAGCTAACTTTTCAACCCCTTTTAGGACAAGTAGTCGTTAAGCAATCACCTCGATGTCACTCGATGTGAGGGTTGGAGCAAAGGTTAGGCTAGCAATCTGCTGTTGTGCAGTAGCACCAGTACCATCAACATCAAAGAACAATCCACCCGTCAAAGTGTTATAGATAAACCGATGAGCGGCGGTTGTTGCAGACGTACCCAAAAAGAACTGAAGACCTGAAAGGACACCTGTCGTTAGGCCACCACCAAAACCAGAGGCAGAAACCGCGATCGTATCAGGAGCGGAGGCAAAATCAGTGATGATATCTACACCTTCGGCAGGATTTAAGAAGGTGAAGCGATCGTTACCAGCACCACCGACTAAGACATCAGCACCACCGCCACCGATGAGAGTGTTGTTGCCAGCATTACCAGTAATCACGTCATTACGAGCGGTACCTGTGACATTCTCAAAGTTGTTGACGGTGAAGTTGAGGTTGGTGTTAACGCCACCGATAGCCACATTGTTCACACTCAAGCTATTGGTACCCAGATTTGCCGTAATGGTCGCACTACCAGTTGCAGTGGAGGCATTAATCGTATCGCCCAGTAAGGTAGAAGCGGTGATGGTTTCAACCCCAATCAACTGGTCAGTACCAAATCCACCTGCTTTAGCGACCGTACCTGTAGTACCAAGAACGATGGTTTGTCCCAGGGCGCTGTAGTTTGCTGTGTCAACGCCTGCATCACCGTTGATGGTATCATTGCCCCGGCTACCACCGAACACATCGTTGCCAGCGCTACCATTGAGAATGTTGTTAGCATTGTCACCAGTAATGCTATCGTTTTGAGCTGTACCTCTGACGTTCTCAAAACCGCTAACTGTGAAGCTCAGCGTTCCCAGACCAGGAACATTATTAGCAATCAGGGAATTGGTGGATAAATTAACGGTTACTGAGGTTGGACTGGTTGCGTCAGATGCATCAATCCAGTCGTTGAGTGATGAAGTTGCAAAAATTCTCTCGACTTGAACCAGTTGGTCTGTACCAAACCCAATTCCTTTTGTCACGGTTCCAGTCGTCTTCAGGGTAATTGCCTGACTTAAAGCACTGTAGTCAGCCGTGTCAATTCCAGTTTCACCATTAAGTAAGCTGCTACCACTGGCATCTAACACGTAAAAGTAATCATTACCAGCACCACCTACGAGGACATCACTGCCTGCGTCATTAAACAGAATGTCATTTCCGTTTTCGCCAAACAGATTATCGTTACCGATTCCACCAAGCAGGATATCATCGTCATTACCTCCAAAAAGGAAGTCGTTCCCGCCTTGCCCGAATAGCAGATCTTTACCATCCAGACCAAAAATGTAATCATGGGTGGCTTTACCGATCAAAATGTCATTAGCAGCGGTTCCAATAATAATGTGAACCAGCTTGGTACGGATGGGAGCAGCAGCTACTAGGTTGGAATCATTCTCGGAGGAGCTTAAAAGTACGTCATTGGAGGACGTTTGATTATAAGCGCTCAAGAATGCCTCATAGGCAACCGGGTCATTTGCTACATCAGGAGCTAACTTGACAACAAACTCAGCGGCTGAATCGTTAGTGGTTGCAATAATTTCAGCAGGTGGGTAAGCCAAACTGGCTGCTTCCACAAAAGTTGGATCGCTGAACGACTTGGCGAAATCAGCAGGAGCTACCTTGCCCGAAATTAATTCCTCATTCAATGTATCAAGGTTGAATAGAGGTGAGGGAGCAACATCCCCAATATTGGTATCTGCAACGGCCTGATCTTGATCTGCCACCAATTGAAGAGATGTAGCCATGTATTTTGATTTCCTTGCGTTGAATATATGCCTGGATTTGACTCTGGACAAAAGGCTTTAGACAAATATAAATAAATCATTAAATTGTTTACAATCAATGTTTTCTAAAACACATTGAATACCAAGTTTTTATGAAGAAATGTAAAGTTAAAGTATCAGCCCAGATGTTAAGCGACTTTGCGGCGTTGCATCTGTTTCCTTGAAGCGAATCTGAAACTAACCCATGATTTTTATAAATGTCTTTGCTGAGAAAACTTAGTTTTTTTCTCGGGTATTATCGCAAATAATAGTATTTTAAATTACATGGTGTACTAAGATTTTTCTCCAAAAACCTGATAAGCGATCGCTTCATTTAGCTCCATCTACTCAACCAAACTTAATATAATTAGTAAAACTTAAATATTAAATCATACGAATACTGGTTTGGTTAGCAATACACCTTCGATATCTGCAAATTACTCCCTTTATCCGATACGGCGGGGTAAGCATAAAATCTTTATTGGTATGGCTCCGGGAGTAGGCAAAACCTACCGGATGCTAGAAGAGGGACACGCACTCAAACAGGAAGGAATTGATGTCATTGTCGGGCTTTTGGAAACCCACGGACGCAAAGACACAGCAGAAAAGGCACAAGGGCTGGAGATTGTGCCTCGCAAGCAATATCCTCGCGGTGAGTTGACCCTAACCGATATGGATACAGATGCTATTTTAAAGCGATCGCCCCAATTAGCTTTAATCGATGAACTTGCCCATACCAATGTCCCTGGTTCCCCACGCGAAAAACGCTACGAAGATGTAGAAGTAGTCTTGGCAGCAGGTATCGATGTTTACTCCACAATGAATGTCCAACATCTGGAAAGTCTCAATGACTTAGTAGCCAGAATTACCGGAGTGGTAGTGCGCGAACGCGTTCCCGACAGGATTTTAGATGAAGCAGATGAAGTCGTACTAGTGGATGTTACACCAGAAACGCTACAAGAACGATTATTAGAAGGCAAAATTTACGCACCGCAAAAAATCCAACAATCCCTCGATAACTTTTTTCAACGTCGTAATCTAATTGCCTTGCGCGAGTTGGCTTTGCGGGAAGTCGCAGACAACGTAGAAGAAGACGCGATCGCCACTACACCCAATGGACAATTTTGTAACATTCATGAACGAGTTTTGGTATGTGTATCTACTTATCCTAATTCTGTGCAACTATTACGGCGTGGTGCGAGAATCGCTAACTACATGAATGCACCGCTGTATACTTTGTTTGTTGCCGATCCAGAACGTTTCCTGACTAAAGAGGAAAGTTTACACATTCATACTTGTGAAAAATTGTGTAAAGAATTTGAAGGGACTTTTATTCGAGTAACTAGTAATAACGTAGCGAATGCGATCGCCGAAACAGCAGAGAAATATCGAATTACCCAAATTGTAATTGGAGAAAGTCAGCGATCGCGCTGGCAAATACTCCTTAAGGGTTCTTTAACGCAAAAATTGGTGCGCTTGCTCAAAAACATTGATATACACATCATTGCTAGCGAAAAAATTGTTTCACCTAAATAGCCTTTTTAAACCGTTAACTGTTATGGAAGGGAACAGGCAATAGGCAACAGGCACAGAAAGTTTCTTGGTGTTAGGCTTTTACTGTTATAACTGCTGACGGTTAACCAGTTAATAGTTAACAGTCAACAGTCAACGCTTTGGATGGGACGAGTTTAATTCAAGCAATCTTTTAGGGCATAAATCACCTGGTCTTGCTGTTGTTGTGTTAGTTCTGGAAACATAGGCAAAGATATGACTTCATGACAGGCTTGCTCTGCCACTGGGAAGTCGCCAATTTCATAGCCTAGATTTTGATAAACTGGCTGCAAGTGTAAAGGGTAGGGGTAGTAAACCATTGAACTGACGCCTTGCTCTTGCAATTGAGTACGCACCCAATCTCGATATTTGGCGCTGGCACCATTTCGTCCTTGGCCTGATATGCGAATTGTGTATTGGTTCCATACGCCGATACCCCCTGGTAATTCTTGGGGTGGGACGATGGCGGGAATTTGACTCAGGAATTGATAGTAATAATTGGCAATTTCTCGCCGCCTTTCATTCCAAATATCTAAATAACGCAGTTTAATTTGCAAAATAGCCGCTTGTAGAGCATCCAAGCGGCTATTTACACCTATTTCCTCGTGCAAATATCGAATTTTACTTCCATGATCTCGTAGGATTCGCACTTTTGCAGCGATCGCTGGATCGTTAGTCGTTATTGCTCCGCCATCACCGCAGCCACCAAGATTTTTGGTAGGGTAGAAACTAAAGCAACC
Organism: Nostoc sp. DedQUE12a; assembly: GCA_034530795.1. Lineage (GTDB taxonomy): Bacteria > Cyanobacteriota > Cyanobacteriia > Cyanobacteriales > Nostocaceae > Nostoc. The sequence goes on from JAVRCH010000020.1 coordinate 4,342, forward strand.
AATATGTCCAATGCTTCCGACTTTTTGCTCGGCCCACATTGCGCCTGTAGATTGAGCGCAATCTTCAATTACTGACAAGTTCTGAGAAACAGCGATCGCCATTAATGATGTCATATCCACTGGTTGCCCAAATAAGTGAACCGGGATAATCGCTTTGGTTTTTGGTGTAATCGCCGCTGCTATTTGCTCTACATCTAAGTTAAACGTAGTCGCATCAATATCAACAAAAACAGGTTTTGCACCCACAGCGCTAATCACTTCAGCAGTAGCGATAAAAGTGAAAGGTGTTGTAATTACTTCATCGCCTGCACCAATTCCCAAGACTCGTAGAGCTAAATAGAGCGCATCAGTACCAGAATTACAAGCTACACATTCACTTACACCATGATAGGCGGCAAACTGTTGCTCGAAGCCTTCGATTAAGGGGCCACCTATATAACGACCAGAAGCCAGAACTTCTAAGACGGCTGCACTTACTTCTGCTTCGATGCTCGTGTATTGTTGCTTGATGTCAAAAGCAGGGACGGGATTTACGCTTTGGATCATGAGTTTTTATTTTATCGGAAGATACAAAGGATGCACTTCGAGAGTCAATTTTTGCTGATTGAATTGTTAATCAAAGAGCTGTTAAAAGACTATCGCCCAAATTAGGCACCTATTAGGGTTTTTGCTTAAATTGTGGTGTACTTAACTACTGCACGTCTAATTTACAGATAGTACTGTTAAGCGATTACGCTTTAAAAAAGCACAGTTATTCATGCTTTTGAGTGCTTACAGTTAACTGTCAACTCTCAACCCGAAAAGATGTGCTGCGTTAAATGCTCTCAGTAGCTTACTAAGTGTTTACCATGTTAAATTTGTACCATTTTGAATTTTAAATTGATGAAGGTGATATATATCAACCAAGAGCCAACACATCGAATCAAAGTTCCACGTGTGGGTGCTGCTTTGAGAAGAAAATATCAGGAGAGATAAAACCCGTGCAGGAGCTGATAGAACTGGATTTCGTGGATTTAGGCATTGCTTTAGGAATAATGGCGATCGCCATTGGCATATCTACCTGGGAAAAATTAGGACTAGAGTTGAATTTAGCCGTTGCTACTGGAAGAACCATCTTACAACTACTTGTATTGGGATACATTTTAGATTTCATCTTTGCTTTGGACAATGGTTGGGCAGTTTTGGCAATATTAGCAATTATGCTGACGATTACGGCGATTGTCGCACGAAATCGCATCAGCCAAAAGATACCTTATGTATTGCCTTTAGTGTGGGGTGCAATTTTCATCAGTACCGCTCTGACAGTGCTTTACAGTAACTTTTTAATTCTTCAACCAAACAGATGGTACGAACCACAGTACGTAATTCCTTTAGCAGGAATAGTCATAGGTAATGCCATGAACGCAGCGGCGATCGCCGGAGAACGCCTTGTCAGCACCATTAATTCCAGCCATCTAGAAATAGAAACCCACTTGAGCTTAGGCGCAACTCCAGAGCAAGCACTCACCCAATACCGCAGAGAGGCCATCAGGGCAGCACTGATTCCAACTCTCAATCAAATGATACTTATAGGCATGGTGGCAATACCAGGAATTACCACCGGACAGTTAATAGCTGGTGTCAAACCCTTGGATGCAGTATCCTACGAAATTTTAATTACGTTCATGGTTGCTTTTGGTAACTTACTGACAACAGTTTTATTAACTAGGGGATTGTGTCGTCAGTTTTTTAATTCCGCCGCCCAATTAATCGGGTGAAGCAGTAAGCGATAGGAGGAAAGAGGCATTCAAAACTCAAATTGACGCTCTCTACGAGACGCTACGCGAACACGAACACGGCTTAGCTGCGCTAACAAAATTCACGCATTAAAGACAGTTCGAGTTGGGGATTTAAACCCCAAAACTGATACTACGTGTAATGGTTGGGGTCTTAAGGGACATCCAAGAATTAAATCACTCAACTCCTGCATCCAACGTCAGCATCCAGTTTTTTCTCCCCCTGCCTCCCCTGCCTCCCCTGCTTCCCCTGCCTCTCAAAACGATTGATTATTTTTTTAGTTGGAAGTCCCTAAACCCTTGATGTTACGATAACCTGGAAATCATGATGGTAGCTTAATCATGGAAGTGCTGAAAATGTTTTCAGCATATTACCTGCGTTTAAATAGCGACAAAGGTAAATTAAAATGGCATTTAGTAATTATAAAACTATCAGTGCAGTTATCAAAAAATTTCAAATTAAATACCTACAGTCTAATTTTATGATAGAAGTAGATTTTCCAGTTAAAGAATCTTTCAAAGAAGAATTAGATTTGCTATTTATAGATGGAGTAATTGATAATTCTGAAGATGCTATTTGTGAAAATCTAATTTATCCAGTATTGAAAGAAGTATGGAAACCTTATCGAAGTAAATTAACACTTTGGAGTCATGAAACATTAGCTTATGATGAAGATTTATCAGGCGTTCCAGATTATACAGTGACACAGCGAAATCCTCTGGGGACGATTGTTTTTGATAAACCTTGTTTTTTGACAGTTGAAGCTAAACAAGACAAATTTGAAGAAGGTTGGGGTCAATGTTTAGCAGAAATGATTGCAGTACAACGAATTAATGATGATTTTGTCAGCGAAGTTTTTGGGATTGTTTCTAACGGGAAAATATGGCAATTTGGAAAGTTAGTTGCTGATGTGTTTACTCGGAATAAAAATTTGTATGTAATTCAAGATTTAGATAAATTATTTGGTGCAGTGAATTATATTTTTCAACAATGTGAATTAAAAATACAAAAATAACATTATGTATTTGAGTGCGATCGCTATCTGCAAGGTTTACCGTTTACCATTCTATCCTGGCCCAAGGAGAAGCAAAGAAGCAACCAGAAATCGCACTCAATTTTTTACGAGAGGGCTTATTAGCCGCAGCAGTTGTTCGTGGAACTGGTTTATCCATTGACAAGGTGCAACAACTACAACAGCAAATGGATGAGTCTCCACAAAACTAACTCCTAACTTTTTTACCCTCCCAGTGTCCGCGTATAAATTACCTGACTTTGGGAATCATAGAGGAAAAGGGACAAATTGGCATTGTCACTAATTACAGCCAAAGCTTCCTGTAAGATTTGCAAGTGATTGGTAAGATCGGCAGCAGGATCTGAATTCCCAGAATCAGGATTAGCAGAAGTATTTTGCCTTAATTGGTCATACTCACGGGTTAACCGGACAACAATTCCTGCATTGTCCATACTAAAGGTGCAAATCCGAATTCCATTAACACAGGTTTTTTCTAAGTCAGTGCGGGTTTGTTGCAAATCGCTGACAACTTGTAGTTTTTCTTGTGCTTGTTTGAGGGCTGTTGAGTAGGGTTCGATTAAGGACTGAGCCTGAGTGTAATACAAGCTATCTTGGGAAACTTTTTTGGCAGTTTCCAAAGCCTGCTCCCAGTATGTCGCTGCTGCTTGCCATTGATTTTGTTGTTGATAGACTTTGGCTTGGTTGGCGGTGCTAACAGCTTGTTGGTAAGTTCTGGCAGCTAATTGTTCTTTAGTAGCGCGATCGCGTGCTGTTGCTAACTTAGGTTTATACTCTAACAACAAGTTTTGGGCTTCTTCATATGCAGGACTAGTTTGGGGAATCACCCTCAAGGCATTAATTACTACCTGCCAGTTAGACTGGACTTTTTGCCAATCCTTCAAGGATTTAGCACTAGCTTGGCGACTTTCGGCTGTATTAGCTACATCTTTGGCTGCTGCTAGTTTTTTCAGCCATTTTTCTTCAGTTTGTATCTGCTGATTCACAGCGTGCAAACTAATGCGATAACTAAATAATTTTGCTTGTATTAGTGGATAAAGTTCACTATTGGGAGTTATGGCTTCTAGTGGTGCAATAGCCTGTCGCCATAAATGTTGTCTAGCTTGTATTTCTTCTAAACTACGTGCGGGAGCTTTAATTTTTTCTGCCGCCAAAGATGCTGTCTGCAAAGCCTTAACTACCTGGCTGATTTTTTCTGACCGCCCAGACAAACTGGCTTTGAGTTCTTCTGACATCTGGTAACGGGGTGACCAACTAGGAATTACACTCAAGGCTGCACTAGCCGTCGTCAGTCGCTGATGCACTGCCATTAAATCTTTTTCTGACTTGGCGCGACGTATCAATTGGGGGGATTCTGTTTTTAATTGCTCGGCAACTTGTATTTCTTTACACTCAGACATCACACAAGGGCGAGTCAATAAATAACCGCCAAGCCCTAAAACTACAATTCCCACCAAGGCTACACCTACAAAAATCGGTTTGACTTGCCGTGTTGGCTTAGAAGGCGGCAAAATCGGTGTATCTGCAAATGGGTCAAATACTTCCTCATCTTCAGTTTCATCTAGTGATGGAAAATAAGTCAGAGCCGATGAAGAAGACGTGGGAAAAGAACTCTCCGTGTCCCCGCGTCCCCGTGTCCTCTTCCCTGATTCCCCCAGATGCCCAGATGCCCAGATCCCCTTCATTGAATTCCGTCCTCTGCTTGAGAGCGAGAAAACGTTTGGCATAAGGAAGTTGTTCGCCAAAAACTCTGAGGAAACATTGTACTCGTTGCTCTCTGTAGGGTGCTAAAGACTGAAGTGCATCTTCAATGACTGCAAAGATCGTCTGAGCATCAACTGTTACACCTGATGGGTGTTGGGTTAAAATCATTAGCTCGTCTTTATTGACGGCACACTTAACTTGAAAGACTCCAGCCAATGGAACTTCTACAAGCAATTGTTCCTGCAAAGTTTTGGCTAAAAGCTGTAAATCTTCCTGCTGAACTGCTACTTTCATAGAGCTTTCTTACTGAACTTTTATATTGTTTTGATTATCTTCAAGGAGATCAAATGAACTGTTTGGGTTTTTTGAATAAAGACGCACAGTTTAACCAACCACAGGCTGAAAATCTAATCGAACAACTTTCTAACACAAATTCCAACTTTTAACCAAAAATTCAAATACTAGTAATTGTTCGTATGGCTACATTTTCAACTTAGTAGATACGAAGTTAGATAATCTATCCACAGGTATATATTTTTCAGAAAAAAATGGGAATAATAATGTTTTTCGGTATTTTCACTGCATGATTTTGTGGCAATTAAATTCACAACAGCTACTATCCGACAAAATTATAGTTGCAGAGCAATTGTGACAAAATTATCCACAGGTTAAGGAAATGTTGCAATGTTAGAAGCTTTTGACAGGAATGCTAGTTATCTTCTATGCTGGGAAGTCTACTGAGGAGATTAATTAAGTCTTGTGGCTAGAGGAATTAATTTGCCTCATTTGCTGAATTCGATAAAATTAATACGTGAAAAATAAGTTTTTATAGCTGCCAATATGTAATAAAGCTGCTGCCAAATATTTAGACAGCAATAATCAAAAGCTTAGAATGTGTCAAGACAAGGTGTATCAATGGATTTATTAGAGTACCAAGTTAAAGAATGGTTTGGGAAGATCGGCATTCCTGTATTGCCTTCGCAACGAATTGATCATCCCACTGATTTGAAACGTTTAAAAATTGCTTTTCCAATTGTCCTGAAATCTCAAGTACATGGGGCAGAACGGGCAAAAGCAGGCGGAGTTAGGTTTGCCGAAACAACAATCGATGCGATAGCAGCTGCCCAAAATATCTTCACTTTACCAATATGGGGCGAGTTGCCAGAGGTTGTGCTGGCAGAATCCCAATACGACGCTAACCAAGAATTTTATCTGGCGGTGGTTTTAGACACTGCTGTTTGCCGACCTGTACTTTTAGGTTGCAAAGAAGCAAACATCGATTGGGAATCCGCTGGCGAAAAAATGCACCATGTCGTTGTGGAACAAGAATTCTCGCCATTTTATGCCAGGCGACTGGCTTTGAAAATGGGTTTGCAAGGAACGCTAATGCAATCGGTAAGCAGCGTTCTCCAGAAGATGTACCAGTTATTTGTGCAAAAAGACCTGGATTTAGTCGAAATTAATCCCTTGGCTGTCAATCCTGATGGTGAGGTGATGGCTCTTAATGGTAAAGTCAGGGTCAATGAACGAGCCATCAAGCGTCATCCAGATCTTGTGGAAATGGCAGCAAAAATCATCAGCCGTCACCCAAGTACTGAAATTAACGGTATTTTGGGCGATTGGGATGGCGTGCAAATGCACGGCAAAATAGGTATTTTAGGTAACGGCACTGGTTCAGTAATGGCAACTTTGGATTTAGTTGCTAATGCTGGCGGTAAACCAGGTGTTTGTTTGAATCTACGCCATGCTTTTCTTACAGATACTACGCCAACTACATTTGGCGATCGCCTAGAAACAGGTTTGAAAATTTTGGCTGCTGATAAAAGCATCCAAGTTATACTAATTAACTTCCTGGGTAGCATTCCTCAGCCTGAGGAACTAGCCGAAATCATAGCTAAATTTGTACAGCAAGACAATAACGAACTGAAATTAAAAGTTGTACGCTCTAACGGTAGTAAATTTCCGCGAGATCTGAATCTTCCCACCTTAGTTGTCCGCCTTGCCGGTTCTGAGTTAAATGCAGCTAAAAATTATTTAGCAACACTGAAAACTCACAGTAGCGCCCTTGTTGTGGTAGAAAATTTAGATGAGGCAGTGGAGGTTGCAGTTCGTCTTGCCAAACCAACTACTAAGAAGAAATAGTCACATCGCTTCTCTACGAGACGCTGCACGTAGCTTGCTTCCCCGTAGGGGTACGCTTTGAATTCAAAATTAAAGACACCCATAAATCAATTTAGGGGCTTGTAACTTGCCAAGCTTACGGTAATTTATTATGAACTTAACGCCAGAGAGTAAAGTCTTAATTCAAGGCTTTTGTGAATTTATATCAGGCACTCATGTTGCACAAATGAAAGCCTATGGCACGAATTTAGTAGGTGGTGTTAATCCTGGATGCGGCGGACAGGAACTCCACGAACTACCAGTATTTGACTTAGTAGAAGAGGTAGTAGAAAAATTTGGCACAATTGACACAACAATCATTTGTGTAAGTCCTTATGATGTTTTGGATGCGGCATTGGAAGCGATCGCATCTCATATTCGCCAAATTATTATTATTACTGCTGGAGTGCCACCTTTAGATATGGTGCAATTACTCCGCAAAGCCGAAGCCTGCGAAACTTTGGTTGTCGGGCCAAATAGTCCGGGGATCGTTGTCCCAGGAAAAATTCTCTTAGGAACTCAACCTAGCGAATTTTATACACCGGGGCCAGTGGGAATTGTCAGTCGTAGCAGTACCCTTACCTACGAAGTCGCCTACGAATTAACAAAAGCTGGTTTGGGACAGTCCATTAGTGTCAGCATTGGTAGTGATGCGATCGTTGGTTCGTCGTTTTTGCAATGGTTACAAATTCTCGATGAAGATGAAACTACAGAAGCGATCGTTTTAGTCGGTCAACCTGGTGGCGGTAGTGAAGAAGCCGCGGCCCGGTACATTGCTGAGGCCATTGATAAACCAGTAATTGCCTACATTGCCGGAAGACAAGCACCACCAGGAAAAAGTTGGCGGCAAACCGGGACTTTAGCAACAGTTATCGGCCGCGACCCCAATTTTGGCACAGCCCAAAGTAAATTAGCTGCTTTCAAAGAAGTACAAGTTCCTGTAGCTGAACGTCCTTCTCAAATTCCAGAATTGGTGAAAAAAGGGATTAAGTAAAAGAGAATTCAGCAATGCTTGAAGTGAGGGATTTTGCCTAAAGTCTGAGTAGAGCAAGCGCTACAGCAGTTGAAGCATAGTTTAGGTCATAAACTGATCGTAAAAACCGATACAAACAGACTTTCTTTACCTATTGCCTATTGCCTATTGCCTATTGCCTATTGCTTATTGCCTATTGCCTATTCTCTGCTCTTGTTGACCACCAAATTTTTAATTCTGCGCCTCCCGTTCAAGAAGAGTGCGTTTGCGTTCGACGCCCCATCGATAGCCTGACAACGCACCGTCATGACGCACAACACGATGGCAAGGAATCGCCACTGCTAAGGGATTTGCACCGCAGGCTTGGGCGACAGCCCGAACCGATTTCGGCAAACCGATGCACTTGGCGATATCCGTATAGCTAGCTGTCGATCCGAGCGGAATCTTCTGTAACGCTTGCCACACGCGCTGCTGGAACGCAGTGCCGCGGATATCAAGAGGCAAGTCCAGTCCCAATGCTGGCGCTTCGACAAAGCCCACAACTTTCGAGACGAACTGCTCAAACTCGGCGTCCCCGCCGATGAAATTGGCCTGTGGAAATCGGTCTTGCAAATCGCGTGTTAATGTGTCTGGTTCGTCGCCCAGAAGAATGGCACAAATGCCGCGATCGCTTTTGGCAACAAGGATCGATCCCAAAGAGCATTCGCCGACAGCGAAGTGTATGTCTGTATCAGCACCACCAGCGCGATAGTTTGAAGGTGTCATACCTAATACCCGATCTGATATTTCGTAGAACCGTCCGTTGGAGTTGTATCCAGCGTTGTAAATTGCCTCCGTCACCGTGCCGCTTTTCTTCAGGGTGTTCCGCACGCGGTTCTGGCGATGAGCTGCGGCGTATTCTTTCGGTGTCAGTCCAGTAATCACCTTGAAAACACGGTGGAAATGATACGTACTCAATCCCACATACTTTGATAGTTGTTCCAAACTCGGCACTTCCAGAGATTGCTCGATGAGTCGGCAAGCGATCGCAATTTTCGCAGTATGCTGTTCGTTGGTTGAAGTCTGATTTGGTTTGCAGCGTTTACACGGGCGAAATCCAGCTTTCTGGGCATCTTCGCAGGTCGCATGGAAGCGCACATTTTCCGATCGCGCCAGACGCGCACCACACGAGGGACGGCAGTACACACCGGTAGTCTTAACGGAGTAGTAGAATTTGCCATCCGCTTTCGGATCGCGGGCGACAACAGATGCCCAACGGGCATCTTTCTCTGTTGCCGCTGCCAGCTGTGCATTTTTGGCTGATACCATTTGACGAAAATCTTGGTTTATTGGCAGGCGAGACGCTCATCACACAATACAAGTAGTAGTAATTTATTTCTAGGACTTACGTAAAGGAAATCGAAAACGAACCACAGAGAAGCCAGTGCGTTGGGCGGGTTCCCCGACTTGTTCGCTCTTAGCGTTCCCGTAGGGTAGCAACTGGCGCGACGCAGAGGTCACGGAGGAATGAGAGTTTGGGAGGGTTTTTGCGTAAGTCCTAATTTCTTTGTAATCCTTAATTTAACAGCGATTTTTGTTCTCGGCACTCCGCTTTTTGCTTTCAAATTCGTGGTGCTACTTTTAACTGGAGTTTAGACTAGTTATTGGTTCTCTGTGGGTACTGATTGCCAAGCAAGGCGATTTTTCCAGTGCGATGTGAAATTAAGTTGAACTGCTTGGTTAAAGTCCTCCAAAGCTACTGAAAAAGCTTTCTCTTTTAGCTCACCTTGGTTGTTCAACTGTTTAGGGCATTGTGGATTCCATACATATTTTTGACAAGTTTGGTGGGCAATTTCTACATCAGTGCCATTTTCAGGATTTTGAAAGACTGGGTGATAATGTAACCTGTTACAGCAAACTTGCAACCACTCTTGCCACCCACAGCGCCACAAGCGCACTGTTCCATCAAGACTACCACTGGCAATCAGTTTACCATCAAGGCTAAAAACTGCGGAATTTACCCAATACTTATGCCCGCGCCAAGGCTGACCAATGGGGTTGCCGTTGCTATCCCATAAGCGCACCGTCGAATCATTGCTGGCACTGACAATCCACTGACCATCAGGGCTAAAGGCGACACAATTAACTTCTTTTTCATGTCCGCGCCAAGGTTGACCAATGGGGTTGCCGTCAATATCCCACAAGCGCACTGTAGAATCATTGCTGGCACTAATAATCCACTTACCATCAGGGCTAAAGGCGACAGAATTAACTTCTTTTTCATGTCCGCGCCAAGGTTGACCAATGGGGTTGCCTTCAATATCCCACAAGCGCACTGTAGAATCATTGCTGGCACTGACAATCAACTTACCATCAGGACTAAAGGCGACAGAATTAACTTCTTTTTCATGTCCGCGCCAAGGTTGAGCGATCGGGTTGCCGTCAATATCCCACAAGCGCACTGTAGAATCATTGCTGGCGCTGACAATCAACTTACCATCAGGACTAAAGGCGACAGAATTGACCCAATTCTCATATTTGCGCTGCGATCGCCCGATGACCCGATCTTGTAGTATTTGATCTAGCTCCCACAAACGCACAGTTTTATCGCCACCACTGATAATCAGCTTGCTATTGGGACTAAAGGCTAGGGAATTAACCTGTCCTTCATGTCCCCGCCAAGGTTGAGTTATGGGGTTGCCGTCAATATCCCATAAGCGTATTGTGCGATCGCAGCTACCACTGACAATAAACTTACCATCAGGGCTAAACGCGACAGAATTTACACGTCCTTCATGCCCGCGCCAAGGTTGACCGATGGGATTACCTTGGATGTCCCACAACCGCACTGTAGAATCACTACTACCACTGATAATAAACTTGCTATCAGGACTAAAGGCGACGCAAATAATTTTTGCCTCATGTTTGTGCCAGGGTTGAGTGATGGCGTTACCTTGTAAATCCCACAAACACACCATTCCGTCAAAGCCAACACTGACAATGCAATCGCCGTTTGGACTAAAGGCGACGGAAATAATTCCTTCCTTGTGTCCGCGCCAAGGTTGAGTAATGGCGTTAGCTTGTAAATCCCACAAACACACCGTTCCGTCAAAACCAACACTGACAATAGAATCGCTATTTGAGCTAAAGGCGACGGCAATAATTCCTTCCTCATGTGCCTGCCACGGTTGAGAAATGAGATTACCTTGTAAATCCCATAAACACAAAATTCCGTCAATACTGCCACTAACAATAAACTTGCCATCAGGACTAAAGGCGAGACAATTCACCTCTTGCTCGTGTCCCAGCAAAAATTGAGCAGTGGGATTGCCAATGATATTCCATAAACATATCGTAGAATCACTACTGCCACTGGCAATAAACTTGCCATCAGGACTAAAGGCGAGACAATTAACCTCTTGCTCGTGTCCGCGTAAGCTGTTTGCCTCTATAGGTGTGTTCGTTGCTTCCTTTAAGCTTCCCAAAACAGGAGCTAGAAGCTGATTTGGGTATTTCTCTAGATTCTCACCCATTGTTTGAATTGCCAGCACCAAACCCTCTAGCGGTTGGACAGGAAGTAAATTCAAAACCCTGGCGGATTGTTCGCGTAGTTTTAATTCAGTCAGTGCCAGGTGTAACTTTTGAATCTCTTGTTCCTTTTCTCTCAAATGGGGTTCGCACCATCCAACACTAGGATTAATAAATTGATTAGCTTGTTCGCTGAAATAACCAAATATTTGCTCTTTTAGTTCTTTATAAGTCTTTGTTTTCAGAACCCGGTTTTGAATATTTTCGCTTTTCCAAAGTAAATCTAGAGTGTATTCCAGAAGTGGTAAAGAATCATCTTGTTGGTGAAAATCATTAATAATTTGCTCAATTAATCCTTGTTCAAAGGTAACGCCATTTCTAGCAGCAGGTTCAGCGATCGCTAACTTTAATTCGTCATCGCTCATTCTAGTGAGTATACAACTATAGCGATCGTGGATCTTCGCAAGTTGCGGATACTCACTAAATCTATCCAAAAAATCAGGTCGCATTGTTAAAACAACTTTGACAGAGCTATCCTGCTGCTGGAGCAATTGAAACAAACTAGCAACAAATTTGTCACGTTCCGGCTTTTGAGTTTTCGTAAACAGTTCTTCAAATCGGTCAATAAAAATCAGAATGCACTCATAATCTTGTTTGAGTAAGGTGACAATTTTAATTAGTGTATCTTCTCTTATTTCTCGACCACTATCCGCTATTTTTGATTGTTTTCCATAAGTAAAAGCAAGATTTTTATAAAGAGATTTAAAAGGATTTACATCTGGTTGAAAAGTTATATTAATTAATGAATTTTTATAATATCCTAAATAAGGAATTAAACCTGCCATAATCAATGATGATTTCCCGCTGTATGCTGCTCCTAAAAGCAAGAGGGCATCATCTTTTTTTAGGCGAGCGCCCAGATTAGCAATCCACTTATCCCGACCAAAAAATTTGTCTTTATCTTTAATTTCAAAAGTTTTTAGTCCTAAGTAAGGAGAGTCTGTTTTGAGTGGACGATGATGAATGTCCTCAGACTTACTGTCATAAAAAAAGTTGTATTCAGAAATACCTTGGATATTACACCCAATATTTATATCGCCTTCAGAACCGTTAATCATCTATATCTCCTTACCTTTGGACACCCTCTGGCTAAATCTTTCCCTCAGTTATATAGCATTTCCTAATCTGTTGAGGTACTTAGTACATTGCTAATAAACTTGGCTAAACCTTTGCGTACCTCTGCGCTTTCCTCTGCGCCTCTCTGCGTTTAAAAATATTGGTTCCATAGCTCACTAAACTAGGAATTGCTATAGTTCCTCGTCCAATCGTAAAAAATTAAGATTTTAAATATCTTTATTCAGCGAAATTACTTAAGTCACTTTTAAAAATATGTAGTAACTTTATCCTAAAACGCCGGAAACGACAAACGAGATGGAACTTTTTGATAACCTACACCTTGCGATGTTTAGCGGCAAAGGTGGAGTCGGAAAAACAACAATCTCCTGCACCTTTGCATATCGTTGGGCGCAGCAATTTGTCAACGAGCAAATTCTTTTAATCTCAACCGATCCGGCTCACTCTCTTGGAGATGTCTTACAAGTTAGCGTTGATGACATTCCTCGTCCCATAGCAGAACTACCCAATCTAAAAGTAAGGGCGTTGGATGCAAAGCTTTTGCTACAAGAGTTTAAAGAACGTTACGGTCAGGTTTTAGAACTGTTAGTGGAGCGCGGTAGTTTTGTTGAAGGAGAAGATTTGCTTCCAGTTTGGGATTTAAATTGGCCTGGACTGGACGAATTGATGGGCTTGTTAGAAATCCAACGCCTTTTTAACGAGCAGCAGGTAGATCGAGTAGTAGTAGATATGGCTCCTAGCGGTCATACTCTCAACTTATTTGGCTTGATGGATTTTTTAGACACTTTCCTTCACTCTCTCGAACTGTTTCAAGAAAAGCATCGGTATATTAGCAAGACCTTTGCTGGAAGTTACACACCCGATCGCGCTGACGAATTTTTGCAAACCCTAAAATCTGAACTGTCTCAAGGTCGTCGTCTGCTTCAAGATCCTAAGCATACAGCTTGTTTGTTAGTTGCGATCGCCGAACCAATGAGTTGGTTGGAGTCAAAACGATTCCTAGAAGCCCTACAAACCATGCAGGTTCCTTGCGGAGGGTTGTTTATCAACCAAGTCCTTACCAGTGCCACTGACCGCGATCGTTACCAAGAACAACAACCACTCATCAGCCAGTATACGGATCTTGCTCACGAAAAGCCGATTTTTATCGTGCCACAGCAAGATGAGGAGCCTTTAGGGATTCTAGCCCTCAGCCGTCTCATCGACCAAATCCATGTTCCTCAGCTTGAACCGCCATCTCCTATCGATCTACTCCCAGTTCAATGGCCTGAAACAATTCCTCCTAGCTTTGGAGATTTTCTCACCCAAGGTCGTCGCCTATTACTAATTGGCGGTAAAGGTGGAGTAGGCAAGACCACAGTAGCAGCTGCCATTGGTTGGGCTATGGCTCAACAACATCGCGATCGCAAAATTCGCATGGTTTCCATCGATCCTGCTCATTCCTTGGGTGATGCCTTTGGTCTGAGTTTGGGACACGAACCATATCAAATAACTGCTAATCTTCGAGGTCAGGAAGTAGATAGCGATCGCCTTCTGGAGCAATTCAGAGCCGATTACCTGTGGGAACTCGCCGAAATGATGAGTGGCGAAACCCAAACCAGCGAAGCTATTGAAATGGCTTATGCTCCTGTTGCTTGGCGTAAAATTGTCGAGCAAGCTTTACCAGGGATTGATGAAATGCTTTCCCTGTTAACAGTAATGGAATTGCTAGAGCAACAAGAAGAAGACTTGATTATTTTAGACACTGCTCCTACAGGACATCTTCTGCGTTTTCTAGAAATGCCAACTGCACTAGCAGACTGGCTAGCTTGGATTTTCAAACTCTGGATTAAGTATCAAAATGTCCTTGGTCGTACAGAGTTCATGGGGCGTTTACGAACTTTGCGACAGCGCGTAGTCAAAGCCCAAAAAGTGCTAAAAGACCCACAGCAAGCAGAGTTTATTGGGGTTACACTTAACCAGGCTAGTGTACTTGCCGAACAACAACGCCTATTCAAATCTCTGCAAGAAATAGGTGTAAGCCAGAATTACCTTGTTCTAAACCGCTTTACTTCTACAGCGATCGTTAATTGCGATTTTCCAGGTTTGACAACGGTTCGCTTACCAGTGCTTCCTCGCTCAGTTCAGCCTTTAGAACGCATCCAAGCAGCCGCCGCCTGTCTATTTTAAGTGCTAATTAGACTAAATACTTTCATAGCCAAAGAGAAATTTATTATGCATCGCACTCCAAATCGCGGACAAATTCAAGCCAAACTTAGCTCAATGCCTCCTCAACGTTCACAAGCAAGAGTTTACTTAAATGCTTACAAAATGATGTTGGAAAAAGAGCGTTTAGAGCAGGAACTACAGAAACTCGAAACACGCCGACATCAAATTCAGCAACGTCTTGCTATTTTGAATAGTCAAATCATTGCTGAAGAAGACATCACCCATCAGCAAGCAAATACTAACTTAGAGGACAATACACCAAAATTCAACACCATAACATTGGAATACTAAGTACTAAGATTTCAGCTTGTCTATTCTTCGCAACTTCCTTGTCCGGTCGTGCTTCGCAGGCTGGGGGAGAAAATGGCGATCGCCCTTTTATGTCGTAATTTTAGGGTTAAACGACATTGGGATAAAAGCGGTTAGAATAGAGCGTTTAGTTGAAGATTAGCGTGTAAAAACTGAGTATATGTGTTGATTGATGCGAGATTAAATTATGGAAAGCGAAGAATTTTTCCAACGATATGATGCTGGAGAGCGGGACTTTAGCGGCGTTGATTTGAGAAGAGTTATGAATTTCCATTACAGAGTACCCGCCTTTAGGGATACCATACTCAAAGGTGCGAATCTGAGTGGAATCACTAGATATCGTATTGATTTCAATGGAGCCGACTTGAGTAACGCCTATTTGGAAGGAACCGACATCAAGTACGCCAACTTGAGGCAAGCTAACTTGAGTGGTGCTAATTTGAGGGGCGCTAATTTGGCTGAAACCGATCTCAGTTTTGCTGACTTCAGAGGTGCCGATTTGACTGGTATTGACCTGAGTCGCGCTAACCTGACTGATGCCAACTTGTTGGGGGCTAACTGGAGTTCCATTATTACTGAAGGAACCCTTTTCTGTAATACCACTATGCCAGATGGGAGTATTTATAGCGACCCCACCAGAGTAATTAAGGTTGAGGAATTGCTCCAACGTTATGCCAATGGGGAGAGAAAGTTTTACGACATAGTTATCCATCGTGCTAACCTCGAAGGAGCTGATTTGCGCGACATTGAACTGGGTGGAGCTATCTTGAGCCGCGCTAACTTGAGGGGTGCTAACTTGGAGCGGGCTAATTTGAATAGAATCAACTTTTGGGGTGCTAACTTAAGTGGTGCCAATCTCTTTCTCACTGAAATGAACCATGCTGACTTGAAGGACACCGACTTGAGAGGTGCTGACTTTAGAGGCGCTCAGATGGTTGCTGTTAACTTGAGTGGTGCTAACTTGGAAGGAGCTAATTGGGAGGACGCTTGGCTCTTGGATGCCATATTGTGGAACACGATTTGTCCCAATGGGGAAGTCGTTGTTGAACGCTGTTCTATTGGTAGTGAACGCCGAAGAAGTCTCTGTTAAATCAGCTAAGTATAAGTATTGGTATTAAGTTCAGATTCTTAATTTACTTATAAAATTGGTCATAAGTAAGAAACCAACTATCAGCTATGAGCAAAAACTTTAGTTGTAAAAAACGTTCTTTGTGAGTAACGCCTATAGAACTGTTAATTAATTCGGCTTCTAGGGTACGAGGTAACGTAATTTTCTTATAATATTTATCTTGTTCATCCCAATAGCCATACGCTTTATAATCACACTGGTCAAGATGTTATTTAACAAGAAGATTAGCATCTAAACTTTGTAATATTTCAGTTAAATCTTGCCAAATTTGATAATTTTTTAATCCGAGCCTTGTCATAGTTATGTGAGTTTAATGTTCTGTTACCAAACCAGGGAAGTGCAATATAATTCAAATGTTTACAAGTTGACTAGTTAGATTGTAAACCAGTAGAAAGTACACTGTTGGGGCAGTAATTTATCAGTAAGCTGCGAAAGAATTAACCGAAATGGAAAATTATGACAATTTCTTGCGGGAGCTAAAAGAACGCATACGCAACGCCCAGGTACGAGCAGCATTATCTATTAACCGCGAATTGATATTGCTCTATTGGCAAATTGGGCGAGATATTCTTCTTCGACAACAACAACAGGGATGGGGAACAAAAGTTATTGAACGTCTTGCCAGGGACTTAAAAGAAGCCTTCCCGGAGATGAAAGGATTCTCAGCACGTAACCTGAAGTATGTGCGGGCTTTTGCTGAAGCTTACCCAGATGAACAAATTGTGCAGCAGGCTGCTGCACTAATTCCCTGGTTTCATAACTGTGTAATTTTAGATAAAGTTAAAAATAATTTTGAGCGGGAATGGTATATCCAAAAGACCATAGAAAATGGTTGGAGTCGAAATATTTTAACTCTACAAATTAACAATAGACTTTTTGAGCGTCAGGGAAAAGCTGTCAATAACTTTGATGCTATATTACCCTCTCCTCAATCAGACATTGCTAGAGAGACTTTAAAAGACCCTTACGTTTTTGATTTTTTAACTTTAGGAGAAGCAGCACAAGAACGAGAAATAGAAAAAGAGCTTGTTAAACATATTACCCAATTTCTTTTAGAATTAGGTATAGGATTTGCTTTTGTTGGACAGCAATATAATTTAAAAGTTGGAAATGAAGATTTTTATATAGACCTGCTTTTTTATCATGTAAAATTACATTGTTTTGTAGTAATTGAACTGAAAACAGGTAAATTTCAACCTGAGTATGCAGGAAAAATTAATTTTTATCTTTCGGCTGTAGATGATTTACTGAAATCTCCTCTAGATAGTCCTTCAATTGGTTTAATTTTGTGTGCAAGTAAGGATAATATTATTGCTGAGTATGCACTGCGTGATGTGAATAAACCAATTGGTATTGCTGAATGGCAAACTAAACTTACTAAATCACTGCCCAAAGAGTTACAAACAAATTTACCAACTATTGAGCAGTTAGAAGCAGAATTGGAGAATTTGTCTGTAGAAGTAGATAATGAAGAAAAGGAGTAGTAGTGTAGGTTAATCTACAATGCTTGCTCGAATATCTTTTAAAGTCATCATTAGTGTAAATGGTTCTATTGGTGATGCTTGAAACCCACGTTTTAAATAAAATTTTTTAGCTTCTTCATCTTTAGCGTGAACCAAAATACATCTAACACCAGCTATTTGAGATACTGATAAAATACGTTTAATAGCATCTTTTAATAAACCAGATCCTATACCTTGTCCTTCCCATTTGGTATCTACAGCTAGCCTACCAATAAGCATACACGGTATAGGGTCTGGTGCATTTCGTTTAGCTTTGCTAACAGCTGCTAAATGAGTTACAGAAGCTGTTGCTAAACAGTAATAACCTATTACTTTATTTTCAACTGTTACTACAAATGTTCTGGCTGTATCCCCCTCACTTTTCAAAGCTCTCTCCTTCAGCCAGCTATTCAAGGCTTCTGATTTAGATTCAAACTCTGATACATCATGGTCTTTAGTAACAGGCTGAGGAGCATTTATCATTTTCGTTTGGTTTATCATCAATCCCAAGGCGATTTGGTAGTTAAGAGTTTACGAATTTCTTCATTCGCTTTAGGTGGTGATTCCAAAATAGCAATGAATTCTTGATATTTTTCCTCATTTAATGCAAAGAAGGCTTTGTCACAGATGACTTTTTCGGCTTCTCTACAAGCTACCTCTAACATAAAGTCAGAACGGCTTTTACCAAGAATCGCAGCCGCATTGTCAATTAAATCCCGTTGTTGTTCTTGAACTCTAATATTAATTACTTGGTTACGACCAAGATTATCCATTTTAGAACGGGCAACCATTAGGTATTTTCCATGTTTATGTGTCATATTAAGCATTACCAAAGTAAGGTTGCAGCTTACTTCGGTAATGCTTAATATTTAATATAAAACATTGTATATACAACGTCAACACACTTTTAGATATTAGTGAAAATGTCGGGAAATGACTCATTTCCTGGCGTTGCTGAATCTAGAGATGAAATTGTACCTATTGAAATTCAAAACTCCTTATCCTCTCTGCGTCTCTGCGCCTCTGCGTGAGAAAAATCATCCCGCATTTATGCAACGCCCTATTCCCCATTCTCTGTTCCCTGCTTTTCTGCTTCCAGAATCGCTAATAAAAGAGCTTCTTCCTGAATTTCAAACTCTTCTTCCGCAATTTCTCCCATATCAAAAGCAAGTTGCAGTGCAAGAAGCTGCTTGCTGAGATTTTCTTTATCATCAATTTCAGTACTTGCTTGTTCTAAAATTTTTTCCCCAAGCCACGTTACCCCCATTAATGGGCCGGTAATCGGTAATAGTAAAAAGCGCAGAACCATATTATTTACACTCGTGTGGATTTATTAAAGCTGTCCTCGCAAGACCGTAATCATGCTGATGACATAGATATTAAACATTACTAGTCTTGTGTTGATGCCAAAATGTGTTGGATTTGAGTCCAGTTAAAGCTTATTGACATCCGTATTTGATATATTCGATGTACAAAAAATTACTTTTTTATAAAATTCCTATTTCGGAGGTACTTAGAGCTTGACAACAGTATTAAATGCATCTCCCCAGCGATTTGTCAATACCCCTGCTATTCAACGCGTCGCTCAACGTGCTTTGCGCTATCTACAGTCAGGTTTCTCAGTACATTTACGTGGTGCGGCCGGAGTGGGAAAAACTACTCTGGCAATGCATCTAGCTGATTTGCTCAACCAGCCTATCATTCTCTTATTTGGAGATGATGAGTTTAAAACCTCAGACTTGATTGGCAATCAATTAGGCTATACCCGCAAAAAGGTTGTTGATAACTTCATCCACAGCGTTGTGAAAGTTGAGGATGAACTCCGACAACACTGGGTTGATGCCCGATTAACCCTAGCTTGTAAAGAAGGATTTACGCTGGTTTACGACGAATTTAATCGATCGCACCCGGAGGTAAATAACGTTTTACTTTCCGTACTTGAAGAGAGGTTGTTGGTATTGCCAACAAACCAACATCGAGCCGAATATATCCGGGTTCATCCCCAGTTTCGGGCAATCTTAACATCAAATCCTCAAGAGTATTGTGGAGTTCATGCAACTCAGGATGCTTTGATGGATCGTGTTATCACCATCGATATGCCTCCACCTGATGAACTAACTCAGCAGGAGATTGTAATTCAAAAAACAGGCATAGATTCTGAGAAAGCAGAAAAAATCGTGCGCTTGGTGCGGATGTTTTGGAGTCGATCTGGCTCTGGACAAGGCGGTGGGTTACGTTCTTGTCTGATGATCGCTAGAATCTGCCACGAACACGAAATCTCTGTAAACTTTGAAGAGCCTAACTTCCAAGATATTTGTGCGGATATCCTGCTTTCTCGCACAAATCAACCTCGTATGGAAGCAACTCGGCTACTGGAAGAGGTTTTGCGTGAATTGTATCATAGTACAAATACTCAATCTCAGCCGGCAGAAGAGATAATACCAGACAGTCAAAATCAGATTGTATTGGAACAACGAGTACCTTATGAGTATGAAGTTTACAGCTATCTGTGCAAGTCTCCGGGAAGGCGTTTCTCTGATTTGGCAGCAGAATTAGGGATCGATCGCAGTCAAATTGTAGCTGCACTCAAGTCTCTTAGAGAGCAGGGAGTATTATTGCAAATGCAGGGTAATACCGAACTGCCAAACATATCACAAGTGGCTTTTGATTCTGGCCATTTAATAAACAAATGAGTACTCATACTAACCGGGGAGTTATCACAGCAACTCAAGGTTCTACCTTGGCAGATATTCTCGAACGGGTTTTGGATAAAGGCATTGTTATAGCGGGAGATATTTCTGTTTCCGTCGGCTCCACAGAACTGCTCAACATCCGAATTCGTTTGTTGATTTCTTCTGTTGATAAAGCCAAAGAGATTGGAATTAACTGGTGGGAAAGCGACCCCTATCTTAATAGTCAAGCTCGTTCCTTATTAACAACTAATCAACAACTTCAAGAGCGTGTTGCCAGTCTAGAAACAGAACTGCGATCGCTCAAAGCACTCAATCCTATTAATCATCAGAATGCAGGCGATTAGTAAATCAAAAGGTTCCGATTCAGGTTTAGCACCGTTGTTACTAACGGTTGTTGAACTGATACGCCAGCTCATGGAAGCTCAGGTGATTCGGCGCATGGATGCTGGCAACCTCAGCGACTCTGAGTTAGATCGAGCTGCCGAAAGCCTGCAACAGCTTGAAAAACAGGTTGTTAAGCTTTGCGAGATATTTGATATTGACCCAGCCGATCTAAATATTAACTTGGGTGAAATGGGAACTTTACTTCCCCAATCTGGAGGATACTACCCTGGCGAAACCTCTAGTCAACCTTCTATATTAGAACTCCTCGATCGCCTATTAAATACGGGTGTTGTGGTTGAAGGTGACTTAGACTTAGGACTGGCTCAATTAAACTTAGTTCATGCCAAGTTAAGACTAGTACTCACCTCTAAACCCCTGTAACTTTTTTATCTACATTCTTATTGGTAATACATTCTTATGAGTTATGGCTTTTACATTTATGGAATTTTAACCTTGCCTGCTCCGCAAGATTTAAATTTAGAGGGCTTAGATCGGCAACCGGTACAAATTAAAATTTTGGATGGTTTTGCAGTCATCTACTCCGAAGCACAGCAAGAGCGTTATTTAGCAAGCCGTCGTAACCTGCTAAGTCATGAGAAAGTCCTTGAGGACATTATGCAAGCAGGCGATGTCTACGACGGGCTACGCCAACGCAATTTACTTCCTGTACAATTTGGACTTTTGGTTGCAAGCTGGGAAACGTTTTCAGAACAATTAATTCTTCCTCATCAAGAAGAATTGACGCAATTGCTAGCAAAGTTATCAGGCCGCCGAGAAGTTAGTGTCAAAGTTTTTTGGAATACCGAGGCAGAAATTCAGGGACTATTGGCAGAAAATCCAGCTCTCAAAACTGAAAGGGATAAGCTAGCGGGTCAACCTCTGAATATGGAGCAGGTAATCCAAATAGGACAAGCCATCGAACAGGGAATGAGCGATCGCAAACAAGGCATCATAAATTTATTTCAAGGCACACTCAACTCCATTGCTGTCGATATGGTAGAAAATACTCCCCAAATGGAGACAATGATTTATAACGCAGCCTACCTAATTCCTTGGGAAGCAGAATCACAATTTAGCGAACAGGTTGAAGCACTCGATCGTCAATTTGAAGAACGTTTGCGAATTCGCTACAACAATTTCACTGCCCCCTTTAACTTTGCTCGTCTGCGATTATCCAGTTCCAACTAAACAGCAATAAAAATTGAGAATCAAAAATTATTAGACCTCTTGCATCAATCATTTCATGGCTACCAAACAGTTGATTTCTCTGGAACTCTCTGCGCCTCTGCGTGAGATAAAAAATTCTTGTTTTCAAAATTCGTACAAAAAGCCTATTAAAATTAAATTTTTCTCTATATTTTATTTAACTAAAATCAATGGACGACATATTTAAAGGATTTGAACAGCTATTAGAAATTGCCAAAGCTTTAGAAGAAAAAGTAGAGAAAGGCGAATTAAAAACTTCTATTCAAATTCGCTCTCATAATCTCAGTAGTATTCCCCGGCAAGGCAATATTCCGAGAAAAAGTAATTCCAGCCGAGTCCGATCCAATTCCACCGATGCACCTACACCAATGGATGATGCTGATGTCACCCCCCCATCAGCTCGTCCGAACTCAAAAGCTTCTTGGCAAGATGTCGGCGGCTTGGCTGATGTTCTCAAGGAAATCAGAGAGTTAGTTGAAATTCCCCTAAAACGTCCTGATTTATTGGCAAAATTAGGGTTAGAGCCTCCGCGTGGGGTTTTACTAGTTGGGCCGCCCGGTACGGGAAAAACTTTAACAGCCCGTGTTTTGGCAGAAGAGTTAGAGCTAAACTACATTGCCATCAATGGCCCAGAGGTGATGAGCAAGTATTACGGGGAAGCAGAAGCTCGTTTGCGAAGTATTTTTGAGAAAGCAACTCGTTCTGCTCCCTGCTTGATATTTATTGATGAAATTGACAGCCTTGCCCCAGATCGCAGCCAAGTGGAAGGTGAAGTTGAAAAAAGACTAGTGGCGCAGTTGCTTGGGTTAATGGATGGGTTTGCCAAAACCGAGGGCGTACTTGTATTAGCGGCAACAAATCGTCCCGATTATCTCGATCCGGCGCTGCGTCGTCCGGGACGCTTCGATCGCGAAGTTCATTTTCGGGTTCCCGATCGCAATGGACGATTGGAAATTCTCACGATTTTAACAAGTGCCATGCCCTTGGAGACTTCGGTTGATTTAGGAGCGATCGCCGATTTGGCCGTCGGTTTTGTTGGTGCCGATATCAAAGCTCTTTGTCAAAAAGCAGCTTACATTGCCCTGCGTCGTCAAATTCCCTCGCTCAACAGTCCCATTCCTGAGAACATGACTATCAGGCAGCAGGATTTTCTCGAAGCAATTAAAGAGATAAAACCCTCAGTTCTCAGGTCTGTAGCAGTTGAAGCACCAAATGTAAATTGGGATGAAATTGGTGGTTTGGATGATGTGAAACAAAAACTTCAAGAATCTGTAGAGGGCGCACTCCTCTATCCCGAACTATACGAGCAAACCAAAGCCAAGCCTCCCCGTGGGATTTTGTTGTGGGGGCCGCCGGGAACGGGAAAAACATTACTTGCAAAAGCGATCGCTTCCCAGGCTAGAGCCAACTTTATTGCTGTGAATGGCCCGGAATTACTCAGCCGATGGGTAGGAGCCGCAGAACAAGCAGTCAGAGAACTTTTTGGTAAAGCTCGGCAAGCAGCACCTTGCGTTGTATTTGTAGATGAAATAGATACCCTAGCACCAGCACGGGGACGATTCAGTGGTGATTCTGGAGTTAGCGATCGCGTTGTTGGTCAACTGCTCACCGAACTGGATGGGTTGCATGAATGCCCGAAAGTACTGTTAGTAGGAGCAACCAACCGTCCAGAAACCCTCGATCCTGCCTTGCTCAGAGCCGGAAGATTGGACTTACAAATCAAAATTGATCTACCAGATCGAGCCAGCCGATTAGCGATTTTACAAGTTCACAATCTAGATCGTCCCTTGGTTGATGTCGATTTAGAAACCTGGGCGACAGTTACCGAGGGCTGGAATGGCGCAGACTTAGCTTTGTTGAGCAATCAAGCTGCTTTAAGCGCAATTCGTCGATACCGCGCTCAGGGATTAAGCGACTCCAGCCTGATTCAGATTACAAATGATGATTTCCAAGTTACATACCAAATGCTTGCTAACCAGCATCAATCTGAATAGAGGGCAGGAGGCAGAAGGAAGAGGTAAGAATTTTCATGCTTGATTGTGCCAAAACTAGGCATGAATAGCTTACTTGAAAAAATGCAGAAGTTCAGAGCCAAAGCTACTTAAGTAGAACGGTGCAAATATAGCGTTTCCTAATCTGCTGAGGTACTTAATACATTGCTAATAAAATTAGGCAAACCCACCGAAGTTTGCTTGCAGGGAAACCCTCCTGGCAACTTCTCTCCGCGTACCTTTGCGCTTTCCTTCGCGCCCCTCTGCGTTAAAAAACATTAGTTCTGTACCTCATTTAACTGGGAATCGCTATAAAAAGAACAACTAAAACCCTCTTCCCTCCTGCCCCCTGCCTCGTCTCAACAATAAACACTCACGCACCTAACTTATGTCAATATACGCCTATGCTCTTCTAATACCGATCGCATCAGAACTTGTTCTACCTTTAGGGATGGAAAGGAATACTGAACTCGTTTACTCTTCTGGTTTAGCCGCGATCGTAGAGCCGGAAATCTCAGTGGAGGCAATACAGGCACAGGATGAGCGTTTACTTCAAGCTGTATTAAACCACGATCGCGTAATTCGAGAACTTTTTCAACAAACTCCCCTTCTTCCCCTACGCTTTGGAAGCGGTTTTACCTCTGTAGAAACACTGCTGAATCATCTAGAAAAGCAACAACAGCAATATCTAGAAACCCTAACTCAGGTAGCAGACAAAGTTGAGTACACTTTAAAATTGACACCCTGTTCTTTACTTGATGATTCTGACACTATTGATGCCAGGGGAAAAGCCTATTTATTAGCTAAAAAACAACGCTACCAAACACAGCAAGCATTTCAAACACAACAATGCCAACAGTGGGAACTCTTGAACCAGTTAATTCTCAAAACATATACAAATGTTATCTGTGAAACTCGACAGCCAGAGTTGCGGCAAATTCACTTTTTAGCACAACGCAACGATTCAACGCTCAGTACGCAGCAGTTTTCTCTCTGGCAAGTACAATGCTCGCACTGGCAATTGGCACTGAGCGAACCTCTACCACCCTATCATTTTCTCAAAAATACTCTCATATAAATTTATAAAAAATAATATTGAAAACTTTCCCACCCAGAAAAAATCAGTCCATCTTGATTTTTTCTTTAATTTTTTTTCTAAAAAATATTGTTAACTTTTTAGTATTTTTTTATTTTCTTATATTTATCTTATATTTTTGGGAACACTAAATCCAGGAAGAATCAAACACATTGTGTAAGTTTTACCTACTGCTCAATGAGAGCAAGTTTAAATCAATAATTAGAGTTGTGAGAGGAAAAGAAAATGGCTGTTGAAAAAGTTAACTCATCTTCAAGTCTGGCTGAAGTTATTGACCGCATTTTGGACAAAGGAATTGTAGTTGATGCTTGGGTGCGTGTTTCTTTAGTTGGTATTGAACTGCTAGCAATAGAAGCTCGGATTGTGATTGCTTCAGTTGAAACTTACTTAAGATATGCCGAGGCAGTTGGTTTAACATCTCAGGCAGCTGTTCCATCTGCTGCTTAATACCACATTAGAAAAAGGGAGTCTTCATGGCTCCTATTTAATATTTCTAGTTAACAAAATAGGAGATTTCAGTTGATGTCTCTCAAGAATTTATGGGAACAAGAGCGACAAGAGCGATTACAAATAACTGCTGAACGCCGTCAACAAGTTAACCAGTGGAAACAGCTAACTCAAAAAGAATTGCAGCTGCAAGCAGATTTGCTTCATCAAGAATTGAGTAGTTGTGTTACTAACCTTCACAACAACAGAAAGTTACAACAGCAGCAATTTCAGCAAGAGATTGTAGAGCGCCAATTAGAAATATTGCAAATAAAAACAGATGTCTGTCAACGCCAGCAAGAATACCGCCAACAGCGGGCAGCAAAGGCTCAGGCATTATTCCAAGATTTGCAAAATTTCCGGGCAATTTTACATCACAGTGTTTGGGACGATTACAGTCATAAACAAGCTGTTTCCCCGGCTCCTGCTAAACAAGAGAAATTAGTTGTAACAGTTCCAAAACGCTCAATCTCCCGTTCTGTAATTAAAGCCACTGGTTTTCGCCCTTCCGCCAATACCATGACTAAGAAAGTGCCTGCTTTGAATGCGGATACTGCTAAATCTAAAGTACAGCAATATATTGAGCAAGCCGAAGGAGCTACTCTAATAGAAATTGAAGAGGTGATAGGCTTAAGCCGGGTACAAACGATAGATATTCTGCGCTCCTTAATCAAGCAAGGGGTACTAGAACAACGCGATCGCCAATACTTTATTCGGCAACAAACAATTTCTTGACAAACTTAATTCAAGCTCATTTTTTGTATTTGCAGACTAGCAGTTGCGCGATCGCTTGTGTCTTTTGTCTGAAGCCGGCATAGTACACAATCGATAAGTATAAAAGCTGGTCTATGCTTTGTAGTATTCAACATTTCCTTTAAGGTCTGTATTGACAAGCAATTGTCTCAGTATATGTAACGTTGCAAAAGTAATATAGATAACTTATCTCTAATTAAAAAAAGAGCTTAAATCTTTATTCGAGCTTCCGGCTTTAAACTTTAAAAATATCCAGATGGCAAAGGGATATAACAAGCTGGGGTAGCTCGATCAAGGTTTTGATATCAAGTTCGGATAATTACTTAATTATTAAAATCTCTCCGCGTCCCCGCGTCCCCTTCCGCGTCAGTCTTAATGATAAGTCTTCTACCGAACATGATATGAACTGTGCTATTGGCGATCGCACGATGAGGTTAATAAGCTGGATTGTTTGGGGAATTCTAATGTAAATGCAAAACTCAAGATATATAAGGAGGCGCGATCCATTGTGAATCAATTGATCGAGCAACTTCAAACTAAATTATTCACAGGCAGGCTGAATCTTGAAGCAAGGGACGGGCCGACTTGGACGCTATATTTTCGTTTAGGACGATTAATTTGGCAGGCTGGCGGTTCTAATGCCGATGAGCGATGGCGACGACACTTGTCGCGGTACTGCTCTAATCTGGATCTGACACAGTTAGAGTCGCTTGTCTCTCCCCAGGAAAGTTATCGCGAGTATTGCATTCTTGCTAAATTGCGAGAACAAAAATTAATCGAACAACAACAACTTGTTAACCTGATTACAAGCTTAATAGCTGAAGTCCTGTTTGATATAACCCAGTACATTGAAGCCAAAAGAAATGCCAACAATCCAGCAGGGCAGTTGTCACCTACTACCGTTGTTGGTGCAGTTCCTGGGTTTCTCCTAGCTGTACTACCAACTGAGGAAGTCTTAAAACAGGCTACACAAGCCTGGCAAGAATGGCGAGATGCAGGGTTAGCAAGTTACTCGCCCAATTTATATCCTGTCATTCAACAAGTTGAGCTACTCCAAGGACAAGCATCCTCTAAACAGATTATTTCTTTAGTTGATGGCACAAAAACTTTACGAGGTCTAGGGCAAAAAACCGGTCGGGATGCCTTAGTTTTAGCCCGGTTTTTGATGCCATTGGTAAAAGCAGGGGCGATCGCTTTTTCACCCACTCCAAGCCCCAGGAAGGTTGGCATTAGTCAAGAAACTGGCAACCCGTCCAGTGCAGTTAATAATCCTAATTCTTCACTGAAGACAGAAGAGAACACTGTTATACAAGTTGCCCCCCCAGCGACTAGCAAACAAATTGTCAGTCCGTCTAGTACAGTTAATAATCCTAATTCTTCACTGAAGACAGAAGAGAACACTGTTATACAAGCTGCTTCCCCAGCGACTAGCAAACAAATTGTCAGTCCGTCTAGTACAGTTAATAATCCCAATTCTTCATTGAAGAAAGAAGAAAACACTGTTATACAAGTTGCTCCCCCAGCAGCTAGCAAAGCAATTATTGATGTCTCCAGACCTTTAGTAGCCTGTGTGGATGATAGTCCGACGATCTGTCGCAGTTTGGAGGAAATTCTCACCCATCAAAATTATCGCTTTGTTGGCATTCAAGATTCCTTGACGGCAGTTTTAAAGCTAATTAAAAGCAAGCCAGACTTCATTTTTTTGGATCTTTTGATGCCAAAAGTGAATGGTTATGAAATTTGTTCTCAAATCCGTAAAACTCCAAGCCTCAAAGATGTGCCGGTTGTCATCTTAACGGGGAAAGATGGAATAGTAGATCGGATGCGAGCAAAATTAGTAGGGGCAACTGACTTTTTGGGTAAACCTGTAGAGTCAGAAAAAGTACTCAATGTGCTTCACAAGTATTTAAGCGTTTAGGTTGAAGCGACAGTCATGCTAGTGGCTCTCCTACACCCATTTTCAAGACAGCTATTCATGCCCAGTTTTGGCACAACCAAGTATGAAAATTCTTAAATCTTCCTTCTGCCTTCTGCCTTATTTTCAAATTCTCAATTAAATAGTTAGGAATAAAAATGAAAAAAGTTCTTTTAGTTGAAGATAGCCTCACAGAATCCGAAAAGATGACACGTTACTTAGAGCAAGGAGGATATTCAGTTTATGAAGTTCGCAGTGGTGAAGAGGCTCAACTGCGCTTGAAACAACAAAAACCTGACTTGATTCTACTGGATTTGATTTTGCCAGGCCAAAGTGGATTTGAGTTCTGCCGCAAGTTGAAAGCCGATCCGACAACAAAAGCAATCCCGGTAGTGATTTGCTCAACGAAAAACACAGATGTTGATAGAACTTGGGGCAATATGAGTGGTGCCGATGGCTATTTAGTCAAACCTGTAGATGAAAATACCTTGCTCCAGACTGTTAGTAAATTTATTCGCTAAAGGAAACTGGGGCAATGGTACAGGGCAACGATCGCTTTAGAGCGCTACCCATTAATAGCCAATTTCGACTTGAAAACTCTCCTCAAGGAAACAACCAGAGGTTTTTAAGATTTCCCTTGAATGGAAAGGTCAATGGGTTACTCCCACTAGCCGATCTGGGGGGAGTAATTCAGGTTGCACTCACCGAGATTTTGCCAGTACCCCAGGTAGCAGAATTCTTGTTAGGCATAATGAATTGGCGGGGAGAAGCTATCTGGATTCTTGATTTAGCAGGTTTGTTGGGGGCAACACACTGGTGTCGGCGAGACAGTGTGCGTAACTCTGGCATGGCGATGCTTGTTCAAGTGCAGAATCAAACCGTCGGGCTGTTGGTGGAGCAAGTCAATACCATTGAAGTTTATGACCCCCAAGAGCGGTTACCGATTTCGGCATCGATGTTACCCGCACGACTAGGCTCGTTCTTGCAGGGTTACTTTGTGGATTCTCAAGGTAGCCCTTTGATGTTAATTGACACCCATGTTGTGATTCAAGCCCTTCAGCCTCTTTAAAGTTCAGAGCTTCTTACCGAAGAAAGGCAGGAGGCAGAAGGGAATTCTGACTTTTGACCTCTGCCGTGACCGTACCCTACGGGGAAGCAAAGCGACGCGCAGCGTCTCATAGAGAAGCTTTCCTTGCGGTTTAAAACCCTGACCAAATTTTTAATTTGGTCGCTCTTATTAAGTAAGGAGGGGGTTTGAATCCCCTTCCTAATAAAACCTTCTGCCTTCTGCCTCCTGCCCTCTGCCTCCTTAATTTACTTTGACAACCTTCATAGCAAGAAAGATTATGGTAATGCATACACCCAGCCAACCACACTCAAATTCCAGCAACGGTTATAAGGACACCGATAACGGGCATACCGTTGATGTACGAGCAAAACAGCAAATCAGCTCCACTCTAGAAGAATTGCGAACTGAACTGGATCAAGCTGATTGGGTGGAAACAGGGCCATTGCGAGACAGAATCCGCAAGTTAAAAGAACTGCTAAGTGTGTTGCCATATCAAGACGGAGGAGATGGATTAGAGGTAGAGCAAGTACAGGCCATCGCTAGCAAAATCCGCCAATTTTCCGATCTAGATACTTTGCTTGCCACTGCTGTCATAGAGGTACAAAGCGCACTGCAAGCCGATCGCGTGGTGGTGTATGAGTTTACGAATCCAACGCTGGGGATAGTTGCTGCGGAGGCGATGAGGGATGGTTTTACCCCAATGCTGAAGGAAAAACTACCCGTCGTCACTTTTGGGTTAGGTTCAGCCAACCTTTATCAACAAGAAAAATTAGCAGCGATCGCGGATACTCATACTGCAAGCTTGTCTCCTTACCAAAAGCAGCTCGTAGATCGGTTTCAGATCAGAGCTTGTTTGAGCTTGCCGATTTTAACAAAAGATGGGGTTTGGGGTTTATTGGTAGTGCAGCAATGCACTGCTGCTCGTCAGTGGCAAAATGCTGAAATTAAGTTAGTAAAACTAATCGAGCAGGAATTAGAAGCGCAACTGCAAGTAGCCGTGATTCAAGCTACATTGCAACAAGAAGTGGAAAAAGACCAAATCCTTACTGGTGTAGCGAATAAAATTCTCCAGTCTAAAGACATGGATACCATCTTTCGCGTTGCCACCCAAGAAGTAAGACAGTCACTAAAATGCGATCGCGTCGCAATTTATCGTTTTCAGCCAGATTGGAGTGGGGAATTTGTGGCTGAATCTGTTGGATCTGAGTGGGTTTCTCTATTAGAAGAACAGCGAAACAATCCAGCAATTGTCAATAACGTTAACTATTGCAGTGTGAGGAACCTTGCAGACGAAGGGGGATTAGTTGGGACAACAGGGCGATCGCATAGTGCAGATAGTTACATTCAGCACACCCAAGGCAAAAATTTCCATCGCGGACAGATTTATCGAGTCACTAATGATATTTACAGTGCTGGTTTTTCTGACTGCTATATCAAAGTTTTAGAAACCTATCAAGCTAAAGCATACATTATTGTTGCCATCTTCCAGGGAGAAAAGTTGTGGGGCTTGCTCGCTGCCTATCAAAATTCTCAGCCTCGTCAGTGGAAAGATAGTGAAGTTCGACTGATGGTGCAGGTTGCATCTCTGTCTAGTATTGCGATTCAACAGTTGCAATATCAGCAACAACTTGATCGCCGCTCTGAAGAGTCAGCCAAACTGATTGAACGAGAACGTACTGTTTTCGGCATCATTGAAAAGATTGGGCAAGCAATGGATCTTCGCACCCTTTTCCGGATTACAACCCAAGAGTTGCGGCGATTTTTAAAATGCGATCGCGTTGTCGTTTATCAAATTTATCCAGACTGGAGTGGAGAAGTTATCGCTGAATCTGTGGCTGCTGGTTGGCCGTCACTGTTGGAGATGCAGGAGCAAGACGGCATTTTAAAAACAGGTCTGATATCTTCAGAGCGTTGCAATATTAAGGAATATGGCTCCCCTGTTAAACCTGATGCCGATACCTATCTGAAGGAAACCCAGGGTGGAGTGTACACCAAAGGAACGCGCTTTCGTAAAGTCAACGATATTTATGCTGCTGGTTTTTCACCTTGCTATTTAGAAACATTAGAGAAGTTCCAAGCCAAAGCATACATTAATGTTCCCATCTTCCGCGCTGGTAATCTTTGGGGTTTGTTAGTAGCCTATCAGAATTCTGATGTTCGGAAATGGGCTGAGGAAGAAATCGGTGCTTTGTTGCAGATCGGCGAACCGTTGAGCATTGCCCTCCAGCAAGCTGAATATATCGAACAGCTACGGTTAAAAAATCTAGAAATGACCCAAGTAGCTGAAGTAGAAAACGCCATCGCCCGCATGGCAGAGAGAATGCGTCAGTCCCAACAGCTAGAAACGCTTTACCGCACTACCTTGGCAGAATTGCGGCAGTTGTTCAAATGCGATCGC
>JAVRCH010000021.1:0-55777 GCA_034530795.1 Nostoc sp. DedQUE12a
ATCCATTCTCCTTGCAATCTCCCCTGACAATCAAATTCTTTACATCGATCGCTCCTTCGGCATCCCACAACCACAACACTGGAATCCTCCTTTCCACCTCCGAAACGCTAATCCCGATTTTCGCTTGGAATTTATTACCGCCTCATTTGACAGCACCTACAAAAATAGTGATCGCAGCGAAGCGTCCACTGCTCTTAAGGCATTAATACCTGCAATGCTTATAGAGTATAGCTTATAGCTTTTCTTAGTGCCATTGGATTAATTTTAAAGATGGTGAACTATGATCGCTCCTTTTACCTACTCAGCTGTAGTTGCTAATTATTAGTAATAATAAAAAAGTTAGTCTAAATTTGAAATAATTCATGCAAATATTTAAACTTTCACTTCTTGGTTTTTATTTGAATGGAGCGATTGACTCTGGACAGTACAGCAATATTACAATTGATAAAATTGCTGAAAAAATTAAAAACAAAACAATATTTAAATATCTCAAAGAAGATGTTCATGTTGATTTAGGGTATTTAACTGATGAGGACAAAAAAGAACTAATAAATGAGTGGTCAAGTATGTAGAGCGTAATTTCTGAAGAAAGAAAACTGCTTATACGCAACAACGGCCTATGTTTACTTATCGCTTACTTATTTGAAGGAATCCAAAGCAGAGTTGGGACTGTACTGGATATCAAAAGTAATTACGCTTCTCTCGATTAAATAATTCAGGTGTCTTAGCGGCGATTGTGGCGGGGTGAGTATCTGTACTCGTCAAATGTTTGAACAATTGAAGTGATTCTTCCCCACTCTTATAGACGAATGCAACGTCTGAAAGCCTTATGGTTGAGCCATTATTAGTCGGGAAGGTTTCCCAAAAAATGCGAAATTTGAATGACGTTCAGCAAAAATTATTGAGAATAGTGGGATTTTATTTTATTTGCTCTGAGTCTCAAACTTATACCCACCCGCCTCAATTTTAAGCTTACCTGACTTCCATGCAGAATATATCGGGGTTTTATTTCCATCAGCACTTTGATAGAGGGCAAAATGCTGACGCCAATCGTGGTAGTGTCCATTCCGCCAAACTTTTGGTAAATTATTACTTTGATATTGCAGTTTTACTTGAGCGAAAACCCCTTGATACTCAATCACTCCAGGATTAATTTCATTCAAAGTTAAACGGGATTTTTTCACTATAGATTGCTGAAATTGCTCCCAAGTACCATAAGTTTGTTGCTCACCGACTTCGAAGGCAAATCCACTTACTGTTCTCCCAGTACCCACCGCCGCGAGAATTTGGTCATCGGGATATCGCTGTTGAATTTTCTGTGTTGCTGTTAAGTTAATTCCTTGTAGGTGCAAATTAATTGGTGTTAATGCCAGCCATGTCTTTTCGTAACTAATGAAAGTAACACCTTTGGAAGTTACTAGTTTGGCTGATTTAGGTAAGAAAAATTGAAACGGTGCTTTTGGTTTGTTATTAAGCCAGATTACCAAATTACGGTACTGAGCAACGTTGTCACCGCCAATGGATGAAGTGGATATTTGAGTCGGGTCTGTTCCGGTAGCTGCAATAAAGTAATCCACCCCTCGTTTAGCATTGAACGCCATCATCTTAAACCCGTTCCAGTCTCCACCAGAACCAGTAGCTAATGTTCCCAGTTGAAACGTCTTACCAAAATAAAGAGTTTCGTAAAACTGGGGTGCTGCGTCTCCTCCAGGTTTCCAATTTTCGTAAGTTGGTTTGGAATTGAGTAGTTCTAGAGGTTTTTTAAATTCCTTGCGTGCTAAGGCAACAATAGCTTTTGGCGGACGGTAGCTGCTGGTGATTAAGTGTACTTCGTCGGCGTCTGGTTTGGGTTCTGCCAGTGGTGAATCACCAAAGTACAGTCCTAAAGAATGAGTTGCCAGAGAACACCAAACACAGTTACCTTGACTATAATCGCGCTTAGAGGGCCCACCAAAACCACCCCGCCAATATTTCAAAGCCCCTGAAGTAAAAAACCAATCAAGTGCAGATTTAGCCAGAGATTTAACCTCTGAATCTGTAGCAAAATCGTAGAGATTTACATAAGTAGTAATAGCGTGTCCCAGGTAGTTTTCCGAATCCCATTCACCTTGTCCGATTTGGTAGAGAGTGCGGACATTACGCCTGATACGCTCTTTATATATCTTGCGCGTCTCTTCATTGCCTGTTTCTTGGGCAAATAAATAGACTGCGACTTCCCGCATTGCTTTTAAGTTATCTGTGTTGCGGCAGTCTACCCAGGTATTGCAGTTATCAGTTGAAGCAGACCAAAATGGACGAGGGCTAGGAAAGGTACGTGTCAGTGGGTCTTTTTCGGTGAAAATGGCCATCGCTTGCTTCATGCGCTGGCGATAGTTTGGGTCAAGATATTTACCAAAGTAGAAGTATTTGCGGACTTGACCTTTGAGAGTAAAGCCAGAATAAAAGTCAATTCCCAAGGTGTGAGCATTTCTATCGGCATCAGCGTCTTCAGATTGCAAAAAGGCTGCTGCTTTTTCTCGATTACCTGCAAGAAAGTCCATCATTGCCCTGGGGTAAGACCTTTTTTCGTTCTCAAAGGCTGTCGAACCATAGTTACTGCCTGCAAATTTTTTAATTGCTTGTTGGGAACGCGCCCGAAACTCAGCAGTCATCTGTGGTGTCCATTGTGACTCTGGCTTGGACTGACTGCTGCCCAGTAATAGACACAGCAAACAGATGATGGTAGCAGTTTTAAGATATGATTTTCGGGGCACGGGACATTCCATATATACTGAGCGACCACCAAGCTAGATGCGTAAATTGGGCGCACTCAAACCAGGTAAAGGTAAAGGCTAGGTAGGCAATAAAGACTGCTTCAATTCCACGGTAAGGTGATTTGATAACCTGCCACAGACACCATCCTAACAGGGTAAGGTAGGATGCCATCCCCAGTAAGCCTACGGATAAAGTTGTATCTAAAATGAGATTATGCGCTTTGGTTGTGGGTAGTTGAGCCGTTTGTATTTGCCCCTTTTTATCTTGGTAGGCGAAACTAAAATCATCCAAACGAATCACTTTGGCTATTGTTCTTCCGTAGCGTATATATGGATAAGCTGGGCCGAAACCATTCATTCCCCATCCAAGTAAGGGACGCTGACTAATTCCCCGGTTGGCGATTTCCCAAAGATAAACTCGGTCTGATGTCATTTGTCTAATCAAAGGTGCATTATCTATCTGCCTGGTGCTGGTAGCGATGCCAATTATGAGTAAACACACTAGTGTTGCGGGAACTAAAAGCTTATAATGCTGGCGTCCTAATAAGTAGATAGTTGCTACAAGTAAGGCTAATAATCCAGCTCTAGTCTGAGTCAGCAGTAAAGCTGGGATAATTATGATGCCAGCAGTTGCAGCAAGGCGTGTGTTTATCCATTGCCATTGCCAGCCAACAAGGGTCATAACTGCCGCTGCTGCTAGGACAAATGACGCATGACCGCGATGCGAATACAAGCCAATTGGTTGCTGATTTTGAAAAATGGTACTGCGAAGGATGCTGTCTTGTATTAATTGCCCTGTTGTGGCAGTGTAATCGATGCGCCAGTTAAGGGCTTGAGGAAAAATGCTCAGGGCAAGGATGACACCGCCAATTACTAAACCTTGTAGTTGAAAACGGGCTAGTTCTGGGTGTAGTCTTAATAGTAGGTTATTGCTGAGGGTGAAGATGGCGATGAGCAACCAGTAGAGTAAGCCATCACCCATCTGTTCTTGACCGAATAGGGAACGCCAGGGGAAGGGACTAGCGAGAGTTGCAATTAACCCAATTCCCAAAAATATTTCCCACAGCAACCTGTTAATTTTCCAACTTTGGGGCAGCTTTAGGTTTTCTCTGTCTTCCCAGAGCATTAAAAAGTTGAGTATGCAGATAAGGCTAATGGCAAATACTTTTGGTTGAGTCCAGATTTCCCCGCGCATTGCACCAATTGGATTGATGAGAATGATGCTGAGGGAAAATAGCAGGGTGTAGAGACGGTTCACGGTTATTTTTCAAGGCGAATTTTCATTGCCTTTATTATTCCCCATGCACCCAGTGCTAATAGTCCCAATGCAGATGTTGATTCGGGGACAGACTGAGGAGAACTTTCTTGAGAAAATGGGCGCATTTTGAAACTGCCTGTGCGGTCATTAAATGCTAATTGAATGGGAAAAGCAGTTTCTTCTGTTGAACCAAATAAGGAATCAATACCAGTAATTTTGAAGTTGGAAATACCAGAACCAAATAATGATGTAAAGTCTACCCTGTCTCCTGCACCGAATTCACCAAGTATTCTGTCTCCTACTGAAACGGTAAATTGATTGTCGTCGCCTACGGGAAAATCTAAAATTTCAGTAAACAGTGTGTCGTCAAGTGCTTGAAATTCAAAACCATAGGGAGTGTGGGGATCATACCAACGACAACCAGGAACGTTGCGGAATACTTGCCAGTTTCCTTCTCTGGCGGTGGGAAGAATGGGATTTTGTTGGGTTGTGCCTGGACGTTCGGTACTTACGCCACCGCCACCGCTGCTACCACCAATAACATATGGGAAGTCATTTTCATCTTTAAAAACATTGACATTAAGCTCATATTTACCTCCGTCTCGCCCACGAATATGACTACCACTATTACCATATGCACCTACAGTTAGGTTGATAGTCCCATTACTCGAAACATTACCCGTTAAAGCAGAAGCAAAGCCATCTCCTACAGTACTACTATCATTGTCGTAACGCCAGGTACCACTGCCATATCTTGCTTCTAAATATGTATTTGGATTGCAGATATTTCCAGATATATCGTTATTTATTTCTGCATAAAACTTTGCTCCAGGAGGTAGGTTTGATAGTTGGAAACTATCTGTTTCTCCACTAGAGTATAAACTATCGACAAAAGTTTTTTGTATTTCATACTCGTCACGATAGTTTTTCCAACCCCATTTAATTCCGTTGTAAATCTTCACTTCTCTTCTAATACTGTTGGCAGGTGTTATCTCTTCAGCCAAGTAAAGATAAGCCTCAAAGTAGTTTTTGTTTTGAGCAGCTTGTAAACCAGGGTTATAAGGTACGTCAATAAAAGAGCTTTCAGTAACGTAGTAATTAACTTCATCAGCAAAGGGAGTATCTCTTCTAAAGCCATTGTCAACATACCAAAAAAAAGGTAATCGACCTACTCTATTAGTATAATTAGCCCGGAATATTTGAAGCCAGTGAACTTTTCCTTGTCCGAGTTGAGGGTCTTCAGGTGCTGGAAGATATCTTACATGAAAAGAAGCTCCAACTCCTTCATATTTAAGCTCTTCATCAGGGTCTGCTGGTAATTCTTGACCACAAAGTTCCCCGTAGCCACATGCTACATAGTCCTTAATCTCAAAACTACCTTTTAATTCTCGTTCAGCT
Organism: Nostoc sp. DedQUE12a; assembly: GCA_034530795.1. Classification (GTDB taxonomy): domain Bacteria; phylum Cyanobacteriota; class Cyanobacteriia; order Cyanobacteriales; family Nostocaceae; genus Nostoc. The sequence goes on from JAVRCH010000021.1 coordinate 5,410, forward strand.
GGTTTGAAGTCCCAACCAAACAGACCTCGGTCAGACTGAAAAGCCCACAGTCCAAGTATAGTGTTGAATGTAAACGAACCACCGAGAGGGAGAGGTTCTGTCCATAATCTCGTATCTACTTCAGTTATTCCAAAAACGCCGTCTGCGTTATAGCTGGTAGTTGGTTTCCAGTTGTCAGTTGCCCCAGGTTGGTTGGGGATAATAGTAAATGCAACACCAGCTTGGCCTGTGACTGCAACTACTAAAGCTGATGTAAAGCAAGCAATAGAATATTGAATAAATCGGATCATTTTTGCTCCTTTAAGCATTAAAGTTCAATCATTTTTTGGGCGAAATGAGGATGTCTTTTATAAATACAATAATTTCGTTCAATTTTTATTCATGGCTTGATAAGACGAAACTCTACAAGAGGCATAGCTATTCTCCCACTCCAAAATTTTTGTAATACTTGTTCTTCTAAACGTCTTGCTCTCAATTCAGAAACTTGATATATGACTTGGAGGTGATATGATGTACCAGCTTTCAGGTTAGAAAAATAATAAAAGCCACTTTCTCCATTCAAGCTATGAGTTTTGCTAGAAATTGCGAATTCAAGTTGAGAATAATTCCAAAAAAGTTTTCCACATAAATCCAAAAACATTTTTTCTCCTGGTTGAACCAAGTAATAATTTTGTTCATTGTTTTTCCAAGCAAGTTTAGTTGGGTTGCCAGACCAATTTATTGGTTTCCCATCATCGCTTATTAAAATTGCGTCAATAGAGCTTAATTGGTAAAAGCAAAGAGTGGTTGATGTATTGTTTGTAATATAGATGCCTAGTTTGACATTAGTTTTGGCTTGAAATAATTTAGAAGGGATGGTCAGTAACGACTCTGGCATATCTATTTTGAATAGGACTCCATCTACTTCTATTGCATTACTATCAGTTGATAAGAGTTGAACAAGACGAAGATTTACCCACGGGGTTGCCAATATGTCTGAACTAGTTTCTCGTTCAAGTGCTTCTTGGTTAATGTTAGAACTTGAAACATATGTATCTCTCATCTCACTATTTAAAATAAATCGAAGCTGATAAGTTTTCGTTTCAAGTGCATCGAAGTACCAAAAATAATTAGACCTAAAATTATCAAGAACATAGTCGGGAATAGTAGGAATTTTTAGTTGTAAAGAATTATTTTGCCAAAAAAGCTTTGCAGTTACAAAAAAAGTTGTACGGCATTTTGGTCTAATTCTCCACCAATCTGATTGTCTACTTTGGCTAGTATCTGGCTGTTTACTTTGTTGATTAGTAACCAGATTGTCCGTAACTAAATGCCCCTGTATTATCTGTCCATTTGATGTCATAAGCTCTGGGGTCAAAGCTTGTAAGTTGTTCAGATAAAAATAATTTGAACTAGTGTGGTTTATACTCACGCTGAATTTAATTGGAACATTAATCCCAATTTTTTTTGGGGGAATGGGATATCCTATAGTAGGAAAGAGTATTGTGTTAGGATTAATGATTTCCATGTGTATGCCATCTGTTTTAGAAGCATTTCTACCATTCGATTCAAAAGATGTCATGTTGGTTACCCTATTTCACTTTAAGCTTTGATTAGGCGAAACTCTACTGTGGGGGTAGATACCATACCCATCCAAATAGCTTCTACTAAGTTTGTGTTCATACTTTCTCGGTTATATATTTCTTCAGTTGCATTTTTGTTGTTATACATGTAATGAATTTGATAAATAGCCGTTTTCAGAGCTTTAAAACTCCAATAACCACCGTCTCCGGCATCAATGGTAAGGCTAAATCGATCGCGTTTGTACCAAGAAAAACTGGTGTATGGAAATAAGCTCACATTTTCTCCAGGCATAACTAATGGAAAATCTGATTCTAATGGTCTTTTAGTGCCACGCCGAAAATAGTTCCGCAAACATACTTGACCATCGCCTCCCACAAGTTGGGGAATTAAAGTAGCAAAAAAACTCAAGCGAACTGGGCTAGACGTGTTGTTAGTAATGCAAATCCCTAACTGTACACGAGTTACGACACCGCGCTTTTTTTCTGGGAGAGTTAACACCTGTTCTGGCATCAGGGTTTCAAAACGGATACCATCTACTTCTGTTGCATTGTTGTTAGCTCCTACGGGTTCAATCAACCGAAGATTCAGGATTTTAGTTGTTAATTGTTCAGCACTTATTTCTGGGGTTGGGTCTGAGTCAGAAGCAGACTCACCATCTGCAAAAAGAATACCCCACATAAATCGAAGCTGATAGTTTCTGATTTGGAGAGCATTAAAAATCCAAGATTTATCAAGAAGGCTAAAAAAGATTTGTAAAGAACTAGAACTGTTAATAACTTGAAGTTGCAGCAAGTTATTTTGCCAAAGCAGCCTTAAAGTCACGGTAGCAAGCCTAAACTGCCCCGAATCAATTAAATGAGAATCAAATTCTCTAGTCTTTCTTGATAAAAAACAACTGATAAAGTTTGATAGCAACTGCTTCAATTTAAATTCAAACCCCGATTCTGGAGGTATATTCCTTTGATCTGCGGTAATAGGTTCATCTGGAACTACTTGTCCTTGCAGTGCTTGACCATCCCATGTTAAAAGCTCTGGAATTAAAGTTTGATTGGGGTCAAGGCGAAAAGGCTTTGATGTATTGTTGATCAAGTAGACATTAAATTCTACAAAAGTGTTGAAATTGGAAGTCGAGCTATTGTTCGGGATAGGCAAAACTATAAGATTTGGCGCCCAGATTACTAAATGAATACCTTCGATTTGAAAAATATTGGTGTCATTGAATTCAAAAGATGTCATATTGGTTACCCTATCTATTTCCAGGTTTTAATGCGTCATCCATTATAACGGCGCATGACTTAATGCCATTATCCTGAAAAAGAGTGATGATTTGTTGCAGAATTAAATGCAGATTATTTCAAATATTTTTCTGCACGTTGGACTCATTTATACCAAATAAACAACAAGATTCTTTCAAATCAAGGGTAGTCACTCTGAAATATTTATAAAAATGTTCTTTCGTACCTATGAGAAATACTTTATAAATTATGGATGGTAGATGCATGAATTAAATTTTTATAGAAGACAAAACTATTCATTGCTGTGCTTTGGTATTACATCTAATAAATTAGAAAGCACTAAGATAAATATATGATGCTTTTAAGTATGCGATAACGCAATATTTACTTAATTGTAAAAATGAGTATCTACTGAATTAAAAAACAAAGCTTTATGAAGTTAACCTCAACTCAATGGTAACCAAAGATCAAAGCAAGTTTAATTGGGCCGCTAGACGAATTTATTGATTTAATTTCTTTGCTCTAAATACGGGATATTGCCATATCCTTGTTCCTTGCAAAATAAGCGATCGCTAATCTGTAGGTGGTTGCGATTAGCTTTAGTACTATCTGTTAGACAATCGCTCCCACCGACTACGCAGCATTTTTTGACCGTGAACTCAAACCAGCGTAAGGCAAATATATTCTTCCCAGTCGGCTAAATTTGTGGCAAGTGCAAAGCACTGGTGTCTCGTGGTCGGGCGTGGATATAATCGGAGGTAGTAGAGACTCTTTGTTTGCTGGATTAATGAAACAGATGTCCCCCGTTCGGCTTTGTGAGTGGGGTGGCTATGCCTAAGCCAATGACATGATAATCTTATATATATTTAATAAATAACTATATAGACAATAAATCTATATGACTGACTTCAAAATTCCGCTACATAATTTTAAAATCAGTTAATTTGTTACTGTTAAAGTTAGAATCTTCTCTCAAGCTAAGTTATCAGATTACACATTTCTAAAAATCGTTGCTGTATTCCCTCTGGCAACTGAGTCATTATTAAACTTAAAACCTTAGCCTTAACTTCAGCAGAAGCTTCATTCAACAAAGCTATAAAACGCTCCGTACCCTTTGATACCAACCTTACTATCGACCCAATCTCTGCCAACGCCTCCTTTGAAGGTAGTTTAATTATCTCTGGTAGATAACTCTGAGCTAAAAATTTTTCTTCTTCGCTTAACTCAAAATTATTAGTACCCCTTATATATATATTTATAAGGTAGGCTAATATTCTTAAAAACTGCTTCCCTCCACCAAACTGACCCGCAATTTGGCTAATTCTTGACTGATGACGACCGGTAACTTTGGCAATCTCATTTTGTGTTAATTTTAGGACATCTGCTACTGACTTAGATTGGGCTAAACTTTTAACTGCTTCAAACACTTGCCATCGGGACTGCTGAGTTTCGTCACCAGCGTCTGGAGTTAATTCAAAAGCATCTACTTTCTCAAAGCTTGCGCCTGGAAATGCTTCTTTGATTAAATCAAGTGGGTAAGAGGAGCAATGGTAATAGTAAAGCTTTTCATTTGGTCGCCGATTAGCCCTGAGCCGACCTATTTTTTGAATGATGTTGGCTTCTACCTCCTCATCAATCCAATCCTGAAAATTCTGCTCTGTGCTTTTTTTGGATTTTGGATCTATCTCAACTACCTTTCCTGTAAGGCATTGATATATATCCTGTATCGCAGATAATGAGATATATGGCGTACCAAATGATGCGACTGCTTCTAACTGGCTATATTCGTTACTACCTCTGTCACCAGAAAAATGAAAAATTTTCCCTGGCTTATTCTTCTCCTGAGATTTTACCTTCCAATCAATTGAGTCGTAACTGCCATTGTGCTTTTCTGTAAAATATTGTTCAAGTGCTTCAATGCGTCGATCGCAAAAAGGAGAGCGCGATTTATTCCCCAATCCCAGCCCCATTACATGAGTTACGATTAAATTATTGTAGCTTGGCGGTTCCTCTTCGATTTCTAAAATCTGCGTTACATCTATATTTCTAATCGTGGCTAATCGCTGGCGAGTAAGTGTAGCATCTAAGTAAATTCGGAATTCTGCATTTTGAAGTATTTCCTGCTCTCGCTGATTTCTTACTGTTAGAGTTATCTTACCCTTCACTATACGAATGCTTCCTGGCACAACTCCAGTCCAAATTTCTAGAAACTGAAGTAGCCAATTTTTACTAATTAACTCTTCAATATCTTTCACTGCAACTATACCTTTAGAAATTGCACTTACAGCGTGGTTCCTTTCTTCCTGAGTTAATAACTTAACTTCTTCAATTATCTCAAAAATATTTGAGGGAGCCTCACCTAAAAATTGCCTAATTTTAGCTAAATCCCAACCGAAATCCGGAGCCTTGGTAATTCCTTGAATTCGATGTTCAATTTCCTCCCTAAGAAATCTTAATTTCTCATAAAGCTCTAAATTATTTAGTCTGACTACACTAAAAAAGTAAATGAATTCTTCAACATTAACTGAAATCGTTGAAACCCCTTTTATAATTGCTCCAGCTTCATCTATAAAAGCTCCATACCTAGTACCCAAATTTTCCGGAAATGCTATGATAGTGCTTCTAATCTTACTTTCCGCTAATGCATTTTTTCTCAAAGCTTTAAAGCCAAATCCTTGTCCAACAGAATTCTGACAGCCATCTTCTTTTTTCTTCTTAGCCCGAAAAGGACAACCATAACAAATCGGATTATCATCACTTTCTCCATCCGATGCACTTGCAGCTAAGCCTAAATTCTTTTCTGCTAAAATTCGATGCTCTTTTGCAAAATTACAGTTTCCATTCAGCCCATCTTGCTGCTTTTCTTGATTCCAAATTCTAAATGGATTTCCTAAAGGTGTTCGTCTATATTGATCTGAGCGTATCTCTCCCGTAGCAAATCTTACTGGCAATTCTGTAAAATTTTTCTCAATAGTTGCAGTAGTGATATTACGGCTTGATTCACAAAAATAAACTAGTTTATCTTGATTCTCTTGTTGACCTTCCTCTGCTTGTAAAAAGAACTGCTCAGGCTGCAATTCGCCAACATTGTGACTCTTGCCAGCACCAGGATGTGATTTATCAAGTACATCCTTCCAACCTTTGACAACTGTAGCTTCTTGCCAAATTAATTTCTGTTGACCTTTTTCAAATCTAATTTTTGGACATCCCATCTCTCGCCACTCTTCTGGTCTAGGGAGTTCTCCAGGAATATATCTAACGACTTGTGGTTGAACATCTCTTCGTTCTTTAATTCGGACTTTTTCAGTTTTGGTCTTTTTAGATTTTTGAAATCCTCGCTTTGTTTTATCAACGAACTTCTCTAATTTTTTGAGGATCAGATTTTCATTGCAATCTCCTGCTATAGCTTCAAACTTACTAGCCGTTATTATCTGAATTTTTTCAATTTCACCTTCAGCTAGAAGCTCATCAATATCGCATTCCTCCTTGGTTATCTGTCCCCACCAGCCAACAGCAGTGTTATATTTCAACCTTTGGCATAAAGTAATTGTTTCCTTTACTCGCTGCAATGCCTGTTTATTAACGATGTCACCAGCATCTGGGCAAACAATAATCTGCTTAGGTGATAGCTGTCCAACGTACTCCTGGAAAGTCTGCCGTGATGAGCAGAATCCCATTCCCGCAGATCCGATTACAATAGTGTCAATTCTGCCTAACCGCCACATCAACATGGCGGTAATTAACGATGCCAATGCCCCATCAACTAACAATAGATAATTGATTTCTTTGGCTGAGGGATGCTGCCAGACAAACAATGGGGACTCTCCATTTGGTAAATGCTGTCCTACCCCTCCTTGTTTTGCTGAAGACAGCCATAAATATTTCCCATAATTGCGATCGTCATTAACAATCTGCGCTCCTGTAATTCGTCCTTCTACATCTAATGCCCAAACTGCAAACCCTGAATGATTTTTTAATTCAGGCATAGACTTTGTTGGATCTACTCCAGCTAGGTTTGGGGATAAATCACGAATCAATTGCCCTGAGTTCCAAGTTTTTAACCAACCGCTCTCAACAACAAAATTAATTTCACCCTCAGTTAAGCCCCGGCGTTGTAATTCTTCTCGATGCCGCTGAACAAACCTCAGATTTTCATTCACTAAACGATATTGCCGATCGCGCTCCTCAATTGAGAGCAAAGCCAATTTTTGATTAATTCGTTTTCCTTTGGCTTCCCTGTTGTATTTTTCTGGTCGCTGTTGCTGCTGGTTGGTTGGGGCAAATAGCCCCCCCATACCATTTTTTAAAACCTTGACAAATTTGTACCCTGGGCCTGCATCATTTTGACTAAAACCTCGCAAACAATTAATCCATCCAGATTCAAAAATCTGGCAGCCGTGGACTCCCCCGCAATTTGGGCAATCCACTTTATTAGAGGTGTAGATGAATTTTTGTTTTTTCATCTTGCTACCTCCCCGCCACCAAAAATTCCCAAATTGGGAAAATTTCTCAAGCGACCTGCAAGCGATCGCTCTAAACTTGGTGGCTGAGAGCTAAATTCCCACAATCTATGCCAAACCTTTTCCCAGCAAGGATTGTAAAGTTTTTGATACTTGCCAACAAAAAGTTCACCCCTGAATAGCATCCACAACACAAGCCTATTCACCTGTGAACTTTTTAGTTTTGATTTAATTCTAACTTTTTGGCTGCGATCGCTCTGCCATACCCAAGTTCTTATTCTTGTTCTGTTTTTAGGGAGGGTCTGCACTAATCTTTGTATTTTGGCTAGAGTTATACCCAACCTCCCAAACCTCCCCAAACCTCTTACCCTACATAGCTTTTGAGGCTTTTGAAACTCGAAAATATCCCTAGAAGGTTTTAAATTTACTATGACCAAGAATTTCCAGATCGCGCTGGAAAGCTTTATATTTGGGCATCCTGGAATTATCTTTGAGCAAGCTTCCAGTGTTCGCCCCAATTTTTCTATTTTTTGAGACCAAGTAAGAAGGTTTACTAACCTCCCTGAAGTTCCTTCCGAGTAAGGATTGTGAGGCTTTTCAACCTCCAGCAAACCCTCAAAAAAATTCAAAAATATGGCTGAAAACTTCCAGTTTAGACTGGTAACCGTTAAATCTACCGGATATAAATTTTCTGTAGCTCCTGCCCAGTAAGGGTTTTGAGGCTTTTTAGGGTTATGTACAGCTCTAAAAAACCTATATTCTCGATTTGGAATTAATTTTTTAATTTTTTTGAACACGATCGGCTCCTCAGTACTAAATCTGGGAGCTGACTGCCCAAAACAAAGCCAAAATCATAGTCATGACTTTGCTAAAAATCATTCTTTGGCTTATGATTTAGAAAGTAGTTGGGCAGTTTCGGCTCCCAAAGCAGAGCGCCTGGACTTCTTCGGAAAGTTTTAGACAAACCCTGGTCGCCAAACTTCGGATTTTATCTATAAACTTGTGAAGCCAGTTACGCTCTGAGAAATTCAAATAAATCGCTACATAAGATTTTCAGTTTCCTGGTTCGTATCTCCTAAGCATAATTACGATCTAGATCCGATTATACTTCTAATTTGATTTTTGCGATCGATCGTAAAAAAATTCTGCTGCAAATTTTCGACAACCTCCTTCAGGTTTTTCCCAACTTCTACAAGCTTTAAAAAAGAACAACTAAGCCATTTAATTAAGAACTGTTAAAGCTAAAAGACTTATTGTATCTGGCTTTAAGGTATTTGAGCTTGAAAATTTATGCACTAAATCAAATATTGTGTCAGCACATTATTATCAAAATTCTCATTAGAATTTGATGATACAAACCCATATAACGTCATGAATTTTATTGTGGCGCTCAAATTATAAAACAGAACTAAATGCCTGTTTAAAATTAACAGATTGCGTCCTGGAATCTCACGGTATACCGTGATTCCCATGCTGGTATTAGTGAGAGCGATCGCTCAATTATAAGCATTTTCAAAAGCTAAATCAAATTGATTATAAGTGGCTATTTTTGGTGTAAGTACCCACAGCTTTATAAATTCAGGTCTAACCCAGATGAGCAATAAGCTGTTAAGCACCTAAGAAAGCACATTTAGACAGCAGGGGAGCAGAGGGCCAGCGGCTACCTTAGGAATACTATTTATTGGCAATAGCGGAACCGTTATTAATGCAGGGATGAAAGTTTTGTAGGTTGGAGTGCGATCGCCACAATCGTTTTATCCGGAGTCTGCGCCAAGATCTGCAAGGCCAGATGTACCTAACTCACTGGTGAAGGTACAAAATCCTAAGTTGTTAGCGTGGCTCCAAGCGGTCGCAAGCTGAGACAATGACAAGCCATAATCTGGCCATCATGAAAAACCATGTTCTAGTGATACTACTGGCACTACATTTTTCCCAATTTGGGAAAAATGGATAACCGATCGCAAGGTGAGACAATGAGGAGCAATAGTCTAGTAATAATGAAAAACCATGTTGTAGCGGTACTACTGGCACTACAATTTTCCCAATTTGGGAAATTCAATGAGTAGCGATCGCTGCCACTTGTCTGAACAATTTTGTGCATTTACTCGATAGCGTTGCTGCATCAAAGGTGTAAACCCTAAATCAAATGAATAGCCAGACCCTTGCAAATATTCAACTGTCCCGGCTATTACTATGCGTCTATCACAGTACAAAAGATGCCGTAGATGGATTTGGTAGGTTAAATCAAACTCTTCACCGTTGAAACGATTCCAGGCGTGTTGTATCCACTCTTCTCCGTTATGGATTAAGCCTTCGATATATTCAGTTTGGGGGTAAGCGTCAGCTACAAGCAAGGCGTTATCGTAGCAGCGACCTATATAAATATAGGGCAGGATATCTCTGAAGTTTAAACTCAATTGCCCGGTTGTTTTCATTGCTCTTCTTTTTCAAGAACGTAATCCTCGAAAGCATTTAGATGATGCACCACCCATCATTTTCGCCTACTTAAGGCGATTAGAACTAGCCTTCATCCCTTGGCGTAGACTCTACCCCTTCACTTTCACCAGGGACTATTTTTTGAGCGGTGCCATTGAGAATTTGCTCCCACATTTCATCAAAGCTAATACCCCGCTTTTTAGCTAGATACTCTACCCGTTCTTTTATCAACTTATCCCGCTCCTGAAGCTTGGCACACAAAAGAGATTGTGCTTGAACTACCTTAGTACGAGCATTTATCCATGCATCTACATGGAGTAAATCGTTGTGGTACTCGCCAAGTGCCGGAATAGCTAACCTTTCATCCTTTCTGGGCATTTCATCCTTTCTGGGCAAACCTACTGCATCCATCTTGCTATCTAACTGCTTCTATTTTTCCAAATCTGCCCCAGAATTGGCACAAAAAAGGTTTACTTCCAAATAATATCCCAATATTGACCCAAATATGGGATAAATACGCCCATTAATGAGAAAATACAAATGTACTGATATGTAAGCTCTAGTTGGTGGAAAGCCACAGGGCGATCGCATGAAGGTACGCCTCTGGTGTAACAGCACGCGTAAATTTCTCATAAGGAGCAATATATGAACCAAAACCCTAAATATCGTCGTCCCGTGCTGCCAATGATTAATTAGAACAATTAAATTATGTTTAAATTCAAATCAAAAATGAATTTTCGTCAAATTATTGCCATAGGAACAAGCCTTGCTTTATCTGGGACTGCTTTATATAAAGGCCCAGTTAATGCGAATCCTGCGGTACTTGCACCCGCCGCTTTTTGTGCAGGCACGGCTGGGGTAGGATGTGTGCTTGTTGGAGTTGCTATTATAGGTGGCACTGTTTACTATATCTGGCAATCCACAGACGGCAAGCATTATGCAGCAGACGCAAATGGAGAGATTAACAATTCTGAGAAATTGGTTGGTACACCAAAGCCTTTGCAGAGTGCAGCTATTTCTGGGATAGAAGCAGCAAAACTAGGAGATGCTCACTGGGCTAATAGTGTTGCTGATTGTTACAAGATTGCTAAAAGGATAGGTAAAACACTCAAGAGAAGTCATCTTGCCGTTGGTGGTGGATACTGGTGTATTTTTCCTGGAGAACAAACAAGTTTTGGAGATAACAGATGAACTTGCAAGAATTAGAACAGTTCAATGAGTTAAGAGGCGACACGCTTTTGACATCCATCCTGACTTTTCCTAGCTTTAATGCACCAGGATATGAACTTACGGGTGGAATGGAGGTTTGTTGTGGAGTTAATGATGCAATTGCTGAAATTGAGCCTATAGTCTGGACTGCTGGTTACAAAAACAATCCTGAACATGAATGGAAGCTAGTTAGCTACGAGGTGTTTGTACCTCAAAAGATGGTTTTAGTTGCTCCTGACAATATGCATTCGTGCGAAACTGCAACAATACATAATGCTGTCATATTTTGCTATTACAGTCCGATAAAACCAGAAGTAATTAACCAGTTGATTCAACAAAATCAACCTTGGGTTCTAACCAATGAGTAATATTTTAAATCAATTCACTGAGATAATGAATGGATGTTGGGTTGGCAGTGATAGCTAAAATAATTACTTAAAGCTGGCGATAAAAACGGGCTAAATCCCTGCTCAAAATAAAGACAATTGTCCACTCAATGTCCACAGTATACTGTGATACGCGATACTGTTCAAAGTGACAGCGATCGCTGTGTTGGGAATTTGTAGGGAACCTCTTTACCCAAATTTCCCATTACGGGAAATTCAATGAGCAGCCATCGCTTACTTGCCTTTATTACTCCAACCCCAGGCATCCAGCCTAGTTCCTCTCGTATAACTCTTTGAATTGTTAGCATAACTATCATTTCTGTATCTGCTATTGCTAAGGTTCAAACGATGCTGTTGTTGGCCAGAGCGATCGCTCTTGATACACGGTAGACTGTGGACTCCACACTCCTATCTTGGATGCGTTCGTCCCAGACGTTGGCGCAGCCATCGCCAAATTATGAGCATTTTTAAAAGCTAAATGATTTGGACATTTCGATGCAGACTTACCATAATAAGTCATACCACTTTTGAGCAAGACTGAAAATTTTAGCTGCTCAAACAGGTAAAACTATTTACAAAATCAAGCATAATTTGTTTTTTAATTATTTAATTGAGCAACTAAAACGTCCAGATATTGCTAGCAATGATTAAAGTAGATATTTACAACGAACTAGGTTATCGAATCAGCCGAGAGCTATTAACTAGATTGCCAATAGCTGGGGAGTACATAGTTTTGGTTAACACCGAGGAACCTGAAGTGCTTGAACCTTATCAGGTTTGGCGGGTGCTTCACATCGTTGGACAAATTCCTAGAATTCAGTTAGCTCCAGGGCCAATTGAAACTAAGTCTGAATCTGACTGGTTTCTGAGGGAGAATGTTTGGCCTGATGATGACGAGAAAGAAAAATCCAAGCTAAAAAGCCAAAACCCCTAAAAAGCCATCATGATTTTCCCGTTCCGGGAAAATAGCGATCGCGTTTGTCATAGATTAACGCGATCGCCAAATCTTCAAAAACTTTTTTAGAGGAGTTGCTAGAACACAGTGCCACAGCCACTCGAAGCTTCCTTGCTCAGTGCGAAAATTTATATCAAATTAAGCTTTTGGGAATTGAGGAGTGGCAGCAAGCCAGGGAATTATTGCAATGGAATACTCATACAGCAAATGCCTACCTGAAAATTGGGCAGTGGATTGCTGACCTAAAAATTAATAGTTATAACTTGGAATTGCTTGACACCAACACGATTAAAACGCTCTGCCGCAATAAATATCTAGAAGTCTGGTACTTGCTTGCAGTCGCGGCGTCTTTCTGTAACAGAAGTCAGAGCATCGATGCTGGATATCGATAAGCAGCTTAGAAAACTCAAAGAGCCACCAAAAGTACTACAGTGGCAAAACCAGAACGGTGAGTCGCGCTTGACGATTCGCCTGGAGGATGAAGATGCGGGAGTGGAGTTCGAGAGACAATTTAAGGAATCGGGGAAAGTATCCGTCTCTTTATTTTTAAGGGAGCTGCTTCGTCCAGGTTCAAGCATTTATGAAAATTCCATAAAACTAAATCCCTGCTCAAAATCAAGACAATTGTCTACTCTCAGACCCACGGTATACCGTGATATTGCATACTGCTTAATGCCAGAGCGATCGCTAATCGTGGATTTATAGGGCGCTAGTAGCACTACAATTTTCCCGGAACGGGAAATTCAATGAAGAGTGATGGTCAAGAATTTTGAATAATGTAGAACATTCTTCGGTCTAAGTCCGACCGTTCGACCGGGCGATTTGGCACAGTAACAATAGCAAATATTGGGGGAATGAATATCTCCACTTCATGAGGATAATCGACAAGATATATTTCTCGATGCTGATTGGTTGGGGGGTTTTCTAGCACATCCCACATGATGGGAGTCGAGATAGCTGACTCAAGAAATTCATTTGAATATTTATTAGACTTATATTCATACCACAATAAAGCAAGTCTTTCTCTTACCTTGTCATTATCCTGGTATAACTGGGGCGTGTCGCTTTCTCGCAATAAGTTTATATCTAATCCTTGATAATCAGTAAGGGCTTCTTGATAACCCCGTTCTTGGTCAATTAGTAACTTTGAGTAATGTTGACTCTGGCTGTCATACAACTGTTGACCATATACGGCATTATAGTCAATACTGTGTGCCTCGCTCACAATGCCAATCATTTTTTTGAATGATTGTACATTTTCTTGCACTTGTGCATTAATGTCTCTTACGTGCCAACATAGCCGATTGTCATGGCTAATTAGTATCAGTTTTAGCCACTCGTACCAAGATTCTTGTGTCATTCCTAACGACTGAAGAATTTTATTCCCACCACTGTGTTTATCGAAGGCAGGGACATGGAGTCCATCTTCCAATAGCACCCAGAAGGGAAAATCAATAGAACGAGATGTGCCAATATTTATACTAGATTCGTCAGGATTAATAGTATTTGAATTTGTCATGTTTTGAAACATTAAGTTCGAGTTGCTCCCCGCAGCTAACCAAGCCGTCGATAAAATCATTTTCTTCGGATAGGATTATCGGTTGTGGCATACTCTAAAGTGCTGTCCCACCCGCATAAATAGGCAGTTTCTACTTGTATTGTCCTACCGTTAGTGAATTTAATATATTCGCGTTCGCTGCTGTAATAAATATCTAATACAAGCCGATTCCGCACATCATATCCCCAGTGTTCTTCTGCGGCCTTCCACCATCGCTGCCCTGGTGACTGTAGTTGGGGTAATTCCAGAAAATCATCTTTCCAGTATTTGGTCGTCCACCGATTTCCCATAGATTCAATCAAAATGGCATTCGGGCTGATGATTGCAGTGCCTTTACTTTCGAGCCACAACATATAAACGATGGCACTACGGAAGCAGTCTTCAAGCCCGGAAGTACACCCTTCAAAAGCGTCTTGTACTTCTTCGTTGTGCAAATCAACGCCAAACGCCATTAGCGCGGGGCGGTAAATGTCAATTAATTCGCGTTCTGCTAAATTAAGTTCCCACATTTAGTCACTGCGTCGAACAATTAATTAAAATTTAGCACCGTGAGATCAAGGTTAGCCCATATTTTTTCCCGGCTATCGCATGAATGCACAACAGTCAGAAAAATTGTTATCTACCCCACGGGTATTATAAAGAAAGCAGGAAACAAAGCAATTAGAACAAGGGGCGACATACAAGAGAAATGTTGATTCTGCGTGATTACCAACAAGATTTAGTTTCAAAAACTCGATGTCACGGTATACCGTGATATCAATCCTCTTTCTATTGAGTGGTTTTTTTGGGTAGTTACCATTTCCCCAGATCCGCAGGTATTAGAGACGGCTATAACGACCCAGCTTTCAAAGTGGAAGAAACTGAAATTATCCACATGACGGAGGTAAAATACAGAGCAATAGGTGACTTTAGGACTTAATCTTATAGAGAAGGTGAAGTTAATATGGACTTTTAACTGCTGATGCCATCTTTTCAACCTGGTTACATCTCAAGCCAGCCCATCACTCAAAATTTACTACGCACTATCCGGCTCATTGGTGGGAATATTTTCTTGGCGTTGTACTAAGAGCTTATCGAGAATTTGAGCAGCGTGTTGGTATGCTGACTTTAAGCCGAGGATCAAAACGCGATCTGGTATTTGATGTAGTAGCACGATTGCCGAATCAGTTTCAATATGCAGATGTTGAGCGTGCTTGTCCCGGAATCAGCCGTCCTACCATTAACCGAGCTTTGGGAGAAATGCGAGACTCTGGAGCGATCCGATGTATTAAACCAGGTCGAGATGCCATTTGGGAGAAAACATGATCAATGATTGATTAATATGATCTTCAAGCTAGTTATGATCATATTCTTTGACATGATATTCCTGTTATAAGCGTACTGTGATGGCATTATCTTGCTGTTATAGCTCTACTGTAATGGCATCATAATCACGTTATGAGCGTACTGTAATGGCATCATAATCACATTATCTGCTTGCTTGTACTCCACAAAAGATGAGGACAATACGGTACTTAAAGAGTCACTTTTTATTTTGTTCCTGAAAAATTTTTTAGAAGCCATCGCGTTGTCTGGAAAGCTCGACTTGATTGGATAGCTAGCTATCCAATTGTAAAACAAGCGATCGCCTGTTCGAGAGTGCAACTGAAACTTACAGGACAAATGGATATAAAGGCTAGAGGCGATCGCAAGCAATAACGCAAAACAAGACAGATAGAAGACAGCGCAAATACGAGTTGTGATACTTGGAGTTTATAAAATTTTCAAAAAATACAGTTAGCCTTTAAACAGTCAAAGCCATTGCTAGACTGGCTTTTGCCTTAAATCATCTTACTGAGAATTTTATAAAAAAATATAAAATGCTTACTTCAAGTGCGGAAGACAGTAATGATCTGCTGTCTTACAATAAGATGAGAAACGGTAAGACAATCAATTTAGTTTGTCAAGTAAGTAAGTTCTTAATTAGTTCTGTCCAGGAAGAGTGAGAAGCGAGGGAGTAAAGCTGGTGTCCACTGCAATTGTGATTTTTACTCATGAGTTTGAGCAGATCCGGCAAAAAAAGATCGGTTCTTCATCGGATTTTGAGCAATTAACTGGCAAGATTCGTAAGTTAACCCATAGAGTTAAGCAGGAGTGGAGCAATCTTTCTGTTGAAGACCGTGAAGGGCTAAAAGAGTTTGCATACTATTGGCTTGAACCATCTGCACAAGGTGTGTTTTGCTTAAAAAGCAAAATTTGGACAATAATTTACTTTTTGTTTTTGCATGTAACCAATCAGATGGAAGCTTTCAGGTCTTGCGTTAAGGCTATGGATACACTGGTTGAGACTATTTTGGATGCTGTTGAACGTCAAGATCCCAATTATCAAGCGGTTTTATCTGATACCCTAGAACAATTGTACTCAGGTACAATTCAGGGTAGAGAGCTGAAGCCGGAGGAAACCCGTGACTGGTTGCGAAGCATATCGGATAGAGCAATTAGAGAGGTTTGAGATTAGCCTCGAAAAGTTAATTAAAAGTCACTACCGTAAAAATGAAAGAGCTAGAAATTCTTTTTTGGAGTTAGTTAATGACTATATAAGTCAACTCCGTGAGAATCCTAGCTCTAATTCATTTTCAGAGGATGAAGGTTTTCCCAAAGGAACCTATCAATCAGATTTTAAATTTAGAAAAATTAGATTCAGAGCGCCTGAGCTAGATGGAGCAGCGAAGAAATGTCGCTTCATGTATGTGGTCAATGAGACGAAGCGCGTCGTTTATTTGTTGTGGATATACACCCACGAGGAATTTCGCACAAGACCGTCCGACGACGATTTAAGAAGAGAATTTGTAGGCATTCAACAACAGACAGAGCAGGAACAAGTCTAGCAAGAGTGAAAAACTTTTTACAACCCCGCCCTTTGCAACCTCCCCGATACCCAAACAAAAACCACCACTAGCAGGTGGTGAAGGGTAATTTCGTTTCAGTGGTTGAAATCAAAGCAAAGCGATCGCCATTCGGGGAGATGATGTAGAGCAGTTAATATTGGCAATTAATTAAAACAAACATTCCTAGCAGAATCATTAGTATAGAAATCTCTCTTGACAATTTCGCGGTCGGACTTCAAGTGTTCACAGACGGTATACCGTGAATAGACGTTCGATTTCGACTCTGAGGGTAGTTTAATTGACATCATGATTTAGAAGTGTGCAATTCATGAAGCTATGCACTGAACTCTACGGCGATCATTTCCCAATTTGGGAAAAATCGTGCTTCAACTACTCTCGATATAATGGTTTTTTATTGGAGCGATGCCTTCATGCGGTAAAAAAGCACGCCAAAAATCTGGAATTGCAATTTAGGCGTTGTAGTCTTTATTAGATAAAAACTTCTATAAATAACATGCCCTTAAATATAACCCTCTTCCATTGCCCAGTTATGACAACTGGGTTTTTGGTTTGGGAACGGTTCTCATTTTTCAAGAAAGAAAATACTGAGTCTTAATATCTAGTGCCGATACGATTGTGGATTGCTTATCAAAATATTATTTTGTAAAACATGGTTTCCTAGAATACCCATTTTGATAAGTGATGTCTACCAGCACCGTTTCATCATTGGTTTTGACAATTCCGCCCCCACTGACTGAACACCCTGCTTTAGTCTATTTGGGGTCGCTTGCGCCGGGGTCGGAACCAACAATGAAGCGATCGCTTTGTTTAATTGCCCAACTGTTGACCAATGGTGAAGCTGATTACCTAACTCTCAATTGGGCAGCACTGCGCTACAAACATACCGCCGCCCTTCGTGCCGCACTGATGAAAAATTACGAACCCGCAACGGTCAACCGTGTATTATGTGCGTTGCGCCGTGTTCTTAAGGAAGCGTTGAGATTAGAGTTAATGTCACCCGTCGATTACGCCAGAGCTGTAGACATCCAGAGTGTGAAGGCCAGAAAGGAGTTAAGGGGACGAGCATTAAGCCAGGACGAGATTGACGCATTAATGACGGTTTGCTTTGAAGATTACACCCCCGCCGGATTCCGTGACGCTGCCCTGATTGCCATTCTGCGCGGTGCCGGTCTGCGTCGGTCTGAGGTGGTCAAGCTAGATTTGAAAGATTTCAAATCTGAGAATGGGGAAATAAAAGTTAGGTCTGGTAAGGGAAAGGTTGACCGGACGCTTTATTTATCTCCAAGCGCAACCAGAGCAGTTGATGAATGGATTGAAATTAGAAATAAGGCAGCGGGGCCACTACTGTGTCAGGTGAATAAGTCTGGTCGTGTCGTTCAACAACGGCTCACGCCCCAGGCGGTGTTATTCATTTTGCACAAACGGGGCGAGGAAGCTGGTGTAGAGTCATTCTCACCCCACGATTTACGGCGCACATTTGCATCAGATTTACTAGATGCTGGAGTGGATCTTGCTACTGTTCAAATGATGCTTGGCCATGCTACCCCAGCCCAGGCTGCACGATACGATCGTCGGGGAGAGGAAAGGAAACGTCGCGCTGGTGCTGTATTGCAGATTTTAGAACGGGTAAGGGCAGTTTCTTAGAGGAAAGGGAGATTATTTCACGGGATGGTAAAGTCCATCATTTTCGTCATACTGCCAACCTACACTACTGGGGTCGCGGTCTTTGCACCACCTCACAAACTCTGATTGGCTTAGAGTTTCGCGCTTACTGCGTAAAGTTGCAACATCAGTAACTAGCCTTAAAATTAAATTTTCCTCTTTAAATGGCATGAGTTGAGGACTTTGCCCCGAATAATAGTTTGAGTATGCAGACTTGCGCCCTCGTGCTGTGTTTTGGTTGCGTTGCAGTATCATCATCGCTCCTTCTAGTTGAGCAAGTTTGATAGTTACAGCTTCTAATTTCGCTTCAAACTTAGACGACAAACTGCTTTCTATTTGGTCTAGACGATTTTCTACATCACTTTCTACACCATCCACAGCACCCAGGACGTGATGTAGCCCTTGAATTACCAAATCCGTTGCTGTCGTGTTGCGTTCTTTAGCTGCGGCTCTGAGTGCCTCGGCTAAAGGCTTGGGCAGTTTGAAGTTGATTGATTCTCGTTCAACTTTTGCCATTTCTACACTGTTTATATACGCAGGTGTAGATAGTTTACCGTACTTGGTCTAAGCGATCGCTCCCATTCAAGCAAGGAAATATCGCAGCAGGGCGATCGCACTCTCCTAGTAATTTTTAATTAAGTTCAACATCACTTAAAAAATCGCCTTCATTAAAGCAAAAAACTTTACTAATAAAAAATAATTTCCAAGTATAACCGCGTATATACGGATGGAGATTCAGCTTTAGCACGTTTAATATGTAGCAAATAATATAGATACACTAAGGAAAAATAATAGTATAAACTCAATATTTTTAGTTGAAAATATATTTTTGTAAAAAGATAAAAATATGGCAGAGACTAATAACTCAAATTTCCCAATATTATTAGAAGTATTTATCACAAGAATAGAAAGTTTAAAAATAAGTTTTCCAATTGTTGTAGGTGCAATTGAAAATAGCGAACAACAAATTCAAAAAAAATTTATTGATTTTGCCTCTAAACAATCAATTGTTCAAACAAATGATAGCATTCAAATTACAATGCCTATTGAATGTAGAAGTAACTTTAATAAATTTTTGAAAGAAAATTCATGTTTATCTTTAGCATCAAATATTGTTAAACGAAACTTTATTGTTTCATTAGTTAGCGAGTTTGATATTTTTTTATCTTCATTAGTGAAAACTATTTTTTTAGTTAAGCCTGAGATTTTGAATTCATCTGAAAAAAATCTTAGCTTCAAGGAATTAATTGGATTTGAAACAATTGATAACGCCAGAAATTTTCTTATTGATAAAGAAATAGATGCTCTATTAAGAGATAGCCATACAGAGCATTTTAAATGGTTAGAAGTAAAACTAGGTATTAAAACTTTAAGAGAGTTTTCATCTTGGGCTAATTTTATAGAAATTACTGAAAGAAGGAATTTGTTTGTTCACAATGATGGACGTGTTTCAAACCAGTACTTAAATGTTTGTAAAGAAAATAAAGTACTTATTAATGATTGCAAATTAGGGGCTAGGCTGGAAGTTGATGAAAATTATTTTAATAATGCTTATAATTGTATTTTTGAAGTAGGAGTAAAATTAGTTCATGTAATTTGGAGAAAATTAAAACCTGAAGAAAGAGCATTAGCTGATGATTTTCTGAATAACTTAGCTGTAGAAATCCTTATAAATAATGATTATTTTCTAGCAAATTTGATACTGGATTTTGCTCTAAACGAGCCTGCGATTCACCAAAAAATGTCTGATAAAACCAAATTAATGGTAATACTTAACAAACCACAAACTTTAAAATGGGAGGGAAAAAATAAACAGGCTATTCATTTGCTAAAAAATACCGATTGGAATATATTGAGTGATGAATTTAAATTAGCTAATGCAGTGCTTACAGATGATTTTGATGAGGCTTATAAAATAATGCTTAGAATAGGCGATCATCAAAAAATTTCAATAATTTCTTACAGAGAGTGGCCAATATTTAGAGAATTTAGAAATTCTCAACAATTTTTAAAAGGATATGAAGAAGTTTTTAAAGAACCTTTTTTGTTGAATGAAGAAACCTTTACAACATTACCAATTATGGACATTATTAAATAAAATTCAACAAAATATGCCCCTTCCAGACTACATAGATAACTCCCACCACAAATTACAAATTATCCTCCAAACCTTAATTGAGGATGAAATCAAATTGTCCTCGACATCGCTACTGGCTTTTTCCCCATCAAGGGATGGGTACGTCTGGAAGCTGCTATGAACTGCCTAACCAGCCTGCGATTACTTATTGGGCGTGACCCCACTATCCGACCAGCGGAAAGCGATCACATAGATTTAATCCGCTACTTCCGCCGTAACATCCAGCAGTAGTTTTTTACTGCAAATAATACTGTATTTTTTAATGTGATTTTTGCAGTACTTTTGCTGTTTCCCGAATTAAAGCTTTGAACAGCTTGGCTTTAACCATTTTTACTAAAGCCCATTATTGAGGGCGTACTATACACCCAGCTACGGTATGCACATCTCTTTGCCCACCCATATAACTTATAGTCATGCCTTCTCTTTGCTGGTCTTCCTTGATGGATCTAACTATTTCGCATTTCCTTGTTAGCGATCTCGCCCCTCATTCAAGCGAGGAAAAAACAGCGATCGCTCCTTGCGATGAGCGTATATCAAGGTTGCGCTCTCGCGTCTGACTCGCTTGAAGCGCCTATATCAGGGCTGCGATGCTGCGATTGAGCAGGGCGATCGCTAAATAATTACTTATATCCTGCGATAAAAACAAACTAAATCCCTGCTCAAATCAAGATAATTGTGCATCCTGTCTATCACGGTATACTGTGACTCAATCCTCTTCTTCGTGAGAGCGATCGCTATCAAAGTTCACTATCACATGATGCGCTATGCTTGCGGTTATTATCTGGCGAATCAGGGTTACAGCACCAGAGAAATTCAAGACTTCTTGGGACACCGTGATATCAAGCATACTGAAAAATATACCAAGCTGAATGCTCGACGTTTCTTAAATTTTGATTGGAGGATTTGTGATATTCCAATATATATCTGTGTGTTCTGTTCATCCTAAAAATAGATAATTTTATAATCAAATGCGATTAACTTTGGTTTGAATGGAAATTTGAATATTTGGGAGTTCCTGAAGTATTTGAATAGTTTTTAATATTATTATTAATTTACCATTATTAGAGAATACAAAAATTAAGTATGCCACAAGTAGAAAAGTTAAAAATTTTTCTTGCTTCTCCTGGCGATGTGAGAACGGAAAGAAATCACGTTTTTAAAGTTGTTGATGAGTTAAATCGGACTGTAGCTTCTGATAAAGGCGTTATATTGCAAGTAATTTGCTCTAAAAATGCTTACCCTGGATATGGTAAAGACGGTCAAGCCATTATCAACGAGCAGATAGGTAAAATGTCCGATTATGTTTTGTTTATCGGCATTATGTGGAACCGTGGTGGAACTCCAACCAAACGTGCTATATCCGGAACAGTGGAAGAATATCAACGAGCCAAAAGAACTTTTAAGAGGATTGGTCAACCTAGCATCTGGTTTTATTTTCGCTCAATGACTGAAGGGCTAAAAAAGAAAGCTGAATTGGAACAGCAAGAAAAAGTTAGGCGATTTAAAAATAGTTATACTAAAAATAGACTGGGATTATTTCACGAGTATAAAAATCCTTCTGAATTTCGTGACAACTTACGCGAACATATTACTTTATGGCTCAATCAGCGTAATAAAAAAAGAGCTAGAAAGAGTATTAACGCTTCAAACTTAAGTGTAAGTTCATCAATCAATAAAACACCTGCCAGCCAATTACAGTCTTCTGAAAAATCCGCCAAATCAAGTACAACTTCCAATTCGACAACGAAAAATCAATCTGCTACTAATGCCAAATCTGCAAAAACTAACAGTATAACTGATTCTGGTGCTTGGATTTTACTTGATGATTATCTATTTGAAACTCAAACAGTCGATACTTTAACAAATCAAAATATTTTACTTAATATACGAGTTCTAAATGCAGAACAGGAAGCAAGATTACGTAATTTACAACAAAATAGCCAACATTATAATAGAAAACAACTTATTTATGCTTATCGAAACGATGCAACTATGGTGCTGGTGGAAAATGTTGAAACTAAATCTATAAAAGGTAAAACTTCTTATATACTTACTCTGAAGCCAGTGCCGCACTCGCATGGTAATAATATAGTTAATTATTATAGTTCTACCTACGAACAAACTGCTGAATTACTAATTCGCTTCTTGCTATTAAACGAAGTTCCTAAAAGTCAAGATAAGAGTCATCAATCAACATTGGATTACATAATACGAGGGAATGACTATCCACTAAAGCCGAAAGGGTGTGTTTTTACTGATATATGGAAAAAATGGAAAAATGAACCGAAGATGTTTTTAATTAATGCACGTTTGGCAGCAGTATCCTATTTAAAAATTAATAATATAGTCGAACATATCTTAGACTTAAAAATTAATTTAATCAGTAAGAATGTTATATCCCTACAGTTTAGTGGTCATCTTAAACAGTTCTACTCGAATCAAGAAACCAGGGTAGTAAATATAAAAGGTAAATGTACTTTTGATTCTTAAATTAAAAAAAGGCTTTAAATGAATGCAAAATAAAACCGAGCTATTGTTCGCTAGTTAGAAGCAGGCAGATGTTAAAAATTCTTCTAACTCATATAAGTCTAGAGAGTCTAAATCTCTTGGATAGATCATTACTGTTAGTTTTTTTGTAATAAATTTTTCTTTAGATGCTACGATAAACGAAGTAATAATTAGCTTGGCTAGTGCCATTCTTGGTAAGCCAGTGCGTGCCAAGTCAGAACCAATAATTGGAATCGCTACATTAATACTATGACCTTTAAGACGAACTTCTCGCCAAAGGTTGTTTAGCGAATGCCATATATGGTCGGAGCAAGATTCTACAGTTAAATCATTGTTCATATACCCGTAAGCAGTTAAAAAGTAACGTTTATCATGGGTACCAAGTGTTATGGTTGTGCCAAGGGGATACCGCCCATTTTTTCCTCGTGTTTTATTCTGGTCTTCTTGACGTAGATGGTTTAGTGGTTGAAGTGCTGCTTCAATGTCTGAATCCAGGCGTATGAGGTCGCTTCCATATACCCGCGTGAGGAACTGCCCTTGAACGCTGGAAGGCTTAATTATTTCTCCTAATTCGGTGTCAAAAACATCATTCATGCCAATGACAAGGTGAGCGTCTTCATTAAAAATATCTCCGATTTTGACTTCAATTTCTGAGTCTGGAGAAGATAACTTACTACAAAAGCTCCGGTGAGGAAAGCGTTGGATGACAGCAAAAATGAGGGAGGTAATTGCCAGCCCAATGTAGCCTGTCCAACCAAAATTGAGTTTGTCTGGTAAAAAGAGTGCAGCTGGTTCGAGCAGCAACCAGAAAAAACCAAAGTTGTTAATAGATGAACTAACAATTCGTTTGAGTCCGACTTTGGTAAGTACTTTGAGGTTGAAGAGAATTGCCATAGTAAACTTTTACAGGATAAAATATAGGCTTATTGATGAATAAAAACAAGCTCTAATTAACTAGTTTTTAGCTTCTTTAATATGTCATATAGTTGCTGCTCATTAGTTATTTTGACTCCTTGCTTTGCAACTTGAATTAGTAAGCTTATATATTGGGGAGGGCCAGTCCTTCCAAAATCCCAGCGAGTTTCGCTAGCAATCTTGTCATACTTTTTTGCCGCCTCTATTAGGCTATCATCTCCATTCAAAAAATCTGATATTGCTGCTCCATATCTACCTTGACGCAATGCTGCATCTTGAAGAGACTTGATAATAAATATATTTGCCTCATTTCGCCATGTAAACGAACCAAAATAAGGAGTAATATCACCTACTTGTACTGATTTTAATGAAAGATAAAACTCAAATAAATCAAACCAATTTGAATATCTAGCTTCTTCCTCGTTTGGGTAGAGTGTATTTTTAATAAATGGGGATAGATGGTCGCTAACAGGAGTAAACCTGCGGTCAAAGCCCGGTTCAATGAGCTTGCTGATGCTGTCATAGAAGACATATCTTGGGTCTACTGCATTTAGTAAGTTCAATTCACGGTTATACTCGCGTAAGTAAATTTGACGCTCCGCAACTTCTCGTAAAAAATTTATTTTGCCTGCACGTAAAGCAGAGATTCCCAATGCATAAAGTAAAAGCAATCCAGGGTAAGTCTTGATATAGCTGACCCATGTATATCCACTTTCTAACTTTCTGGTACTTAGCCGTTCGACCCAATCACCAATAATCTCTAGCCAATCAGATGAAGAATCGTCTCCATATTTCCCCACTGCTGCGATCGCGTATATGGAAGGGGTAGTTGCAGTTTCAATTATTTGCACAATTGCCGAAATACTTTCTGCGGTTGCCGATTGATTGAAGAGAGAAGCTAATTCAGGGGAGCTTAGTGTCGATTGAATATTAGCTATTTCCTTTTCCTTAGCATCTTCCATGTCTTGAACCCCAAATTTGGATTCAAGAAGTTTTTTCATAGAAGCCTGTGCCTCAGCTAAGGTTTCAAATGAAATTTCGACATTCTGGGAAGTTTTAATAGGTTGTGTCGGTAATCCAATTGCTTGTTCGGTGATTTTAGCTTCTTGTTTGGCAGAGCGGCGTTCTTTTTCTTCCCTGACAATATCCTGAACTGCTTTTGTGATATGTCGAAATACTTTTTCCCTAAATTCATCAAGCGTTTTGTAACCGTCAGTTAAACCTCTTTTGTTCAATTCCTGTTTGTACTTCTGGAGCCTCCGATATTGCTTCTGGTCAGTAATTGAAGGCGGCACAGCCACATCGGAGAAATAGACGATGCATCGTTTTCCTTCATTCGCTGCTCGTTCAATTTCTTCGACGGTTCCTGATTCAGCTTGGGGCGTTGGCGTACCCAGGCGCGTCCAAAATGCACCGATGAGCATATCGCAAGTATCTACCATCTGCCGATTGATAACTGCTTGTCCGCGTTCTTGCAGATCGGGAGTCGCATCAGTTTCCCAACCCACTGGTAGTAGAATCATTTTCATGTCTACGGCGTGCATTGAGTTCCACCGAGCGATTTCTTCCCGGATAATGTCTCGCTCTAGATTAACATCTCTAGGACTGGCAATGAGAACGCAATATAGTTTGGTTTCTACGGGCATATATAGAAAAACGCAGTTCAACTCTATATTTAGCGTATATATGCTGGTTTTGTACTGGTCAAACACCATTTAGGTTTCAATTTATTCAGATTGCTACAACGGTTGGCAATTCTGGGGTCATCGGATACCATTGGCGAATTCGCAAAATAGTTAAACTCCAGTACACAAGGCATTTGTTCGATTAGTTTCTACAACAGAATCAACGCCGCAAGATTGATAAGGCATCGGCAACTTCTAGCCCTTTCTCCTCAATAAAGTCCAACAATTCTTCTGGGGTGCGTGCATCTTCCTCAACTTTGGCGTTGGGATTCACGGCTTTTAAGTCAAAGTTCTTCGCTTCAATTTCTGTGCGGCTAACAGTCCAACTGCGATCGCCTGTTAGTCGATATTTCCGCAACAGGCACGATTCCTAATCGGCGTAGATTCGCTTTTCCCAATTTGGGAAATTGATGTTTGAAGACTTTGAGCAAGAAGGGGCGCGATCGCTAAATAATTACTCAAAGTTGCCGAGAAAAACGGATTAAATTCCTGCTGAAAATAAAGACAATTGTCCACTTTCAGATCCGCGATATACCGTGACATTGAGTACTCTTCAAGGTGAGAGCGATCGCCGTTCTCATAGACTCATGCAATTATCCCAGCGTTAATATACGTTTAAGTGCTTGAGATATTACTCAAAAACAATGAACTGGAAATGCTTAAAAATTCAAAGAATAATTCCCCATTTGAACATTGCAAGATAAACATCTCTTACTTTGACGAATTACTCAACATTGTAATCAAGCGTTTAATTTGCCCAACTCGCTTGCGTTGGTCGTAGCGGCGCTTGGCTTCTGTAGTGATTTTTTCAACAAGTGCGTTATCGGCACTAGCAATAGCCCAGGCTGCTTCTAGAAAAACCTCAACTGTAATTCCCCTGTTTTTACAAAATCGTGTTAATTCTTGGTCGAGGTCTTTTTCCAAAACGATCGCTGAATGTCGTCTGGTTTCGGGATATTTTTCAAGTTCGGCTGTAAGTTCGGATATTGTCCCTGCTGGTGTAGCAGTTGGGTTAGGAAGTTCGGTAACTGGGCTGGGTTCTTGTGGTGAGTTTTGTTCTTCTGCTTGGGGTTGTACTTTCGGAACGAGTGCATCCTGGCGTGGTTCAACTGTTGAGCGATTGCGTTTATTGCGTAGTTGATTGAGTACGTTATCTGACATTTTTATTTACTCCCAACAGAAGTGCGAATTTTCTCAGTTAAAATTTCAAATGGATATTCCAAGTCGGTATATCCCAACTCACTCAAAGTTGTACGTTTGTTGATAGCTTGTTTATAACGTTCTGATTCGCGGATTGAGGGTATAACTAACTCCTCGCCTACTTCGTCACGCATTCCATCTACAGCCGCCCGACTTTCTTGGGCTTGCGTGTTACCAAACCAGCGATCGCGGAATGGTAAAACACCTAATACTTGGGCATTCGTTGCGCCGACATCTCGCAAGCCACTAAGTAAGTCCAGCGTCCGCACCAGCGAACCGTAACCTTTAACCGATGCTTCGGCGGGGATAATTAAAAAATCTGCTGCGCCAATCACTGTCAAACAAATTTGCGATCGCTGGGGTGGGGCATCAATTATGCACACTTTAAATATTTTGCTGACGGCTTCTAATCGTCGCTTGAGTAAGGTTGCACCCACTCCACTATTAGATAAATAATCTTGTACTGTATCGAGTTGGTCATCGGCGGGGATGAGAAATAAATTGTCGTTGTCTTGAGTTGGGTAGATGCAGTCTTCTGGTGCGACTGTTTTTTTGAGAAATTCCAATAGAGTTGGTTGGTTAGGTTCCAATTCAAACCCCAGGTAAGTGGTCAGATTATGTTGGGGGTCGGAGTCTAGCATCAAAGTAGGCAATCCCTGACGTGATAGCAGCCGTCCCAGGAACAGTGAGGTCGTCGTCTTGCCCTGTCCGCCACTCAAGGAGCTTACGGTAATCGCCAACATATATTTTTAGTAATTTATTAAATTAGCCAATTAACTTAAACTCATTTTATTAATTTGTCAATTAATAAATTTAACAAATTAGCTTTTTAGCTTTTTATAAAGTTAGCTTTAGTCAAAAAGCTAATTTTAGCTTTTAGTTATTTTAGCTTTTTAGAGGTTTGGCAGCAATTCAGGGGTATTACCTATTTAGGGTGAAATGCTTGCCCCTGGCTGCTTTTCACTGATAAGTGGTGCCACACTTTGATTACAGAGGATGATTTATTGACTTGGCTGAGTCGCCAGCTTGTCCTCACTACTCGAACCCCAGTTCTAGCTGCACCGATTCTTCTTCTTGCGGTTGTGTTTTTTTGGTGCGTCGTGCGCTGGTTTTGGTGGTGGATTTTTTAGCTGTTTTGGTTTGGAGTTCTGCGCGTTCTGCGCTGATGCGTTCTAGCAGGATGGATGCGGGTTCATCGTTAGGGTCTTGAGGGACGAGTTCGCCACGAAAGGCTTTGGCGAGGATGGATTGGTCGAGTTGGTCTAGCCCATTGATAGCAGAATTGTAGGCAGACTCAAATCTACTAATACTTGCAAATTTGTCTTTTACCCTAGTTACAATCTCAATTTGTTCAGCCTCTGAAGGCAAAGGAAACTCAACTTCTGCAAATCTGCCAGCACCAAGATGAGCAATATTAGTAGTCCATTGAGCTATTTGCTGAAAGCGGCCAGTATGCATATATCCCCGAAAAACAATTAAAGCATATTCGGGTAGTAGACCATCATAAGCTTGAAATCGGACAAGAGTATTTTGAAAACAACTGCCTGGAACTTCACCACGGTAAATAGCAGGACGACCAACTAATTCTTTACTCTGACCTTCGTTAAGGAGAATATCTCCTACTTGAAGCTTAAAAATTTCATATTCTTCAGGATTAAAATTCATCTCCATAATATCTGATGTATCTATCCTGTCTTCAAAGACATTTGCAGCTCTTAAATATGGTCGCATATATTCACCTGAATGGTTCTTAGGTGATCTCTGTCTTCCGAGATGAACTCTTCCTACTTCTTGAACACGTACCCAAGTCCAAGTATTCGGTAAATCAAATAAGTTATCAGATGTTATTGATTTTAGTTCTTTGTAGTTTGCTTGCTGAGGTTCCTTCCCACTGCGACGTACCTTATCTTCCCAGTAGCAACGACGTTCAGCACGAATCCTCTCCAACAAAACTGAAGCAGGTTCAACATCAGGATTTTGCTCCCGCCAATCAGCAGTGAGGTCGCCACGAAAGGCGGCGGCGAGGACAGATTGACGGAACTGGTCTAGCAGTTGAGGAATATCCTCAAGCGCCTCCTTCACTCGCTGACTCCTAGCCTTCAGCGCCTCTATTTTCTCAACTATCCGGCGTTGTTCGTTGAGGGGTGGGAGGGGGATAGGAAAAATCCTTAAGTTTCCCAGAGGAATAAATTTTTGAGTTGTTCCTTTGATTAAAGCTCGATTTTCTAAAATCTTCTCAAAAGGGTAACTTGATAACCAGTGTTTTAAATAGTTCGGTATAATAAATAATTCATTTTTTTTAAATAAACCTATATTTTTTATACTAAATTCTCGTTCAGTTTCAACTACTATAGGATTTCCTATCGTTCCTATCATGGCAAATAAAACATCACCATTTTCTACACCAGAACGTATACTTATTTGTATATGGTCTTCCAGGCTGATATGTTTAGCATTTAAAAAATCAAGTTTGCCTTTATTTAAATTTTTAGACGTTATTAATGGAATTCCTTCTTCAACGTACTTAGGCGTATCATGAGTTCCATCTCTTACAGATGAACACACTTCACTAGTAGTAGTCCAGATCCAAGCATCCGGTACTTTAGATAATTGATATTTATCCTCACTCACTCCATTTCCTCCCAATCCTCAATCTGCAACCCATTCACCCGACTAAATTCCCGCGTATTATGCGTAACCAATATTAAATTATTCGCTATTGCAATAGCAGCAATCTGCACATCATAAGGGCCAATCGGCGTACCACTAGCAGCCAACTCTGCTCGAAGTCTCCCCGCTATTATTGCGGCTGCTGAATCTAAATGTATGATATTAAACTGACTAAAAAAACGTTGCAATATCTCTAAATTTCTCTCCTGTTGGGCGCTACGGTAAGCACCATAGTACAGTTCTAATTGGCTTATCGTAGAAATTAAAATATCTTCTGGTTGTTGGGATGCCAGTCGAGTTGTTACCGCAGGACTACTATTATTTATTAAGCGGATACAGACATTTGAATCGAGCAGATAAGTCAAAATAACTGCTCCCTAGTTTCGTATTCTCCCTGTTCTGCCCGTTCTAACGGTTCTCCTACCCAACCACCAATTACCTCTTCAAAAAACCCAGGCATCCATCCCCGTTGTTGTGGTGTAACTCTTTGAATTGTTACCGTAACTTCAATTTCTGTATCTGGCATTTCTACTGGGATATCTAAATGTAAAATACCATCTTTACCCACATGCGACCGGATTTTTATACTATCCATCGTATTTTTCTCCTAATAAAAAGTTACTCTAGCGGCTTCTCATGATTAATCAAAAAGAGAAACTATATTAATACTCGTTACTCGATGCATAGGCTTTGTTCTTTTTCCTGTAACCCACCGCGACGACTAGCAATTTCTTTTTCTATCTTAATGGAGCAAGAGGACTCCCGTTAAGCTTCGCTGTAACGGGATGATGAATTGCGACCAGTATAAAACTGAGCGCAGAGAATCATCGTTTTGGTTGTTCTTGATTCTCAACGTAATTTCTTAATTGCTCAACTGTGACACCCCCACAGCTGGCTACAAAATACGCACCAGTCCAAAAGTAAGGTTTGTTGTAGAAATATTTTTTAGCCAACCAAGGGAATTCTTTGCGAATTAACCTACTGCTCACTGTTTTAATATTTCCAATCAGTGTTGAGAGGGGTTTATCAGGCTTGTAATCAATTAATAAGTGTACATGGTCTGCCTCGCCGTTAAATTCCAGCAAGGTACAGTCCCACTTTTTGAGGGTATCTGTGATTATTTCTTTTAGTCTGTTTAGTATTTCTGTGTTGATAGCTTTTCTGCGATACTTCACAACCAAAACAATATGAGCGTTAAGTTTATAAACAGACCTGAAACCATGATTGTACATATATTGACAAGAAGTAGCGGTAAGTAGTATATTACCACCGGTAGTTGTACCCCTTCGGGGAAGCAAGCTACATGGGGGAAACCCCCTCTTCTGCACACTGCCTCACTAAGTTTCTCGCTTTGTCATATTGATGTTAGATGTATTGAAGGTCAGAATTTATCCAAGTAAAGAACAAGAAATATCCTTAGCCAAGAGCTTCGGATGTTCTCGCTTTGTCTGGAATTTTTACCTCAACAAAACTAATACTCAATATCAAGAAACTGGGAGAGGAATGACTTACCTTAAGATGGCTAAAGACCTGACTCAGTTGAAGAAACTGTCTGACTATGAATGGCTACAAGAACCAACTGCTGCTGTTTTACAACAATCGCTCAAGAATTTAGAATCTGCGTTTAAAAACTTCTTTGCAAAACGTACTGGATTCCCTAAGTTCAAAAGCAAGCACTCAAAGCAGTCAATCCGTTTTCCTGAAAGCTGTTCAATCAAGGAAGGCAGTTTAAAACTCCCTAAACTTGGGTTGGTTAAAGCTAGTCTTTCCAAGAGTGTCAATAGCAAAATTAAATCTGTAACTGTTTCTAAAACGAGTACAGATAAGTATTTTGCAGCCATACTGTTCGAGACTGACGAATTAACCACAGACAAGCAAGGTAAGATATCAGGAATCGACCTTGGGCTAAACAGCTTAGTAACTGTCTTTGACGGTGAAAACTGCTACAAAGTTGATCCAATCAAGCCTACTAGAAAATATGCTAAACGACTAAGAATTAGACAAAAATCTTTATCTCGTAAAGTAAAGGGGTCTAACAATAGGCGTAGGGCAGTTAAAGTAGTAGCCAAAGTTCACGAAAAAATATCAAATATTCGACAAGATTTTCTCCATAAACTCTCACGAAAGTTATGTGATGACAACCAAGTCATAGTAGCTGAAAACCTTTGTGTCAAAGGGTTAGCGCGTACCAACTTAGCCAAGTCAATACATGATGCTGGTTTTGGTATGCTGCTTAATTTTATCGGTTACAAACTAGAGAGAGAAGGAGGTAGCTTTATCCAGGTTGACAGATTCTTTCCCAGTACAAAACTTTGTTCATGCTGCGGTCATAAGAATAATTTACTGAATTTAAGCATCCGTGAGTGGATTTGTTCAAGTTGCCAAACAACCCATGACAGAGATGAAAACGCATCACGGAACTTGAGAGCAGAAGGGATAAGAATACTGTCAACAAATACGGTAGGACATACCGAACTTCAAGCTTGTGGAGAAGCAGTAAGACTCGTTGGTACTTGTACTAAAAAGCGTGTTTTTGAGAAGCAAGAATCTCCCACTACACCGCTTTGCGGTTAGCGGGGGAGTGTCAATTCATCTCGACTTAATAAAGGCTCACCATCAGCAACAATCTTAGAGCGAATTTGCCGCAAACGTTCTCCCAAGGGGGTTTTATTTACAGAGTTTTTCAAACGAAGAAATTCGACAAAATCTAAAACTTCCTCCTGTTTGTCTTGTGGAAGCGATCGCCACTTGGTTAATAACTCTTGTTCTGGACTCATTATTATTCACCCACTACTATTACAATTTCTATTGTGATTGGGTATTTTTATTCTAGAAGTGAAACTTCATCCGCTTCCGCTTCACCTGACAGCAGCGCCGTCAAAGCCTCCATCTCCGCGATCGCCGTTTGTAACTTCGTCATAATAGCGGCTGCAATGAGATCCGGTTCGGGTAAATTATCCCCCGACTGCAAGCTTTCATCCCGCAGCCAAGTAATATCTAGATTTTCGCCGCGTTTAGCAATTTCCTCCCGCGTCCATCTGCGCCAGCGTCCCGACTCTCCTTGGTCAACACGAGGACTTCCTCCGTTAGCATCATCCCCGTAAACTTCTTTAAAGGGACTAAAATGCTCTCTAGTTAAAGGAGTCCGCTTACCAAAAACAGGTATATTCGTCCGCATATCGTAAAACCACACCTGCTTGGTATTACCCTTCTCCGTTGTTCCCCGTTGGAAAAACAGCACATTAGTTTTCACACCTTGAGCGTAGAAAATCCCTGTAGGCAATCTCAAAATTGTATGCAGATTGCACTTATCCATTAAGTCGGCACGGATGTTACGCCCTTGTCCATCCTCAAACAGCACATTATCAGGTAACACCACCGCAGCCCGTCCTCCGGGTAACAGTCCGCGATAGATATGCTGTAAAAAAGCTAATTGCTTGTTGGACGTAGGAAATGTAAAATCATCCCGCGTAGGCAACCCACCGCCCTTTTTCGTCCCAAAGGGAGGATTAGTTAAAATAACGTTGGCTTTTGGTAACTGCTGCCCCTCACTAGAGAGAGTATCGCCCAAGTCCACAGCACCCTCAATGCCATGTAGCAGCATATTCATTAATAATAGTCGGTGGGCATCCTGCACCAACTCAATGCCGTAAAATGCTTGGTAACGCTGGAACGACTGTTCTGCTTCGCTTAAATCAAATAAATCATCAGTATGTTTTTTAATATAGCGATCGCTGGCAATTAAAAAGCCACCTGTCCCCGCTGCGGGATCTTGCACCAATTCCCCCGGTTGGGGTTTAATTAATTCCACCATACAATCAATCAAAGGACGCGGCGTAAAATATTGCCCTGCCCCTGATTTTTTCTCACTGGCATTTTTCTCTAAAAGTCCTTCATACAAATCGCCTAAACCTTCTTCCTTAGCAGAGTACCAGTCAAGTTCATCAATGCTTTTAACTAGCTTATTGAGAATTTGCGGTTTTTTCAGGGCAGTTTGGGCATTAGCGAAAATGGCTTGCACCCGTGGTGGACTGTTAGAACCCAACTCCAACAACGTGGCGCGGTAAAAGTTCATCTGCTCGATGCCATCCTTCACCACCAAATCACCCCAGCGACAGCCTTCTGGGATTTGGCTTTCTGTTCCTGTTTCCTGCGCCATCTTCAGGAACAGTAGGTAAGTTAGTTCTGTAACGTATGCAAGATAAGTAATCCCATCATCCCGCAGGACGTGGCAGAGATTCCAGAGTTTTTGGACGATATCAGTGGTCGCGCTCAAGTTATTAGTTTAAATACAAAGTAAAGATACCAAACCTATAATAGTTGCACACTTTGTGTCAATAGGGGAAAATTTTTAATATTGATAACACAATGTCGCTCATTTAAATTGGATTAATTTAAATTCCCAGATATAAGTTATGAGGAGTAAAAAAAATAATCTTGAAATAGTGGATAAAGGTTAGCTGAAATTTT
This sequence comes from Nostoc sp. DedQUE12a, assembly GCA_034530795.1. GTDB lineage: Bacteria > Cyanobacteriota > Cyanobacteriia > Cyanobacteriales > Nostocaceae > Nostoc. The sequence goes on from JAVRCH010000021.1 coordinate 39,347, forward strand.
CTCAAATTGCTTGGAAGTAGGAGAAGAAAAATTAATGGGTTCATCATCATCATTTAACCAAGTATAACTGCTAATATCACGGTGTAGTAAGAATCCAGAGTTAATGATAATGTCTAAATTAAATCTTAAACAATTGTATCTGGTTAGAAAAGATAAATCATATATTTGTCCGGGTGTTGGCTCATTCTCGGTTGAATAACATTCAAAATCAATAAAAATACTGTCCGGTTCACTTGGCGGTGTTGCTTGCAGGATAACTTCATACCGAACGTTATTGAATTCAGAAGCTGCTATCACAGATGCCGCTGACTTAAATTTTTCTGGTAATTCAATTAGAGATTTCATACTGAAGGAGAATTAAGTGTTCAATTATTATTTTTAGCTGGTTTTGAACAATTAACTAACCTCTCTCCACAATTCTTCGTTGATTTGCACCAAGATATCTTCTAAACTGCCATTAAAAGCTTTATTTAATCGAACAAATCCACCACCTTGGGTTTTAAATTCACCCTGGTCTAAAGCCTCCCTATCTACAATAATTTCCACCTTCAATTGCTTCCCAATTCTCTCCAACCATTTACGCTGGGGTGGTGTCCAGTTTTGAGAAGCCAGGATTTTCCTCATAGCCTTGTCCACCCTCTCCTCATAAGGAACCAAAGCATCCCCTAATGTGGCTTGACGGATAAATCCAATTATTGAGGCAGCAATATCAGCATTAGTCATTTCCCGCCATGCTACCTGCAATGTTTTTTCTGAATATCCAGCTTGGTCAAGCATTAATCGCAATTCTTTCAACTGCGCCCTAGTCAATTCACGGGGACGGGTAGTAACTACAGTCAAAGCTGGAATTTTGTTAATGTTCTCCCGTAAATATGCGCCAAAACTATCTAAATAATCTTCTGGTTTTTGGGCATTACCATAACCCCTTTCTACCCGTCGCAATTCATCAGCATGGCGAGAAATTAGTATCGGTTGTCTACCACCATCTCTAGCATCTAACATTTGTGCGATCGCGGAGCGTTGTCTAAACCATTCTTGAATTTGTCTCTTTTCACTTTGACGCAGGTGATTTATCATCTCCGGTATCGGCATCCCGGCTGCGGCTTCAATATTATCTCGGTTGCTATCCCCTAATTTTCTTTGCTGGCGTTGCAGTTTGGCTAAAAGTTGGTCAACAATGGTAACCGCAGCAGTGCTGTCATTGACTGTATTTAATTCTTCCACCAGTTGGGTAAATGAAATATTGGGATTAACCGCTATTGGTTTCATTGTGGAGAGAGGAGACAGGGCTGCATATAAATTCACAGCATCATAAATGTAGAAGACTTCTTTTTTAATCTCATCACAGCGTCGGGTAGCCCGTCCTAACATTTGTTCGTAAAGGATGCGCGAATTCACCCGCCGAATAAATACTAAGTTGCAGATTTCTGGGACATCAATGCCAGTGGTTAATAAGTCCACTGTGACTGCAATTTTAGGATTAGCTTCGTTTTTAAAACGGCGAATTAATTGAGATGGTTGGTCTGCCTTGCCAGTAATTTTGACAACTGCATCATCTTCCACACTGCCATACTGGTCAATCAAGGCTTGTTTTAATAAGTTAACAACAATATCAGCATGATCGTCTTTCACACAAAATATCAAAGTTTTCCCTGGCAGTGAAGGGTCAATATTTGCTGCTAAAACTTCACAGATTACTCGATTAAATTCCTCGGTAATAACTTGCCGATTAAATTGTTCTACCTCAATTTTGACTTCATCCGGGGCATGGACTAAATCAATGGAGCCTGTGATGGGGTCATAATATTCCATTGCTTCCCCAGCTTGCCACATTATGCCATCTTCTGAAAGGGCAGTAGTAATGCGAATTGGAGGTTCACAGTCGATGAGGTGTCCATCAATAACGGCTTCTTTGTAACTGTAGGTGTAAACCGGTTCACCAAATATTTGAGTTGTGTGCAGTGCAGGGGTAGCAGTAAGCCCAATTTTTACAGCATCGAAATGGTCGAGGACGCGGCGATATTTAGAAATGTAATCGTTAAAGTCGCGGAAGGTAAGTTCTGAATCGCTTAATTCCCTATCTAGTAAATATCCCCTATGGCATTCATCCACAACAATGCAATCATATTGGTCAGCTGTGGGAATGGCTGTGTTCTCGCTTGGGTAGAGAATACGTTTAACAAATGCTTGTACAGTGTCAATGTGAACTTTAGTATCTCTATCTGGTATAGCTTCACCTAATTCTTTGATATCAAAGATGTCAGCAAAAGTTTGCAGATTTTCTATTCGCGTTTCTTTAAAAACATTACCTGTTTGTTCTCCTAATACTGTGCGGTCTACCAGAAAAAGAACGCGGCGAAAACGTTTGGTTTTAAGGAGACGATAAACCAGGATAAGGCAGGTTTTAGTTTTACCTGTTCCCGTTGCCATTGCCAGTAATAATTCTCTAAAACCTTGGGCTAATCTGGCTTCAACGGCTTGAATTGCTTTAATTTGGTAATCTCGCAATTGCAGGTTATAGTTAAAACCTTCTTCGGCAAGCCGTTCATGTGCTTGGTCTACATCTTGATTAAGGGCATCAACGAAAGCTTCCGGTTTGTACCAAGTCGTCAGAGGGCGGCGGATATTTTCAGGGCGGCGTACATCACAGAACCAAATGCCACTTTTGGTTTGCAACTGTCGCAAGAATTCTCGCCCGTTGGTGGCAAGGACAAAAGGTACTTTGTATTCTCCCCAAGGGCCACCGGGTAAGGTTTCGTTATCTTTAATTTTGTAGCCACGACTATAACGTTTGGCTTGGTCGATGGCAGCATAAACATCGGTGCTTTGACGTTTGGCTTCGACTACAGCCATTACCTGAAGCCCTACAAACAGAACGTAGTCAGCACGTCCATCATTTGTAGGCCATTCTGCGATCGCTAAATTCTTTCCTTTTTGGGGACGAATGCCGTTACTATAAGTAAGCTGTTCTGAGTCTACTTCCCAACCAGCTACCCGTAGTTGAGCGTCGATGAGGCGGCGGGTTTCGCGTTCATCTAAATCAATATTTTCTCCTGCTTGCTGGGAACGCTGGATGGTTTCTTGAATTGTTTGTGCAGGCTGACTTTCTGCTGTGGCTTGAATAATTACAAGGTGATTTAAGGCAGCTTGTTTTTCTGTCTCGGCTATGAGTGCTAATTCTTCTGCTGATATGCGTCGCTGTGCTTCTTGTTGGGCAGTAATTTGTGCTAGTTCTGCAACTGTGCGGCTGGCTTGCAATTCAGAACGCAACTGTTCTAATTCTTGTCGGAGTACCTGAGTCTCTACTGCTGGGTCTTGGGGTGGAATAAACAGACCAGGATTAAAATCAGGATTTTTGGTAGTAACTCGATGAAACCAAATTCCTAGTTGGCGTGCATATTTCAGGTTACTGAGTGCAGTTCTATGGTCATCTGCAAATGCGTGTGTTGCATTATTACCAGCCAAGCGCAATTTATCAAACAATTCATATACCTTGCCTTTAAGAATTCCTTTATCTCGCAGGCGACGCATTAAATCGACTTGCCGTTCGTCATAGTTGTACATCATTCCCACATTAGCGGCAATCAGTTGCGCCAAGAGTTCGCCAAACTGACGCAGTTTAATTAAACAAGTATTGGGGTCATCAGTAAAATATTTTTCTGCTAAAGCGCCCAGTCGCACCAACTGTGGGTCATGGATCTCTAAAAATCCAAAGTTTGGCGATACTAACATTTTGTCAGTTATTCTCCATAGAGCGCTTGGCGGTTTAGGGTGTAGATTGCTACCTAAGTTAAATATCTTTCTAACAGATTATTCCGTAATTTACCATCAGGATTATCAAGGGAGTGCGAGGAAGATTATTCCCAGTCCGGGAATAATTATCGTTCATTCATACACCAAAGCGATCGCCTCAAGCTAGGAGATTAATAACGCAACCGAGTATTTCATGGTGGCTCAAGATATGGTAATTGAGTGTACTTTACTCAACTCAACGGGTGATGATGAATGGGTTTTTTCCCACGGTACACCGTGGCAAGTGTCTGAGTTGCTAGCACGTAAAGCTGCGATCGCTGGTAACTAACTTAAATGGGCTTTAAGAGTGACAAGACTTAAATAGAAGTCTGCTGTTGAAGTTTGGTAGAGATGGTCTAGCAAAATTTAGCAAGATTGCTGTATGCAAGCGCCAATTAAATTGTTCTGACTGAATGGATTACCGTAGAGATGGTTTGGCTTTAAATTTAAATTATTTAGCCAATCTAAAAACCTTTCGACATAAGGATCATTCTTGTGCGAACGATATCCTCGTCTTTGAATAACAATATTATCTATAAGCCCTTTTGGTAATAATAGAGCTTGATCGCCGAAGTAAAAGAAATGTTTAGACAATAAAGCGTACTGGCCACCCAGATCTGTTTCTATCTCGCTCTGACAATGCACGCTTTTGCGTAGTCTAGGATGGTCTGGATTATGGGAAAAATCATAAATTGAGTCACCCACTCTCAGTTGCTTATCAGATGCAGAAAAATCTGGAATTTTTTGTGGCAGTTGTTTTTTAGTGAAATTGTCGTACTCTAGCATAGTCATTTTTTGTGTAATTTCCATCGCATACACGACTCTCCCTTTTAAGTTGCCAATGGGTGATTTAACTGGGCCTGTTCCTACAACCCAGTCTCCTACTTTAGCTGCTAAACGAATTTTAGGTTTACAGATAACAAGTGTACAGATACCCCAAAACGGATTAGGTGCAGCGCCTGTGTCGTGAGGAAGGCAATAAGTATATAGAGTTGGCATAAATTAATTTAAAAAATACTTTTTAAAGAGTAAATGATGAAGAGGAGTTAGTCGGGATTTTTCCCAAATTGGGAAAATCGCGATCGCCAATTAACTCCTGCCTGAGTTTATTTTTTAACTATTTGGAGGGTCAGTGGATTAAAGTTGAACACTTTTCCTGTTGAAAATAATTGATATCCGCATGAGATGCCAGCGAAAGACACAAGCATCGAAAACAGTGACACAGAGCCAATTACAACACCACTGGCAAGAAATAGAGCAATCCCTATCCCAATTAACACCCATCCTAGTTTTCGATTATCACGCCCACCCCAATTGAGAGCTAGTACACCTCCCATGCACAGTAGAATTCCAGGTGTGCTACGTAAATAAATACTGACATAAATGCTTGTGCTTAAAAATGTAATGCCTGCTAAAATTAGCCCTAAACCAATAAGTTTACTAGCAAGGATTACTTGATCTTCCTGTTGTTGTTTGCTGGTGGTAGGTGCTGTAATTTTTGTTGGAGCAGAGTTTGTCCCAGATACAGAGTGCTGCCGCACTCTAAACATAAAAGTTATTTTGTCTCCCTGCCCAAAAGAAACTCTATCTCCCGGTTGCAATGGAGAAAAAACTTGAGGTTGAAGTTTCACACCATTAATATATGTGCCATTGGAACTGCCCAAATCGCTGATATGATATTCATCCCCATTGATCCAAATTTGTGCGTGGATACGTGAGGCCACATCCGAATCTGGTAAGCCAGAAACATCAATATCCGGTGGTTTTTGGTCGTTTGGTTTACCGATGCAAACTACAGAAGAATTTGGTGGCAGTTGTAGAGATGTGTTGCTCTGGATGTGGAAAAGCTCCCTGGTAGGTTCTGCTGTCTGAGATGCACTGTACATGAGTTGTGTGATAAAGCCCTTACTCTAAGCTCCTCTACCGGGAACTCAAAAGAGAATGGTGAAAATCCTGAAAGGTTATGAATTTTTCATGAGTGCTTTTTTAGTGTAGTTTATTCAGGAGTTTCCCAATTTGCAAAAAGTACCATGTACCAGTCATGTAGATCCATGCCCCGGAAGATAAGCGCAATCGCAAATTATAAATACCAGAAAAGCATTTGTCATTGAAATTAGTTGCCGAATTTTTCAGAACGGAAATTATTTACCCCTTGTGACGATAAATTATTAGATAAGCTACTTTATCGGCTGTATGTGTAGAGAAATAAGTCCAACTGAGCAAAATAAAGATATCGTTCTTCAGTTTTATGGAGCTTTCGACAGCCGGAATATTAGTCAAGCCTTCGCACTTGTGTCGCCTAATTTTGTTGCTCACATGGCTGGCATACCAGATCCTCTTGATAGTGAAGGTTTTAAAAAGTTCGGCATGGCTTTCTACTTAGCCTTTAAGAACGGTCAACATACATTTGACCAAGTGCTTGTTGCAGGAGATAAAGTCGTGACTTGTGGAACATGGAAAGCAACGCATCTTAGTGACTTCCAAGGTATTCCAAGTACAGGTAAGCAAATTCAGTTATCAATCATGCATATCGATCGTGTTGAAAATGGCTTAATTGTTGAGCATTGGGGGCTTGGCGATGCACTGGGATTAATGCAACAGTTGGGTATTGTATTTTTACCAGGCCCCGCGCTTTTTCCACATATTCTTAAAAGTCTTTTATCAAAGCTGTTTAAGAAGTCAACAGAAATTGATAACTTGGGCGTATGATGTTCTGACGGAGGGGCAGGCGAAAATTTCCCGTTCCGGGAAAAAATCATGTTCTTTGCTTGTGACGGGAGCGTGATTGGAGACTATTTGACCCTTCACAGCCCCAGCCACAGTCCACCAGGCATCACACGGGATTTAATGACCACGCTGTGATGGGTGTGATGAGCCAGAAACATGAGGAATTGTTATTTATCTGCGATCGCCCGACTCTGGTTTGAATAGTAGAAGTTTCTGCACCTCCTCAAGATCGCCATTCTGATGGCGAATCAAAACCGAGTTGTCATCTGCGCTTACCCTTTGCAGTGATACCTCCTCGCCGCAGTAGATAGCCCTGTCGTGCTGCTTCCATTCATGGGCATCTACACGCAGCGAAGGATTAGGCTCCGATGCCGCGTCAACTAAGTTATCAATGGGTGGGGTATCGTCTCCTGTATTCTGCTCCTGAGTTTTCAAACTTGGGTCAACCTCTGAATTCGCATAATGCTCCGCGCCCCGATCGTTTGGCGGCTCAATCCGTGATTCCTCCCAATCAATCAACTTCCCATCTATACAAACGATCTTCCACTGCGGAAACTTCGCTAGCAACTTCTTGACAAGTATCTGCAATGAAGGATCATCGTCCCAGCACTCTTGAAGAAACTCGAAACCTGGATTCTGGCCAGACACGCCAGCCATCTTCAGTTTATTCATCCGAAGAGGTCGGGCTTTTGACCTTGCAGCAATACCCTCCTGCGACCACGGATGAGGTTTTGGGACGGGCGGCACAGAACTTTCGCTATTAGGAGACTCTTTCACCTCTTCATCCAACTTGGACTCTTTTGGTTCAGCCTGAAGTTTAGGTTGGGCGGATGAACTGTGTGCTACAGATCTCCAATAATCTCTATCTGACTGACTGATGTTATAGACGGCGTAAGCTTCAGAGTTTTCTCCGTCTTCTGGTATAGAAGCTTGTTGCCTTTCAAATTGTTGAGTTTTAATCTCAACTGCATCCCAATCAACTTCTTGTTGCGGTTCCAGTTGTGGGAATTCTGTTTCTTTGGCAGAAGGCAGAACGGCGGGAACATCCACCGCAGATGCGATCGTATTCTTAACGGCTTGAATTGTTGGCAAGGCATAGGGAGCAATCTCTTCTACAACCTGCTCAGGGGATTTAGTTTCTGTGACCCGCATCTCTTCTGGCAGGGGCAACGCCGCCCTAATATTTTTGACAATCATTTTTTTATCAGTAGCTGTGGCCATGCCACCTGACTGCCGTACCTGGATGTTGGCTACCCGATGAATAAAAGTATCTTGATACCACTGCCATTCAATAGGCAGGTTTGTTGGATCATTGCGGAAATGCTTTATTACATTTTTGCGCTTATCAGTTAAAGTGCCGCCGTATTTTTTCACCCAGTTCTCTGCAACTGCGTTCAAGAAGTTATCATCTAATTTGCCGGACTCAGTACGCCACGGCCCATTCGGTAGCCAATCCCACTCAAGATTTTTTTGTGAATTTTTGTTGCGCGGCGCGGCGGAATATTGACCTCCATGAGTAATTTTTTTCGTTAGATGCAAAGTCTCTGTTTGACCTAACGACTCAGTGCAAGATCCAGTAATACCATCTTGATATTTTTCCTGGCTATCTTCTTTATTTTTTTCAAAATTCTCTTCCAAATTTGTATGGGAGTTTTTTGGATTTTCTATATAAGAAGATTGTGCAGTTTCGGTAGATTGCAACATCTTGTTTTGATATATTGCAACATCTTGTTTTGGTATATTGGCTTTGGGACTGCGTTGACGACGACTGGGTGGGGAGGTTGGCTCACCATCTTGTTGACCAAAAAGTAGGTCAAAGCCTGTGTCCTCATAGATTTTTTGGTAATTCAAACAGTACCACTTTCGCTGATTATCTTCGTGTAAGCTTGGGCATTTATGTACAAACCCAACGTTTCGCTTGAGATCGTAAAATCGTTTAGTGATGACCCAGCCGATTTGTTCTAGATAGCGAACTATGTTCCCAATCTTTCTGGGTGTTAACCAAGGGAAGTTGTCACTCCATTCCTCGTACCCGTTCATAATCCATTTACGGCCATCTTTGATCAAGTAGCCTGAATATTCATTCTCATGCCAAAAGTGCAGGTGTTGGACAAACATCGCTTTGTCTGAGCTTTTTAAGAAAACTGCTAATGGGTCGTAGCAGATTTTGAAGTAGCTTTTGGGCTGTGATCTGGATTTTGTAGCTGTGTTAATTTCCTGTGTCTGTTGTGCGGACGTAGTTGCCATTTGTGCTGCTACCATTACGCCGCACCTCCAGAAGCCAATTTAAAATTTTCCCAATTTTGGGAATTTATTTTTTGAATAAACATTTCCGTTCTCCTATAGGCTGTGATGTTTCCCAGAGGAGGATGCCGAAGCTGATTAAGTTTTTGTAAAACCCGCGTTCCTGGAGGTAACCATTATTTTTAGACGTAAGCCTCTATCATTGTGCCGGGAACCAAGGGTAAGATAGAGGTAACATTTCTCAAAATAGTAATACTATTTTGATTTTGATTGGGCGGGTGGTTGTTTGGCAAAAACTTTGTGGTTCTAAAACCTCTAGCTTGTCGGCATCCTCCGTCTATTTTTTTGCGTGTCAATCAAAATAGATTGTGCGAGATAGAACCGAAATGCTTCCCTAAGAATTACACCTGGTCTTTTCCCACACTGAGTAGGTATATGGACAAGTAGCACTTTCTCGTCTGGTGTCAGGCGAGTGCTGGCGTAACTTGTTAACAGTGTATCTTCGAGTTGCTTTAGGCATATATCTGCACACATCATTTAAAAATAGTTTAATTGATACGTGTGTACTATTCAATGGTTTCAGATTTTTTAATACTTGCGTTGACTGTTTTAACCTTAATCCTCACCTTTTTTGGAAGCATTAAGAATTGTAAAAAACAAAAGCAAACTGTATTTTCATTCTTTCGTTTTGTGGGGATTAATGGAAGACTGGTGCCAATGGGTGACATAAATTTTGTTTTAGCTTGAAGCATGAATTAAAAAGAAACTGCGCTTATTTAATTAGTGTCTGACTTTTGGATTTGCTTCCACTAAGAGCGCCCCAAAACTATCACCTGAGAAATTAGCGGGACACTGGCAGATTAAGATTGATGGGCAATGGTATCAACATAAGCTCGAGTAAATTCTTAAAAATTGCTTTTTGATGTCCTCTATCGTGCTAGGCTTTCGATATGGGATAGCACTAAACAGCCAAATCTGGAATCAAGGGCGATCGCTGTTATTGTTGTTTTTTAACTAGCGTTCGCACAACGAAGAATTTCCCAAATTGGGAAAAGTTGCCATAAAAATTGGCTAACTGCACTGGCAGAAAAAAAGCTGAAATTCCCTGAGTCCTTCTAGAGCAAGCGTTTGAGGAAATAAATTTGGTTAACTAAATTACTTAATTACTTAACGTAATTACTAAGGATTAAATATTTTAGAATTTAGAAACGGAAGATAACTGCACGTTCATCCCGCATATTACTGGGGATGGTAAAAGGTTTGGATTATGCTGAGATCTCAGATTTTGTAGTGCCAATTTTCAGAAAAATTGGCACTACAACAAAGGGGGTTCTGGCGATCAACTCAACTATGCGCGAAGTAAATGATGAAGGGGAGTTAGTTGGGATTTTTCCCAAATTGGGAAAAAGCGATCGCCAATTAATCCCAATTTGGAAATTAACGCTTTACTGCCAGAAAGTAATAGCCAGATTATCCTTGCTGTTCTTAGTCAGAGCGATCGCAAGAATTACAATAAAAATTCCTTATTTATGGCACTAGAGAAGGATTATAGCTATTAACAAACAATCTGGCAGCGTAATCTGGATCAAATAATCTGTTGTTCTACAGAGGAGTTTTCCAGTGCGGCAATTCGTTGGGACAAATTTTGGTTTTGCAGCACAAGTTCTTCAACCATTTTGATTAAATCTGCAAACTGCTGTTGTAAATCAGTTGGATGAAGGGTGATATCGCTGTCTATACCAAGATTTATACCATGAGCCTCAGACAAGGGAGAATTACTCATGAAATTGATATATTTATTAGCTTCAAGCTGATTCAATCGTTGGGTCAAGTGTTCTATACGCTGTACTAGATCAGGTATACTATCCGATATACGTGAAACGTCTGTTTCTGAATTATTCAGAAACGAGTTTAGTGCTTGAATAACCAAATCTGTAGACGTAGTGCGTTCTACTGCGGCTCTTTCTTGGAGTGCTGTAATTAGCTCTTCGGGGAGCTTGAAATTGCTTTGTCTACGCATAGATGTATAGCTGTGTATATATCAACTATACCATTTTGGGATAGGAGGATGTAATTTAATTATGAGTGAACAAAAAACCTCACTAAGCTATGAACTCAGAACTGATTTTTGGCGTTATAAAATAGTTTGGAGAGAACTAGGTCTAGGTGCAGAACTCTACGAGTCTAAGAATACAGTTAGTGTTAAACATGGGAATAAAGTTATCTGGTGGTGGCGTCCGGAAAAACACCACCAACAAGTAAAACAAGAATCTGAAAAGTTGGCACAACTGTTCGCCCGACTCACCAAAAAGCCTGAAGAATTCACCCCCCAGGAGATGAGTCCAGAGAGATTGGTTAAAGCTTTCGTTCGTCACGTTTTGAAGCTACCAATCAATCAGCAAACCAAAAGGTACGGTGACAGATTTTACTATTTGGTCAATAGTCGCCCACAACTATTAGACATGGATGATTTGTCTCAAGTCCAAAAATCCGATGAACTGTATGGATTTAATTACGAACTGTTGGGAAATAGTAGCCACTGGCATCACCTTTACTTAGCCCCGCAGCCGCAGGGCTATGCGATCGAATTAGATATCGAGTCTGCACATTTCAGAGCATTGCTCAAACAACCCACTCTAATGCTGTGTGACCCTGGAGTTAAAAGTGGCAAGCCCTACTTTATCAGCGACGGTGGTGCAATGCAAAAACTTCGGGAATTAAATCCACAACTACCGAAATGGTTCAGATTTCGGATGTTAGAGATTATAGGTAGCCATGAACTAAGGTTTTATCAAATCAACCCCGCCACATTTTCAGGGGAAGAACGATGTCGTCCTGCGCTCAACTACGGTATGGCATTCAACGCCGTCCACAAAGCCCTCTACACAGTCTACGAAACAAAGGCTCTTCTAGCCAATATTGTGGGAGATGATTTGTTGCGATCGCACACCGATAGCTTTTGCATAAAGGCCCAAATGACCCGTCGTGCTGAAGAGGAAATGTTAGCAGCACTAAAAGAACGTGGTTTTGAAGTCTCGTGTAAGGGTATTGGTTGGGCGCACTTCTGGGATATTGATACAGGCATCTTGGGCTTGGGCAAACCCAAAGGATATATTGATGAAATTAATGAACTGCGATCGCGTGACGGAGTTTATGCAAAGTACTGTCCTCTTGGAATGTACAAACGTTGGCAGCATTGGTTACCACCGATTCCAGAGTGGATGTTAAAGGAGGAGTCCGGTCAAATCGAATTCGCACCCACCAAGAGTGCCCCAAAATTATCGCCTGAAAAATTAGCAGGCCAGTGGCAGATTAAAATTGATGGGCAGTGGTATCGACAGAAGCCGGAATAAATTATTAAAAATTGCTTTTTGATATCAGTCCTCTATCGTGCTAGGCTTTCGATATCGGATAGCACTAAACAGCCAAATCTGAAATCAAGGGCGATCGCTGTTACTGTTATTGTTGTTTTTTAACTAGCGATCCTACAACGCAGAATTTCCCGGAACGGGAAAATATGGCATAAAAATGACGCTGTTGGTGAAAAAGGCAACGCTTTTGCTCCACAGTATACCGTGGGCTAATACCATATTGATTGGAGCGATCGCACCACGGGAGAATTTCCCGTTCCGGGAAAACTTTGTTCTGCACAGAAGACTTTGCGATGAAACTGGTTTGAGTTATGTAGTTTTGTGAGAATTAGATTTAGGTCTAGCCTTGGGTTTTTTGGAAGTTTGGGACTTTTGGTTGTCCTGTTGTGATTCGGATATCTTTTCCTCAGCAGCGTTAATTAAGATGCTTGCAGCCAGATTACTTACGGAGCGATGCTCATCTTCAGCCCACTGTTCCAAAAATTCTTTGAATCGTTCGGGTAAAGTAACTGTGATTCTCCACTTAGAGGGCATTGATAGCAGGGTAAATATAAACTCTTCCTTTATCATGCCTCACTTGGTATGTAAGTAGCACATTCTTGCATAAAATAACATTTTTTGGCTATAAAGTGCTGCACTGTGCTGCATATTATGTTATATTGAAAAGTGAAAAAATAAGTTTAATAAAAATATGACTATTGAGGTGGTATGACCTATCAAGTATACGAAGTAAAATCTTACGAGATAGACGGAGAGTTATATTTCAGTAAAAAACAAATACGCGAAATGTTAGGAATTCGGCATTTTGAAACTCTGAAAAAGCATCTAGAGGTTTTAGGATTAACTAACTGTCATCGTCTGGGCTGGGCAGAAGTAAAAGAAATATTAGCTTTGAAACTTTTTTTGTACGCGAAAAATGGAGATTTCAGTCGTCGCATGTATAAATGTTTGAAAGATAAAGGTTATTTACCTAAAATCTTCAAGCACTTAGGAATTGATATTGATTCCGAGTTCCAAAAAATCCAAAATAATTATTATAAACCAAAGCAGAGTTAAAATTTAAAAAAAATAAATAGATAAAATTGGTAGTAGAGAATGAGCTTTAGGAGAGATGTAGAACCAGATAATAAAGAAGAGTTAATGAGGCGCGATCGAGAATTTAGATTGTCTGTAGGTAAGATGACTAAGATAGAACGCCAAAGCTTACGGGATACAATTTCTGAGACATTTAACGTCACCAAAGACACAGCATCAAAATGGATTAGTCCTACAGCCAATCCTAACTCGAAAGCCTTTCGTACAATGTTTACCTACAATAAAAATGCAAAAGTACCTGAATATCTAAAAACATCAGAAGAATTTAAAAAGTTACCGCGGGAGGCAAAAATTGAGAGTGTAGAACTGGCTAAAAGAGCTAAAGCAGAGAATAAAATAGATGCAGTTTTTAATGCCAAATTGAGATTTAGTGAAGCTGTAGTGAATGGGAAAGCAGAAGGTCAGGAAGTTAAAGCAGTAGTCAAAGAGGGGGTAGAGAATGGTGTTGCCTTTAGGGGTATGGGAAGTTCCATAACGGGAATTGATGATAAACGGTTGTATCGCTATTTGCTACAAGATAATTTATCGAATTCTCAGGCGCAGATGAAATTAAAATTCCAAACTGGAGGTGCTGTTTACTTAGAGTATTATCATGATTCCCCTAACTCATCAGGATCGGGAAGGTCGATTAATTTTGAGGATTATGAAGATTCCGATTTAATAGATACAGATAGTGGTTTGTATGGTTAAAAGTCTTAAAAACGTAATAGTTGATTGGGGAACAGAAGCAGATGCCCAGGAATTCGCTTCAAAAATGGGAGGCGATGTGCAAGCTTCCAGAGCCAAAGTTTGTTTTACTGTCAAGCAAGGTAATAGAAAGCTAGCAGTATTTTGGAATCCGAGTGAAGAAGGAAAGAAATTACGAAAGGAAACTTATGATCTAGCCCAGGTATTTGGATTTTCATTAGCTCTTAATACAGATATAACTCCTGGCATATTAGGTGAAAAGTTTTGGAAGGAAATAATTGGTATTGATCCTCAAAAGTGTGACAAGAAAGCGCCGAGAAGCCCTTATTACTATGGACAAAAAATACTACTCAAAGCGCAGGAAGCTTCAGATGAGTACTGGAGTTATAAGTATTTTCAAGAGCATGAACCACAATGGCTGGTTGATCGGGATATCAAATCTGCATTTTTCACATCCCTATGCCAGTTGCCTACTTTGTATTTATTCGAGCATAAAAATGGAAATACTACATTTGAGCCAGATGGTGGTGCCATAGACCGATTACGGCAGTGGTCGCCGCACTTGCCAAAATGGTTTAAGCATCGAGCATTTGGAATGTTAGCTTCCAAAAAATATGGTACAAAATGGGGTGCTGCTTTTAATGCAGCAAGTATAGCTGTGCAAAGAGTTTACGATGCGATGAAAGTAGGACGGGAAATAACTGATGGTTACTGTGTACGTTGCCACACAGATTGTTTTACATTGAAAGCTAGCACTCCAACATGGGTATTGGAGAAATTAGAAAATTTTCTGGCTTCCAAAGGATTTGAGCTATCAACGAAAAAGCTCGGTTACGGTCAGTTATGGGATGAAGGATTTGGATTTATAGGTTTATTAAACCCGATTGGGAATGAGGAAGATGTAAAGAACCAGATGAGACTAAGGGGCTTGTTATATAAGCAGAATGCATTTACTGATGAGCTAGTAAATAATTTTGGTATAAGGTTGTCAACGCACGTTTTATATGCACGTGATAGAAAAATTTATGGTCATTGGGATGGTTACGCATTTTTTGCAATCGTTCAACTAATAGGTGGAAAGCCAAATGGCAGCAGTTGTTATCACGCATACGAAATGAAATTGGAGAAAGCAGAAGCAGAAGCACAAGCACAAGCACAAGCAGAAGAGTTAATTAAAGAATTGTAATTGAGGGAGTTTAAGGATTAGAGGTTGCAGGAGTAATGTTGATATTGCTCAGAATAAGTCCATGTGAAGTTGTCGGGGTCTTTACTTCGGCACCAGGAATCAAAATCTTGAGCAGAGATATAGCCGTTTGAGAGAGCGGTTCGTTTACGGCTGAGAGTTGATGAGCTAATACCGAATCTTTTTGCGAGTTGAGATTGAATGAGAGTGAGATTAGGTACAGGCTCAGGTACAGGCTCAGGTACAGGCTCAGGTTTAGGCTCAGGTTTAGGCTGAGGCTTTTTGGTTGATGTTGGTTTGGATTTATTAGTAGATGTAGATTTAGATTTAGTGGATGATTTTTCTGGTTCTGGTTTGGGTGTGGGTGTAGTAGGTTGGGATTTTTGAGTGATATCGGGGGTAAGGGGTAAGCTCTCTGTTTCTTTAGTGGTGCTAGGAGGAACAGAAGCGGGAAATTCTAAATGGGGGATATGTAGTTGTTGAGTAGGGTCGTAAATCCAGCCAAAAAGACGATTCTCTTTATTAAAGGTGTATTTAAAAAACCTTTGGGGAGAATTTTTATATTGAGTGCGGACTTTCTCAAGGCGTTTGACAGAAATTTGCAGGCGTTTGGAAAGTTCAGTTGTTCCGAGAGGTTGAGGTAATTGTTCAGCAGAGGCAGTGCCTTTTAAAGGCTGATTTAGATTAGCTAGTTTTCTAGAAGATTTTGATAAAGGTGCGCTTGGTGTTGATGTTGATGTTGATATTGATATAGTCTGATTATCTTTATCTTCTTCTTTTTCAGTAATAGTTGGTTTTTGAGAAGTACCAGCATCAGCATCTAGTAAACGTTGTTCAATTGCTGTAATTCGCTCAGTGATGGCTGTGAGGGTAGCGATAGCTTCGGTGATTTGAGAAGTGTTGAGATTTAGATTTAGGTCGTTGTGGTTTTTATTTTGTTCGGGAATTTGAGATTTTTTGGAGTGTGAGTGTGAGTGAAAATGTAAAGTGTTGAGAGCATGGTGAATATCTTCAGGAGAAAATCCGTTGTTGAGTAGGGAACGAATGCGGTCTAAAAGGTGTAGAGGGATTGAATTAATAATGCTGTGTAAATATTCGCGCAAATCTTCGTCTATACGTTGAAAGTTGAAAGTAGGTTTAAAAGTATTGACTAAAGCATCTTCGATAGGGCGAAGGATGCAGGGATCGGAAGCGGTAATAAATTCCAAGCGAAAATCGGGATTAGCGTTTCGGAGGTGGAAAGGAGGATTCCAGTGTTGTGGTTGTGGGATGCCGAAGGAGCGATCGATGTAAAGAATTTGATTGTCAGGGGAGATTGCAAGGAGAATGGAT
>JAVRCH010000022.1:0-67512 GCA_034530795.1 Nostoc sp. DedQUE12a
GAATTTAGCTCACGCAGAGGAGCCAGCGCGTTGCGGAGGTTCCCTCCGTTGTAGCGACTGGCGTCGCGCAGAGTCGCAGAGAGTAAGAGTTGAGAAGAGTTGATTTTTGAGTTTCATATTCAAATTCAGCAACGCCAAAAAGTAAGCTAAAAATAAAGTTACAACGTGTTTCAGGTAAAAATAGCATTTCCTAATCTACTGAGCTACTTAGTTAGTACACCATTTTATTAATGCGTAACTAAGAAAACCTCTGTGTACCTCTGCGCTTAACTCCGCGACCCTTTGCGTTTAAAAACATTGGTTTGTACCTCATCAAGCTGGAATCTGCTGTATTCGCAATTAACTTTTGTAAAGCAGCTTGTTGAGCGTCAAAATAAATACACCCTAGTCCCAAACTCAATTTCAGGCTGGGCTATTTGAAGAAAGATTAAATGTTAAATGCGTTTGCTTTCTTCACAAGTACCTCAAATTCTTTTGCTATAAATATAACTATCAAACTAAAACGTTTCAGGAATTTAAAATTCAAAAGTTGCTAAACTGACACCCCGCAGCGATTGTTTGACTGCAATTATTGTAGTGTCAGCACTGCATGGTTATTCAAAATACTTCAAAAAGTCAGCAAACATAGCAGATAGGTTGCTCATTTATAACAATCCAGCATCTGCAAATCCCAAATCGTAAAGACCAATTAATTACCAATAGAACTGGGGGTCTATATGTTTAAAAAGATTTTAGTTGCATTAGATCGGTCTGAAGTAGGGCAAAAAGTTTTTGACCAAGCGTTAAGTTTAGCACAGTTAACACAAGCTAGCTTAATGCTGCTGCATGTCTTATCACCAGAAGAAGAAGGTAGCCCTTATGTACCTATGATATCTAATTTTGACTACTATCCGGGATTGAACAGCCAAAGCTTCGAGTTATACCAAAAGCAGTGGGAGAGCTTTAAAACTCAAGGTATCCAAATGTTACAATCTTTCTGTGCCCAAGCTAATACAGCAGGCATTACTACGGAATTTACACAAAATCTTGGGAATCCCGGTCGCCTTATTTGTGACTTAGCACGTAGTTATGACGCCGACTTAATTGTGATGGGGCGTCGCGGTCGTTCTGGACTGACTGAATTCTTTCTGGGTAGCGTGAGTAACTATGTTCTTCACCATGCTCCTTGTTCAGTACATATTGTGCATCTTTCTGTTACCGCTAAAAAAGATGAACTTGTTAAAGAAACTAGAAGTGCTTCAAGCGTTAACTAAGTATTAAATTGCGTAAGTCATGGATGACTGTTGACTGTTAACTGAAATGCATCGTATTTTTGAGGTGGAATGAGTTTAAGAAATAGTTGATATAGAGATACAACTGATTATAGGGGCGTACAGCTGTACACCTCTATAATCAGTTGGTGTGTTACAAAGATTTTTAGAAATAATTATTACGTAAGCGATCGCTAACTCCACGCTACTTGGTAAAATTGGGACAACGCCAACGCTTTTTGAGTGAAAAAATTAGAGTTGAGAGCAAAAAGTGGAGCTAGAAACAATGGAAGAAGATACTACAGAGATCGTTGGTTTTCACGCTCATGTCTACTTTGATACCGCAACTCGTGAGGTTGCCGCCCGTGTGCGTGAAGGATTGGGCGCTAGATTTAACGTAAAGCTTGGACGCTGGTTTGACCAGCCTATCGGCCCCCACCCACAAGGAATGTATCAAGTTGCTTTCTTACCAAATCAGTTTGATAAAGTCGTCCCCTGGTTAATGCTAAATCGTCAAGGTTTGGATATTCTCGTTCATCCTGAAACCGGCGACGATTTAACAGACCACACCGATCGCGCCCTATGGCTAGGTAATAAGCTAGATTTGAATATAGGCTTTCTTCGGCAGATTACAACAACCTAGTAATTTTAGATTTTGGATTTTCCATTGATTCCACAGAGAAATCCATTGAGGGAGAAAAAACTAGGAATACATATTTTATAATATTTTTCTTTCAAACTAAATAGCATTTAGAATCAACCGGAAATTTTATTGTCTTGCCATCGCACCCTTAATTTCGCAACTATCTAGTCAAGCTTGTCTCAGACATCGCAATAAACAATCAAAATCAAAATATAAAAGTATTATTTTCACCCTATTTTGAGGATTAAATCACCCTAAAGATTGATTATTGATACTTTTAGGCTACTAATAAAGAGCAGAATTAACAAGCAGGATACAGTCCAGACACCCTACCCTACGGTTGAGGTGATTTTTCATTTCTCTAGGTAGACTATTTATCAATTCCTATTTGCTGAAATTTAGTGTTAGCAAATTGAAGTAATTGGGTTGTCAAGGGGCAAAAAATACTTACTGTCACTTCCCTAACTCAAGCTTTAGGATAAATCTGAACACAAAAAACTAACTATGTATTCAAAATTTAATTACTACTTTTGCAGTAGCAAAATGTTGAAAAACTAAGACTATTGAAAGACAATTAATTTCCAAATAAAAGTTTAAAAAATATAGAAGTGTAGATAAATTTTTTCAAGCTTTTATAGAAAACAACAAAAAAATATATAACCAGCAAGTACAAGAGGTAATGAAGATGAGCGAACGAGTCAAAGTTGAAAAGACTGTAACCATTAACAAACCAGCAGAAGAACTTTACCGATTTTGGCGTAACTTTGAAAATTTACCGCGCTTCATCAAGCATCTCAAAGAAGTAAAGGTCTACGACGAGAAGAAAACTCACTGGATTGTTGAAGGACTCTTAGATAGAAACTTAGAGTGGGATGCAGTCATCGTTGAAGATAAGGAAAACGAAGTAATTGCTTGGGCTTCGGTTCAAAGTGCAGAAATTCAAAACTCTGGTGTAGTTCAGTTTAAGCCAGCGCCAGGTAATCGTGGTACTGAGGTGAAAGTAGTTAGGGAATATAACCCGCCTGGTGGTGCGATTGGAAATGCGATCGCTAAACTCTTCGGTGAAGACCCAAAACATAACCTGACAGAAGATTTACGCCACTTCAAAATGCTGATGGAAGCAGGCGAAATTGCCACAACAGAAGGTCAACCAAGAGGTAAAGGGAAATAGTCATGAAAGCAGTGTGTTGGTATGGCGCTAACGATGTGCGGGTGGAAACAGTGCCAGACCCCAAAATACTTAACCCGCGCGATGCTATTCTCAAAGTGACATCAGCAACTATTTGCGGTTCTGACTTGCACATCTATGATGGCTACATTCCCACGATGCAAGCAGGTGACATTATTGGTCACGAATTTATGGGGGAAATCGTTGAAATTGGTAGTGAAGTCAAGAAATTGCAAAAAGGCGATCGCGTTGTTGTTTCTTCAATGATTGGTTGCGGTGGTTGTTTCTACTGCGAACGCCAGATGTGGTCATTGTGCGATAACTCTAACCCCAACGCTTGGATGGCAGAAAAAGTCTACGGTTATTCTACATCAGGCATTTATGGCTACTCCCACGCTTTTGGTGGCTATGCAGGTGCTTTTGCAGAATACGTGCGCTTACCCTTTGCTGATTTGGGCGCAATCAAAGTTCCTAAAGATATTCCTGACGAAAAGCTGCTACCAATTTCTGATGCCTTTCCCACTGGCTATATGGGTGCAGATTTATGTAATATCAAGCCTGGAGATGTCGTAGCAGTCTGGGGCTGCGGCCCGGTTGGACAGTTTGCTATGCGTAGTGCTTATCTGTTGGGTGCAGAACGCGTCATTGGTATTGACAGATTTCCCGAACGGCTACAACTAGCTAAAGATTTTGCCAAAGCAGAAGTCATCAACTATGAAGAAGTTGATGCTGGGGAAGCACTCAAAGAAATGACCGGAGGACGCGGCCCCGATGCTTGCATTGATGCAGTGGGATTAGAAGCCCACGCCTCTGGTCTAGAAGGATTATACGACGAAGCCAAGCAAGCGGTTCGTCTAGAAACCGATCGCCCCCACATACTGCGGCAAATGATAGTAAGCGGTCGCAAAGCTGGCACTCTCTCAATTATGGGTGTTTATGGTGCATTTGTAGACAAAATACCGATGGGTGCTGCCATGAACAAAGCTATGACCTTCAGGATGGGACAAATGTTTGGTCAGAAGTATATGCCTATCTTGCTGGATTACGTTTTGAAAGGTGAAGTCGATCCATCTATTGTATTCACACATCACTTGCCCCTCACGGAAGCAAAGCATGGTTTCGAGTTATTCAAGCACAAAAAAGACAATTGCATAAAAGTCAGATTACAGCCTTGAATTAACTAGGCTAATGCGCTTACATATTGCGCTATTGTCCTTTGTCATTAGTCAATTACAAATGACTAATGACTAATACAAAAGAGGAAAAATAATGAAAGCAGTTTGCTGGAACGGTGCTAACGATATGCGAGTCGAAACAGTACCCGATCCAAAAATTCTGAATCCGCGTGATGCTATTGTTAAAATCACCACAACTGCAATTTGCGGTTCTGACTTGCACATTTACAATGGCTACGTCCCCACAATGGAAAAGGGGGATATCATGGGTCATGAATTCATGGGTGAAGTCGTTGAACTGGGCAGTGCTGTTAAAAATTTGAAAAAAGGCGATCGCGTCATCGTACCATTTCCCATTTCCTGCGGTCACTGCAATTTCTGTCAACAAGACCTGTGGTCGCTGTGCGATAACTCTAACCCCAATGCTTGGTTAGCAGAAAAAATGATGGGTTATTCTCCATCTGGTCTTTTTGGCTACTCTCACATGCTGGGTGGTTACGCGGGAGGTCAAGCCGAATACGCCCGCGTGCCGTTTGCTGATGTCGGTTTGTTTAAAATTCCTGACACACTCACAGACGAACAAGTACTTTTTCTTACAGATATCTTCCCTACAGGCTACATGGCAGCAGAAAACTGCAATATTGAGCCTGGTGATACCGTTGCAATCTGGGGCTGTGGCCCGGTGGGACAATTCGCCATTCAGAGTGCTTATCTACTTGGTGCTGAACGTGTAATTGCAATCGATCGAATTCCCGAACGTCTAGAGCTAGTCGAGAAATACAGCGGCGCCGAGACGATTAACTATGAGAAAATCGATGCTGGAGAAGCCCTTAAAGAAATGACGGGTGGTCGCGGGCCGGATGCTTGTATTGATGCTGTGGGAATGGAAGCACACGGTATGGATTTGGAATATTTGTATGACCAGGCCAAGCAAGCAGTACGTTTAGAAACAGACCGACCAATTGCCCTGAGACAAATAATGCTTGCCTGCCGTAAAGGTGGCCACGTCTCAATTCCTGGTGCTTACGTTGGTTTCATAGACAAAGTGCCAATGGGCGCTGCCATGAACAAAGCCTTAACATTCAAAATGGGACAAACCCACGTTCATAAGTACTTGCCGGCGTTACTCAGTTACATCGAAGATGGTAAGATAGACCCCTCTTTTGTCATCACCCATACTCTACCGCTAGAACAAGCACCCCACGGCTACGAAATTTTCAATCAAAGGAAAGACAACTGTATCAAAGTTGTACTCAAACCATGAATTGGGGTTGGGGTCTCAATTCCCAGCCCCCAACCCAATATGAAAATAATTTTTTCCCAAAAAATTTAGGTATTCAGGCGTGGCTGTGGATACTACTCTAGTAGTCTGCCAACCCAAAATTGCTAGGTTTGGACTGGGAAAAGGGGAAAGGTGAAGGGGGAAGGAATTAAAACCTTTTCCCTTTACCCCTTACCCTTTACCCCGCCAAGTTTCCTTGGCGAACCACTAGCTTCACCAGCATCCGCTATGTATCAGGCTTGATATTAATCGAAAATTCCGTTGAAGTTTAATACGGGCTAGCCGTAGGGCGCACGATAATCTCATTGACATCCACATCATCTGGTTGGTCGATGGAAAAGGCGATCGCTCTGGCAATAGCCTCAGCCGGAAGTGCTATTCTCCGGAATTCCTGCATCCCTTTGCTGGCTTCGGTGTCAGTAATAGTATCGGCCAGTTCGGACTCAGTTACACCCGGTGAAATCACTGTCACACGAATGTCAGTATTTTCCTGGCGCAGTCCGTCCGAAATCGCCAGGACAGCGAACTTGGTAGCTGAGTAAACGGCGGAGGTTGGCCAAACGGCGTGTCCACCAATGGAGGACAGGTTGACGAACTGGCCGAACCCCTGACGTTTCATCACTGGCAGTCCGGCGGCGATGCCATTGAGTACGCCACGGATGTTCACATCAATCATCCAGTCCCATTCATCAACCTTGAGCGCTTCTAGCTTCGAGAGTGGCATGACGCCGGCATTGTTGACAATGACATCAACGCGCCCAAATTTGCTTTGAGCAAATTCCACAAAAGCTTGGAAGTCAGCACGACTAGTGACATCGAGAGTCTGGTATTCTGCGGAGCCGCCTTCAGAACGGATGGCAGCCACGAGGGTTTCCAGGCGCTCAGTACGCCGTGCGCCCAGCACGACATGGATACCTTTGCGAGCGAGTAAACGTGCTGTTGCTTCACCGATGCCGCTGCTTGCGCCCGTAATCAATACGACTTTTTGTTGGTTGGTAGTCATAAAATCAATTAGTTGAGGTATCTAATAGTTCGATATTGCGCCGAAGCTTGGATTGATTGTCCGGCACACTCTTAATTTAAGAGAGTCAAAACCTGATACGGTAATCTGAACCTGCTCAATTCTTGCCTAATCCTGCATTCTTTTTA
Source organism: Nostoc sp. DedQUE12a (assembly GCA_034530795.1). Lineage (GTDB taxonomy): Bacteria > Cyanobacteriota > Cyanobacteriia > Cyanobacteriales > Nostocaceae > Nostoc. The sequence goes on from JAVRCH010000022.1 coordinate 6,668, forward strand.
TTGCCTATGCTCAAAAGCTAGACTGACACAAGTGGCTGAATATATTGTGGCTGCCCTGAATGTTAGTCTGGTAAAAGATTTCAAGCAAGATTATGGAACAGACGATTACAAAGCAGCACTCTGAGCTTGCTGCTTTAATTGCACAGAACAGTAAAGGTGATGGTGTCCATGCCACAGCGATCGAGCGATTGTTTTTAATCCGCTCCTCCGAACCAACTGCGCCTCTCCATGCTCTCCATGAACCTGCTCTATGCATTGTCGCTCAGGGGAAGAAGCAGGTGATGTTGGCGAACAATTTGTATGTTTATGGTCAAGATCGATGTTTGGTAGTGTCCATCGATCTGCCTGTGGTCGGTCAAGTGATTGAAGCAACGCCAACCGTTCCGTATCTATGCCTGCGGTTAGATTTAGATCCGGGAGAACTCAGTACACTGATGATGGAGGCAAAACTAGACGCTACTGCTAACCAACAACCACCGGGCTTGTCTTTAAGTCCTGTTAGTCCCCAACTGCTGGATGCAGCCATCCGACTTTTAAGGTTGTTGCAAACTCCCGAAGATATTGCCATCCTCGCGCCTTTGGTTGTACGAGAAATTCTCTACCGTTTGCTATCAGGCGAACAAAGTGCGCGATTGCGACAGATAGCCTTAGCCGATAAACAGCTTCAGGGGATTAACAGAGCGATTAACTGGCTCAAATGGAACTATGAAAAGCCATTTCGGATTGAAGCGATCGCTCGTGAAGCCTGCATGAGTCCGTCATCTCTTCATCATCATTTTAAATCTGTCACTGCCATGAGTCCTTTACAATATCAAAAACAACTCAGGCTCCAACAAGCCCGTCGTTTAATGCTGGGGCAGGGCATGGATGCGGCAACAGCCAGTCATCATGTGGGTTATGAAAGTCCCTCACAGTTTAGCCGTGAATACAGTCGCTTGTTTGGCGCACCACCATTGCGTGATATCGCTCGGCTAAAAAGTGGTCAACAAACTTAAAAGGAAGTAGGTAGGGATGTGATTAAGCCTTGTCTGTACGGAAGTGGCGAAAAGAAATGCTCAAAACTTGGGGCGATCGCTCCTGGATGTTGTAGCCGCGATCTCCTCTATAGTTTTTCAGATGGAATGCTTTATGATGGCTTTTATCAGATTTAATCAATGGGCTGTTCGGCGTTGGGGTATTCTCGAAAATCTAGGCAGCTATCATAGTCTACCCCACCAAGATGAACGGCACAGACGAGGTGGGGGTTGTGTGAGTCAAGGAGGCAACGATGGCTGCGCCAACGCCAAGGGCGAACGCACTCTTTGATTTTTGGCATAATACCAGTTTAATACCCTGCTTTTACGAATATATTTAACTAAATAAGTTTTCAATAAGGTAAACAAAATAAATGAATAAAATGGGATTTGTAGTTGCAGCAGTTGTTACCATGTCACCTTTGACTTTAGCTGTAGCAAAAAATGTGCAAGCTGTGAATGAGCAATTAAAAGCAACTCATAGTAATCAACCAGAACAGTCTGTGCAAAAAACTTTTACAAGCCTAATAAATGCTGTTGAAAAAAACAATTACACTCAGTTTATATCTCAAGGAAATGCTGCTTTCAAAGAAGGTATTACAAAGCAAACATTTACACAAGTTAGTGGACAGTTGGCTCCTCGCCTCAAAAAAGGGTATTCGGCAGTTTTCTTGGGAAATCTGAATCAGCAAGGTTATCAAGTTTATTTATGGAAACTGACATTTAAAGATGGCAGTGATGATGTCTTAGCCAGACTTAGCTTTAAAGATGGAAAAATAGGCGGATTTTGGCTGAATTAATTGATGAGAGCGATGGCTACGTCCGCTGTAGTCCTTCGGAGAAGCAAACTACGCAAAGCGTCTCGTAGAGAAGGCATCGCAAAACTTTTCGGTTTACTGAAAGATTCTAATCCGCCTCCACGAGAGCGTATTCTCGAATGGCAGTCTCAGCAAGAGTTTCCCATCTGCCCTAATCCTGACGAAAAAGATGCTTGTAATGTTTATAAAAACTTACAGTTTCCACAGGAGATATATGAACATATCTTGGAATATCATGAACAAAAGGCAGATAGCTAAAAACTGATGACTAACCAAAAAGTCGTGCTAGTAACAGGTGCATCATCTGGGTTTGGGCAGTTAATTGCTCAAAAACTGGCTGCTGTGGGTTATTGTGTTTTTGGTACGAGTCGCAAAGAACATCCAGCCTCACAGGGCGTAGAAATGTTGACGCTGGATGTTACGTCTGATTCTTCAGTAAAATTATGTATCAGTCAGTTGCTTACACGCACTAACCGCATAGATGTACTTGTGAATAATGCTGGACAAATTCATGCCAGTATGATTGAAGAAACTTCTTTAGAACAAGCCAAAGAGATTTTTGAAACCAACTTTTGGGGTGTTGTGCGTGTGACTCATGCTGTCTTGCCCATCATGAGACAGCAGCGTAGTGGGCATATTATCAATATGAGTTCGCTGGCAGGATTGATTGGCGCACCTGGTCAAGGTTTTTATTCTGCTAGCAAATTTGCAATTGAAGGTTATAGTGAAGCACTGAGCGTAGAATTAGACCCATTTAATATTCAAGTATCTTTAGTTGAGCCTGGTTATTTCAAAACCAACTTCAACCAAGCCATGTTACAACCCACGAAAATTAGTAGTGACTACGATAACGTGCGCGATGCGATCATCTCATCTGTCCAGGGCGCAATTGCACAAGGCGATAATCCTGACAAAGTTGCACAAGCAGTTGTCTGTATTGCTTCGAGCCAATCACCACGATTACGCTACCGTGTTGGACATGAAGCACAATGGTTGCCTCGTTTGAGAGCGATATTACCAGACAAACTGTTTCGCTTTGGTGCGCGTAAACGGTTAAACCTGCCTTAACGTCTCGTCAAATTAGCAGCAACAAAAATTGTTGCAGTGGAAATTGAAGAAGGCAGGAGGCAGAGGGCAGAAGGCTTTTATGTTCAATTTAGAAGGGGATTCAATACCGTACTTAATTGAGGCCACCAAATTGAAAATTTGGTGGGGGTCTTAAACCGAATGGCACTAAGTTAATCGCAAAGCCCTGATATAACTTGCTTTTTGAGTGTGGGGAGTGTGGGGAGTGTGGGGAGAAAGAGAATTAATGCTTCCCCATCCTCCCACACCTCCCACCCCTCCCACACCTCCCACACCTCCCACACCTCCCACACCTCCCACACCTCCCACACCTCCCACACCTCCCACACCCTGCCCTGACGAGGTTTCAGCTTTTCTTAGTGCCATTCGTCTTAAACCCTTGTTCCCTTTGGTCATGGGCAGAGGGCAGAAAACAGTATTCCAACTGAGCCTCCTGCCTTCTGCCCTCTGCCTTTCTTGATAAATAGTGTTCTCAACCCCCAGCAAGCAGACCATAGTTAAATACCAGAGTAAGGAGCTAAGGCTAAAGTCTGTGTAGTGTCAGCAACAAGAAAGCGATCGCATATCTGAAAAAGTTCAACTTCAGTCTGCGCTTGCCGCATCAGCCGCAGGAAATGACCTTGGGTGTCAACACTGAGGGCAATGTAGTTGAGAAACAGTTTGAGGTAGCCGACACGCGCTCGTTCTGAAATATTCCGTGTTTCTGGGGTTTGGCATAAACGATCAATGTAGTGGCGTACTTCTACTAAAGAAACAGGCATAATCGGCTCAGAGCGCAAGGCTTGGCGAATTTGATGAAAAATCCAAGGATTACCGATTGCCCAACGTCCTACCATTACACCAGCTGCGCCTGTTTGGGAAAGCACCGATAGAGCTTGTGCTGCCGAGTAGATATTTCCGTTAGCAAGGACTGGACAATTGACGTGTTTGACCGCTTCGGCAATTAAATCATACTTGACTGACCCGTGATAGCGATCTACAACTGTACGACCGTGCAAACTTAACAAATCAATGCTGTGGCGATTGATGATATCTAGAATTTGGTAAAAGGTATCTGTATTTTCAAAGCCCAAGCGCATCTTGACGCTCAAAGGTCTGTCATTGACTGCTTGCCTAAGTTCACCCAAAATGCGCTCTACTTTTGCTGGCTCTTTGAGCAATCCACCCCCAGCTTGTTTACGATAGATTCTGGGTGCGGGACAACCCATATTTAAGTCAATGCCTGCAATATTGTAGCGACAGAGTTCTTGTGTTGTTCTGACCAAATCGGGAATGCTTTCGCCAATCATTTGAGCGAAAACAGGACGACCTGTATCGTTTTCGGTGATTGCCGCCAGAATGCTACGATTGAGCCGTGAAGTCTCATTGACACGGAAATATTCAGTGAAGAAGTAGTCAGGGCTGCCGTAATGAGCAATGACCTTCATAAACTTGAGATTTGTCACATCTTGCATAGGCGCAAGGGCGGTGAGAGGTAAATCTGGGTGGAGGGATTGGGGAAGCGGCACTTGGGGCATAAAAAGGCTAGCAATTGACCTTGCATCAATGTATCAAAAGAATCATCGCAGCGATCGCCAAACTCAAACGCAATATCCCGTTAACAGATGCAGATTTAGTATACCTGGAAAAATTGCTGTTCAACACAGAAGCCGTTGAAAGCCGAGAGAGGTTTAAGGAAGTCTACAGGAAAAACCTCAGCCTGAAGTTGTTCATTCGTCAGTTGCTTGGATTAGACCTGGATTTCTCATTTGTGAGAAATCCAGGGGTGTGGGAGGATGGGGAAGAAATCTTTCCTCCCACACTCCCCACACCTTCCACCAATGTATTTTTCTAGCTGCTTTTTGGTTTGGGTTTCCAAATTGGAGATGACATGAATATAGCTGACTCCCGCCGACACGAGAATCACCCCTGTGACTCGTAGGCTCATATTAATCAGCGTTTTGTGAGTCAGGGAAGTAGGGTACTTTTTAGTAAAATGATTGCAGATCGAAGACCACTGTTGGACAAGGGTTTTCCTAAACTGGATAAGTATGGGGCAACAAAGATTCATTGTCTAGGTCTAGGATGCCCAAAAAGTTCTGAACACGAAAGACTGCATCCGAAATCAAGTAATACCGTTTACCGTTTACCGTTTACCGTTTCACTAAAATAATCAAAAATTACCCGGTCTCAGCTCTCGACTTTATGAAATAAACATTGTACAAAACAATTAAACAGTACAGGATGTAAGTCACATGGGTCGAAAAATTAGTAAAGTTTTTAAACAGTCTGGAGTCATTCCTTATAGAGTTAACAATGGTAAAGTCGAAATCTTGTTGATTACAACTCGTAACCATCAGCATTGGGTAATTCCTAAAGGAGATATTCCATCAGGAATGAGTCCGCCCGATTCAGCAGCCAAAGAAGCTTGGGAAGAAGCAGGGGTGATTGGACAGGTGGATACCAATCGGCTGGGCACTTATAAATACCGCAAACAAGGTAAAGCCTACCGGGTCAAAATGTATTTATTGCCAGTGGATATCCTGAGTGAAGATTATCCAGAAGCAAGTAAAAGAAAACGCCAGTGGGTAGAAGTTAATCAGGCTATCAGGTGGGTTAAGTTTAGTTCGCTTAAACGAGTCATGAAAGATTTTTTTCAGATCAAATCTTCCTCTTGTGCATTTCGATGCTACTGAAAAAGTCCGAAGAAGAATTCAGAATTCTACTGTTGTAAGTTTGCAAACCTATCTGTTGCTTCAATCAAAGCACTACGAATTCCTGGTTCGCTCATGGAATGACCGGCATCAGGAATCACAATAAATTCGGCTTCTGACCAAGCACAATGTAATTCCCAAGCTGATATCATCGGGCAAACTACATCATAACGTCCCTGAACAATTACAGCGGGGATATGGCGGATGCAGTCAATATTTAAAAGTAATTGATCTTCTGTTTCAAAGAATCCTTTATTGGTAAAATAATGGCATTCAATACGAGCAAAAGCCGAGGCAAATTCACTATCGCCAAACTTTTGCATGAGTTCTGGATCGAAAAAAAGTCTACTTGTACTAGCTTCCCAAATTGACCAAGCACGCGCCGCTGTCAATTGAACTTCTAAATCTGGACTAGTCAAGCGTTTGTAATATGCTGCAATCAAATCGTGACGCTCATCTATAGGAATTGGTTTTAAATATTCTTCCCACGCATCAGGAAAAATATAGCTAGTACCTTCTTGGTAAAACCATCGCAACTCTTTTTGTCTGAGCATAAAAATACCACGAAGAATTAATCCCGTGCATCGAGAAGGATGGGTTTGACTGTAGGCTAATGATAAAGTGCTACCCCAACTACCACCGAAGACTGTCCATTTTTCTATACCTAAATATTGGCGCAGTTTTTCGATATCACTGACTAAATCCCAAGTGGTGTTTTCTCGTAATTCGGCGTGGGGTTTACTTTGACCGCAGCCGCGCTGGTCAAACATCACCAGCCGCCATTTTTCTGGGTGGAAATATTGGCGATAAAAAGGTGGACATCCACCACCAGGCCCCCCATGCAGTAAAACGATGGGTTGGCCTTGGGGGTTACCCGACTCTTCAAAATGGATAGTGTGCAGGTCAGAAACCTGTAAATTTCCTTCTCGGTAAGGTTCGATCGCTGGGTAAAGTTCTCGCATTTTAGATATCCTATGAGGAATATAGTCATAGCGATCGCTATGGTTTTAAAAGACTTCCAAAGAATAAATTGTCTCAAAAAATTATTTTTTGAGCATGTAAGTAATAATAATTATTATTTTGATTTGTAAAATAGCAGCAGCCGCTTTCCCATCAGAATAGTTATTATCTTTTATGGAATATTTTATTTTTTGGCAGCCATTTAGACTTTTCAAGAGAAGCGAACGTTAAATTTTTGTGACGGTATTAACATTCACTTCTCCCTTCAGTCTGCTCAATTTGGTAGTTAAGTATGATTTGATTTCATTCAGCTTTTCTATTTTTTTAGTAATTTCTTCGAGTTTGCGCTCAATGGTGATGATTTGTTTGCTTTCAGGTATCGCATTACTTCCCCACTCATCAAGGAGCTGTTTGATTTCATTGAGAGTAAATCCAAGTCCTTTCCCTTGATTAATCATCAGAAGACGGTCTACTATATCTGCGGTGTATTCCTTGTAGATTCTTGTTCCTGCCTGCCTATCACTTCCAGCAATTAGCCCTATTTTTTCGTAAAAGCGGATAGTATCTTTCGATAACCCCGTCTTCTTGGACAGTTCACCAATCAACATCACAGCGACCTCAAATATTTTACTTGACTGTGGAGTATACTCCACAGTTTAAGCTGTCTAATAGCAAAATTTGATTTTTCAAACGGCAAAAATGAGTAAAACTGTTATAATTACAGGCGCTTCCAGTGGCATTGGTGAAGCAACAGCGAAGTATTTCCTCCAGAAAGGTTGGAACGTTGCAGCAACGATGAGATCCCCCAGCAAAGCGGACAATTGGTTGCAGAAAAAGAACGCGATATATCCCTATCTTGATGTTACTAAGCCGGAGACGATTTCTTCTGCCATCCACGAGACATTACAACATTTTGGACATATTGACGTATTGGTTAATAATGCTGGCTATGCACTTATGGGGCCACTCGAAGGAGTGACACCTGACCAGTTAGAACATCAGTTTAAAACTAATTTTTTCGGACTTGTATCCACTATCCAAACAATCCTTCCAGTATTGCGTCAACAGGGTGGAGGCACGATTATCAATGTTGCTTCAATTGGTGGTCGTCTTGCTTTCCCGCTTACGTCTTCTTATCATGCAACCAAATGGGCTGTAGAGGGACTTTCTGAGTCTCTACGTTATGAACTACGTCAGTTTGATATTCGGGTGAAAATTATTGAACCTGGTGGAATCAAGACAAATTTTATTAATCACGGGACAACTTGGGCAACGCATCCTGATTACACACAGATGGTGAATAATGTGAAGCAGTTCACCCAGAAGATCGATGACTCTTTACCAGAACCGCAAGGTGTTGCAAAAACAATTTATCGAGCAGCAACCGATCGCTCTGCAAGACTACGTTACTCTCCTTACGGCGAGGCTTTTTTTCTATTGCACGCCATACTTCCAGATAAATTATGGCGGTCTTTAGTTGAAAGGATAATGCTTGGGAAATTGGACTCTAGACTAAAGGTGAACCGCGCTTTTAAGTAGATTTTTCTACACCCACTTTGAGCAATATGATAGTAATAATCATTGCAGCGTGGTCACAGCTAAATTACGCTATGAATCCAGATGTAGAGACGTTGCATTGCAACATCTCTACTTTGGTTTTTTGAGCAACTTTGCCGAGTAAAGGTATTGGGTGTTTGGGAATGGCATAGTGCGACACAGCTTCTTAGTGGAAGTTATGTGTTGCTTTATTCCCTCGTATTCAAAATTGTCGAAATCTGTAGCAAGAACCCTCAGAGTCTTTCCTATTGATTAATCGTGAATTCTTCTTCATTTCAGACAAATTTTTTAATATTCGGAGTGACTGAAGTATGCTTAAACTACCGATATACCGATCGCTTTGGAATACCGCTCAATGCATAGAAATACGAAAAGATTTGCTGCTATTTTTGTGTTGGTGTTTTCTCTAATTGTTTCTCTCAACTTTGCTGCTATCGCTCAAGATACTCCAGATGTTCCTTCGCTGAATTTTGCACCATCTCGGACTTGTTCAGTTCCTGCTAATTTCAGAACTGAACAAGTCATTGCTGACAATCGTGGTAGCCGAGTTAAGATGGGCGATCTCATTAAAGTAAGAGTTGAAGGATTGGCAGCAGCCACAAATTCCGCGACTAAAGTAAATCCATTCGATCCTCGACAATTAGTCTTGTACTTGAATGGTTATGAACTAGAGGATGTATACGCACAACCCACCATTGTTGTTGTTGAGGATCAAAATAAAAAAAGAGTTGTTGATGAGAATTGGTTAGCCTTTCGGCTTGAACGTAATGACTCATCTGAAGAGGTATGGAAAGCCTTGATTGGTAGAGCCAGTAATTACAGTATTAACGTGATAGTGGGGGTAGGCTGTCCCAATAAAATTGCGATTCCTGTCAAGTATCCTGAATCCCCTCCGCAAATCAAAATAGTTCTGTTATCGTGGCGCTTTTGGCTGTGTCTTCTTCTACTTTTGGCTGTTGTTATATTATTCACCAGGTATTGCCGAAACACTCTCCGGAGTTCTGGGATAGAAGGGGTTTACTCGAAAAAAGAGGTGATAAATGGTGAGGAATTTTTGATTCCAGAACAAGTTAACACTGAACCTCAACAACGTAAAAGTAAAATTGCTCAATTCTTTCTTGGCCGAAAAAAAATTAATCAAAATCCTTTCAGCCTATCGGTATCTCAACTGGCTTTTTGGACATTTCTAATTTTTGGTTCTTACATGATTATCTACGGAATAACAGGAGATTATACCAATATTTTAACCCAACAATCTCTAGTATTGTTAGGAATTAATTCAGTAACGGCGTTTGGTAGTTCGTTAATTGACGGACAGGGAGATGAGAGGAAGAGAAAAGGTACTCAACGCGTTTCTGAAGGATTCTTCCTAGATATATTATCGGATATTAATGGAGTAAATTTTCATCGATTCCAAACATTTATTTGGACAGTTGCCATAGGACTATTCTTTATTTGGGAGGTAGCGAAAAATCTGGCGATGCCGGAATTTGATGAAACACTCCTGACGCTACAAGGAATCAGTTCCGCCACATATCTGGGACTGAGAGGACAAGAGCAGCATGGGATGGTAAAAGCACCGGATGAATCCATATCCCAAAAAGATAGCTCGTATGAACAACAGCCAATAGCAGAAACATACAATCCACCGGAAAGTGCAGAAACAAACAATCCACCAGAGAGCGATTATTCTAATACTTCTGGCTAAATAATTGAGAATTAATTTAAGGCTGAGATCCCGGACTTCTTCAAGAAGTCCGGGATCTTTTTGTTCAGCAATGATTAATAATTTTAGATATTCAGTCAGATTGGCAATCATACCTTGTATGGTAATTCTGCACCCTGTTTCCGATTTCCTAGACTGGGATTTTGCTGTTAGTGACTCATCGCCTAGTTATTACTACGAAGGGTTTTGTCCTCAAAGTGGCGTAGGCGTAGCCCGTCGTAGACATCGCTTAATATTACCCCGCACTCCCTTGTCCGAAGCGATCGCCCAGGGACTCATGCAACATCTTGCCAAAGATAACTATTATTCTCGTGAAGGCAAAATGTATGGCATATTATTAGTTGAATTGCCCAATGGCGAACAACGAGTACTCAAAGCTTTCTCTGGCCTTTTGCATGGTTGCAGTGTGGTTGAGGGCTGGGTGCCACCGATACCCGGAAGAGACGAAGTTGCTTTCCACGAAGCCCGTACTTTGGCACAGTTAGACGCTATCAAGCAAGAAATCCTCATTTTGAAGCAACTCAACGAACGCCAGCAGTACGAAAAATTGTCGGGTGAGTTTGAGCAGCAACTACAAGCAATGAGCGATCGCCATCGTGATTGCAAACATCAACGACAAGAAAAACGCCAGCAAATCTGCAATACTCTCACTGGAGAAGCCCTGGCTATTGCTCTTGAAGAACTCGACGCCGAAAGTCGGCAACAGAAAATTGAACGACGACAACTTAAACGCCAGCAAAATGAAGTATTACAGCCTTTTCAGCAGTTGGTTGCAGCCGCAGATGCACGGATTCGAGAACTCAAACAACAGCGTAAAGCAGTGTCACGGCAATTACAAGCTCAGATGCACGCTAGTTACAGCCTGACTAATTTTGCTGGGCGATCGCAATCTTTACAACAATTGATGCCAGAAGGTTCACCCACTGGCACAGGAGACTGTTGTGCCCCGAAGTTACTCCATTATGCTGCAACACATCATCTCAAACCTTTGGCAATGGCAGAGTTTTGGTGGGGAGCCTCTTCAGTAAATCAAGATAAAATCCAGGGAGAATTTTATGGAGCATGTGCCGAACGATGTCAGCCATTGATGGGATTTTTGCTCTCAGGCTTGAAACCTAAACCCCCAGCCCCTGATAGGGGAGGGATTGCGGGAGAGGTAACTTTTATTTATGAAGACGAATGGCTGATTGCTGTGGACAAACCGGCTGGGCTACTTTCGGTGCCTGGGCGTTATCGCGATCGCCAAGATAGTGTTTTCAGTCGCTTGTGTAATATGTTACCTGATGGCATGACACTTGCAACTGTGCATCGATTAGATCAAGAAACATCTGGTATTTTGTTGTTGGCACGCGATCGCCAAACTCATCGACAACTTAGCCAGCAGTTCCAGCAGCGGCAGGTTCGCAAGGTTTATGAGGCTTTACTTTCAGGTTTTGTGGAAGTTGAGCAAGGTACAATTGAATTGCCATTGTGGGGAGATCCGGAAAATCGCCCTTATCAGCAAGTTGATTGGCAGCGTGGTAAACCGAGTTTGACACAGTTTCAGGTAATGGCGCGGGAAGGAGATTACACCCGTGTAGAGTTTACGCCCCTAACAGGACGTACCCATCAATTGAGAGTTCATGCGGCAGATGTGCGAGGATTGGGGGTAACAATTTTAGGCGATCGCCTTTATGGATGCCGTGCAAATGTTAATCGGTTACATCTACACGCCAGGGAACTTTCTTTCAAGCATCCGCAATTAGGACAAATGCATTTAGAAGTCAAGACACCATTTTAAAATTATCGTTATGGATACCGTAATTACACGAGAAAAAATCGAGTTGCCAGCAGGTGCGGTGTTGAAACTGTTGGGAACTTGGGAAGATTATCAAGTACTTAGTCAGCAACTTGGCGATCGCGCCATTCCTCGGATTAAATATCGAACAGGAGAGATTTTGTTAATGACACCGCTACCAGAGCATGGAAGAGATGTCGCCTTGTTAGCGAATATTGCTCAGGTTTTGCTGGATCGTTTAGAGCAAAGATACGAATCATTTACGCCCATTACCATGAGTTTGCCAGAATTTAGCGGTATCGAGCCTGATTATTGTTTTTATATTCAAAATTGGAGATCCGTGGTAGGTAAGAAGCGTATTGACTGGCAAAACGATCCTCCACCAGATTTAGTAATTGAGATAGATGTTACTAGTTATACGGATATTAATGATTATCTTCCTTATAAAGTGCCAGAGATTTGGCTGTTCAAAAATAAGCAGTTATTAGTTTATAGATTGCAGGGTGAAAATTACGCAATTTCACAAAGCATTTACTTTTCTAACGTTAGAGAAATTGTGCAGCAATGCTTACAAATTGCCAACGAACAAACAACAAGTGAAGCGATTAGGTGGTTAAGAAGCTATTTAGTTAGGTAAATAGGAAAGTATTAGATTTGCTGCTGGCGTTGCTGGATAAAAATATGAAATGCCAAAATTATACCAATTAAATTAATGATTGCAATACATTCTTGGGCGAAGTTAAGACGCGATGAATCGCGTCTCTACAAATGGTTGATTTGTTGCATTATTTTTTTAATTAGTATTATCTTTATTGATTCTTTGTACCTTTGCGCCTTTGCACGGCAGTTGCTTCAAGTCGGGGAACCCGCCCAACGCACTGCCTCGTCTTTGCGTGAGATAAATTCATAATTTTATCGAAGGATTGCTGCTTTAATCTCCTTACAAATGTTCACCCAAGCTTGATCCTCTTGTGCAGAGTTCAGGCTGTTTAAAGGATGATTAGGAGGGTGCGCTGATTGATATTTTTCAATTTCTGTTTCTTCATAGCCGCTATAAGTCAAAGGTATCCAAATAATTGTTAGTCCTTCGGCTTCAGCCGCATCTAATAATGGGGGCAACTCATTATCAGCAATAAAATCTGATGCTAAAAAATCGGGGCTAACTAACAATACTGCCACTTTTGCTGCGGCTAAAGCTTTTTCAATTTCTTCGCGCCAGTTTGCACCAGGTTGAATTTTACTATCGTCCCAGGCAATCAAACTTTGATTGCGAATCATTGGTTTGAGGTGTTTTTGAAGTTTGGTAAGCCACTGTTGATCTTGATGACTATAGCTGATGAAAACTTGATTTCTGGTTATAGGTTCAGACATAAGTATTTGGGGATTTTGTGAAGTCAAGAAAACATCATCAATTAATCTCCGAACATCCACCATCAGACGACCTTTACGGCACTGAATTTGGTAATCACCAGCATCGTGGAATTCGTAGAGTTCGCTTAGAGGGTAGGAATAAGGCATTTGGCTATCCTTACATTTATTGCAGTTACAGGGAACAAGTGTTTGATATTGTAAACGTTCGTAAGACTTATGGATTTTCTCCATTTCATGGGTAATTACTGTTAACAGTTCTTTCTTGCGTTTTCCTGCTACGCGAATTTTGATTTCTCGTTGATAGTAATATTCAATCACTTCCGCGCGGGTTTGGTCTTTAGCAAGAACAACGCCTGTTTCCCAAACGAGGGTTTGTTGTTCAATTAAAGAATGCATTTCGACGATAAAGCGGGTAAGAATTCCTTTCGGCATGAAATCATATTTATACTGCAAGATTAGGTTATTAGATTCATCCCAACTGAAATCAGGTTGATTAGCAGAAAGTAATTGAGGCGCAACATAATTGCTAGGACGATTAGGTATTTCGTAACATAGTTTAAATTTCATCATTAGCCGCAATAGTTCTGCCCGCATATTAACGTATTTGTCTTCAGACCAAATATTGACTAAATCACTGCTGTTAAATTGACCCTTGTTTTGAATGACTTGTGGATTATCTAATACTTTGTAAACGGCATCTGTACCCCAAGTAGGTTTGAGTATCACAGTTTTTCTTAAAAAGTCATCATCTTGGAAGTTAAGACATACACCTAAATCATGTAGATAGCCACTGAGTTGAAGTTTATCTTCCTGTTTAGTAAAACCATATTCTTGACAGATGTTCAGATATTCTTCCAAGCTAATATATTCGCGGGAGTCTGTTTCTAAAGCTTCCCGTACTTTAACCCAGGTTTTGGGTAATTCTGTTCCTACATGGGATAGGTTACTAATATAATGCTTAATTTGATTTAAGATTTGTGGCAGACCACGATCAGTGGCAAGGTTTGTAGTCAGTGTTTCTTTAAAATTGTTAAATTCGCGTCGCAATTCTCGCTCGTTTATTTCCCGTTTGCGCTCTTGTTTTTCATTTTTGACAATTATTAGAGGACTATTATCGGTTAGTAATTCAACTATATTTAACCAGTAGTAAAAATCTGTGTCTTCTTTGCGAGTATCAGCAACTAGGACATAAAGAGAACGTTTCGTGAGAAAAAATTGGTGTGTGGTATGATAAATTTCCTGACCACCAAAGTCCCAAATGTTGACCCTGAATTCTTTGTGATTGTTAAGCAAGAACTTCCATTGAATAACATCAATGCCTTCGGTTGAAATTTCTTCCTTTCGTAACGTATATTTCTGGTCTTGAATTTTTTTGGCTAGCGTAGTTTTACCTGCACCAGCTTCTCCCACAATCAATAATTTAGCTTCGTAGAGGCGATCGGTTTCTTGTTGCTGACGGTAAAAGTTCAGTATTGCTTTCAATCCTTTACTTTCGATTTCTGGTGGAAGTGGTTCTAGGAGATTGTTGCTAAGTTCAAGCTGCCAGAGATTGATGAGTTGTCCAATTTCCGCTGGCAGACTGCTCAGTTGATTACTGCGGAGGTCGAGGGTTTGCAGGTTGGTGAGTTGTCCAATTTCCGCTGGCACAATGGTGAGTTGATTGCTGCTGAGGTTGAGCGACCGCAGGTTGGTGAGTTGTCCAATTTCTCCTCGTAGACTGCTGAGTTGATTGTTGTCGAAGTAGAGGAATTGCAGGTTGGTAAGTTGTCCAATTTCCCCTGGCAGACTGCTCAGTTGATTACTGCGGAGGTTGAGCGATCGCAGGTTGGTGAGTTGTCCAATTTCTGATGGTAGACTGCTCAGTCGATTACTACCGAGATCGAGGGATTGCAGGTTGGAGAGTTGTCCAAATTCTGATGGTAGACTGCTCAGTTGATTACTACCGAGGCCGAGGGATTGCAAGTTGGTGAGTTTTCCAATTTCCCTTGGCAGACTGTTCAGCTGATTACTGTTGAGGTTAAGCGATCGCAGATCAGTAAGCCGTCCAATTTCCGCTGGCAATGTTGTTAAGCCTTTGCCAGAAAGGTTTAATTCTGTCACCTTGTCTTTGGCAGCTTGTTCAATAATTTTCAGCAGTTCTTCGTTAGTCATTTGGGGTTTTATAAAAGTTATGCATGACGACAAGTTTCTGCTTGGACGCGCAGCAGAGAAATTGAGCTAATTAATAATGTATCCTTTATCAAGGATTGCATTAGCGCGTAGGCGTAACCCGTTGTCAACATCACCGACTCCTTGTTGTCTACACTCCACCTCAAAACCTCATCATTACACCTCTGAACTCGAAGCTTGCACCTTTTAACACGAACTGTCGAGTAAAAAGGGTGATGGTTTGACCTTTAACCCTCGAAGTTGCGCCTTTAACCCTCGACGTTGCGTCTTTAACCCTCAACGTTGCGTCTTTAACCCTCAACGTTGCGTCTTTAACCCTCGAAGTTGCGCCTTTAACCCTCGAAATTGCGTCTTTAACCCTCGAAATTGCGTCTTTAACCCTCGAAATTGCGTCTTTAACCCTCGAAGTTGCGTCTTTAACCCTCGAAGTTGCGTCTTTAACCCTCGACGTTGCGTTTTTAACCCTCGAAGTTGCGTCTTTATTCTTCATCATTCAACTTCTGAACTGGAAACTTGCATTTGAGAACACAAATTGTAGAGCAAAAACACCGATCGCCCAACTTATGAACTGGGAAGTTGCAGCTTTTTACAAGAACTGTCGAGTAAAAAAAGCGTTGGCGCAGCCCGCCGCAGGCATCGCTTGTTGTTGAGGATGCGATCGCTAGTAGTTTTGGTGCATTGTATATTTACAGAAAATTTAGCAACAAAAAAATTTCTGGAGTTGCATAATTGCGGGATGATTTGATTTTGGATGTTGGATTTTCAAACAATACTTCTACTAATTCAATTAATGATTGCAACACATCCTTGAGTGAAGACGCGATGAATCACGTCTCTACAAATGGTCTGTTAAACACCTGGTGATGTAGTTCGGCGTAGCCATCGCAGATATCATTATTTCATCAAACTCTAGTGGGGTGAGCATCTTGGCCGCCCCAACACTCTCACTTACATATAGAGCCGCTTATATTAGATTTGCCGATGGCGACTAGCTCCAAAACAGCTATATCTCCAAGAGGCTACACCTAAGTTAAAAAATCAAAGAAGATTACTGTATATGCCTTACGACATTACTATGTGTCCGGGAAAAAATTGCCCGATTAAACAAAATTGTTACCGTTTTACAGCTAAAATTCTCGGTCGTCAGGATTTTTTTGTAGAAGCTCCCTATAATTTCACTACTAATTCCTGCAAACATTTTATTAGTAATCGCCCAAATGAAGATAAAATCCGTTTAAGAGCTTATGAAATCTGGCAACAAAACGGCTATCCAGATGGTAAGTCTCTAGAACATTGGCTGCAAGCTGAAAAGGAATCGATATAATTCCAAATTTTGGAAATGATACCAATTAAAAAAAGAATGCCGCAATAGACCATTTGTAGAGACGCGATTCATCGCGTCTTGACCCAAGGATGTGTTGCAATCATTAATTGAATTGGTATAACAAATAAAAAAATATTCCACCGTTATTGTTAACGGTTGACTGTTAACTGTGAACAGTCAACCGTCAACACTCAACAACTTGAAGCTGTGGTTTATTTTTTGGAGTTCCCTTCAAGTGCGTCTAACAAGACTAGCCACCACTGTCGCTAATTCAGCCGGCTCAACAGGTTTCGGCAAATGCAGCTGATAACCTTCTTGGATCGCTCGCATCCGATCCTCTGCTCTAGCATAAGCTGTCAGTGCGGCTGCGGGAATATTTCCTCCTTGTTCTGGAGGTTGCGATCGCAGTTTGCGAATCAATGAGTAACCATCCTCTTGAGGCATACCAATGTCGCTAACTAACACATCTGGTTTCCACTCTGGAATTACTTGCAATGCTTCTCGAACTGATGCTACTGCTCGAACTTCCGCTTGGTACTGTTCGAGTACTGTGGTGACAAATTCACGGCTATCAACTTGGTCATCTACAACTAGTACCCGTACACCAAGCAGGGAGGGGGGCACAGGGGCACAGGAGCAAAGGGGCACAGGGGCAGAGGAATTGAGAGGCGGACTCTTGAGAAGTGGTAGCTTGACTGTAAATGTCGCGCCTTGTTGTTCGCCGGGACTATCTGCGTAGATGATACCACCATGCAATTCTACTAAATGACGCACGATCGCTAATCCCAGCCCCAATCCTCCATAGGTTCTGGTGCTAGAACTATCAGCTTGACGAAAACGTTCAAAGACATAAGGCAGAAAATCAGCACTGATGCCAATACCTGTGTCAATTACTTGAATTTTTGCATATTTGTCGGTTGTCTGTGGTTCTAAGCTGGGGGATTGCCCAAGGGATTGCCCTAAATTAGACCTTGAAGCGCTGATGTCAGTAACTACAGACAATTGCACCTCTACTCGTCCGCCTGCGGCTGTGAATTTGATGGCGTTGGATAGCAAATTCCAGATAATTTGCTGCAAACGCTCGAAATCTCCTGAAACTAAGAATATTGGATCTTCGGCTTTGCAGTTGCCGTTTGGATGCTGATTATTTCGGAATTCTACTTCTTTTGATGCGGTTTCTGAGGAAGGAACGACGGAAAATCTCAAATCGATTTCTTTAGATTGGGCGGCTAAGCTAACAGTCTCTAGGCTCGACTCAATTATCGACACCAAATTACAACTACGGACATTGAGGCGTAATTTACCTCTGTTCATCCGGGATATATCGAGCAAGTCTTCAATTAGCTGGGTTTGCGCCTTAGCGTTGCGCTCAATTGTCTCCATACCTTTAGCGATTTGGGTTTCGCTGAGCTTGGTGCGTTGCAATAGTTGTGCCCAGCCAAGGATAGCATTCAGGGGCGATCGCAATTCGTGGGATAATATGCCCAGAAACTCATCTTTCATCCGGTTGGCTTGTTGTAACTGCTCAGTCTGCTGTTGCAAAGATGCAATTAAACTAGCTCTCTCCATTGCGATCGCTATTTGGTCGCACACTGCCTGCATCATCCCCTTTTGATTTTCGGTGAAGCTCAACCGAGTCCGACTACCAAAGGAAAGAGTACCCAAAAGCCGTCCGTGTGCGATTAACGGGTAACAATAATAAGCAGTAATGCCCAAAGAACGAATTAAATCTGTTTTCGGGTCAGTTGATTGCTGCACATTCTCTACAGGTATGGGGCGGCGTTCCTGGGCTACAGTCCCACAAACCGCCTGACCAAATGCCAACCACTCAATTTCCTTTGCCAATTCTGGAGAAATGCCACCGTAAGACTCCAACCGCATTACTTGGGAGTTATCCTCAACCAAATAGTTAAAGTAAACATCTAAACCAATTTGCTCTCTTAGTTTTCGGAAGAAACTATCGATGAGTACCACTGGTTGCTGGCTCGATAGCAGGTCGTTAGCTGTCTCAAAAAGTAACTTTAGCCTTTGGTAACCTAAGGAAAGCGCTTTTTCTGCCTGCTTGAGGTTGCTAATATCTTGAAACACCAAAACACAGATAGCTGCATGGCCGTGCATCGCTGGCAAGGTATCGGCAAATATCAGTAAAGAACGCACGCCAGAGCTAGTATGCCAGTCCACCTCCAACCCATTGAGACGTTCGCCAAGGGCCACCCGCACTCCTGGCATTTGCTCATTGGGAATGCGATTTCCTGCCGCATCCGTATAGTGGTAAACTGTGTGATATTCTGCTGTTGGTACGCCCTTAGGAAATTCGCCTCCAGCTAATTCATTAGCAGAGCGATTAGCAAAAATTACCCGTGCTGTTCCTGGTTCAATAAACAACATCGGTCTTGGCATTAGATTTAACACATCTTCCAGCCATTTTTGCTGGTTGCGGAGTACTTCTTCTGCCTGCTTGCGTTCTGTAATATCCAAAAATGCCCCAACGCACCCTCTAGTCTTCCCATCTTCGTCAAACAAAGGTGCAACATGCTCTAAAAGCTTGACTATTTTTCCGTTTCCATGTACTACGTCTACCTCAAAATCTAAAACTTCGATGCCATGAGCAGCAGAGTACTGCATGGGAAGTTCTTCTGGTGACAATTCCCTTCCCTGGCGGTAAATTTTAAAGTTAGTCGGTTTTTCACCCAAGGGTGCGCTCAAAGAAGCATTTGCATCTGCTGATATGCCCAACTGCTTAGCAAAAGCAGGGTTGACCTTGATACTTTGGCATTCTGGATCTTCAGCAATACCAATACCAATGGGAATTACCTCCAGCAAAGTTTGTAATTCAGCGATGCGGCGTTGTAGATCCTTATTTAATTGTAAGATTTGTTCCTTGGCCTGTTTTTGCTCGCTGATGTTGCGAGTCACTGTGGCCAAAGCAATTGGTTGACCTGTGTTGTTCTCTGTAACGGTGAAGATGTTGTAATCAACTGGTATCGCTTCGCCTGTTTGCAGATGTCGGAAGCGGAATTCTCCCTGCCAACGCCCTTGCGATCGCACAGTCGGCAGTATACGCTGTTGAAAATAATCTTTGTCTTCGGGCATGACGTAATCTAATACGGCCTTTTGCTTGACTTCTTCTAAGCTTGCAAGCCCTACTAACTTTTGACCTGCATCATTTATATAGAGTAATTGCCCCTCAAGTGTGGCGATACCAATAAAGTCAGAGCTATTTTCTACCAATGATACTAACTTTTGTTGTTCTGCTTCTGCTTGCTGGCGTTCGCTCAAATCGAGGATAAAAGCTACTGACTCGTCCCGTGTTTCTCCCAACAGCACGTAACCAACTAAAACCGGAATTCGGCTACCATCTTTGCGAATGTATTCTTTCTTGTATGGCGTACAAGCACCTTTGGGATTTGCTTTGGCTTCGGCAATACCTTGTTGGTCTAAATATCGATGCTCTGGAGGTGTGATTTCTTTCCAACTTAATCTGCGTGCCAACAGTTCTTCTTGGGTGTAACCAATTATCCTCAGATATTCGTCATTTGCCTGGTGGATACCGCCATAAACGTCAGCAAAGACTATGCCGATAACGTTAGCATCTACGAAACTTGCTAGTTTATCTTCATAGGCTCTGAGTGCTTCTTGGGCCTGTAGACGTAGGCTATCGGAGATATCGCGTTCATGGCTGAGGTGTTCAATAACCCTCGCACTTTGCCAAATCAAAACCGTAAAAATTACAATCAGAACGATGGCAAACACTGATACTGCAAAAGCTGGGTCGTATTGTTCTGCGCGTTGACCTTCAACAATTATCCACCCTAATATAAAAGGTACTGCGATCGCCGCAACCAATAACCGACGCGCAAGTAGGCCGCCATAGTTATCACTCGTAACTACTCTCATTAACCCCTGTTCTGGCCGCGCCCACAAAATACCTATACCTAGTATGTTGAATAACACTGCTGTGTGTAACGCCATTGATGTTGTATAAGGGGCAATGCCATAAAGAACTTTGACTTTGTAGGCATAGCCCATCAGCGCTTGAAAGGAAATCAAAGTAGCTACCAAAGCCAGAATTTGGGCATACCAATAACTGCGGAGATTTCTTTGATAAATCAGAAAGTGTAAGGCGACACTGACCAGTATAAAATTCACTGCCGTGTTTGCCCCCATTCGCCCTGGATGTGATATCACCAAACCAGTCGGTAAGTCGCGAAACACCAGTTCATCAATACCAAAATTCCAGCCGAACAGATATTGGCACAGTGTGAGTACAGAAATTGTGGTAACCGCTATTGCACAAACTTTGGCAAGTAGGAGACTAGGGAAGTGCAGGTAATTTTTAACTGTTCTTTCCTCCGTTGTTTTTGTTCTCCTTCTTGTTAAAAATAGCCACAGCGATATCCCAGACAGCACAAAGCACAGCGCTGTGTTGAATTTCATCGTCGCAGGACTACCAGGAAAACCACGCTTGAGAAGATCAATTCCCAACCACCAACCAACTAGTACCAAACTACCAACCAAAACGGGTATCGCACTTGCGATTTTTGCCACAAATGAACTTGCTGGAATCTGAAATATATCTTGCAGTCGCAAGCGGTTAACCTTTAACATTGAGTGTTCTCTAACCGCATCTATCTAGCGTTATAAATCACCGTATTTCTTACGGGTTAATCATTTATGTCCATTGTATTGTATGCTACCCCTTGAGTTGCTTTTCATCTACCCCTATGCATATTTTTTATTGCACAATTTAGAGTAAGAAATAAAGGTGCTTCAAAAATCAAGCTTTTTCAGGATCTTCCAATAGCAAGTGTGTTAGCTGCCATTGTCTTAAGAGCGCTGTTGAGTAACACAAAAAATTCCATTACTTCAGACATTGAAGGTGTCCACAGCCCCTTTTGAACTTTAATTTACCCTAATTTTTAGCTCGTCTAAATCCCTAAGTTTTGTCCAGGGAATAGCAAACGGCAAGAGCAACTAAATTTTCAAGGGTTCAGCTAAACTATAGCATCATCCAAAAAGCCGTTAATAGTGGCAATAATACTCAGTAAGATTTTTCTTAATCTCCTACTTTTTCCTACTTGTAGCTGGACGATATTGAGTCCGATAATTACAGCATAATTTAATCTTTCAAAAAAATACATTTTTTCATAATTTCATCCTCAATCAAGTATATTTTTTCTGTCTACCATCGTGGAGATGCAATATTTATAAAAAATAGTCTAAACTGGCACAAGAATAAGCTGGAATATAAACTTTAGCTTAATTGTTGATAAAAGTTAAAGATAGACATAACTACAAGCTAAATAGGAAAAATCTCAAAATATTTTTTGTTATTTGTCGCTTTTGATTTTCCTGTCACTCGGAGCTTGATCGAGCTATTTCCAGCAGATAAATTAGGTATGAGACTCTACAAAAAAATGCAAAACGACTCTGGTAAAACTATTTCTATTTGGATGGCAAGCGCAAAAGTTCCAGAACAAGCCGCGCTTACAGAAAATATTTATGCAGATGTCTGCGTCGTGGGTGCTGGCATAGCGGGGATGTCAACTGCTTATATTTTAACCCGCCAAGGTAAGTCTGTAGTCGTGCTGGATGATGGACTGATTGGTGGCGGTCAAACTGCACGGACAACAGCACATCTATCAAATGTACTAACCGAACGTTACTACGAACTTGAGCAAATACACGGTAAAGAAGGTGCAAAACTTATTGCCCAAAGTCATACAACAGCAATTAATACTATAGAAGCGATCGCTACCCAAGAAAATATTAACTGCGATTTTGAGCGGCTTGATGGCTATTTGTTTCCACCTGATGTGAACTCATTGGATGAAATTCAACAAGAGTTAGAAGCTGCACACCGAGTCGGACTCACTAATGTAGAAATTCTGAAAAAAGCACCATTAACTGATTTTGATACAGGTGTATGTCTACGCTTTCCCCAACAAGGGCAATTCGACCCCCTGAAGTATCTCGCCGGACTTGCAGAAGCCATTCAACGTCGTGGTGGTCGAATTTTTACCAGAACTCACGTAGAAAAAATCAAAGGTGGTTTACCCGCCCACGTTGAAACCAGCAGTGGTCAACTTGTCACAGCCGACGCTGTGGTAGTAGCAACCAATTCGCCCATCAGTAATTTAGCTACTATGCACTTTAAGCAGGCTCCATACATGACTTTTGTCATCGGTCTGAAAGTGCCTCACGATTCAGTTTACAAAGCCCTTTATTGGGATACCCTCGACCCTTACCACTACGTAAGATTACAGAAACTCGATTCTGAGTACGATGTATTAATAGTTGGCGGTGAAGACCATAAAACTGGACAAGCCAACGACGCCAATGCCCGGTATGCCAGACTCCAGATATGGACGCAAGAACGTTTTCCGATGGTACAGGAAGTTTTATTTCGTTGGTCAGGTCAGGTAATGAATTCTGATGATGGTATTGCTTACATAGGCAAAAACCCTTTTGATGAACAGAACGTTTACATTGTCACCGGTGATACAGGCATAGGCATGACCCACGGTACAATTGCAGGTATACTGTTAACTGATTTGATTTTAGGACGAAAAAATACCTGGGCAGAGCTTTATGACCCGTCACGTGTGAGAATTGGAGGAGTAAGTGATTTTATCTATGAAAATCTCAACGTTGCTAGCCAATATTTAAATTGGGTGACCCCAGGAGATGTTGATTCTGTGGAAAAACTCGCCCCCGATACAGGTGCAGTGGTGCGGCGTGGTTTGACAAAAGTCGCAGCTTATCGAGACGAAAACGGCACACTACATCAACATTCAGCAATCTGTACTCACCTCAATTGTATCGTCGCCTGGAATTCCTCAGAAAAAACTTGGGATTGTCCCTGTCACGGTTCGCGGTTTGATACTCAGGGAAGAGTAATTAATGGCCCAGCAATTAATGGATTGGCATCAGTGGAAGATAAGTAAAAAGTTACATAGAACATTCACAAATATTTTCTTAAGTGGGTAAATATCCCACTTTTTTTATTTTTATTCAATAAATATACTTTACTGATTAGTAGTAAAAACTACTTATGAACAGCGATCGCTCCAGTATGCCTCTAATTTAACCCATCATAACTCTTTGGCAAACTAACGGTTGCATCTAAAGGTAAGTAAAGTTGCTATTATTCCTAATAATAATTGTAATTAGATATACAAGCTTTGGGTATTTAAATTAACGCAGATTTAGGGTAAATTAACCTCTAGACATCAATCTTCCCAATAAAAATTGTTTTTGTAAAGAATCAAACACTCAGTATATTTGAGTTGTTGTAGCTAATTTTGGTTGGTCTATGCTGCTTAATTTATAAGCTTATTTTATAATTCATTGTTAGCTAGGAGTTTTTATCTACTTATATTATTTATGATTAAATAATACAGCTATTTAAAAAAGATACAGTGCGATCGCAACACTTTTAAGACCAATGAATTTTGGAATTAAATACTCTCGATATTCTTAGGCGGTAGGGCCAAGTAGTTATTTTTGCTATTTTAACTGTATTAAGCAATACAGTTTTTTTAATAACTTGCTTGTAAATAATTATAAACAAAACTAATTAATTATCAACAGAGATAATGCTAAGCCTGATGCCAGAACATAGTACTCGTTTTTTATGCTGACGCTACTGCATATCTAATTGAGAAAATAAATGAGTAAGTTGAGGTATCAAAGCTGTATAAATACAAAAAAAATTTGTAGCTATTCTCACTTAATCTTTTAGTACTTAGCATGATTGTTTATATTTAGGCTAAAAACTTCATGATGTCTATATAGAACTACACCTGAACCTTTTTTGCAACCAAAACCCTATATACTAGACTAGACTTTGATAAATTTGAGAGTTTTGTTAATTGCAACACCAAAAACTATTAATTTTCAGATGAAATACTAGCGTATCTTATAGTCTATAGTTTTTAAAGTTTAGTCAAAACTATATCCAGTATCATCAAAAAACTGCAAACTTCATGTGGTGTAAAAATCAAGCGGGGAGTGAAAACATGAATTTACGTAGAGATGCTCTGCAAATCCTTAAAGAAACTAGCCGAACTTTTTATATTCCAATTAGTCTTTTACCGCCAGGATTGCAAGAAGCAGTAGCATCAGCATATTTGTGTATGCGTGCTATTGATGAAATTGAAGATCATCCAGAACTAGATAACCCTACTAAGGCAAAACTCTTACGCACAATCAGTCTGACATTACAGGCAGGAGTTGATGGCTTCGCGCTAGATGCCTTCAAAGCAGGATTTAGTGAGTATGAGAATTCCTTAGAAGAAGTTACTCTTAGAATTCGAGAATGGTCGCTGCTAGCACCTGAAACCATTGCACCTCGAATTTGGGATGCCACTGCTGCAATGGCAGACCGGATGGCTTACTGGGCAGAAATCAACTGGAAAATTTACACCGAATCTGATTTAGACCGTTATACCTTTGGGGTTGCAGGTGCAGTAGGATTATTACTTTCCGACTTATGGACTTGGTACGATGGAACACAAACAAATCGTACCCAAGCTATTGGGTTTGGCCGGGGTTTACAAGCAGTTAATATTCTGCGTAATCATACTGAAGATCTAAGACGTGGAGTAGACTTTTTTCCAGAAGGTTGGAATGCAGCCAATATGCAAGAGTATGCGCGGCGCAATCTAGGCTTGGCAGAAGGTTACACCAAAAATCTTCCCACAGGCCCAGCCTTAGACTTTTGCCAAATTCCCTTGACCTTGGCACATGGAACCCTTGATGCCCTGGCTAATGGTAAAGAAAAACTCAGCCGCAGCGATGTTCTAGCACTTCTCGAACAGCTGATTGGTGTGAACATGAAAGCTAGCTAATAGTTTCTTCAATTAATGGAGTCGATCCTAAATTGTCTCCAATACGGGCATCCAAGATCCTACAGGATTTTCTGTAGGGGAGCCAGTGACGGATACGTAGGGGAGCCAGTTCAGTCTTGGGGTTTCCCCAAGTCGAGTAACTGGCGTATTTTCCCACAACTGGTGTTGGGCACTGCCCTCCAATACTCTAATATGGCATCTGGCTAAAGACTGCTCTTTAAGACTTTAGTAGGCATAGAGGATGCTTTCCCGGTTTCTGCACAGATGTTGGAAAAAAACTAATTAACCACACATGATATAGTATATTTCCCGCAAAACAAGGCTACACATAGCATCATCTGAAATTAGACATTCTCAAATACAAATTAGTATAAAGCTATTCAAGTATTCTGTAATAATGTAGGTATAATAAAGAATTTTGTTTTAGCGATCGCTGTACGTAATCTTATTTAAACTTTAGAAACTCTTCAAAGGATTTCCAGCAAAAATTACCTGGTAAGTCTTGATTGAGATCTAAATAATTGAAGGAGAGTATAAAAAACTCCTTATGATTCTTCGTGCAGCGAGTTGACAGTGCATGAGCTACTGCTTAAATCCTACCTGTCGCAATCCAGAAAATTTGGTAAATAGCCAAAGGTGTCAGTCTTGTGGCTCACGACTACTGTTGCGCGATCGCTATCAGGTAGTCAAGCCATTAGGCCAAGGTGGCTTTGGAGCAACCTTTCTAGCCCAAGATCGAGTCTTACCAGGAGAACCTAGTTGTGTAATCAAGCAACTACGCCCCTCTGGCAACTCGCCACATGTTTTACAGATGGCCAGAGAACTCTTCGAGCGAGAAGCCAAAACTCTAGGTAAAATTGGCAATCATCCCCAAGTACCACGATTGCTGGACTATTTTGAAGAACACGAACAATTTTACTTAATTCAAGAATACATCAGCGGTGATACCTTGCAGGAAGAGGTGAAACTCAACGGTGTGTTAACCGAAACTGGAGTCAAGCAATTCTTGAGTGAGATTTTGCCATTGCTGCAATACATCCATGAGCAAAAGGTAATTCACCGAGATATCAAGCCAGCTAACTTAATTCGCCGCAGTCAAGATGCCAGAATGGTACTCATTGACTTTGGTGCTGTCAAAAATCAAGTTACTCAAGGTGCAGCGACTCAATCAGGACAGACGGCCTTAACTGCATATGCTATTGGTACTCCTGGTTTTGCACCTCCAGAACAAATGGCCATGCGCCCAGTCTATGCTAGTGATATCTACGCACTGGGTGTGACATGTATTTATTTGCTAACTAGTAAAACTCCTAAAGATTTAGATTACAATCCCACAACTGGTGAGATGATGTGGGAACAACTAGTGCAAGTGAGCGACCACTTGACCAACGTATTGCGGAAAATGTTAGATGTATCAGTACGTAATCGTTATCAATCAGCAGCAGACGTTCTCAGAGCCTTAGAGATAGAACCATACTTAGATAGTTTAGCACAGGGGTTGCTGTCTAAATCTCCCGATGCTGGAGTTAAAGGGCAAACATACAACCGTATGGAAGATTCTGCTGTTTTATGTAGCAATGCTTCTCCAGCTGTTACTAGCGCAGGAGTAGCACAGGTAGCAGCAGCAATTCGCGCTAGACGAGCCAAGGCTGAAGCCGCTGGAATCGGCAAATCAACAACTTTCGCTAACAGCAACAGTAATGGTTCCCAAATTCCAAATTCTAAAGTTGAGCGCAAATTAGATACCCAAAGTTTACTAACAGCCTATATCAAAGGAAGACGGGATTTTGCCCTACACAACTTAAGTTTGCTAAACCTGCAAGGTGCTGACTTATCGGGAACAAATTTTCATTCGGCTCAATTACAAAAAACTAATCTCCAAGGAGCTAATCTCCACAACAGTGACTTTGGCAGAGCCAGTCTCACTAGAGCTAATCTCAAAGATGCTAATTTGAGCAAAGCATACTTTAACCATACCGATCTTGAAGGGGCAGACCTACGAGGTGCAGACCTCAGCCATGCTTATCTCACCAATGCCAACCTCCGAGGAGCTAATTTATGTGGTGCCAATCTCACAAATGCCAAAATTTCTGATGAACAGCTAGCACTAGCAAAAACAAATTGGATGACTGTGCGCCCCAATGGCAAACGAGGCTTATTGTGATTTGAAAGTTCGCATTCACTACAGAAGTTAGGGACTTCCAATTAAAGAAAGTTTTGCGATCGCATCTAATCACAAAACTTTCTTTAACTCAACGGTATTTCCTTATTAGTGGCACAATTGCTGTGAAAAAGTTTTTACAGTACTTCAGGACTTACGCAAGATGTGACCGAAAACCTGATTATTGCGTAGGGGTAATTCATGTAGACGCGGAGCGGCTTCCCGCAGGGTATTACCCCTACATTCGTTATGTTTTGCGTAAGTCCTTTACTTTACAAGTAAGTGAAATACACATTTTAATATGATAAATATTGTGGGATACCTTGCCGGACATTGTGTACGTCATTTAGATGAAATATGCTGTAAATTCTACCTATAAATAGGATTTTTTAAGGTATTTGTAACAGCAATTTTTTTAAATAAAATTACCGCGTAAAAATACGCAGATATTTTAGCAATCTTCATAAAATCTTTATAGTTTTTATCTGTTAAAAATAACAAAGGATTATTTACAATTAAAAATAAACCATCACATAATTTTTTATAAAGATTGCCATAATTTTTATGGCTATAAACAACAGGGAATTTCATACCTAGAATTTGCCAAATTTAACCCTCCTAAGCCAATCAACTTCTGAGATGGCAGGGGAAATTAAAAAAACAATTATCCCTGATTGTAGGCTGAAGTAGAATATTCACAACCGAAATCAGGTCATACAAGGTTTATATATGATGACTGACTTTGCACAAACGGACATAGAACGCAGATTAACTTTATATCAAGTATTTCTCAAATTATATGAACACCACAGCGGCCTCCTAGACGAGATTCTTCAGCTAGAAAACCTATATCAACCGTCGTTGAAGAAGGTGAAAACATTTTATGTAAACGGGATAGTCGATACTGCTGCCGCTTATTTGATGACTAATTTATGCGACAACCAGACCCAAAGTTTACGACAACCACAGCGGATCTGGACAATAGGTCGTGGTCGCAGCAGTGGCATTTGCATTCCTGATAGTTATATGTCTCGTCGGCACGCTGCAATTCAACATATTGAGGAGGAAGGCTTCTACTTAATTGATTTTAACAGTACCAACGGCTCATTTGTGAATGAGCAACGTGCTGTTGAACCGATCAAACTCAAAGATGGCGATCGCATTCGTTTAGGTAGCCTGAGTTTTAGTTTTTTTGTCGAGGATAAGTGCCGCGTTCTACCAACTGTAGCAATGGAGTTATTGATGCAGCTGATGAATCGCAAGAGTGAAAGCAAAGCAGAAATACTGACTTATCCTCGCGATCGGCCAAAAATTCTAATTGACCGCCCAAATGATAATTTAGAGATTTTCAGAAATTCCGGACTAGCTGATAAAATTGACCATTGGTATGAAAACTTCAGTTCAGAACAGAAGTCAGAAATTTTAGACCGTCTTTTTAGCAGACAAAAACCGTATAATCCCAGCTAAAAAATTCAAAAGCAAACAGCAAGGATAACGTATTACTATTATGGAAAAAGTGCCTTATGTCTCTTCATAATGCACCATATAATTAAAAATTGCGCTATTGCACAATTTAAATTTATTATATTTAGAGACGTTGCAATTGCAGCGTCTCTACAAGAGTTTTGATATCATGCAGAATTGTTTTCATACATGAAATCATCTAGGCCAAAATTGCTTATTCTTCTTCCTCTAATTCGATTTCATCTTCATCTTCATCTTCATTAGACTTTGATACAGAGTTAGCAGAAACAACAGCACCTTTATCTAGTTTTTCCCGTACCAATTGCTTAATTTGTTCAGCAAATTCTGGCTTTTCTTCTAGATACTTAATGGCATTGTCTCGTCCTTGAGAGATGTTATCGCCGTTGTAGCTGTACCAAGCTCCTTTGCGAATAATGATGCCAGTTTCTTCTGCCAAATCCACAAGGCAACCCAAGATAGAAATACCTTTACCAAAAATAATGTCAAATTCTGCAACTCTAAAAGGTGGCGCTACTTTATTTTTCGCAACTTTGACTTTGACACGGTTACCAAATTCATCTGTACCTTTTTTCAAGGTTTGAATCCGACGAATATCCAAGCGCACAGAAGCATAAAACTTCAATGCATTACCGCCAGTTGTGGTTTCTGGACTTCCGTAGGTAACACCGATTTTTTGCCGCAACTGGTTAATGAAAATCACTGTGCAACCAGATTTACCAATATTGCCAGTAATTTTACGCAAAGCTTGGCTCATTAACCTGGCTTGGAGACCAACGTGAGCGTCACCCATATCGCCTTCAATTTCAGCGCGGGGAACCAATGCTGCTACCGAGTCAATAACTACAATATCAACCGCAGCAGAACGAACCAGCTGATCGACAATTTCCAAAGCGGCTTCTCCCGTGTCAGGTTGGGAAACCAGCAAATTGTCAATATCTACACCCAATGCCGCAGCGTAGGTGGGGTCAAGGGCATGTTCGGCATCAACAAAGGCAGCAATGCCACCTTGTTTTTGCACTTCCGCGAGCGCATGTAAGGCTACTGTGGTTTTCCCGGAACTTTCCGGGCCATAAATCTCAATTACCCGCCCCTTGGGTAAACCGCCTCCCAATGCCAAATCCAAGGTCAGCGCCCCACTGGAAATTGTCTCCACCCGCATCCGGGTAGCATCCCCCAGGCGCATGATTGCTCCTTTACCGAAGCTGCGCTCAATCTGGTTGAGTACTATATTTAACGCTTTTTGCTTGCCAGAAGTATCGGTATTGATAGCCATTAGAGCCTCTAAGTATATGGATTTTCAGGAGTGTGGGTTTAGATGTTGAGTAGAACAGATATACTATTTTAACCAGAAATTTCTGGAATAGGACTTCTCAAATTAAAAATGAACCGTGACAAGATCGTAACTCGATCGCTATCTGATTGGGGTAGTCCTGCCCAATGATACCAACTTGGATTCAGAGTTGACTGTTGATTGTCACCACTGGTATTTTTCACAACTTAAATAGGATTGCTATAAAGCTATATTGAGGTAATTCTAGCAGAGCGATCGCATTCAACCTGTTTTAACAATTAGTTACATAGATGGTGATCTGACGAGAACCCTGAAGCTAAGTTCGTAAGCAAGATTGAGTATGTTAGCCTGACAGTAGTAGAAACCAAAGGTCAGTCTTAGCAATGACAGCCACGACATCCCAGAATTTATCAGATGAATTAGCTGAACGGGGCTGGCGAACTGAAATTGTCACCCAGCCTGATGGTAGTATTGATTACGTAAAAATTCCCTTAACTTCGGAAGAGTTTCTCCATCCACAAGAAGGATATCACTTGCCTAATAGTACCTTTCATGACGATGCGGCCGGTGATACCAAAGATATGCTGACTCGTCGTTATGCCAATGATTCCACCGCAGGAGTCTTCCGCGATTTGATTATTCAATGGGGAATTCCCAATTTGAAAAATCATTGTCCAGATACTTTTGTCGTTTTTGGAATTCAAAATAAAGAACAGAACCGTACTGAGTTTGTTGTATCTGAAGAAGGGGCGCGTCCTTCGTTGATTATTGAAGTAGTTTCTCCCCGTTATCGCAAGGAAGACCGACAAACAAAAGTCAAGCACTATGCCGAAGCTGGCGTGCAGGAGTATTTAATTATCGACCGACGCAAGCAACGCCAGCAAGTGATTGACGAAGTTCTGGGTTATCGTTTAATTGATGGACAATACTTGCCACTGACTCCAGATGAGGATGGACGCATTTTGTGTGAGACAGTTGGGCTGTTGATTGGACTTCAGGATGGGCGAGTCGTCATGGAAGATGTTGAGACTGGTGAACGACTGCTAAATTCCCTGGAGTTGGAACAACGCGCCATCCAAGCCGAACAACGCGCTACCCAAGCTGAAGAACGCGCGGCAAGATTAGCTCAATTGCTACAGGCACAGGGTATCGATCCAGACCAAATTTGACCAAAACAGATGACTTTCGACGTTCCATCTCTCTGATTTTTGATACAGCACTTTCGGTATCTGTTTAACCGACTATATCCGCTTGCTGTTAGAGCAGTATGAACAATTGCGGCAAGTTTGGGGTCACTGGCTAAGTTTCCAGTGCTAACCACTATCGCAGTGGGTTATTTTTCACGCTGCAAGATACGGATGGTACGGCAGGAATTAAGTGTGTGGTGTGGAATACTCAATTGTCAAAACTCGCTCAGATACCTGTTCTTGGCGAGCAGATAATTATTTTGGGCAGTATTCGCCTGTATCCGCTTGGGAAATATCCAGAAAGCAATTAAGGATTTTCATAAAGCTGCTGAACTATATTCACGACAAGGAAATATAGAAGAGTACAATAAACGAATTAATAAAGTTAAACTTCTTGAGTACCAATTAACACTATAGCCTTGCTAATACAGAAGCTACGATCAAAAAGACTGTCTTAAGAGTTCAGCCATTATACCTCTGTATAATACTTTGATTTGCTATAAATAATTTGAATTTTGAATATATTCTGTTTGGGCTACTTTATACAGTAGATAACTCCATAAGCGCCGCCACTGTTACTATAAACGCCAATTATCTAATCTTAGTGAATACCCTAAATCCGGAATTCTTTGATAATGAGATAAATTACCAGTAACTAAAGTTAGATTATGATGGATAGCAATACCAGCAATCATACAATCAGGATAACCAATTCTTTTTCCTGTTGTCTCTAAATCAGCATAAATTTTACCTGCTAATACTGCTTCTGCCAAATCAAAAGATAATATCTCTTGTGAACCCAGGATAGTTAAAAATTCCTGAAGGCGTTGTTGCTGCTGACGTTTTTGCCAACCTTCTACAATTTCCATAACTGTAATTGCAGAAATTGTATACTTATCAAATTGGTTTAAGTAAGTATTGGCTTTGTTAATGATACGAAGATTGACTCGTTTAATAATTTCTGAAAGAATATCCGTATCAAGTAGGGATTTTTCTACTTTACTCATCTGATACAGTATATCCTCTTTTTTCCATTGCTTCGGCAACAATTTCATCAACAACTTCTGGAATATCAGCATATAATCCCATTAATGGATCTTTTTTCTCCTGAATTTCTGCTAAACGCTCAATTACGTGACTAATCAATTCTGATAGTGTTGATTGATTGACTATTGCCAGAGTTTTTGCTCGTTCAAAGGTGAGTCTATCTAGTTCAAGTTCTATTTTTTGCATGATATTTAACTTCCCTTCTAAATTCGTATTTGCTGATTAATTTAAGTCTAATATAATTTTGGGTTTAAGTTATCAATAATTCAAGGTAATACCTATTAATTAACGTTATTTGCTAATATTTGATTAAGCTTTTGCTCCCAGGCATCATTGATGACTTTCGACCTTCCCGACTCTCTCATTCTCGATACGGCACTTTCGGTATCTGGTTTAACTGACTATATCCGCTTGCTGTTAGAGCAAGATGAACAATTGCGACAAGTTTGGGTGACTGGCGAAGTCTCCAGTGCTAACCACCATCGCAGCGGCTTATTTTTCACTTTGCAAGATACAGATGGCAGCGCAGGAATTAAGTGTGTGGTGTGGAATAGTCAATTGGCAAAACTCGCGCAATTACCGATTGCTGGCGAACAGATAATTATTTTGGGCAGTATTCGAGTTTACCCACAACGGGGAGAGTATCAGCTGTCAGTTTGGCAGACTCTACCTGCTGGTGTTGGTTTACAGGCGTTACGCTATCAACAACTCAAAAATCGCTTGCTGGCTGAGGGGTTATTCGATGCACAAAGAAAGCGATCGCTCCCCATCCACCCCCAAACCATCGCCGTCGTCACTTCACCAACTGCGGCGGCTTGGGGTGATATTCAAAAAACTCTCAAGCAAAGGTATCCAGGTTTACACGTTTTATTTTCTCCAGCTACAGTACAAGGCGAACAAGCACCAGAATCCATAGTCAAAGCAATTGAACGAGTTGACTGGGATGGTCGCGCTGAGGTGCTAATTTTATCGCGTGGTGGCGGCGCGGTTGAGGAATTGGCTTGCTTTAACGATGAACGAGTGGTGAGAGCTGTTGCTAGTTGTTCGATTCCTGTAATTACTGGTATTGGTCATCAAAGAGATGAATCTTTGGTAGATTTAGTTGCAGATGTATGTGTGCATACACCAACGGCAGCAGCAGAAACAGTTGTACCCGCAATTTCAGATTTGTATGCTGAGCATCGGCAGCGAGTTCTGGCTTTGCATGAAGTCATGCATGACTTTGGGGAAAATGCTGAGAATAAACTGCAAGCACTACGAAACCGTTTGCGACGTTTGCGGTTAGATCGGCAACTAGAGCAAGAAGCACAGAAGCTAGTTTGGAAGCGTCGGCAATTGGTACAAGCAACGATCGCGCGATCGCACCAAGCAAAGCAGCATTTAGAATTGTTGCGGCAAAAGTTGGCAACTCTTGACCCGAAAGCTGTGTTGCAGCGTGGTTATGCGGTGGTGAGACAAGAAAATGGGGCGATCGCTCGTACTGCGGTTGAGTTAGAAGTAGGACAAAATTTATCGATTCAGTTGGGACAGGGAGAAATTAAAGTAAAAGTTATAGAAGTGAAAGAATGACAAAAGAATTCAGAATTCAGAATTCAGAATTCAGAAGTAAAACAGGAGTAAGATAATACTAATTCATAAAAGAAAACGATACATACACACGCTCAAAGCGTTATGATATCTAGTTTTTTGAATTTTGAATTGGTATAAATTACTGACTCTTTTTCAACTGCTCAACAAAGGCTTGATGTTCGGGTGAATTTAGCCCTTGTTGCAACACTGCTAAAACCTGTTGCATATTGTCATTAACTAATGCTGATACATCCAGCCATAATCCAGGAAATATTTGACTTTCAATTATGCCTGAGGCATTTGGTATCAGTGTTACGTATTCACCATTTTGCAAGCTGAACCAACTCACAGTTTGCTCAAAAACCTGCCAAACAATATATTCCTGAATGCCATTGCGACGATAGGCGCGTTTTTTATCATACAAATCTTTGGTCGCACTGCTAGCGGCGACTTCTGCGACTAATTCTGGCGCACCTTCCACGTAACCATCACTACCTAGATGAGACTGTCCACCACAGGCTGCATTGATTAACAAAATAGCATCAGGTTGGGGTTCATTATCTAAATCTAGCCGCACAGTTGGATTATCACCTAGTCTGACACCTGGCGTGGCTACTTTATAAGACCACAACCAGCCCATCAAATTTGCATGTGGTTCGGCGTGTGGTTCAAAGCGCAAAGGTGATGACACGTAAACGACTCCTTCAATCAATTCGGCTTTTTTGAGGTTGGGCATGGCATTGTAGCGACGCTCAAATTCTGGGCGAGTCAGGCGATCGCCACTCTCAAGAGGCGGAATGTAATAGGAAGAATTTGCGGGAGTCGGATTTTG
The DNA here is from genome assembly GCA_034530795.1 of Nostoc sp. DedQUE12a. Lineage (GTDB taxonomy): Bacteria > Cyanobacteriota > Cyanobacteriia > Cyanobacteriales > Nostocaceae > Nostoc. The sequence continues at coordinate 41,586 of JAVRCH010000022.1, forward strand.
TGGAGAGGTGTTAACCACAATCGCAGGTGCTAGAGGTGGGTAAATTGATTGTATCGTAGTGATGCTCTAGGACTGGGGAGCGATCGTAATGCGCCTGAGTTAGCTGTGGGGTAATATTTGTTAATTCAGTTGGGGCAGGGGCAGGTTAAAGTGAAAGTTATGGAAGTAAACGAACCACTCCAGGCGCAGAGGACACAGAGAGATTAATGGTTAAACGTAAGAATTCCTCTAATTCTGATTCGATGGAAGGTTGGAATTATGAGGCGAAGGTTGTTGAAATAGAGAAAATTATCGCTCGGATTGAGGCGGGTGAGTTGGAGTTAGAAGAGGTGTTCGATCAATTTGGCAAGGCTGTTGAATATTTGCGTCAGTGTGAAGGTTTTTTACAGCAGCGACAGCAGCAGGTGGATTTGTTGATTGAAACTTTGAGCGATGAATAGTAGCAACGAACTGCGTCAAACCTAACAGTATAAATTTTACTTAATATCACTAATCTAGTGTAATATGAAGTTTTTCTGGAAAACTAGATCGAAGGATGCGCCTAACACACCCTACAATAATTTTATTTTTACTTTATAAATAACTTCTAATAATGTCCGTCCTAAATCTAATACTTTATTAACCTACAATCGACTGATATAAAAAACCAATAATTAGACCAACTATTCCAGCAATCAAACCGGCACAAAAGAAGTAGAAAAACAATTCAAAACTTACTTGCATATTTTGGGTATATCTGAAATAAAATATTGCCCAAATCGCTCCAAGCATTCCTAAAATTCCTGTTGGGATCGTTACTATTGTTATAACACTTTGAGTTTTCATTTATATATGTATAGTATTATGAGCCGTAAAATTTTCTAGTTAAACATATAACATAAACGACCTAAATTCGACAATAAATAAAATAATACGCACGAATAGGATCTATAAAGACGTATTTATCCAGAACTGATTATGAATAAATTCTGATGAAAATTAATTCTCCTAAAACTGCTCCTTCAATAATGCCTATAATCCAGAAAACTAAAATCCAAAAGAACCAGTTGAAGCCTTCAGCGCCAATAAAGATATCACCTGGTGCTTCTTTAGATGTCCTCGAACCAACTAAATAACCAATAAAAGCACCAACTATTCCACCAAGCAATCCTCCTAAAAATGAGTAGAAAAATAACTTGAGAATTACTTGAGTATTTTGGCTATACAGTAGATAAATTATTGCCGAGAGCGATCCTATGATTGCTGAGATTACTACTGGTACTATTATATAAAAAATTATCCCTTTCATCACTTTTTTTACGGTCTTAAATATTGGGTCTTTATTAACTAGATCGGTAAGAATCTTGTTATTTTTAATTTTTTCAAAAATTATTTCACTGGTAAGAATACATAAGAGCTAAAATCTGGTAAATTATTTCGGAACCTATTGTCAATAATTCCTATTGACAGATTTTATTTGCCAATTTTTAGTTTTTCAAGCATTTCTGCAACTATTACCTTGGGGTACATCAAAATTATGAAACCATTTCTTTTTGTAACTGACCTAGATGACACTCTCGTATATCGTACTGTGGGTAATGATGACGCTTTACCAAAGCTGAATGATTTACTGAGCAAACATCATCAAAAATATGGTACAAAAATTGTTTATTCTACCGGGCGATCGCCTGTTCTTTACCAAGAACTTCAAGCTCAAAAAAATCTTTTACAACCAGATGCTCTTGTTTTAGCTGTCGGTACAGAAATTTACCTCGATGGCGCTGAAACTCCTGATGCCGATTGGTCAGAAGTCTTGTCACCTGGTTGGAATCGCGAACTTATATTATCTATAACCAGCAGTTTTCCTGAGTTAGAACCGCAACCAGACTCAGAACAACGTCCTTTCAAAGTCAGCTTTTTCCTTCAACAATCTGTAGCGGGAATTTTACCACGACTTGAGGCAGAGTTGCAAAATTATAAATTAAATGTAAAGTTAATCTACAGTAGCGGAATAGACCTTGACATTGTACCCCATTCCAGCGATAAAGGTCAGGCAATGCAATTTTTGCGTCAAAAGTGGAAATTTGCAGCCGAACAAACAGTTGTCTGCGGTGATTCAGGTAATGATATTGCTTTATTTGCTGTAGGCAACGAACGGGGAATCATTGTCGGGAATGCCAGAAAAGAGTTACTCGAATGGCACAATGACAATCCTGCTGACCACCGTTACCTGGCAAAAGCTTTTTGTGCAGGTGGAATTCTTGAAGGATTAAAATATTTTGGTTTCTTAGAATGATCAGCTATCTTAAAGGTCTCGTCGCTGGTATCCAAACAATTAGCCCTAATCGCGTCATTTTGACTCTAGAAGTGAACGGTATAGGGTATGATTTGCAAATTCCGCAACGTTTAGCAAATCAATTACCAGACTCAGGAGGAGTGGCGCAAATTTTTACTCATTATCAAATTCGCGAAGAAGTGCCGTTACTATACGGCTTTGCTTCGCCAGCAGAACGCGATTTATTTCGTCACTTGCTGAGTGTTAGCGGTATTGGTGCAGCTTTAGCGATCGCTCTATTGGACACTTTGGAACTACCAGATTTAGTCCAAGCAATTATCGCTGGCAATACCCAAATCTTAATTCAAGCCCCCGGTGTCGGCAAGAAAATTGCCGAACGCATCTGTTTAGAACTCAAAAGCAAATTGATCGAGTGGCGCAAGTCAGCGGGCTTCTTCGTCGCCACAGGCGGCCCTGCACCAGGAATTCTCGAAGAAGTGCAAATGACGCTGTTTGCTTTAGGGTATACTGCCCATGAAGTCAGTCACGCCTTGCACGTAGTAAGTGAAGACATCGGACTACCAAAAGACGCCTATGTAGAAGATTGGATTAAACAAGCGATCGCTCATCTCAGTAGTAGCGAACAAGTTGGTTATTAGTCATTAGTCATTAGTCATTAGTCATTAGTCATTAGTCATTAGTCATTGGTCGTTAGTCATTTCTCCCCCTGCCCCCTGCCCCTTCTATGCCCCATGACCCTTATGCTTGGATAGAAAAATCTCTGACAACAATTCATCGGGCGGATTGGTATCGTTCAGTACAAACTATCGACGGTCGTCCGGGTGCAACGGTGGTTTTAGCTGGGCAAGAGGTAATTAATTTTGCCAGTAATGATTATTTGGGATTGGCTGGGGATGAACGTTTGATCGCCGCTGCGATCGCTGCTATTGAAGAATTTGGTACTGGTAGTACTGGTTCTAGATTACTCAGTGGGCATCGTAAATTACATAGAGAATTAGAAAAGGCGATCGCATCTACCAAACAAACTGAAGATGCCTTGGTATTTAGCTCCGGGTATCTAGCAAATTTGGGTGCAATTACCGCTTTGGTCGGCAAGCGGGATTTAATTTTATCTGACCAATACAATCATTCCAGTTTGAAAAATGGGGCGATTCTGTGCGGTGCAGCAGTTGTGGAATATCCGCACTGTGATGTTGTCGCACTTAAAACTCAGTTAAGTCAACAGCGGCAAAATTACCGACGCTGTTTGATTTTGACTGATAGCGTCTTCAGCATGGATGGCGATTTATGTCCAATGCCAGCACTTTTGGATCTCGCTGATGAATTTAACTGTATGCTGCTAGTTGATGAAGCTCATGCTACCGGGATATTAGGAAAAACTGGTGCTGGATGTGTTGAATATTTTGGATGTACGGGAAAGCCCCTAATTCAAATTGGTACTTTGAGTAAAGCTTTAGGTAGTTTAGGCGGGTATGTAGCAGGAAGTAGCGTTCTAATCGATTTTTTACGGAATCGCGCACCTAGTTGGATTTACACCACTGGACTTTCACCTGCTGATACAGCCGCAGCCTTAGCAGCGATCGAGATAGTGCAACAAGAACCGCAACGCCGTGCCCAATTATGGGAGAATGTACGTTACTTGAAAGCTTTGCTCGAACATCTACCTAATCTAAAATTACTGCCTTCAGAATCACCCATATTATGTTTTCAATTGCCTAATGCCACAGATGCACTCAAAGCTGGAAAGTACCTCGCAGATGCTGGCATTTTTGCCCCAGCAATTCGTCCGCCCACAGTGCCCACAAGTCGCATCAGAATATCTGTAATGGCAACTCATCAAGCAGCACATATTGAAAAATTGGCAGCAGTTCTGAAGCATGGAAATAGGGAGTGGTGAATGGGCAGTAGAAGCCGCAGGGGAAGAATTTTATAATATTCTCGTGTTTTATATGACTTCTGAATTCTTCTTCAACACTTGTAATCATTAAAGACATTAGATATGCAACAGTTTATTTATCTTTTGTTGCATTTGTTTACATCAACTGCATGGTTTTATTGAGGTTTGTGAATATTTTGTATTTCTCAAAGGAATATTCCTTTAGACTGAATTTCAATATGAAAAAGCTGGGGATAAATACAAATGCATTCATTAAATCTATTCTGTCACGAATTTGTAGTTGCTGTTTCTTTTGTGGCTTGCATCATTGGACTGGCATTACTGTGGGACAGTAAGCAGCACAAAAGTGATGTCCAAGAAACAGAGCAGATTCTGTTTAGAATGAGCTTTTCTTATTGGTTGGTTTATTGTATAGCTTTTGGCATAGAAAAAATGATTTTACCTGAATGGGAATCTCTGCTGATGACTTTAAGAATAACTACTGCTCTGTCATATTTCTTAACTTTTTCTTGCATCGTGAGTCTGCCGCTACACAAATTTGCAGTACGCCGTGTCCAAGAATAAATATAGGATATGGGGCATTGGGCATTGGGCATTGGGCATTGGGCATTGGGCATTGGGCATTGGGCATTGGGCATTGGGCATGGAGATGAAGAAGAAATGACCAATAACTAATGACTAATGACTAATGACTAATGACAAAATTATCATTTCATAGCGATCGCTAATGCCGCTTCCAATTGTTCTTGAGTCAAAGTAGTTAAAATAAACACCTCTTGCACTGTTTTACCCTGCCGTGCGATGACTTTATAGCCTCCGCGAATTGGTACTGAGACACGAAGTTGCATTTTTGGGGAATGACCTTTTACCCGCCCAATCACTCCCGGCGTGACAGTTTGAATGCCATCCTGCTGACACAGACGTTCTAAAATCGGAATTAAACCAGAAATGTGTGTCGAGTGATTCCAGACTAGTCTGGCAGTTTTTTGGGAAGCTGTCCGGTCAGGATCTGCGGTGGGTTTGCCCATGATGATTAAGCTGCTTCTAGGGGTGCCATTGTCAAACCTGCACGGCGCAGCTGCTGATGATAAAGTTCCGCAGGTTCTTGGGGGCCAACCCAGACGATCGCTTGACCTTCATAGTGTACCTGATTAGTTAAATCCCAAGCGCGATCGCCGCTCATTCCTGGAATATATTTCATCAAACATTCGGCTACATGTTGGAATGTATTAAAATCGTCGTTTAATACAATCACTTTGTAATTCGGATAAGTCTTACGGACAACTTGATTAGACCGTTCAGGAGCTACAGTTGGTGCTGTGGCCATCCCGTAAACATTCGCTGAAAGTGTCGTAACCATAACAAAAGTAGGGGACAGGATTTTACAAAACTACATTATAAATAACTAGTTTAGTGCATTGTCTGGGCATTGGGCATGGGGATTGGGCATGGGGATTGGGCATGGGGAAAGGGAAAGGGGAAAAGGGAAAAGGGGAAAGATTAAATTTATTCCTTTTCCCTTTAACCTTTAACCTTTTCCCCTGCCTCAAAAGCCTCCCATCTCCTTCATCCCCAGTCGCTTTTACCGATACAGCCAAACACGCAAAAGTGAGAGCAATTGTTCGGTATCTACAGGTTTTGTGATATAGTCGGATGCTCCTGCTTCAATGCACTTTTCGCGATCGCCTTGCATAGCTTTGGCGGTGAGTGCAATAATCGGCAAGGATTGAAAGCGAGTGTTTTGGCGGATTAGACGCGTTGTTTCGTAACCGTCCATTTCTGGCATCATTACGTCCATTAAAACGACATCAATATCTGGTGTAGTTTCTAACAAAGTAATTCCTTCTCTGCCGTTTTCAGCATATAACACCTGAATTTGATAGCGCTCTAACATACTTGTGAGGGCGAAGATATTCCGCATATCGTCGTCTACAATTAGTGCTTTTTTGCCAGCAAGTAAGTAGTCTCTGGAATGAAGTTGTTCGAGAATTTGTCGCTTGGGTTCTGGCAAATTTGCTTGGACTCGGTGCAAGAATAAGGCTGTTTCATCTAGAAGACGTTCGGGCGATCGCACATCTTTTATAATGATTGTCTCTGCAATGCGTCTTAGTTCGGTTTCTTGAGCTTTGCTAATTTCTCTGCCCGTGTAAACAATAATTGGTAGAGATTTCCCGTTAGGTAACAGCTTGATTTGCTCGATGAGTTCAAACCCAGTCATGTCTGGTAGTCCTAAATCGAGGACGAGACAATCAAAATGCTGGGTGCGGATGGCCTCTAAGGCTGCTGCACCTGTGCTAACGGCGGTGGTAGCAACGTCGCTGTTGCCAATTAACTCGACAATGCTATGGCGTTGGGTGTCGTCGTCTTCCACTACTAGTAGATTTTTCACTTGGCGTTCGACGAAACCTTTAATTTTGGCCAACGCTTCCGATATTGTCTCACTAGTTAATGGTTTTTGCAGATATGCGATCGCTCCTAGTTGCAAACCGCGCTGTCTGCCTTCCTCAACGGTCATGATATGTACGGGAATGTGACGAGTATTCGGGTCGTGTTTGAGACGATCTAATACTGTCCATCCATCCATTTCGGGCAATCTGATATCTAGTAAAACGGCTGAAGGTAGAAATTGCTGGGCTAGCATCAAGCCTGTGGTGCCAGTTTGGGCAGTTATTACCTTAAATCCGTGCTGTTGCGCCATATCTAGAAGGATACGGGCAAAGTTAATGTCATCTTCGACGATTAATAATACGCGATCGCCGACACCGATACTGGTGCGATCGTCATTTATTAGTGGGGAGTGGGCAGGGGGAGACGCGGGGAGGGGAAGACGCGGGGAGGGGGAGAAAGAAGAAGACGTAGAGAAGGCCTGGGGAGACGCAGAGAATCGCTCAAATATTCTCTCCACCTCGTCCCCGCGTCCCCGCGTTCCTATGTCCCCGCGTCCCCACGTCTTTGTGTCTCCCTGTCCTGTTTGTACGTATGCTTCTCCCTGTGGTAAATAGAATGTAAAGGTGCTACCTTGACCGGGTTGACTGGATAATTTGATTTCGCCACCAAACAGGCGGGCGATTTCGCGGCTAATTGACAAGCCCAATCCGGTGCCGCCGTATTTGCGACTGGTAGAGCCATCGGCTTGCTGAAATGCCTCGAATATGACTTTTTGTTTTTCGAGGGCAATGCCAATACCTGTGTCGCTGACTGAGAAGGCGATGACCAACTGAGCGCGATTTAAAATTTCGTGGTCGGAACTCCATCCTTGCTGCGCCACTGCAACCCGCAAGCGAACTTCTCCTTGCTCTGTAAATTTAAAAGCGTTGGAGAGGAGATTTTTCAACACTTGTTGTAAGCGTTTGACATCTGTATAAATGGTGGGTGGCAATTCCGGCGTAAATTCAATGGCGAAACCAAGTCCTTTGCCGTTAGCTATTTGCCGGAAGGTGCGCTCAATCTGGTCGCCCAATTCTGCCAAAAGCATCTGAGTCATTTCAATTGACATGGTTCCAGATTCAATTTTGGCGAGGTCGAGAATGTCATTAATCAACGCCAACAAATCTGTGCCTGCTGAGTAAATTGTCTGGCTGTATTCGATTTGTTTGGCGGTGAGGTTGCCATCAATATTATCTGTTAATAGCTTGGCTAAAATTAACAAGCTATTTAGGGGTGTCCGCAATTCGTGGGACATGTTGGCAAGAAATTCGGATTTGTATTTAGAAGAGAGGGCGAGTTGTTCGGCTTTTTCTTCCAAAGACTTTCTTGCTTCTTCGATTTCCCGGTTTTTGCGCTCGACTTCTTTCTTTTGTTGAGCCAGTAATTCTGCTTTTTCTTCTAATTCGGCGTTGGTTTGTTGCAGTTCCTCTTGCTGTCCTTTGAGTAAATCTTCGGAAGCTTTGAGTGATTGAGCTTGTTGTTCTAAGCGTTTGTTGGTTTCTCTAAGTTCGTTTTGCTGGGTTTGCAGTTCTTCAGCCAATGATTGCGACTGTTTGAGTAATTCTTCAGTTCGCATGGAAGCGGCGATGGTGTTCAAGACGATCGCTATACTTTCTGTAAGCTGGTCGAAGAATGTCAGGTGAATTTCGCTAAAGCGGCGGAAGGATGCTAATTCTATGACTGCTGTGACTTGTCCTTCAAAGAGTACGGGTAAGACTACGGCATTCAGTGGCGTGGCTTCTCCTAAGCCGGAGCCAATTTTGATGTAGTCATTCGGCACTTCCGTAAGTAGAATTCGCTCTTTTTCCAGGGCGCATTGTCCCACCAAACCTTCACCCATGAAAAAGCGATTAGCTAGATTTTTGCGTTCGCGATAGGCGTAGCTACTAATTAGTTTCAAATACGAGGTATTATTGTCCACAGCGTCCATCAGGTAGAATACGCCATGTTGCGCTCCTACTAAGGGTGCGAGTTCTGAGAGAATTAATTTGGATACGGTTTCCAAGTCTCGCTGACCTTGGAGCATTCGGGTAAACTTCGCCAGGTTAGTTTTCAACCAGTCTTGCTCGGTGTTTTTCTGGGTTGTTTCTCGCAGGTTGGCAATCATCTGGTTGATGTTGTCTTTGAGGATGGCAACTTCCCCTAATGCTTCCACGGCGATGGAACGAGTGAGATCGCCTTTAGTTACAGCTGTAGCAACTTCCGCGATCGCTCGCAACTGGGTTGTCAGTGTAGCAGCGAGTTCGTTGACGTTATCGGTCAAGTCTTTCCAAGTTCCCGCCGCCCCAGGTACTCTCGCTTGTCCGCCTAACTTTCCTTCGATTCCCACTTCCCGCGCCACGGTAGTCACCTGGTTGGCAAAGGTGGCTAGGGTATCAATCATCTCGTTGATGGTTTCTGCCAAAGTTTCAATTTCACCTTTGGCATCTAGCATGAGTTTGCGTTTCAAGTCGCCGTTAGCAACTGCCGTCACAACTCTCGCAATACCCCGCACCTGTGCCGTTAAGTTCCCCGCCATCGAGTTTACATTGTCGGTTAAATCTTTCCAGGTTCCAGCAACGCCTTGGACTTGCGCTTGTCCGCCGAGTTTTCCTTCGGTGCCCACTTCCCGCGCCACCCGCGTTACTTCCGATGCAAAGGAACTGAGTTGATCCACCATTGTATTGGTGGTGTTCTTCAAATCTAAAATTTCGCCTTTGGCATCAACGGTAATTTTCTTAGACAAGTCGCCATTCGCCACCGCCTTGGTAACTTCGGCGATGTTGCGGACTTGTCCGGTGAGGTTCCCCGCCATTGAGTTTACGTTGTCCGTTAAATCTTTCCAGGTGCCGGCAACTCCCCTGACGTAGGCTTGCACGCCGAGTTTTCCTTCGGTTCCCACCTCCCGCGCTACCCGCGTTACCTCACTGGCAAAGGAATTAAGTTGATCCACCATTGTGTTAATGGTAATCTTCAATTCCAGAATTTCGCCTTTCACATCCACGGTGATTTTCTTGGAAAGGTCGCCGTTAGCTACCGCCGTTGTTACTTCGGCAATGTTCCGCACCTGCGCCGTTAAACTTCCCGCCATGAAGTTCACGCTGTCGGTTAAGTCCTTCCAAGTGCCGGCAACTCCTTTAACTTCGGCTTGCACGCCTAACTTTCCTTCGGTTCCCACTTCCCGCGCCACCCGCGTTACTTCCGATGCAAAGGAGTTAAGTTGATCCACCATTGTGTTGACGGTGTTTTTCAACTCCAAAATTTCACCTTTGACATCAACGGAAATTTTCTTCGAGAGGTCGCCATTTGCCACAGCCGTTGTCACGGCGGCAATGTTTCGCACCTGTGCCGTTAAGCTTCCCGCCATGAAGTTCACGCTGTCGGTTAAGTCTTTCCAGGTGCCAGCCACTCCGCGCACATCTGCTTGCACGCCCAGCTTTCCTTCACTACCTACCTCCCGTGCAACCCTGGTAACTTCACTTGCAAAGGAGTTGAGTTGATCCACCATTATATTGATGGTGTTTTTCAACTCCAAAATTTCACCTTTGACAGCTACAGTAATTTTCTTAGAAAGGTCACCGTTAGCGATCGCCGTGGCAACTTCCGCAATGTTTCGCACTTGGTCGGTCAAGTTCCCCGCCATTAAGTTTACATTGTCGGTTAAGTCTTTCCAAGTCCCCGCCACTCCCCTGACTTCGGCTTGTACGCCCAATTTACCTTCGGTTCCCACTTCCCTGGCAACCCGCGTTACTTCCGATGCAAAGGAACTGAGCTGATCCACCATTGTATTAATAGTGTTTTTCAACTCTAAAATTTCACCCTTCACATCAACAGTGATTTTCTTCGACAGGTCGCCATTGGCTACAGCCGTGGTCACGTCGGCAATGTTCCGCACCTGTGCCGTTAAACTGCCTGCCATGAAGTTCACGCTGTCAGTTAAATCTTTCCAAGTGCCAGCCACACCACGCACATCTGCTTGCACGCCGAGTTTACCTTCACTGCCCACCTCACGGGCAACTCTTGTTACTTCCGATGCAAAGGAACTCAGATGATCCACCATGATATTGATAGTGTTCTTGAGTTCCAGAATTTCGCCTCTGACATCAACGGTGATTTTCTTCGACAGGTCACCGCTGGCGATCGCTGTGGCAACTTCGGCAATATTTCGCACCTGTCCGGTGAGGTTACCCGCCATTAAGTTAACGTTGTCCGTTAAGTCTTTCCAAGTGCCAGCCACTCCCCGCACTTCTGCTTGTACGCCGAGTTTTCCTTCAGTTCCCACTTCTCTGGCAACCCGCGTTACCTCCGATGCAAAGGAATTTAATTGATCCACCATCGTATTAATGGTGTTTTTCAACTCCAGAATTTCACCTTTGACATCCACAGTGATTTTCTTGGAAAGGTCGCCGTTAGCTACCGCCGTCGTCACTTCGGCAATGTTCCGCACCTGTGCCGTCAAACTTCCCGCCATGAAATTTACGCTATCGGTGAGATCCTTCCAGGTACCCGCTACGCCTCTCACTTCTGCTTGACCGCCGAGTTTGCCTTCTGCACCCACTTCTCTAGCAACCCGCGTTACTTCCGAGGCAAAGGAATTGAGTTGATCCACCATGATGTTAACGGTGTTTTTCAACTCCAAAATTTCGCCTTTGACGTTGACTGTAATTTTCTTCGACAAGTCGCCATTTGCCACTGCTGTTGTGACTTCGGCAATGTTGCGGACTTGGGCGGTTAAATTACCTGCCATTAAGTTAACGTTGTCTGTGAGATCCTTCCAAGTACCTGCCACTCCTTTAACTTCGGCTTGCACGCCCAACTTTCCTTCGGTTCCCACTTCACGGGCAACTCTTGTTACTTCTGATGCAAAGGAATTCAGCTGATCCACCATTGTGTTAACGGTGTTTTTGAGTTCCAGAATTTCGCCTTTGACATCCACAGTGATTTTTTTGGAGAGGTCACCGTTGGCGATCGCTGTGGCAACTTCAGCAATATTGCGGACTTGTCCGGTAAGATTTCCCGCCATCAAGTTCACATTGTCGGTTAAATCCTTCCAGGTGCCAGCCACGCCGCGCACTTGGGCTTGCACGCCGAGTTTACCTTCAGTGCCCACCTCACGAGCTACTCTGGTAACTTCCGAAGCAAAGGAACCGAGCCGGTCTACCATCGTGTTGACAATATTGGCAGTTTGGAGAAACTCACCTTGGAGAGGTCTGCCTTCAATTTCTGTAGCGATGGTTTGCGATAAGTCACCATTAGCCACAGCCCGAATGACACGAGTTGTTTCTGCTGTGGGTTGGACTAAATCTGTAATTAAAGTGTTGACAGAATTGACACAATCTGACCAAGAACCGCGAACATCTCCTAAAGAGGCGCGATCGGCAATCTTGCCTTCTTTACCGACGACATTACCAATTCGCTGAAGCTCCGACGCCATCCGCTGATTTTGATCGATTATATCATTGAGCGTATCAGCTATTTTCCCAGCTACACCAGTATGGTCTATGGGCATCCGAGTCGAGAAGTCGCCGTGCTTAACAGCTGTCAGCGTTCTAAGTAGCTGATTTAAATCGAGATTGTCGCTGTCTCTAGTCAACTGTTCGGTCGCCATAGCCTTATCCTTAAACGTGATTCTTGCAGAATGTGTTGTGTTTTTTGCACCTCATACCTAGTATGCCAAGTCAAAAATGTGCTTGTGAGGGTTGGGGAAACGGAAAAGGTGAAACAGAAAGCTATTAAAAATCTTTTCCCTTTTCCCCTGATCCTTTAAAGAGCCAAGTTTTCTTGGTCAACTACTAGTGATAATACTTTTAGGTAACGCTTATCAAAATAGAGAGTGAGGAATAGAAAGTGGACGAACTAATTTTTATGGGTGCGGGTGTAAGCAGTTGATAAAGAACGCTAACTAAATAATAGTAGCGTTTGTGTATCTGCCATACCACTTAGCTAATGATAGCTATTCAATCTCTGTTATGGATAATTAGCCAATATTTTCTCTCGGTAGACCCGCAGTCGCTTTACACCTTTGTTGCATTGCTTTACACCTTTGTTGCATTGCTTTACACCTTTGTTGCATTGCTTTACACCTTTGATGCATTGCCTTGCACCTTTGATGCATTGCCTTACACCTTTGATGCATCGCCTTGCGCCTTTGTTGCATTGCCTTGCACCTTTGTTGCATCGCCTTGCACCTTTGTTGCATCGCCTTGCGCCTTTGTTGCATCGAAAAGCAAAAATTAACCTTCAGTGTCTTACACAACAACTCTAAAAGACTTGTGTGTACACGGTGGTTAACGAGTATTTGAACTGGATTAACTCGCGAACAACGAGATCCCCGACTTCTCAAAGAAGTCGGGGATCTGAAGCCCCTCGATTTTCACAAAGTATAATTTTAAAAATCAAAGCAGATTACTACAATTGATAGGCAAATATTACTTTTGGGATAAAAGATATTTACCTCTATGGGTATAATGTCAGCCCTATTAAGTTAAACTCATATCTAAAGAAGTCAAAATAGAAATATATAAATAATTTTCTTTTAATTAATTAAAAAGAAAGCACCTCAAATCATTATTTAGTATACAAGATGACATCACGGCGGTCTTCCAAAAAGTCTCAATCTAATTCCACTACAGACAAAGGTGGGAATAACGAAGAAAAACCAAAAAATCGGAAAGAATTATTTCCAATTGTAGCAATAGGAGCTTCTGCGGGTGGATTGGAGGCGTTTAGACAATTGCTGAGCCACTTGCCAATCGACACAGGCATGGCGTTTGTGCTGATTCAACACTTAAGCCCTAATCAAAAAAGTTTGTTGAGTGAGATTCTCTCTAGAACAACTCAGATGCCTGTATGTGAAGTGCACGATGATATGGTGGTAGAACCAAATCATGTGTACGTGATTCCGCCCAATGCCAAGATGACTATTTCTGAGGGGGTGCTGAAACTATCGTCGCGCGAAAAAACCCGCGGTCTTTTTATGACAGTGGATGATTTCTTTCTTTCGTTGGCAGAGGAACGGGGAAGCAAAGCGATCGCAGTGGTACTATCGGGGGGAGACGGAGATGGCGCACGGGGACTCGAAGCAATTAAAGGGATTGGAGGCATCACCTTTGCCCAGTGCAAAGACACAGCAAAAGTCATTAGTATGCCGAACAGTGCCATCGCTTCTGGTTATGTAGACTTTATCTTACCCCCAGAAGCCATCGCCCAAGAACTGACAAAAATTAGCCGTCATCCCTACATCGCTAGCAAAACCCCAGTAAAAGCAACTGAAGTATTACCTGAAAGTGAGGATGCCCTTTCTACTATCTTCGGTCTGCTGCGAACTGCTACAGGAGTTGACTTTTCCGAGTACAAAGAAACCACCTTAAAACGGCGCATCTTACGCCGAATGGTTTTATACAAGCTCGAAAGGCTGGAAGATTACGTCCGCTATCTTCAGGGCAATCCTGGAGAAGTGAATGCCTTGTATCAAGATGTGCTGATTACCGTCACTAATTTTTTTCGGGATAGCGAAGCCTTTGATACTTTAAAAACCAAGATATTTCCTAACATTGTCAAAAATCTAACTCCGGATTTGGCCATCCGGATTTGGGTAGCAGGATGTTCAACAGGGGAAGAAGCATACTCCATTACCATTTGCCTGCTAGAGTATTTAACAAGTCAGGGAATTACTCGCCCCGTGCAGATTTTTGCTACAGACATTAATGAAGTAGCGATCGACAAAGCACGTAACGGCATTTACAAACCTAGTCAATTAGCAGATGTCTCTCCAGAACGTCTACAGCGCTTCTTTATAGAGGTAGAGGGCGGTTACCAAATTAGCAAGGTAGTGCGTGAGTTGTGTGTCTTTGCCAGACAAAACCTCATCAGCGACCCACCTTTTTCTCGGCTAGATTTAATTACTTGTCGTAATGTCTTGATTTATTTGGGAAGCTCAGTTCAGAAGAAGCTCTTACCGATTTTTCATTATGGTCTCAAGCCAACAGGATATTTAATGTTAGGCACTTCCGAGACAGTGGGCGAATTTACTGACTTGTTTACTTTAATAGACAGAAAGTATAAGATTTATTCCCGAAAAATAGCACCTGCTCGACTGACACTCGGTTTAATAACTAATGCACATCCAACAGAAACTGCCAACCCTCAACCGACAGTGAATGAAAACACTTGGAATGATTTGGAAATGCAAAAAGAAGCTGACCGGATTGTCTTAAATCAATATGCTCCGGTCGGTGTAGTTATTAATAAAGATTTAGAAATTCTGCAATTTAGGGGACAAACCACCCCCTACCTAGAACCTGCACCCGGCAGACCAAGCTTTAATTTGCTGAAGATGGCAAAAGAAGATTTGCGACTAGAATTACGCACCGCAATTCACCAGGCAAAAAAACAGCAAGGCCGGGTCACAAAAGAAAATTTAAATTTTAGACATGAGGATCGAGTTAGACAAGTTAAGGTTGATATCATTCCCTTCCAACCTCTGCCAGCAATAGAAGACTACTTGTTAGTTTTATTTCATGAGATTCCCTCATCAACAACTACTATCTCGCAGGCGAATAGGGATAATTTCTTCAAATATACGGAGCAGGAAACACGTGATGAGGAAGAAATTAACCAACTCAGACAAGAGTTGGCAACCACCAAAGAATATCTACAATCAATTATTGAAGAACAACAAGCTACTAATCAAGACTTGAGAGCTGCCAACGAAGAGATCCTCTCAAGTAACGAAGAGTTGCAAAGTACCAACGAGGAACTAGAAACCGCCAAAGAAGAAATTCAAGCAACAAATGAAGAACTGAACACGATTAACGACGAACTGCAACGGCGGAATTTAGAATCAACTCAGGTCAGCAATGATTTACAAAATCTCCTCAGCAGTATCAATATTCCGATTTTAATGTTAGGAGGCGATTTACGCATTCGCCTCTTTACACCAATAGCGGGGGCAATCTTTAACCTTATTCCCACAGATGTAGGGCGACCGTTAAGTGATATTAACCACAATCTCAATGTCCCAGACTTAGAAGAACAAATTTTACAGGTAATTAATACCCTCACCCTAAAAGCTGAGGAAGTTCAAGACCAACAAGGCCATTGGTATGACCTGCGAATTCGACCTTATCGGACAATCGATCATAAAATTGATGGTGCAGTGTTGGTGTTGGTTGATATTGATGCCCTCAAACGCACGGTGAATCAACTTAAGGCATCTGGAGATTACGCCCAAGCGATTGTGGAAACAGTGCGAGAATCCCTAGTGGTGTTGAATGCAGAGTTACGGGTGGTTAGCGCCAATTTGTCTTTTTACGACACCTTCCAAGTTATACCAACGCAAACAGAAAACCGCCTCATCTTTGAGATTGGCAATGGGCAGTGGAATATTCCCCAATTGCGATCGCTCCTAGAAGAGATTCTCACAAACAAATCCCAAATTCAAGATTTTCAAGTCGAGCATAATTTTGAGTTAATTGGGCAGAAAACTATGCGTCTCAATGGAAGAATAATGCCTGAAATAGACGGCGCACAGTTGATTCTCTTAGCTATTGAAGATATTACCCAGTTTAAGCAGTGGGAGGCAGAACGCACTCATTTATTGGGTCAAGAACAGTTAGCCCGGACTGCTGCGGAAACAGCCAATCGGGCCAAAGATGAGTTTTTATCCATCCTTTCCCACGAACTGCGAAACCCACTGAATGCGCTGTTAGGATGGGCACAACTGCTACGGCTAC
This sequence comes from Nostoc sp. DedQUE12a, assembly GCA_034530795.1. Lineage (GTDB taxonomy): Bacteria > Cyanobacteriota > Cyanobacteriia > Cyanobacteriales > Nostocaceae > Nostoc. The sequence goes on from JAVRCH010000022.1 coordinate 57,898, forward strand.
ACCAGCTGGATGAAGAGACTATTATTCAGGGGCTACAAGCGATCGAACACAGTGCCAAGGTTCAAGCCCAGCTAATTGAGGATCTTTTAGACATCTCACGTATCACCTCAGGTAGGCTAAGTCTCGACCTCGAACTCATTGAATTTAGCATTGTGGTTGAGTCAGCTCTAAATCTAGTACGTTTATCAGCAGAATCGAAAAATATCCAAATTGAATCTCGCCTCGAATCTTCCACGAGAAAAATTTTAGGTGATGCCGTTCGCTTACAACAGGTGATTTGGAATTTACTTTCTAACGCTATTAAATTCACCCCCAATGGTGGCAGAATTGAAGTCTTACTAGAGTACATTGGCGAAGAAGCTCAAATTCAAGTCAGCGACACAGGTAAGGGTATCAGCGCTGATTTTCTGCCCTACGTTTTCGATCGCTTCCGCCAAGCAGATAACAGCAAAACTCGCTCAAATCCTGGGCTGGGGCTAGGGCTTTCCATTGTACGTCATGTGGTAGAACTCCACGGCGGTATGGTTGAAGCCCATAGCCCAGGCGAGGGACAAGGGGCAACATTTATCGTCAAATTGCCACTGCAAAGTAACCTCGAAGAAAGTCCTGTGTCGAATGCTCTAGAGCCAGTTGTTTCAACACAGTTAGCACTGTCAGGTGATGATATGCCATCGCTGGATGGCTTGCGCGTACTTGTGGTGGATGACGAACTACATGTACGCGAGTTATTTACAACAGTGCTTGAGATCTCTGGTGTTGAGGTGACAGCGGTTGCATCTGCAAGGGAAGCATTATCAATGCTGATGAGAAATCCTGGTGGGTATGACCTACTGTTGTCTGATATCAGTATGCCAGAGGAAGACGGTTATACACTGATTCGCCAAGTGAGGGCACTGAGTGTTGAGCAAGGAGGACAAATTCCAGCTGTAGCGATAACCGCCCATGCCAAAGATGAAGAGGCTAGAGAGGCTTTGAGTACAGGTTTCCAAGCGCATCTGGCTAAACCCGTTGACCAAACTCGATTATTAATTGTAGTTGCTTCTTTGACTGGGCGAATTAGAAAGAGTTAGGCAGGAGGCGGGGGGCAGGAGGTAGGAGGCAAGTATGAAACTGTTTCCTGTTGCCTTTTAAAATCTAAAATCAAAAATTCTATAGGAATCATATTTGATTTGGTGAAAAAAAATTGGTACACCTTAATTTCCGAAAATCCTGTTGCCTGTTGCCTATTGCCTCTTGCCTACCTACGCAAATCATTTCAGTAATCAAACCGGATTCCTATATTAGTTACAATTACTAGTTTGCTCAATTAAATTATTAATTAACAATACTAACTCCTTCAAATCAATTGGCTTGTATAGATAGCTCTGAAAACCTGTTAATAATCCATACGCACGGTCTTCTTCATGAATGAATGCTGTCAGAGCGATCGCTGGAATTTCTCGTTGGGTTTGTTGTTTGTTCAGTGTTCTAATTTTCGCCAGCAATGAGTAGCCATCTTCACCAGGCAAACAGATATCACAAATCAAAATATCTGGTTTAAAATCTAACATTGCTTCTAAAGCTTCCGACGCACAAGCAGCTGCAATAACTTTTGCTCCCTCTAATTTAAACAAGGTAGTAAGTATTTTTCTCGTATCAGGGTCGTCATCGACAACCAGTAAGCGTACTTCCTTTAGAGATATAGACTTCTTGAGCATTATTTTTACTACAATGTAGTATGTAACCTTGGTATTTAAACGCACACATCTTGTAAAATGCCATTAATAATGCACTCACTAAGTTATTAACTAATAGAAAATGCGATCGCCACATCTACTAAAGGTAAAAACTTATGACATCTTAAGGATTAGGGAGTAGGTAAGTAAGTCGGCGAGAGAAAACCAAACTATGTTACGAAAGATTAACTAAGCTAAAAGCCTCTTCCCTCCTGCCTCCTGCCTCCTGCCTCCTGCCTCCTGCCTCTTCCCATGCCCCATCCCTTTGACCAATCTAAAGATGAGTTTGCTGCTTGTGCTGGCGTAATTGCTCTACTATATATACTTGTAACTCTTGCCTTTCTCTGTTGCTAGCATTTCGTTGATAAGTTCTTCCTGTTTCTTGAATAAACCGACGTTTTTCGCTTTGAGAAGATTTGAGTTTACCTCCAGATCCTTTGAGTCCTTGCTGTAATTCTTCCCATGTCTTTTCGCCGACACTTTCTCCTAGTTTTATCAGTACCTTTGGTAATAATATTTTTGCCTCTCTTTGAAAATCGTCTTCTGTCTCCAAGCCAGCTAAATCTATATTGCTGAAGTCGATATTGATTTGAAATTTACTCATGGCATTGATTGATTTTATTTATGATTATTAGCATAATTAGCATTTGACTGATAACTGTTGACTGATGACGGTTAACAGGCATTACTAATATTTTTCACAATTTAAAGAAAATTGCTATAGGGGAACTCCAAGAAATAAATTATCCAATCTTGTGGGGTGGGCATCTTGCCCGGCCAATAAACAAAGGCGGGCGAGACGCCCACCCCACAATAAATAATTGAATATTTTTTTATTTGGAAGTCCCTAGTACAATCGCTATATTTATTTATCAAATATTATTCCGAATCCTTTAACTATTCTGAATTCTGAGTTCTGAATTCTGAATTCTGACTAAAATGCTATCTTAAAGGCAAGGTCATTTGCTCAAATTTTGAGGAAAACGCTATGACTACAACGCTCATAGAGGCTAATTCTATCGAGTCATTGCTAGGTAAAGAGGCAGAAGACCTGCTTACCTACAAAGCAAAGGTTTCTAAGGATTTATTGCATTTGCCGGGGCCGGATTTTATAGATCGAGTTTGGATTAATAGCGATCGCAATCCTCAAGTATTGCGTAATCTTCAGTTACTTTATTCTACTGGTCGTTTGGCAAACACAGGCTATCTGTCTATTCTGCCGGTAGACCAAGGGATTGAACATTCCGCCGCTGCGTCCTTTGCGCCGAATCCAATTTACTTCGATCCCGAAAATATTGTGAAGTTGGCGATCGGTGCAGAATGTAACGCTGTTGCGACCACTTTGGGAGTATTGGGTATCGTATCACGAAAATATGCCCATAAAATCCCCTTTATTGTCAAGTTGAATCACAACGAATTGCTGACCTTCCCCAATCAATTTGACCAGGTATTATTTGCTGATGTCGAACAAGCTTGGAATTTAGGCGCAGCAGCCGTTGGTGCAACAATTTACTTTGGTTCAGACCAGTCTACCAGGCAAATTCAAGAAATCAGCAAAGCTTTTAAACGCGCCCATGAATTAGGGATGGCAACTATTCTCTGGTGCTATTTGCGGAACAACGCTTTTAAACAAGATAAAGATTATCACCTTGCAGCCGACCTCACCGGACAAGCAAATCATTTGGGTGTCACCATTGAAGCCGACATCATCAAACAAAAGTTACCCGAATGCAACAACGGCTATGGAGCAGTTGCCAAAGCTACTGGTAAGAGTTACGGCAAAACCGACGAGCGAGTTTACACAGAATTAACAACCGACCACCCAATTGATTTGGCTCGTTATCAAGTACTCAATTGCTACTCCGGACGTGCAGGGCTGATTAATTCTGGTGGCGCAACGGGCAAAAATGACTTCGCCGAAGCAGTTCGCACCGCCGTCATTAACAAACGCGCCGGTGGTTCCGGATTAATTTCTGGACGCAAGACATTCCAGCGTCCCTTTGAAGAAGGCGTCAAACTATTTCACGCCATTCAAGATGTTTACTTATCGCCAGATGTGACAATAGCTTAAAAATTGGGCAAAACCTTTCGGGTAGGGAAAAGGGAAAAGGGAAAAGGAGGGATCTTTTCTTTCCCCTTTGCCCTTTGCCCAACTCCCTAAGAAAAAAATACCTATTCGCCTCTGGTAGTAAATTCGCATACACGCTCTAAAAATTCTTGAATAGCCAGCATTTTCTCCCTATCTTCTGCTTCAACGAAAATTCTTAGCAAAAAGAGACTTTCATCTGCTTTTCGTGAATGAGATCCCTTGGGATAAATTTCTTTTTTCCGTTCTACAACCTTGGTTTTAAGGTAAAATACTTCACCTCCCACGTCACAATTAATCGACACTTCTTCACCAATTTGTAAGCCTGGGTCAAAATTGTACTGTCCTACCAAAAAATAAATTATTTCTCCATCCTCTTCTATGAGAGAAAGAAGTTCTACTTGGCATTCAAACATCCGAAACTAAAAAGAAATAATATGAAATTTTCCGAATACCATACTAAGGTATTACCTTATATTCCACAATCAAAATACGTTATTTTTACAGATTTTGATGAAACTTATCTGGCTCACCAAAATGAAGAGTGCCATAAAAGCGATCGCAATGAACTAGAAAACTATATTACATTCTCAATTAGAAAAGAATGAGTATACTAAAGGGATATTATCTGTATTAAAAACACTCATCCAATAAGTTAAGAGAATTCATAATTAATTAATAGTTACAGTATATTTCAGTAAATCAAGTGTATGGGTAGGGACATTTAACTAATGTTGGCGACACATCAATTATTCGTAAGGACACAACATTGTTGTGCCCCTACCCAATTCTCACATTCTTTTTCCAAATTGGTAGAATTACCAATTTGGAATTATGAATTATATCATGTCCGCTTGATTGCTTATTAAACACGAAGAACCCCAAAGAGCCAAAGCTACGCTTTGTCTCCCCTCCCCGCTTGCGCTACGGTGTACACACAAGTCTCTTGACCTGCACCTTTGTTGCATTGCTTTGCACCTTTGTTGCATTGCTTTGCACCTTTGTTGCATTGCTTTGCACCTTTGTTGCATTGCCTTGCACCTTTGTTGCATTGCCTTGCACCTTTGTTGCATTGCCTTGCACCTTTGTTGCATTGCTTTGCACCTTTGATGCATTGCTTTGCACCTTTGATGCATCGCTTAACACCTTTGTTGCATCGAAGAGCAAAAATTAACCTTCTGTGTCTTACGCAACAACTTTAAAAGACTTGTGTGTAGACCGTAGGCTTGCGGGGAGGGGTTGGGGGGGGGGTGTAATGACTGTGGTTAGCATAACTAATTATGCGGACATGATATTACAGCAGATTGCAAGTTGGTGAGGTACAGATCATCGTAGGGGCGCACAGCTGTGCGCCCCTACCCGTGTACTTCATTTATTTGAAAAACGCTGTAATAATTATTTGGTCGAGCTAAGTAGAAAACTCTAATTGATGTGCAGTGCCATCATCAATAAAGCTTTGTTCGCCAACACCGACTAATTCTACAATGATTTCACGCTTTGCAGGTGAAAACTCACCTTCTCTAGCTTCAATCTCAACAATGGTTCTTTGTTCTTGTGAATTAACGCGGTAAGTTGTTGTGCAAAAGGCTCCTGTTTTGTACTCAAATGTGTGACCGTCATCTTCGTAAAGGGTAAACTCACCTACACCCTTCCAAATCCTTAGCCTTATCTGGTCTATGGGACGTTCATCTACATATTGCATGACTGGTATCATGGGAATAATTGAGCCAGCACGGACGTACAATGGCATTTGCTCAAGTGGTGCGTGTGCCAAGATGTGAGTTGGGCCTGTGAAAACCTCACCACTCCACCAGTCATACCACTCACCTTCAGGCAAATATACAGCACGATATTCAACACCGGGACGATAAATTGGTGCTGCTAGTAATGATGAACCAAGCATTACTTGGTCTGCGAGGCTGAAAGTCTGCGGATCGTTAGGAAAATGATAGAGTAGGGGACGCAGAATTGGTGCGCCTGTGGTTGCAGCTTCCCAGAAGAGGGTGTAGATGTAGGGTAGCAGTCGGTAACGGAGTTGAATGTACTCACGGCAAATTTTTTCAACGCGATCGCCAAATGTCCAAGGTTCATGCTGTGCTGTAGTCAATGCTGAATGTCCCCGCATGAAGGGGTAAAACACTCCTAGCTGCATCCAACGAGTAAATAGTTCCGCCGTCGCATTCCCGGCAAACCCTCCAATATCAGAACCCACGAAGGCAATGCCAGATAACCCCAGGTTACAGAGCATTGGTATGGACATTTCTAAGTGTTCCCACAGAGATTGATTGTCTCCTGTCCATACTGCTGACCAACGCTGAATGCCTGCGAATCCTGCACGTGTCAAGAAAAATGAGCGTTCTGTGGGACGGGATTTTACAACTGCCTGATAAGATGCCTGGGCCATCATTAAGCCATACACGTTATGGGTTTCAGCGTGGTTAGTTTTCTCTTCAGTCGGTCCCTGTGCTGCATCAAGGGGAAAGTCAATTTTACGACCAGGGTCACCAAATGGGCGATCGTCTAGTGTGGGTTCATTCATGTCATTCCAGATGCCAGCAATACCGATGTCAGTTAAGCTGTTTAGTAAACCTCCCCACCAATCTCGAACTTCTTTCCGCATGTAATCAGGAAACACAGCTTTGTCAGGCCAAACATAGCCGTGAAATAGCTGGCCGTTGGTTTTACGGACAAAATAATCGTTCTTTAATCCTTCATCAAAGACTTTGTAATCTGCTTCTGGATCGTACTTGACCCCAGGTTCAACAATTGTCGCTACTTTAAAGCCATTTTCCTTGAGATTTTGGATTAATTCTTTAGGATTAGCAAATCGCTTGGGACTCCAGGTAAAAACCCGGTAGCCGTTCATATAATCAATATCTAAATGGATAACATCACAGGGAATTTGCCGCTGACGAAATTCCTGCGCTAGTTTCTGTACTATATCCTGTGATTCATAACTCCAGCGACACTGGTGGTAACCTAGCGACCATCGGGGTGGTAAAGGCATCCTTCCAGTTAGCTGGGTGTAGGTTTGAAGAATTTTTGCGGGTTCCGGCCCATAAATGATGTAGTAATCTAGTTCGCTTCCCTGGGTTTCCATGCGCCAGACTCCAGGCTGCTGGGCACCGAGATCGAATCGGCTCCAAAAAGTAGTATTGAAAAAAAGCCCGTAGCCTAAACCCGGACGCAAGGCGATAAAAAAGGGAATCGACTGATACATACTATCTGTCAAAATCCCAAAATCGATCGCATCAGTTGTCCAATTAGTTCTCACTTTCGATCGCTGATCTAGCAAGCCAGTGGGTTCACCAAAACCATAGAAATGTTCGTCGGTTTCTATGCGTTTCCACCCAGCGATCGCACCAGTCCGCCACCCCATCCCCATGTCTGCATCCTCAGCAAAGGGTTGTCCTGCTGAGTCGAAGCACTGGATACGACAAGGATTGCGGGAGACGACAATAGACAATTTGTCGGTTGTAATTTCTATAGTCTCTGCTGTTTCTCGTACCTCAAAGGGCACCTTAGACCATTCTTCATCCGCCTGTGCCACTGCCCACGATCGCCTGGGTAAAAATTCGCCAGTCGGGGTCATCCGTACTCGAATTAAGTTTGGTGCTAAAATGCTAATCTTCAGACAGGGAATGCCGCATTTTAATAGGATATGGCCATCGTCTTTTTCTATTGCTTCTACTGCTCCCAGAATTGACCAAGCTGGCTCACTTGTGTGCAGCTGTCCAAAATATTGCGGCATAATCCCTGATTAAAAAATAACTACTTTCCCCAATTGAGAATCACATAAACTACTGCTAAAAGCTTGTATCTTTAGGCATACCATAGACAAATTTTACATACAGCAGTTTTCTTTTGCATGAAGTACAAAGTCACTGGTTTTGAGGCAGGAGGCAGGAGGCAGAAGGCAGAAGGGAGAATAATAATTTGATTTGTGAATCCTTGGTTCTATACTTCATTTAGTTGCAAACTGCTGTATGTTTTCAGGTATCTTATTCTTTGCGCCTTTGCACGGCAGTTGCTTGGCTGTCGGTGAACCCGGACGCAAAGGACGCAAAGGAAGAGTTATAGATAATCTTATGGTGGAAGGAAGTAGCCCAATCATGAATAAATATATTTACATAAGAGTAAAGCCGCCATTAATACACAAATATTGTCCTATGACAAACTTTTTTATTTTCTCTTCTCTGTTTCCCGACTTACAACTAAAACTTGACGATGTTATGCCATATAGTGGTTAACAATCAATACTATTTTCAAATTAAAGATTCATCGCGATCGCTTCTACATCTTCTACAGTCAATCCTAAAGCATCAGCTACTTGTTCTCGGTTTAATCCCATACTCAGTAGTCTAGGCACTGCTTGTTGCAGTCGTTGTTGTGCAGCCTGGGCTTCTTGTTGTGCAGCTTGGGACTTTGCCATTAATTCCCCAAATGTCGTAAATGGCTGACCATCTGGATAGGAAAGTTGCCAGTGTTCGCCAGAGACATCAAAATTAATTTGCAGCCGTGGACTAACCCACTTTTGATCAAAATCTACCGAGTCTAAACCATATTCACCGCGTAACCAAACTTGTAGTTCATTATTTTCTGGGTTGTATATATAGTATTCCTCCACACCGTATTGATTGTAGAACAGCAATTTCCGAGCCATTTCTACTGATGTATTGACTGGTGAGAGGATTTCAAACACTACTTGGGGCGGTTGGTTTCCTTCTTCCCACTGTTTATAAGAAGAACGACGACCTTTAGGACGACCAATGGCAACCATCACATCGGGCGCGTATTTAATCTTATTATTACCCTCAATGGGATACCAGAATAAGTCACCAGCGACAAAAACATTTGGATCGTTTGCAAACAGAAGATCTAAATTACCCTTGATCAGCACAATAATTTCAAAGTGTTCTGTATTATTTGCCATTGGCTGATCGTCAGATTCTGGATAGAAAATCTCCTCAGGTGCAGAAGATTCGATTTGGGAAACCATCGCTCTCATCTCCACTCGTGTTTTTATTTTAGGCGATCGCATCGCCTTGCAATGTCATTGCATCGAGTGACAATGCAATTGTATCGAGTGACAATGCGATTGTATCGAGTAACAATGCGATTGTATTAAGAAATTTTACAAACACTGCTTAAGTAAAAAGTACCCTGCATAGACCTTAGTAACCCACGTATGGATAGGTGTAAGGTTTCATAGCGTAAGGAAAAATCCACATGGCCACTAAATTTGGTACTAATTTCAACGACAACGGCACAATTCAAAACGGAATATTTTACCCTACCCTCACAGGCACTGACGGTGACGATCGCATTTCTGGATTGGCAGGAAATGATATTATAAATGGTGCCGCTGGAAATGACAGCCTTTGGGGCGATGCTGGTAACGACTTGTTACGCGGTGGTGATGGAATTGATTGGTTATCAGGTGGTGATGGCAACGATACCATAATTGGCGATCGCGGTAATGACATTTTCGTTGGTGGAGCCGGAAACGACAGGCTGATTTGGAACAACGGCGATGGCAGCGACAAAATGAGTGGCAATGCTGGCTACGATGTCATCGAAGTTAATGGTGCGGGTGCTGCCGGGGATACCTTCCGCTTGCAAGGTGATGCCCAAGGTAGAGCCATCTTTGACCGCTTGAACTTAGTACCCTTCACCCTAACTGTAGACACTGCCGAAAAATTTGAAATCAACGGTCAAGGCGGCGATGACATCTTAGATGTTAACAGCTTGGCTGGAACTAGCATTGCAAGTGTGCAATTCACAGGTGGTGCAGGCAATGACTTGCTTGATGGT
>JAVRCH010000023.1:0-37050 GCA_034530795.1 Nostoc sp. DedQUE12a
ATACCTGGGCTGACATCATCAACCGCGCTAACTTGGGTATGGAAGTAATGCACGAGCGTAACGCTCACAACTTCCCCTTAGACTTGGCGGCTAGTGATGTTGCTCCTGTTGCAATAAGCGCTCCTGCTATCAACGGTTAATAGTAATTAAGCCAAATACATTAAAAAGCGCTTTCCGAAAGGGGGCGCTTTTTAGCGTCTTAAAATTGGGGGTAAAGACCTATGCGTTCAACCAATTCAATCAAGATGTACGAAGCTTCAATCATGCGATGGTAGTCGTCTACAGACCATTTAGCTAGCGTTTTCATATCACTGGTGCAAGCCTGACTCAATTTTATGGTGTTTCAATCGAGCGATCGCCCCTAGCCAAAGCCATTGCCTCAAAACCACTCCAAAATTCTGTAGGAATGTCATCATAGTTAAGGTGAAAACATTCTGGAGACAAAACCACGGTTTACGCACGTCCTTTAGCACGGTTAATTGAGCAGTTGCAACGCTTACCAGGAGTTGGCCCCAAATCTGCCCAGCGACTGGCTTTGCACATTTTGAAGCGACCAGAAGCAGAAGTAGAAGCTTTGGCGCAAGCTTTGGTAGAGGCAAAAAAACAGATCGGCTTGTGTTCTGTCTGCTTTCACTTATCTGCTGAGCCAGTTTGTGAAATTTGTCGTAATGTCAACCGTGATAACAATACTATTTGTGTAGTAGCGGATTCTCGTGATGTGATTGCCCTAGAAAAAACTCGCGAGTACAAGGGCAAGTATCATGTTTTAGGCGGGGTAATTTCTCCCATTGACGGAATTGGCCCAGAACAGTTAACGATTCAAGCTTTGGTACGTCGGGTGAGTAAACAACAACCCCAAGAAGTGATTTTGGCAATTAGTCCGAGTGTAGAAGGGGAGACAACTACACTGTATCTCGGTCAGCTACTAAAGCCATTTACCAAGGTGACACGAATAGCTTTTGGTTTACCTGTTGGTGGTGATTTAGAGTACGCCGACGAAGTTACTTTGGCAAGAGCCTTGGAAGGACGCCGGGAATTAGACTGAACTACCCCAACTAAAAATAAGGGACTTCCAAGTAAAAAATTATTCAAGAGCAGGTGAGCAAGGAGCAGGGAGTGGTTGTAGAAGGGGGAGAAAAGTCTCTATTCCTAAATGGTCTCTACGCCTCCCCCTTTCAGGGGGAAAATCAGAAAAAACAGCGATACAGAAAGCATCCTTGTTCAATCCCCTGTTTTTAAGCAGGGTTTCCCTACTCCCTACTCCCTCTTGAAAGCTTTCATCTTCTGGACATGCACATACCAAGCTTACCTGTATTGTTTCCTCGGTAGCCAAGTATGCTATCTTTCTATTTTTCACTATTCAACTGTGCATATTCAGCATCATGGTCGGGTAGATTTTTATCCACGTCCCGGAGATGGGGAATATAAAATCCAGCACACCCAACCAATAACATACACATAGCACAGATTACATACAGAAGTGCGATCCCTGCACCCGCGTTATTACCAAATATTATTTGAAGAATCCCAGTACGACTATCACCTGCGGCTAATGCAGGAGTAAATATTTTATCTGCTAAAGGGCCTGCGATTAAATAAGCTACTGCTGACCCAAATTGCAAAACAAACGAATGGGCGGCAAAGACCCGTCCTTGAACATGAGGAGCAACTTTGGCTAACCAAATGGCGTTATCCGAACTACCGTTAAAAGGAAAATTGAAAGAAGAACAAAATTGTGCGGGTATCCAAATCCAAGGCGTTTGACCTAAACCAAAGACAATTTTACTTAGTCCTGCACCAATCATTCCCAATAACACACCGTTGATTTTCTTCTTGAAACCACCCCAGGTACTTACAATGATGGCTCCGGTGACACCACCAAAACCAGCCGCAGCAGCTAAGCTGCCTAAAATCACAGTATTATTGTCAGTTCGGGATAAAATCATTGCCGAATAAAGAGAATTCCCAACGTCATGGGCAAACCAAAACAAAACGCTGATGATTAAAAGTGTAAGTAAGCTTTTGCGTTCAAAAATGTAGCGAAAACCAAATCCTAAACCTTGCCAAATATGGGTGAGATTTTCATGTTCATCGGTTTGGGATGGTTTAGGGATGTGGGCAAACAATAAACTACTTATGGCGATCGCAAAGGTAGAAATATCAATCAGCCAAATTCCCAATAAACCAATAACTTGATAAAGATATCCTGCTAAGGCGGGAGCAATAATATTGCTTCCATAACCTGACAAAAATTCGAGGCTGCTAACACGGGTATAGTGTTGTTTAGGAACTAATAAAGATACCGATGCCGAATAGGCTAAAGACTGAAACTGATTGAATGTCCCGACAATAGCACTAGCTACATATAAATGCCAAATTTGTAGATGATTTGTGAGATATAGTACCATCATCGTGATTGTCGTTAGAACTGCAACTGTGTCACCCACCATCATCAGTAATTTACGATTGAATCGGTCTACAATTACACCACTGATGGCTGCGATCGCTATACCAGGTAGTAAGCTGAAAAACCCTACTAGAGTCAGAGTTGTTGCTTTACCTGTGATTTCCCATGCCCAAATTGCGATCGCAAAGCTACTCATATTACTACCAATGGTAGAAACCAATTTACCTGCCCAGATCGTCAAAAAATTACGCATACTGCTGGGATTTAGTGGTTGTGACATTTAATTTACTATTACCGAAACTGATGGCAATATCACAGGCGATCGCAAAGCCTATTTTGTGGATAATCACTTATTTTTTATAGTTTTATCTTTTTTCTATAAAGTATATTTAGTCATGGATTTAGGTGTGTGAAAGTAAGAGTGAAGGCAATTGTTTTAATATCAAAGAATTAGCTATAGGTGGGCCAATTACACTGCCCCAGAGAGTGTAGTCTACAAAGTAAACTCTTCCTTCTTTCCATGCTCTTGAGTTGTGCAATAGAGGCATTTTAGCCCATTTTTGCTTCAGTTCTTTGAAGGGAGCGGTGTAAGTAGATTCACCATTCCAATTGTCTAGCCAGGTATTAACAATAATAATATCTGCATCTATTTGACCAAGGGTTTCTAGATTAATCTGCGGTCTTAACCCTAGTTTTTGTACTAGATCTGGGAGGAATACAGGTTGAAAACCTATTTTTTTCAGGAGTTCATTGGTATGTCCTTGAGTTATAACCTCTATGTAATTCATCGATAGACTGCAAACAATATTTAGCACTCGCGGATGGGTGCTGGCGAGCTCGGCTAATTCAGTGCGGACTTGAGCTATTTGTTGCTGTTGTGAGGTAATGATTGATGGAATGTTTTTCTGGCTATCCAGTGCTTTGGCGACAATTTTAATGTTGTCCTGCCAGTTTTGTTCATGATCGATCAACACAGTGGGAGCGATCGCCGATAATAACTGATTTTCCTGAAAATTTAAGCCCAGAATCAAATCTGGTTTGATTAGAGTCAAAATTTCCAGGGATGGGCTGTGGCGATCGCCTAAATTAATCGGCTGACTAGTGACAAAATTCCCCAAGTAGGGAATTTGTTGGCTAGGGTTGTCAAATTGGCGCGATCGCAACAAATAAGCATCGGCGTAAGCAGCAGGTTGGACATCAAGTGCTAACATCAGACTTAGCGTCTTAGGTTCAAGAACTGCAATTTTTTGAGGTATACCACAAATCTTGGTTTTCCCTGCTGCATGTTCCACAACTCGACAATCAGCAGAGGGCGATCGCCTACTTTCTAAACTGGGGTTTTGTACACTACCACCATGACAGGCTGTAATTAAGATGGCTGTCAGCAAAACCCAGCCAATATATTTATATAAGAAAGCGATCGCTTTGCAGCAGATCGCTAATATTCCAGGTAATTACAGGCGCAACAAATACACGTTCTGTAAAGTTATAATCTCGAAAACTTCCAGAATTTTGATAAGCCACATTCAGCCGATATAACACCGAACCATCATCTGTGAGTGGCCCAGAAATATCAAAACTAGGGCGATAGAAAGCATAATTGCCGACATTCAATTCAGCTGAATAATAGGGAGTGCTGAGGGGTTGTTTTGTAACAATATTGACAATTCCTCCCGGTTCAGCCTGACCAAATAGAACAGAAGCCGGCCCTTTGAGAACTTCGATTCGCTCGATATTTGCTGTATCTACCGAAGAGTAAAAGTCATTGTCTGCAAATCCATTACGGAAATTTCCAGCCTGACCAAAGCCCCGAATATTATATCCACCAGCATCTGAACCTCCCAAGTTACCTTCTTTACGTACACCACTAATATTCTCTAAGGCTTCTTGTATGCGCGTCGTCTTTTGGTCTTCTAAAATTCGACGCGGGATCACTTGAATCGAACCAGGAATATCTCGCAAAGCTGTATCGGTTTTGGTTGCGGTCGAGGCAGTTGGTACGCGATATCCATCTTGCTCCCCCGTCACTACCAATTCAATCGGCTCATCCTGCTGCGCTGCGGATGCTTCTGGCGGTGTCGGAGTTGCTGGTTGTTCCTCGGTTTGTGGTGTTTGGGGAGATTGTGCTGCTGTTGTTGCTGATGCTACTGCAAAAACCAACCCTGTATCATCATCAAATAACTCGATCGCAGGTAAAACCTTTTCCCCGACTACCGTTACCCGTACAGTCTTCGCGTCAATATTCGCAACCGTTATTTCCGTAATACCCTCTATAGGTTTTTCCGATCGAACGGAATTTTTGCGGGAATAAACGCTAGGACTCACACCAAACTTTTTACAAAAAGCCGTCATAAAAGCACTACGGCTAGCATAACCTACATATTGTGCTACTTGATTGACGGTCAACTTTGCATCCAAAAGTAATTCTTTTGCTTGTTCCATACGGTAGTTATGTAAATAACCGAAAACCGTTGTACCAAATATTTGCTGAAAGCCTTTTTTGAGAGTGCAATCATTAAGATTGACTTGCCGTGCTAATGCTATTAAGGTTGGTGGATTAGTAAAATTCTTAACCAGGATATTTCTAGCTTGATAAATGCTATCAATTTGTATCGGCTTGAGAGTAATAGTTGCATTTAAGTGAATTGAACCTTGCAAATATTCTAAACGTAGTGCCAATAATTCTCCAGTGGTTCTGACGGCAATAAATGATGAAAATTTTCTTGTAAAACAAGAGTCATAGAATTTTGGATTTTAGCTTGATTAAAGATATAGATGACAAATAATATCATTAATTTACCTGTATGATGAGTATCAAGAGTTACAAACGATTGTTTACACTGTATTTAGGTGTGGAGCAGTTGCAGGGTTGCAAATTGTAGTCAACAAAGCGATTTTGTTTAAGGTAACAATAAGTTGCTGGATGCTCTGATATCCAAGTTTTAACGAGAAGATAAAAAATAGGCTCAACTGAGATTAAACAAGGGAGGTAATACTATGTCAGTTAAGCTTTTACCCGACCTTGGCGATTTAGTAGAAGGACTGGGAGTTACAGGAATTGTCGGAATAATTCTTGTACCTGTTTTTCTTCCACTCATAGGTAGTGTTGGTAGACCCATAGCCAAAGCGATGGTCAAAAACGGCATTCTTTTTTATGAAAAAAACAAGGCTGCATTGACAGAATTAGGTGAGACTTGGGAAGACATCATAACCGAGGCGAGATCTGAGGTTGGAGAACAACGAATGAAATCGGCTCAACCAATGGATACCTAGATTGAGCAGGAGACTCACTCAGAAAATGCAAATTTCGGTTGGCGCTATTATCAAATCCATTGTTGTTGGGGAGTTTTTGCGTCAGCCGACGATCTAACTAAAGCTTTTTGGAGATGGTTTGCAACTTGTTAACTATAAGCGATCGCAGACTGATGTAAATACTTGAGCAATGGGAACTGGGAACTGGGGAATGGATGAAATCTTTGAATTTCAATGCATTTCAACGCAGAGCTTTAGCAATTGAGTTATTAGCTACTTATCCTAATCGAGAAGAACTGCGCCAGGTGTTTCCCGAATTAGAAGATGAAGATATTCAACAAGCCTTAATTTTTGCATCGTCCTACATGAGCGATCGCATCATTGAACTACCTAACCGCTATGAAGCCGTTACAGTTGAGCCAAGCCGTATTCGTATCCGTCGTTTAGCATTTTTGCCTGATGTCTAAACTTTCACATATTTAACTTAAATTTATATTCAATAAGCAAAAAGGCATATTACTTTCTCAAAACTTCATATTCAATAAGCAAAAAGGCATATTGCTTACTCAAAATGGCATTTTACTTTCTCAAACCCCAGTTTGCTTTCTCATTTTGGTGTTTTCCGCAAGCAAAAATAGCTTTTACTTTCTCAAAGCCCAATTTGCTTATTTATTTAAGTAATTCGCACATTGATTTTGGTATATAGTTGAGCCGAAAGCTTGCGATTGGTTGATAAGGTGGATATCTAGAACAATTCCAATAACTAGTTGTGTTGCTTAGGTTATCTGTAAGGGCGCAATCGCAAACTGATCGGTGGGACTTAAGATTAGAGTATGTATACTAACCAAGATGTTATGGGAAAAATGCAGGATAACATCTATGACTACATAGCAAAAGCTGCCTTTGCACAATATGATATGGCTCAAGTAGAGCGTTATTTTTTAGGTCATAGTGGAAGCGTAACCTTCTGTATAAAAACACAAGCAGAA
This sequence comes from Nostoc sp. DedQUE12a, assembly GCA_034530795.1. Lineage (GTDB taxonomy): Bacteria > Cyanobacteriota > Cyanobacteriia > Cyanobacteriales > Nostocaceae > Nostoc. The sequence continues at coordinate 6,649 of JAVRCH010000023.1, forward strand.
AAATTTCTTCTCCGTATTCATCAACCAATATCTAAGCTACAAGGCGATGTATGGCAAAGACCACAGGTAATTGAGTCAGAACTTTTGTGGCTTACTGCCTTGCGTCATGACACAGAGATTGTTGTGCAGGAGCCAGTAAAAAATCTACAAGATAGATGGCTCACTCAAGTTTTAGATGAGACCGGAGAAATGTTTTATTGCTCACTGCTGCATTGGATTGATGGCAACAACCTCAACGGAGAACGAACTCCAGAACAAGCTTACCAACTCGGTTTGTTGCTAGCTAGATTGCACCAGCATAGTAGTCAGTGGCAACTGCCAGAAAACTTTGTTCGCCCAGCATACGACAAGAATCGCCTGCAAGCAGCACTTTCGGCACTTTATCCAGCAGTATTACAAGAATTGATTTCAGCAGAAGATTACAAGACCCTCGAAGTGGCGGCTTGTCAAGTTCAAGGAATGATAGAAACACTGGATCAGACACAAAATGTCTGGGGACTGATTCACGCTGATCTTCATGAGGGCAACTATTTATTGCACAATGAGGAATTCCGTCCAATCGATTTTGCTCGCTGTGGCTTTGGATACTATCTTTACGATATTGCAAGTTCGCTTCAATATTTACTTCCGGCTGTCAGACCTTCCTTTTTGGAAGGCTATCAAGCTATTCGTAAGCTACCTGAACATTACTTACAGATTACAGAAGGTTTCTTTATCATGGCGCTGATTGAAGTACTTTCTTTTCATGTAAATAATCCACAAGAGCACAAGTGGATTTCCGAAACCGTGCCGTATATTGTCAAAGAACACGTTCATCTGTATCTTCAGGGCGAATCATTTCTGCTTGATAAATACTAAAGCAGTCGGTGGCGGTTACGACACAACAAGTCCATTAAGTAGAACAATGTCGAAAAACCAAACTATGTTAAGAAAAATTAAATAAACTAAAACCCTCTTCCCTCCTGCCTTCTGCCTCCTGCCTCATCGCAACGATAAATATTCACACCGACCTACTTACAATATCTATTCCTGCAAAACGGTTTTTGATGCAATTCTAGTTTTCTTCAGATCTCCTTCAGAAAGTTGTTCCCCAGCTTGCAGGCGGGTGGCGGAAGTTTGCAACACTGTCGCTGCACCTTTATCTCCTATTTGTAAGGCGGTTTTGGCGGCTGTTTGTAGCATCGTTGCTGCACCAGTGCGATCGCCCTCTTGTCATTTCGTCTCAGCTAATTGGCTTTGGCGATACTTTGCTTTACTTGAAGTCAGGAATTATCTGAATCAGTCCAGTCTGGAAGGCTTTGTCGTAGGTGATGACAAAGCCTTCCAGTTCAGCCTGAGCCATGATCATGCGATCGAAGGGATCTCGGTGGGCAATAGGTAGGCTTCCTGCTCTGAGTGCATGGGCTGTCGTGATGGCAAGTTCGATAAATTTAGCCTGATGCAATATTTGTGAATATTGCTCAACAAGTTGTTTGGCTTCGGGTAGTTTACTCATACGGTATTTGATGGCAATTTCCCAAGCAGAAGCACTACTGACAATAATGCGATGATCTGGGTTGCGAATGATGTCTCGGCAGTCAGTATCAAGTTTTGAATCGTTAAAGAGCCACCACAGCAGGATATGAGTATCGATGAGGTAGCTCATTCCCATTGCTGTAGTTCCTCTTCTGGCAGTGGTTCAAAGAAAGCATCGCCGAGTTGTCCTTTCAATAAACCAGGGGTGCGCGGTTCGACTTCGCTCACCGCAAGAGGTTGTGTAGGTTCTTGACTTAAACCTAGTCGAAAGTAGTGAATTATGTCATAAAGTTCTGCTAGTTTCTCTTCAGGGATTTCTTGCAATTCTTGGACAATCTTTTGAATCAGCATAAGTCAAACAGTTTTGGATTTTAGATTTTAGATTTTAGATTGACCCCACAACTAAAGTCAGAGGCTTGTCATTTAATTTTAGATTTTGGATTTTAGATTTGTTTCACGTAGCTTGTTTCTCACTTTGCACCTTGGCACGAAACTTTTATACCGTTAATCAACAACGCTGAATTTTTACTATTCTTGTAAAACAGTCTTTGATGCAATCCTAGTCTTCTTCAAGTCTGCTTCCGAAAGTTGTTCCCCAGCTTGTAGGCGAGTGGCGGAAGTTTGCAATACCGTCGCTGCACCTTTATCTCCTATTTGTAAGGCAGTTTTGGCGGCTGTTTGTAGCATTGTGGCTGCACCAGTGCGATCGCCTTGTTGCAATTTCGCCTCGGCTAACTGGGTTTGGCGATACTTCGCTAATGCTAAAATAGACTGTTGCACCTGGGGATTAGATGTCGGTTGATAGGCCCTCACTACATCTGCATACACTGGCATGAGGGGCGAAAGTAAACCTTCTTCGTTAACCAACGGGTCATCATAACGAATTTGCACATGAGCGATCGCTTGTTTACCCTCTGGCAATTGTCCCAGATAAATATTAGCCAAAACTACCCGTTCTACATCCTGCATCAAATCTCCTAAACGTATAGCAAAGCTAGCATCAGCTTCGGGTTCCACTGGTAACTCGATTGTGTCTGGGGCGACTTGGGCAATGGGTTTCAATTCTGCTAATCGGACATTGGGTACTAGAGATAACAGTAAGTAGGCATTAGTTAGCCCAATTGATTGAATCCGTCTAAATAGTCGGCTAAATTGCTCCACAGCTTGTTCAGGGCGTTCAATATGGGCTAAAGTCCCACCACCAACATCGGCAATTTTTTCTAGCAAATCCTGATTCCAGCTATTACCAAATCCGAAAGTGTTGATAGTCAGGTTCAGCTTGGCAGCCTTTTGCGCGAGTTTGAGACAGCGTTTATTGTCATCTCGCCCAATATCCCATTTCCAAATTCGCAAACTGCTTTCGCCATGACCATCCGTCAGCAAAAACGCCTGGGAAACAGCGCCTCTTGTGCCCTTCATCAGTTCTGTAATTCCCAGTTCCAAACCATCAGCGATCGCAGTACCGCCGCTAGCAGTCAGTTTGCTTTTTATTTGAGATTTGATGCTTTCGGGATCTTCAATCGCTTGGTTAGGGATAATGACTTCCGCAGTGCCGGAAAAAGCCACAACTGAGATGCGATCGCCTACTTTCAACCGATCGATTAATCCTTCCACAGCCTGGATCACCGTTTTAATTGGTTGTCCATGCATGGAACCACTTTTATCCAAAATCAAGCAGAGGTTAAGGGGGAGGTTTTGGTCAAACTCACCAGCAATAGCCGAAATTGTAATTGCCAATTGACGTTGGCTACTTGTTTGAGCCACATCAACATTATTGTCATTTAGCGCCCAGAGCAATTTAACTTTCATTGGGGAGGGGTATCTTGCAAAATTGTTTTGGAGACAATTCTGGTTTTCTTGCGATCGCTTTCAGACAAATCTCCGCCAGATTGTAATTGGGTGGCAGAAGTTTGCAACACTGTTGCTGCACTAGTATCTCCCATTTGCAAGGCAGTTTTGGCAGCCGTTTGTAGCATCGTCGCCGCACCAGTGCGATCGCCTTGTTGTAATTTCGTCTCCGCTAACTGGGTTTGGCGATACTTGGCTAATGCCAAAATCGATTGTTGCACCTGGGGATTGGGGTTTGGTTGGTAATCTCCCACTATATTGGCGTAAACTGGGATATTTGGCGTAAATAGACTCGTTTCGTTCGTAGCTGGGTCATCGTAGCGGACTTGCACGTTAGCGATCGCTTGTTTCCCTGGTGGTAATTGTCCCAAATAAATATTAGCCAAAATCACCCGTTCTGCATCCTTCATTAAATCTCCCAAGCGCACAGAGAAACGTCCGTCTGGTTCTTGTTGCAGTGGTAACTCAATTGTGTCTGGAGAAACTTGGGCAACGGGTTTGAGTTCGGCTAGCCGGACATTGGGCATCAGGGAGAATATTAAATAAGCATTAGTCAAGCCTACTGCTTGCACGCGGCTGAACAAACGGCTAAATTCCTCAACTACGCGATCGGGTTTTTGAATATAAGACAAAGTACCCAAACCAGCATCAGCAATTTTTTCTAAAACATCTTGGTTCCAATTGTCACCAAATCCTAAAGTATTCAAAGTCAAATTATAGCTGGCAGCCAATTGGGCAAATTTCAAACAGCGATTATTATCACCATGTTCATTTTCGCCATCGGTTAATAAGAAGGCTTGGGAAACACTATCTTTTTTACCCTTAGCTAATTCTTCAATGCCCAAGCGCAATCCTTCATCAATGGAAGTCCCACCATCAGCAGCTAGGCGGTTAATTTGCTGCTTAATTTTTTCTGGATCTTCGATCGCCTGACTCGGCACTAAGACTTTAGCACGGTGATTAAAAACTACAACACTCAGGCGATCGCCAGGACTTAATCGATCCACCAGACGACTCGCGGCATTTTTCACCGTTTCTAGCGGTCGCCCATTCATCGAACCACTATGGTCGAGAATCAGGCACAAATTGAGTGGTACATTGCGGTCTTGAACTTCGGCGATGGCCGAAATCGAAATTCCCAACTGGCGTTGAGAGTTGATTTGATTGGCGTCCAAATTACTATCATTCAAGGCAGGCTGTAAGCTAACCCTCATAACTCAAAATTCCTATTTAAGATATAGATATTTGTAAATAACTTCAAAGCACTACTTTAGCGCTACGGAAAACCTATCCAATACATTAATATAATCAGAATATCTTAGAAGCCAAATATTGGCAGATGCTAGCTCCCCTTCAGTACTAGGGAGAAATCCACACCTTGAATAGAGTTAGCATCACGCTAGGATGTATTACAGTTAACGGCATAATTTCAGGCGATCAGTTGCTATGGACATTTCCGCCATCAAGGCTGTTCAATCCCCTTACTACGGCGATCGATTTTACCGGAAACCGCCGCCAGATTTACCGTCTCTACTATTAAAGGAGCGAATTGTCTACTTAGGAACTCCTTTAGTTCCACAAATCACAAAACTGATCATCGCCGAACTCCTGTACTTGCAGTCCGATGACCCAGAAAAACCAATTAAAATTTACATCAACTCTACAGGCACTTCTGGTTATAGTGGCGAACCCATAGGCTTTGAAACCGAAGCCTTCGCCATCTATGACACAATGAAATATATCAAGCCTCCGATCCACACCATCTGCATCGGTTCCGCGATGGGAATGGCGGCGATGATCCTCAGTGCTGGTACGAAAGGTTGCCGTGCTAGCCTACCCCATGCTTCCATCATTCTGCACCAACCCAAGAGTTTCGCCCAAGGTCAAGCAACGGATATTCAAATTCGGGCCAGGGAAGTTATAGTCAACAAGACAGCAATGATTGACATTTTGTCTCGCAACACAGAACAACCGTCAGAAAAAATTAGCAAAGATATGGATCGTTTACTATACATGACTCCCTATCAAGCTAAGGAATACGGATTGATTGACCGAGTTTTTGAAAAAGAAGAATTGGCCAATCCCCCACTACCTGCGAGCGTCCTTTAAAAAATGCAGTGAGTCTGATTTCTTACGATTTCAACTCACTCTACCCCACAGGAGCGCCCAGGCTTCATCCTTGCTATAAATCATTGTAATAACGGAGCGAATTATGCCTATTGGTTACCCCAGCGTCCCCTATCGCTTGCCAGGGGGACAGATGGAGGAATGGGTTCACATTTATACTCGTCTTTCTCTGGAACGAATTATTTTCCTGGGTGAAGAAATTGATGATAAAATTGCCAACGAGATTATAGCTTTCTTGCTATATCTGGATTCAGAAGATCCAGGCAAAGATATTTACATATACATCAATTCCCCTGGTGGTATGGTGACCTCTGGGCTAGCAATTTATGACACCATGCAACACATCAAATCAGATGTGGTCACAATATGCACGGGTCTAGCAGCCTCTATGGGGTCATTTCTGCTGGCAGGCGGAGCCAAAGGCAAACGTCTTGCGTTGCCTCATTCACGGATTATGATTCACCAACCTTCTGGTGGCACCCGCGGGCAAGCAAGCGATATCGAAATTGAAGCTAGAGAGATTCTGCGGATTCGTCACCAGCTAAATCAAATTTATGCTGACAACACAGGTCAAACCCTAGCAAAAATTGAAAAAGACATGGATCGTGACTTTTTCATGTCTGCCCAAGAAGCTAAAGAATACGGTTTGATTGACCGTGTGATTGAAGAAAGACCGTAGGAATGGGGAAAAGGGGAAAGGGAAAAGGTTAAAGGGAAAAGCAGGGGTCTTCGCTTCCTCCTGTGACCTTTGCCCCTTTCCCCTTACCCTTTGCCCCATGTTAAAAAAACTGTCAAAATTGAACTTTAAAATATTAAATTTACCTTTATGATTAATATCTCAGGCTTTAAGTTCATAGCTGATAGCCCGTAGCTAAATATTCGATAGCTCATAGCTCAAGATGGATCTTGGAGATTGCTACCGTTTATTGGGTTTAAGGTCGGGAGCCTCTTTTGCTGACATCAAAGCGTCTTATCGACGACTGGCGCAGCAATATCACCCCGATATCAACCCAGATGACAACAAAGCAAAAGATAAGTTTATTGCCTTGACAGAGGCTTACAAAGTCCTGCTGACAGTGGTACTGCCAGAGGAAACAGCTGCACATTCCAATTCGGTGTCAACGTCGGGACGCGATCGCCCCAAAGCAACGCATCGGGAAAAAACACCAGCCACAAAGGTGAAAACCCACCAACCAGGGACACCAAAGCCACCTAATTTGGTGGAAATAGAACAGCGGCTCAAGTGGAAGACTTATGAGCAATTGCAGCGATTTTTGCAAGAAAGACGATTTCCCCAAGCGATCGCCTTAGCTGAAGCTTTATCTGATCGGTTATCAAGTGATGCAGAAGTCCGCCAATGGCTAGCAGTTGCCTATCAAATCTGGGGCCGAGCATTAATTTCTGAAAACCAACTGCTCAAAGCCAGAATTTATCTAAAAAAAGCCCTAAAAACAGACCCTCATAATAAAAGTCTCTGGTATGAAGTCCAGCGGGATTTCGAGCGTTTAGAACAAATTTTTTGAAGAAGAATTCAGAATTCAGAAATAAATTAACGTGAGTTGGATGGGTTGAAAAAGGCAAAAAGCTTGCCAGATATCAAGTGTGAGAAGCTGGGCAGGACATAAGGCGATGCCTGCGGCTGGCTTTGCCGACGCTAAGATTGATTGAGATCGGTCAAAAAGTCACAAAAAAACGCCGAAACTAAAAATATCTAAGAAAAATAAGATACAAAGAAGCCTGTGCTACATTGCAGCAAGTACAAGCTAATTTTGCTGGATAAGGAGATTTAGAATTCAATAAGGAGATTTAGAATTCAATTTGGTAAAAACGTGTTTAATTCAATATCCACTTTTTCAACCATAATGTTCCCCTAGCGGCAAACTTATGGGTTCTTGGCAACTTTTGGTGATCAATAGTGGGCTGGTTTAGGCAGAAGGCAGAGGGCAGAAGGAAGAAAGAATAAAATTACAGAAAGGCCTGTGGTATAAGGGTTACAGAATGCCTACATCACAAGAAAAGTCTTCAAGTTTGATCTGGATCTTTGTCACAAGTTCAACGACGACAGGCAAAATCTTAAAACCCTTCTGCCTCCTGCCTCCTGCCTTCTGCCTTAAAGCGCGTAACTTTTCATCACCAAAAGCTGACAATAACCAAGATATACTTTAAATCACAGCAATCGACACCTTTCGCCATAGGTGATGCGATCGCACGATTCTAACAATTTCTCAATCAAATTCAGCAAATGCCTATCATCTGCTGAGAGTTAAGTCACTATTAGTTTCTGGCTCTTGATCGCCATTGGCAGGATCATCGAGCATATTTACATCTATGTGCAATACAAATGTAGTTGTATTGTACTATTTCAAGGACATTTATTTTGTCAAGTGGTCAAATAATGTGGCAATCGACACATGCCCCATTCTCCCACATCTCCCAATACCCCATGCCAACATAATTGAGGGGCAATCTCCCCATGCTTGCTTTCACGAATTAAAAGCAGTCACAGGGCTATTGCCCCTAAATATTTTGAGCGTTGGCGCTCAGTATTTCCCCAGAAAGAGTTGTGAATTATTTTTCATCAAGCTATCTGGACTTATGACTCCGCACTCCACACTCCGCATCTATTACTCAGCACTGAATTATACCAATTTGAAAAATGATTGCCACAGTATGGATAGCCAAAAAGCCGATTTACTGACTATTTCACAATCCAAAATCGTTCGACTGAGCGTAGCCGAAGTCTAAAATTCAAAATGGTATTACTCAGCAGTAGCGAGTTCAGTGCTACCGCGTGTACGACGCCGTGTGAGGCTGTTGTACAACATTACACCGATCGCTTTGATCAAATTGCCTTCCAATTCATTGAACATCTTCATGTTCATCCCAAAGGCGGCGTTAGCTTCATCAACAATGCGATGGCCTGTAGCATCATCCAAGGGTAATTCATCCAAATTCTGGCGATATTTGGCTTTGAATGCCTTTTCATCCGAAATATCTGCAAATTCATAGAAAGCAGTACCTTGCCCATCAGACAAATTCATTGCCGTTACAGCAATATTTTTGAGAATTTGTCCCCCAGATAAGTCACCCAGGTAACGAGTATATGAATGAGCAATTAACAGTTCTGGTTCTGTTGCAGATATTTCCCGAATCCGCTTTACATAAGCTTCACCTGCGGGAGATAGTTGGATTTGCTCTCTCCAGTTTGAACCAAAGTAATAACTCAGGTCTTGCTCTAGGGTATGCTTGCGGTTTAACTGGGGAAAATAAATTTTAGAAACAATCGGATGCTGGCGATGCTTTTCCATCTCCTCTTCCATCGCTGAGTAGATGAAGTAGAAGTTAGCAACTAGTTTCCGGTAAGAGTTTTTCTCCACAACTCCTTTTAAAAAGCACTTGACAAAACCTACATTTTCTGCCATTGTGTGGGCTTTTTTAGTGCCTACACGTAATTTGGTTGCTAAATTGCTGCTCATACTAAATTTCTCAACTTTAAAAAGTCAACTGCCGGAGTTTTAACTGACCAAAAGCTAAAAAGGCCATTAAAACGTTACCTTAAAACTATTTGATGAGAATTTATATTAAAATTTTTTAAGCTTTAATATTTTTGTAGTATTTTACACCACAAAGTCAATAAATGAATAAAAGCTTATATTTCTGGGATTTCGATTTTTTGTTTTTAGCAGCTAGATTTTACTTTTATTTTCGACTTTCTAGAAATATCACTTAATTATTAAAAGTAATATTTATTACTTTTGCTTTAAAAAGACATTAAGTATTAACTAATACATATAAGAGTCCAGACTAAGATAGAGGGCATAAAAAGAAGAATTAGTTAAAATAGGTCAACTTTACTTACTAACGTAAAAACCAATACTGACTTCATGAAATATTTACAATCGCACAAGGTTTTTTTAAGTATTTTTACGTAAAATAAAGTTTATCTGAAGCAAATTTATAAAGAATGCCGAAATTGCTGAATCAAGTCTCAAGTGCTATTTTTTTTGTTTGTTGTGTGGAGTGTTTAAAAATATGGTTTCATCTGTAACTCGGACATCAGGCATTGCTGGGAATTCTGCCTCCGAACCTAATGGATTAGGCAAAGGCATTGAGAGCAGTTTTGTACTGAATCTACTACCGCTACCAGCAAATCCGTTATTTGGTACAGACGGTATTCGCGGACGAGTGGGAGAATTACTGAGTGCGCCCCTAGCATTACAAATTGGTTTTTGGGCGGGTATTGTTTTACGTAACCATGCCACTAACGTGGGGCCGGTGATTCTCGGACAAGATTCCAGAAACTCTAGCGATATGCTGGCAATGGCTTTGAGTGCGGGGTTAACAGCAGCAGGATTAGAGGTTTGGTATTTGGGATTATGTCCCACTCCTTGCGTTGCCTATCTCACGAGTATCAGTGATGCCATTGGTGGAGTGATGATTTCTGCCAGTCACAATCCTCCAGAAGACAACGGCATTAAGGTTTTTGGTGCTGATGGGGGGAAGTTACCCCAACTATTGCAAGCAGAAATTGAAGCAGGACTGCGTGGTAAGATATCAACGGCTGCTACTCACAGTAATTGCGGAAGGCATTACTCACGTTTTGAGTTAATCGACCATTATGGCGACGCCTTGAAAAAACCGTTGGATGGTGACTTCAATCTTGAAGGAATGAAGATTGTTTTAGACTTGGCGTGGGGAGCAGCAGTAGGATTAGCACCAACAGTATTTACACAGATGGGTGCAGAGGTAATTTGCTTGCATAACGAAGCAGATGGCGATCGCATTAATGTCAATTGCGGTTCCACCTACTTAGATATTCTGGCAGCCGCCGTACAAGAACACAACGCCGACTTAGGCTTTGCCTTTGATGGCGATGCCGATCGCGTCTTAGCAGTAGATAATACAGGCAGGCAAGTTAACGGCGATTACATTCTCTACCTCTGGGGACGCCACCTCCAACAAAAGCAACAACTCCCAGACAACTTGATTGTGTCTACAGTCATGGCTAACTTGGGCTTCGAGAAAGCTTGGAAAGAAATTGGTGGTAACTTGATTCGCACCGCAGTCGGCGACCAATACGTGCAAGCCGAAATGCTGAGGACAGGGGGAATGCTGGGCGGCGAACAATCAGGTCACATACTTTGCCGTCATTATGCCGTAACTGGCGATGGCTTATTAACAGCCTTACATATAGCAGCTTTAGTAAAACAAACAGGTGTTTCCCTAGCAGAATTAGTAGAGCAAAGCTTCCAGACCTATCCTCAATTATTGCGGAACGTGCGAGTTATAGACCGCGATCGCCGTTTGGCATGGAAAGATTGCCAACCTCTGCAAAAAGCGATCGCTCTTGCCGAAGCTGCAATGGGTGATTCTGGTAGAATCTTAGTTCGCGCCTCTGGTACAGAACCAGTAATCAGAGTTATGGTAGAAGCCGCCAATGCCGAACTCGCCAATCACTGGACAAATGAATTGGTCTCAAAAGTTCAGCAATACATAGCATAAACTAAGTAGGGCATGGGGCATGGGGCATGGGGCAAACAGTGAGTGTGGGAGGTGTGGGAGGTGTGGGAGGATGGGGAAGCATTAATTCTCTTTCCCCCCACACTCCCCACACTTCCCTATCTCCCCCTGCCCCTTTGCCCTTCTGCTCCCCATCTCCCCGCACCCCTCAAATGGCAAAACCCAAGCAGAAAAAATCCAAAGGCTCAAAAAAGCCAGAAGCTCCTACCCTTAGTCTTAAAGAACAGTTAGCCCAAAAGCGCAAAGCAGCCCAAGCGCGTAAAGAACTCACCAGCTTACTCACCACCGCCACCTGTGGCGGTGTCTTCTTGGGTATCGTACTTTTTTTCGTAGCTGGAATTAAAGCAGCAGTTCCTGGTGTCTTGGGGATAATTGTCATGTCCCTTTCTTATAAATATCCCCGCCAAGCCCTATATGCCTTCATAATTTACGTACCTGCTGGCGGTACTATCACTTACTACTTGGGCAATAGTCCGGTACTGCAATTAGCTAAAGATGCTTTTTACGTTCCAGCACTCATTGGACTTTGGCAGACTTGCCGCAAACAAGGGCTACCGATAATTATTCCCCCAGGAATTAAAACTCCACTTTATATTGTTTTGGGTTGCTGTGTGTTAACGCTGTTGTTTGTCAATGGCGGACAACAGTTTAACCCCCCTAGCGTTGGACTTTTACAAAAGGCGCCCAAAGAAATACCTTTAGGTATGGGAATTCTGGGACTGAAAGTACTTTTAGGTTATGTACCTTTGATTGCTTGTGCTTACTATTTAATTCGCGATAAACGAGATTTTCTATTGTTATCGCGCCTCCAAGTTTCCCTCATACTGATTTGCTGTGTGCTGGGATTTATTCAATACTTCTTATTATTCACTGGTATATGTAAAGGCACTAGAGGTCTTGAAGGAAATGCTCTATTTGTCACATCACTAGAAGCGCGGTGTTATTTTGGTGGAGCACTACTATACAGTCCTGAAGAAGGAGTTATTCGCTTACCAGGAACATTTGTCGCACCTTGGCAATGGGCATGGTTTTTGATTTCCAGCACCTTTTTTACCTTTGCTACTGGCTTCACTGACCCCTCAATAATCTGGCGATTAATTAGTTTAGGTGCTTTAGGTTCAGTATTTATTAATGCTGTCATTTCTGGACAGAGAATTGCTTTAGCTTTAGTACCAACCTGCTTTGGAATTTTGCTATTACTCACAGGTCAAATTGGCAACTTAAAACGATTTATCCCTATAGGAATAGGACTAGCTTTGATTTTGGGAATAGCGATGATAACTAACCCTGCTGTCGTCCAAGAGAGAACCGCGAGTTTTACCAGTCGTTGGGAAGCTTCACCACCCCAAGATTTTATCGTCCAGCAATTTGAAGAAAACTGGAAAAACGTAGACGGGCCTTTAGGTAGTGGCTTAGGTAGAGCAACAAACTCTGCCCGTACAATGGGTGAAACTAAACTGGTAGAAACTTATTACCCCAAAGTGCTTTATGAAATTGGAATTGTTGGAGTACTAGCATTTTTGGCTTTAGTCACAACTTTAACAATTATTGCCTTCAAAACCTATCGTTCGATAAAAAACCGTAATTTCCGCAGTTACGGAGCAGCTTTATGGGTGTTTATATTGTTTATAAGTTACAACACCTACTACTATCCCTTGGATGTAGATCCGGTTGCTGTCTATTATTGGTTTTTTGCGGGAGTTCTTTTTAAATTGCCAGAACTGGAAAAACAAGAAAAGGAAGATGCCGACCCGAACCCAAAAAACAAGAAAAAACCTGTAAAAACAATTTAAACTTAGAGAAAAATGGCAAAAGTTGTCGTATGCGGTAATAATCACATTAGAATTCCTAATCTACCACGTAATTCTAGGCATAAACTAATTCACGCTAAATCTTTTCCCACAGGCAGATATCCTATAGAAAAACTTTGGTATCCTTTGGGAAGTTTTTTTGCTTGGCAACCATCATGGGAAAAATATCAGGCTGTTCATTCTTTCAACAGAGTTTTATATACACATAAACCTTGGTTTGTCACATTTGAAGATCATCGTGTTTTGTATAGAAATCCTCAAAATAAACGCGAAGCAGTAATCTATGAATTATTAAACAATCGTTTAGCACTAGATAATTGCCAAAAACTTATAGCAATGTCAGATTATGCTAAAATGAGGTTTATTAAGCGAATAGAAGGCTGGAAAATAGAAGAGAAATTAAGTAAAAAATTGGATGTAATTCATCCAAATTTTCGTACTAGAGTTGACAAAGCAAAAACTTATCAACCAGATCACAATTTACAGCTTATTTTTGTAGGTCACCACATTGCTAGAAAAGGTGGAGTTGTTGCTTTAAGGCTAGCAAAGAAAGCTGAAAAATTAGGTTTACCTCTTACTATCCATATAATATCGGGACTAGGACATGGTTCAGGAGTACCTACAGATTTTCCTGATACCACAAAATATCTAGAAGATTTCAAGTTACTCAATTTAAATAACGTTGTCTTCCATAAAAATCTTCCTAACGACAAAGTTATTGAGTTACTATCCCAAAGTCATTTTCAATTAATGCCTACATTACATGATACTTATGGCTTTAGTGTCATCGAAGGATTTTCGGTTGCAACTCCAGCAATTACAACAAATGTATGCGCTTTACCAGAATTTGTTCGTCATGACGAAAATGGCTATATTTTAGAATTACCAATTAACGACATTAGGCACTGGTCTAATTGGGTACATGGAGAAAAAACGAAAACTAATGAATATTGGGAAGTTCTCAATAGTACCTATGACTATTTAGCAGAACAAGCTCTACAAAAAATCATGCAATTTATTGAGAGAAGTAATAAACGAGAACACTATGAATTTTTAAGTGCAGGAGCATTAGCTCAAGCACAAATTTTACATAACTCTGAAAAGCAAAATGAGTTATTTGATAATTTATATGCGACAGCAGTAGGATAAAGGGGATGAGGGAGATGAGGGGACGCAGGGAAAAACTAATGACAAATGACAAATGACAAATGACTAATGACAAATGACTAAAATTATGAATAATTGGCCTTTAATTACAGTGGTTATTCCGACATACGGTCGGGAGGAACCACTACGAGATAGTATTGTGGATGTACTTAAACAAGACTATCCGAATTTTGAAGTTTTGGTGGTAGATCAAACCGCACAACACCAACCAGAAATTCAAGCTTATCTAGAGGAAATGGCGGGAGCAGGTAAAATTAAATGGTTGCGGTTAGATTGGGCAAGTTTACCAGGGGCACGTAATTATGGTGTACGGCGGTCATCTGGTGAAATCATATTATTTATTGATGATGATGTTCAGTTAACACCTGGATTATTATCAGCCCATGCGAAAAATTATTTGCAAAACCCAGAAGTGGGGGCTGTTGCCGGACGAGTATTTGACAGAATGAAACTGGGTGATTCTGGAGGAGATTTAGAGATTGAATATTTGCCTCCTGAAGCTATGGATCCAGGAATTGCTTGGTATCATATTGATTTAGTACATACGACCAAACCCCAGCAAGTACTGACAGCAAGGGGTTGCAATATGTCCTTTCGTCGCGAAATTTTTACTAAGCACGGACTGAGTTTTGATGAGAGATTTCGCGGTAGTGCAGTACGGGAAGAATCAGACTTTTGTTTGCGGGTACGAAAGACGGGATATAAGATTTGGTACGATCCAGAGGCTCATTTGGTGCATCTAGGTGAAGAGACTGGTGGTTGTCATGATATTAGTATGCGATCGCTCAAATATCAACTCACCTTTTACCACAATCATTTTCTATTGGGGCTGAAAAACCTCACAACTACTCAAGCTTTACGCTTATACGCCCGGTTATTTGATTGTCACGTCCTGGGACGCCCACCTTGCCATAAAAGTGGTTCTCCCATCAAAATTGTCACTCGCGGTATTTTTTACACTTTGGGTTTTTTCAAAGCCTTGGGTACTGTCATCCAATCAGTATGGAATGATGGTCAAGTTTACACTCGTTTGGATCAACAAATTTAGTTAGTGCTAGAGACGCGATTAATCGCGTCTGTACAAGAGTTAGGAGTTAGGAGTTACTGAATCAAAAATCACAAATTACAAAAAAAATGAAGATTTTAGTTGCTAGTCACACTTATATTGTAGACCTCAACTGTGAAAAATTACGCGCTTTATCTCAATTACAACCTGACATTGAAGTAACAGTTGTAGTTCCAAAGCGTTGGAATCCTGGTGGTGTACAAAACAAAATTATTGAAACTGAATATCGCGATGAAGGTTCATTTAAAATAGTTCCGGTTTCTAACTTCAGTCAAAATCATCAGGGACTTCTAACCTTTGGCGCTGATTTGATATCTTTATTCAAGCAATTCCGCCCCCAAATCATCCAGGTAGAACAAGGGTCTAGAGGATTAGCTTATACTCAGATGATTGCTTTAAATAAGCTATTAGGACTCAAAGCCAAAAATGTATTTTTTACCTGGTGGAACCTACCCTATGAATTAAAATTACCAGTTGCATTATTAGAAAAATATAACCTTAACCAAAGCCACGGAATTATTTCTGGTAATCAAGATGGGGCAGAAATTTTGCGACAACGTGGATATCAAGGGCCAATTAAAGTCATGCCGCAATTGGGTGTAGATGAAAGTTTATTCACTCCCCAAGCACAACCAGAGTTAGCAGCTAGTTTAGGTATTGAAAAAGAAGAGTTTGTAGTGGGTTTTGTTGGCCGGTTTGTCCCAGAAAAAGGTTTATTAACCCTTTTAAAAGCCTTAGTCAGTTTAAAAAATAAACCCTGGAAATTGCTTTTATTAGGGCGGGGAGAATTAAAAGCTGAATTAATCAAAATAGCAACAGAAAACAATATTAAAGAAAGATTAATTTTAGTAGAAAGTGTTCCGCATAATGAGGTAGCGAACTATATTAATTTAATGAGTACTTTGGTACTGCCTTCAGAAACAACTTACAAATTTAAAACCTTAACATCTGCTGGTTGGAAAGAACAATTTGGTCATGTGTTAATTGAAGCAATGGCTTGTCAAGTGCCTGTGATTGGTTCTGATTCTGGTGAAATTCCCCATGTAATTGGTGATGCCGGTTTAATTTTTCCTGAAGGTGATGCTCAAGCCCTTGCTAATTGCTTAGTTGAATTAATGGATAAACCATATTTTGCTCATAGTCTTGGGGAAATGGGTTATCAAAAAGCAATGATTAAATACACAAATAAAGCTTTAGCTAAACAGCAATTAGAGTTTTATCAAGAGTTGGGCATGGGGCATAGGGCATTGGTTATGAGTTATTGTTAACTAACAAATAACTAATGAGTAATATACCTCTTGCATAAATAATTTTTTATCTCATACCAATTTCATGTGAAGCTGCACTAAATGAGTAACTCTCTATGTCTTGGCGTACTTGGCGGTTCGTTTAATATTCTGTGCATCTTCATATAGAATTGGTATCAATACTTGTCGGTTAAGGGGAAAAGGGGAAAGAAAAAACCTTTACCCTTTACCCTTTACCCTTTTCCCCAAACCAAATTCCGAGTTCAAAATGCAAAACCCGAGCAGTATTGGAATTGGTATCACGCAAAGGCGCAAAGGCGCAAAGAAGAAGACAAAAAGAAGGACTTTTGCAAGAGGCCTAATGACTAATGACTAATAACTAATAGCAAAAAAATGAAGATTTTACAAATTGTCCCCTCAATTTCTTTGATTTATGGTGGCCCTAGTCAAATGGTACTGGGATTAGCTCCAGCTTTGGTAAAAGAGGGAGTAGAAGTTACGATTTTGACAACTGATAGTAATGGCGATACAGGTCAAATACCTTTGGATGTTCCTTTAAATCGCCCAATTAAACAAGATGGTTATGAAATCATTTACTTTCGTTGTGCGCCATTTCGTCGCTACAAATTTTCTCTAGATTTATTAAAATGGCTAAAACGTCATGGTCAGGAATTTGACATTGCACATATTCATGCTTTATTTTCACCTATCAGTAGTGCTGCTGCTATTGTATGTCGGCAACAAAAGCTACCTTATATTTTGCGTCCTTTAGGTACTCTCGATCCGGCTGATTTACGCAAAAAAAAGCAATTAAAACAGATTTATACAGCAATTATAGAACGCCAAAATTTAGCTGGTGCGGCAGCAATTCATTTTACTAGCGAAGAAGAAGCTAAAATATCAGAACGATTTGGAGTTTCGACGCCAGATTTGGTAATTCCCTTGGGTGTGAAACAAGAAGGATTAAAAGGAAGAGAGGGGAGGAATATAACGCGTCAGCCATTCAATATTCCTAACGATCTCCCGTTGGTATTATTTATGTCACGAATTGACCCAAAAAAGGGGTTGAATTTGTTGATTCCGGCGCTAGAAAAATTGTTAGGAGTTGGTTATAAGTTTCATTTTGTTTTAGCTGGTACAAATCCTCAAGATCCTGATTACGAAGAAAAAATAAAATCCCAAATTCAAAACTCACCACTACGATCGCACACTACAATTACTGGCTTTGTTACTGGTGAATTAAAAGCTAGTTTACTACAAGCTGCTGATTTATTCGTCTTACCTTCTTACTATGAAAATTTTGGCATTGCTGTAGCTGAAGCGATGCTGGCAGGAATACCCGTAGTCATTTCCGACCAAGTGCATATTTGTCAACAAATACGTGATAGTGAGTCGGGTTGGGTGGGTACAACAAATGTCGAAGCACTTGTAGATTTACTGCAAGTAGCTTTGCAAAATCCTACAGAACGACAACGACGGGGATTAAATGGCCAAAAACATGCATTAGAAAATTTTAGTTGGGACGCGATCGCTAAGCAAACAATCCAGGCCTATGAGAAAATTTTGGCAAATAAATTAATTTAACCCAACGCAGACAACAGTAGTTTTTGCCAAATGGGCGCTAGAACTGCTTTGACGATAATATCTGCAATCACAAAACCAATGCCAATGAACATATAAGTTTTAGGAAAGGCAGATTTAGGAACTTCGCCCCTAATGCGAGTTAATAAATTTAATCCTAATCCAGCTAAAGCCACCCCAGTTGCAATAAACCCAATCACCCGCAAAATTGACCAAGGATACCATCCTAAAATAGCTGCTAGCCAAGGTTTAGCACTCATTTTTACCAATTGTGCAACATAGAAATTCATATAATTTAGCATCCAAGTGCCAAAGATTAATGCAGTGCTACTGATGCTAAAAACACACAGAATACAAAAAATCCCATAGTGTAATAAATGGTTTGGTAAAAACAAACTAACTGTTCCTTCCATACCTTCGCCTGTGCGAATCCAATGCAGCATTTCCGTAGTGTATGACTCTCCACGGAGGATGACTTTTGCTGCTGTTTGCGGGGCGATCGCTGTTGCTACAATTACTGCAATACTCTGCAACACTCCCCACAGTAACATCCACCAAAAAGCACTTTTATATTTTTGACGACGCACTTGTAAAAAGAAAATCGGATAGGGTACAGCAGCACCCAAAATCGGCATCAACCACGGAACTCCAAAAATAAAACTTGCAGCTGTGCTGAGGATAACACCGATAGTCAAAAGTAAAAGTATTGCAATCATCGTTGGGAAAAGGGACTGGGGACTGGCGACTGGGGACTGGGAAAGAGCTAGAGAGAGAGGGTTGGAGGGTAGAATTCCTAACTCAACACTCTTGTAGAGACGCGATTAATCGTGTCTTTTTGACTATTTAACTCCCCATCTCCCCATCTTCTCATCTCCCCAGTCCCAATACCTGTCGGGTTTTGGGTAAAAGGGGAAACAAAAAACCTTTCACCTTTACCCTTTCCCCTTTACCCTTTCCCCTTTACCCTTTCCCCTTTACCCCAAACCAAATTCCGAGTTCAAAATGCAAAACCCGAGCAGTATTATCCCCATTCCCTTATACGAAAGTCTTGACAACCTAAAATTTTGTTTAAAACCGCTAAAGCCCGATTGGGGAATAGGGGTTTTGTGTCATGATGACAAAGTAGAACACAGATGCTTTTCTAACTACAGGGAATCTCACATGGCTCTCCATTTAGGTGATACAGTACCTAACTTTAAACAAGCCTCAACACACGGCGACATCGATTTTTACGAATGGGCAGGCGACAGCTGGGTTGTGCTGTTCTCTCACCCTGCTGATTTTACACCTGTTTGTACAACAGAACTCGGCACAGTTGCCAAGCTCAAACCAGAATTTGACAAGCGCAATGTCAAAGCGATCGCACTTAGCGTCGATAATGTTGAATCACATAACGGTTGGATAGGAGATATCGAAGAAACTCAAAGCACGACTCTTAACTACCCAATTTTGGCAGATGCCGATCGCCAGGTTTCTAACCTTTATGATATGATCCACCCCAATGCCAACGCAGCTGTAACGGTGCGATCGGTTTTCGTAATTGACCCCAACAAAAAACTCCGTCTGACTTTCACATATCCCCCCAGCACAGGACGCAACTTTGACGAACTTTTGCGGGTCATCGATTCTCTGCAATTGACTGATAACTACAGCGTGGCGACCCCAGCTGACTGGAAAGATGGAGAGGATGTCGTAATTGTCCCCTCACTCAAAGATCCAGAAGTCCTCAAAGAAAAATTCCCCAAAGGCTATGAGGAAGTTAAACCTTATCTGCGCTTAACTCCTCAGCCTAACAAGTAATATCAAGTTCGTATCAACACTTATAGTTAAGGCTGACGCGGAGACAAGGAGACGCGGGGACGCGGGGAGTTTTAAATTATAAGTAATTGAAGGAACTGGAAGTAAATCTGAAAATGATTTCCTGCATTAGACGCAAAGCCGCCAACCTAGATCTTGGCGTCTTTGCGTCTTTGCGTAAAAATAAAGTCACTGGGCTAACATCCGAACTTGGAGGAAATCCCCATGTTTTCATCCCCCTTGGTTTTGCAAATTCCGTCATCAATGCAAATAACAGACGAACAATTTTTTGAGTTCTGTCAAGTAAATCGTGATTTACGCATTGAGCGCAATAAATTTGGAGAATTGGTAATTATGCCTCCTACTGGTTCAGAAACAGGAAATAGAGAAATTAATATCTCAGGACAGCTATGGGTGTGGTCAGAACAGGATGGTACAGGTATTACTTTTAGCTCTAGTACTGGATTTAAGCTATCAACAGGTGCAGAGCGCTCTCCAGATGCTTCCTGGATTAAACTAGAACGGTGGAACTCTCTATCTCCAGAACAACAGCAAAAATTTGCCCCGATTTGCCCAGATTTTGTAGTTGAACTCAAATCTCCTAGCGACAACCTCCAAACTTTGAAAGAAAAAATGGAGGAATATATGAATGAGCCGGGAATACAGTTAGGTTGGTTGATTGACCGCAAGCAAGCCAAAGTCTATATTTATCGTCCTGGATTATCAGAGGAATGTTTGGATAATCCTGCTAGCGTTAGTGGCGATCCGATATTGCCTGGTTTTATTTTAAATATGAGTAAAGTTTGGTAAAAAAATTGTCAATTGTAGAGACGACGATTTATCGCGTCTGCTGCCTTCACCTAAAAACAAAAAAACCCGCTGTAGCGGGGTACACAACAAAACTATGAACACTGAAAACTTGATTTAGCTGGAATATCTCATCTCAGCTTCTAGTTGACGAATCAGCTGTTCGTCGCCTTTTGCTCTGGCTACTTGCAACCGATGTTCTAGGCTTTTTTGAATATTCTCTCTGTGAGCTTCTCTGGCTTTTCTGGCAGCCTGTAGTCTACCTTGATTCATAAGAATTACCTCTTAATTTTTGTCTTTATGTCTTGTATTCCTAACATAACATAGATTTTGTAGCTGTTGCTACAGAAATTTTGGAATAAATCTAAATTTTAGTCAAACCATGTCTGAGAATTGGAACGGTCAACAACCACTAGTGACTTTGCTAAGCGATTTTGGCGATCGCGATGTCTATGTGGGTGTGATGAAAGGAGTAATAGCCCAAATTAACTCTCAAATCATGGTGGTAGACTTGACGCACCAAATTCCGCCGCAAGACTTGGCCGCAGCCCGGTTTTCTTTGATGAATGCTTACCCTTATTTTCCAGCCGGGACAGTGCATGTAGCAGTGGTAGATCCAGGTGTGGGCAGCAGGCGACGGGCGATCGCAGTACAATTTGCTCAAGGGTTTCTCGTCGGCCCAGATAATGGCATTTTCAGCGGAGTATTAAGCCAGAGTATGGCGATAGCAGCTGTGGAAATCACAAATCTTAACTTTTGGCGAACTCCTAAACCAAGCAAGACTTTTCACGCTAGAGATATTTTTGCACCAGTGGCAGCTCATCTTGCCAGTGGTGTCCCTCTCAAACAGCTAGGACAAGAAATCGATCCAGCCAGTTTGGTGAAGCTGGATATTGATGAGTGCCAGCAGACAACAACTGGTGTACTGGGTTACATTCAATATATCGATCGCTTTGGCAACTTAGTGAGCAACATTCCTGGAAGTTACGTAGAAGGTAAAACCTGGTGCGTACAAGCTGCTGGGTTGAGTATACCAGGATGTGAAACTTATAGTAATGTCAAAGTGGGAGAGGCTATGGCTTTGGTTGGCAGCCACGGCTGGGTAGAAATTGCCGTCAATAGCGGCAATGCTCACTTACAGTTACAGCTTAATTTACAAGATGCCCTACATGTCTTGTTTTGATGACAAAACTCTAATTGTTTGTTAACTGTTGGCTGTTGACGGTTAAGAGTGGTCAGTGTATTCTTGGTGGTTCTAAGAGTTGAAGCAAACTGGCTCTCATCAGTCAACCGTCAACACTCAACACATCCCATCACAGGCTTATGACTAGATTTAAAAATCTGATTATTCATATATCCTAGAGCATACTTTTAGAAATACTCACATTAAATTCGTCTCATTGCTCATAATAATAAAAGTACGATTCAGCAATTTACCGTAACAGTCCACTCAGAAATCATAACTACATTCTTAGCTATGACTACGCAAACACTACCTGCACCACAAGTTTATCAAGGTCAGTTTGGGGAATTTACAATCACTTCGCACGATCGCACTGGCGTAATTATTTACCGCACTGGGTTAATGATAGCTGCACTCAGCTTTGCCGTCGGTAGCGGTTTGGTTTTGCTTAACAATAACCCGACTGTTCTTAACATACTGACACCTCTATATACTTGTTTTATTTTGGCTCTCGGTGTAAGTTTATTTACGATTCATATCTACATGGTAATACTGCACCGAATGTTGCAAATTTTTTGGGCGATCGGTACTATCGCATCCGTAATTTTAGCCCTATCTATTAGTGAACCTTTGGCTGTTACTGTTTACAATCAGCCGATTACTTTATTTGGAGTTGGTTTTGTCTTTGTTGCTTTGACAGGTATTTATTTTAAAGAAGCTTTTTGCTTCAATCGCCTGGAAACGAAAGTATTAACTCCAATAGTCCCGCTACTATTATTAGGACATCTGGTAGGAGTTTTACCAATTCAATGGGAAGGTGTTTTATTAGGAATTTGGGCAACGTTGTTTTTGGTATTTGCTCTGCGAAAGACAGTGCAACCAATTCCTGCCGATATTGGCGATAAGTCTGTATTTACTTACTTGAAAGAACAGCGTCTAGCTAAAGTTTAATGCAGACAAAAAAACGTCGGCGTCAAAAATTTTCAAAAATCAAATTAATAAAACGCCAAGAAATGTGGACACTTACGGCTCCGGGGTGGGCGATTGCAATCGCTGTGGTTGCTTATTTAATATTCTTGAGTATTACTCATGTACACTCATATCTCGCCGTAACTTCCCCTCTCAAATCAGCAGAAATATTAGTTGTTGAAGGATGGCTACCAGATTACGCTATAGAAGAAGCGTTAATTGAATTTAAAAACGGTTCTTATCGTCAAATAATTACTACCGGAGGTACTTTAGGAAAAGGAACTTATCTTACTGGATACAATAATTTCGCAGAAGTCACAGCCGCTACTTTCAATAAACTCGGTTTAGAAGCAGAAAAAGTAGTAGCTGTTCCCACACCTTATGTAGTTAAAGATCGTAGCTACGCCTCTGCTGCCGAATTTTATCGCTGGCTATCCAATTCCAATATAAAAGTAGAATCAATTAATCTTTTTTCCTTGGACGTTCATACCCGTAGGAGTTGGTTAATTTTTAAAAAAATACTCAATCCGGAAATTGAAGTTGGCATAATTGCTGCCAAAACTCAAGATTACGATCCAGAGAAATGGTGGGGTTCTAGCCAAGGTGTGCGGACTGTTCTTGATGAAACAATTGCTTATATTTATGCGCGGTTTTTGAGTTGGAAAAATTAAAACTTGTCAGAAGTCAGAATGGGCATAGCTCATTCTGACTTCTGAATTCTGAATTCTAAAGTTATTTTTTAGCCGGTTCTGGGAACTCTATTAATACGGTTCAGTAATTCACGCAGCGTTAACCACAATAGCTGGCTTTTGAGGTAGCAATTGGCACTGGTTATCTGGGCAAATATGATCCGTATTGTAAGAATCGTTTAGACTTTTGAGGATCGGCTAATGGATAAATCTATTATTCAGTTGGTTGACGAATTACCAGCTGACAATATCACTGTCAAAGTTTTAAAAGCTCTTGATTACGTAGCACCAGGTGAATGGAACAATTTGGTGGGGTTTGACAATAACATCCGCGCCATCACCGGAGAAAGCGATGCTAAGGTAATCCAAAAAATCCGCGATCGCGCTGTTGCATTATATTACGATCCTCAAAATGGCTACCAGGCTGCAATCAAAGTTTATCAAATAATTGATAAAGCAGATACAGCTATGGCGACGGCGGCTTTAGCTAATAAAGTTGGTGAGAAAATTGGTTTTCTTTCTTTTTTAAGCAACCTTACTCCCAAAGCGGATGTAACTCAATCGATTGATTTAGCCTTGAAAATTGCGGTGGAAATCATCGCCTTCTGCAAACTGAATGGTATTCCCCAACCTAACCCCCAACTGTTTGCAAATTCTTTAGCTAACAACTATCAAAACGCATCTCTAATGCGGATGGTTGCTTTAGTTTGTTTAGATGGAATTTTGCCTCTAGGCCCAGATTTCCTAACCAAAATTCACTCAATTATTAGTGGCGCTGATACTAGCGCAGTAGCTCAAAATCCTGTTTTCTTAGCTATCAATAGCTCTCTACCAGGCAATACCCCCTCTGATAAACTTGGTTTTATTAATCAGAGTTTCAACTCTGTACAAGGGTGGATGAATAACTTAGTATCCAAAACAGGCATCACACCGCAATCAATTTCTAGTCATTTGGGTAATTTTATTCAAATTGCTGATGATAATTTAGATTTTGTAGCAGCATTCCTAGACCAAACTACAAACTACTACGAACATACGGGAATTCAAACTGTTGCTCGCAGCGTAATTTTGCAAGCATATACTTTAGTCAAAGAGGAAATTAAACAAGAGGCACAAAAGCCGATTCAAGATGTTTCATCTGCTGCAAAGTCAGATGTAAAGTCAGATAATACTCAATATGCAGTTAGTAAAACAGTAGAAGTTTGGGATGGTGATGAGGAGGATTGGTATCAAGGAACAATTGAAAAAATCCAAGATGACCAATTTTTTATTCATTACCTTGGTTATGGTTCATCTTATGATGAATGGGTAGGTGAAGATGACATTCGTACTCGCGATCTTCGCTCTGCTGATGACAATGGATATGCAGTTGGTCAAAAGGTAAAATGTTGGGATGATGACCAAGAAGCTTGGTATTCTGCTACCATTCAACAAATCCAAGGTCACCAATACTTCCTTCGTTACATCGGTTATGACTCATCTTATGATGAATGGGTTGATAGCGACGAAATTCGCTAACTAGTCAATGATTACGGGGCACGATGCCCCGTATTAATATACAGTAGTTTTCAAAATTCATCTTTGAAAAATTACAAATTACGAATTACGAATTACGAATTACAAATTATCTTGATACTTGCGCTACGATATCCCCTATTGCCTTTGTGCAATGTAGGTGAGGAGTAGTCAGGACAAACACGAATATGATAAAAGAACTTAATAGACAAGGTACGGAAAATCTAGTTGCGATCGCCAATCAATTCGCTGGACTGTGGAAGGTTACAGCCACTAAAGCATTCGGTAGCGGTAATATAAATGACACGTTTTTAGTAACTTTAGATTCCTCAGAACAACAGCATTTTGTTTTACAACGCATTAATACACAGGTATTTCGCCAGCCAAAGCTAATTATGCAGAACATGTGTATCTTCACAGAGCATGTTCGCAAAAGATTACAATCTGCTCCTTTAAATCGTCGCTGGGAAGTACCGCAAGTACTATTGACTAAAAATAAACAAGACCACTGGCGAGATGCCGATGGTTCCTTTTGGCGGGCGATTAGCTTTATTGAAGATTCACAATCCTTTGATACCATGCAACATCGCTCACATGCACAAGAAATCGGTTATGCCTTGGGCATGTTCCACAATTTGATTAGCGATTTGTCACCAGAAAAACTCGCTGATACCCTACAAGGATTTCATATTACACCGCTTTACCTCCAGCAATACAATGCAGCTTTGGCGACAACCAAAGCACGTAAAACACCTGAAGTTAATTATTGCTTGCAATTTGTTAGCGATCGCCAAAGCTTTGCACACATCCTAGAAAATGCCAAAAGCCAAGGCATTCTACCACTGCGTTTGATGCACGGCGATCCAAAAATCAATAATGTGATGTTCGACACAGCTACCCAGCAAGCCGTCAGCGTCATCGACCTCGACACCGTAAAACCCGGTTTAGTACATTACGATATTGGCGATTGTTTGCGATCTGGTTGCAATCCGGTTGGAGAAGAAACCGAAAATTGGGAAAGTGTTTATTTCGATACCGATTTGTGCCAGGGAATTTTAGCTGGTTATCTTGGTGTGGCAAAGGCTTTCCTTACAGAAAATGACTACGCTTATATCTACGATGCAATTCGTCTGATTGCTTTTGAATTAGGATTAAGATTTTTTGCCGATTATTTAGCAGGAAACGTCTATTTCAAAGTCAAGCATCCAGAACATAATTTAGCAAGGGCGATCGTTCAGTTTAAACTCACCGAAAGTATCGAATCTCAGGAAACGCAGATTCGCAAAATTATCAAAGATATTAAATGAATAGCCAGACATTCTCTTTGCAACCATTCCCTTCTACCAAATCCCTAGCTAATTTGGAAATTACCGGTGATATCAGCCGAGATATTAATCAATTTAGCATCGGTTATAACCTTACAGGCGATTTGAAAGAAATTGTAGTTGCTCCACCATCAAATACACCATCGCGCAAGCATCAATTGTGGGAAGATACTTGCTTTGAGTTTTTCCTTGGCATCAAAAATTCTCAACAATATTGGGAATTCAACCTTTCCCCTGCCGGAGACTGGAATGTCTATCGTTTTGATGGCTACCGCCAAGGAATGAGGGAAGAAACAGCCTTGACAATACTTCTGTTTGATGTTAGAAATCATACCGATAAATTAGTACTTACCTTAAACATTGATTTGGATAAAATCATTTCGCCAGAACAGATAATTGAAGTTGCCATTACCACTGTTATTAAATGCAAAGATAATGGCGTTACTTACTGGGCGTTAACCCATCGAGGTGCAAAGCCTGATTTTCATTTACGAGACAGTTTTATTCTTGAATTGTAAAATTCCAAAGGCGCGATAAATCGCCGTTTCTACAAAGGATTGATTGCGATTATGTCTGATAATTTTCAGTTTCTAAATCCTAACCAACTACAGCAATGGCATCAAGGTATAAAAGATGCAAATCGTAATAATATTTATTGCTATTGTCGTAGTTGCGGTTATGAATGGATAGATTCGACATTTGATGTTACTTGTGTGAAATGCAGTAGCAAAAATGTAGAAAGTATTTCATCTTGGCAATTTCCAGATGATTAAATTAGAGCGTTAGATATGCAACAAAATTGGTCGCAAGAAGCTTATATTAAAGCCTTCAGAAAAGCAGCACAGGCACATCAAGGTCAGAAAATACCAGGTTCAGAAATACCTTATATTATGCACTTGAGCTTTGTAAGTATGGAAGTAATTGCTGCCTTAAATGTGGAAAAACAACGTGACGCAAATCTGGCAATTCAATGTGCTATTTTGCATGACATCATTGAAGACACGGTGACAAGCTTTGAAGAAATAAAAACTGAATTTGGGGAAGCGATCGCCAATGGTGTACTTGCACTGACTAAAGATAATTCTTTAGAAAAAAATTTGCAAATGACAGATAGTTTGCGAAGGATAAAAAAGCAACCGCCAGAAATATCGATGGTAAAGCTAGCCGATAGAATTAGCAACCTCCAAGCGCCGCCACATTATTGGAATCAAGAAAAAATTATTCGATATCGAGAAGAAGGAATTCAAATTTATGAAACATTGAAAGATGCAAGTCCGTTTCTCGCATCACGCTTGGCTAGCAAAATCGAAGAATACAAAGCATTTATTAAGTAATTTGATGCTAATATTTCAACTTATATTAAGTATTTTCAATTAGGGTGTGTTATGCCGTAGGCTAACGCACCTTCAATCATTGCTGACTACAAAGCTTTTATTAAATAGTAGACTTCTTGCAGAAGTCGGGAAAAGGGAAAGGTTTGGTATTTTCCCTTTCCCCTTTAACCTTTTCCCTTTTCCCATCTCTTGCAAAAAGCACTTTTGCAAGAGATCTCGTGACATATCGATGCTATGTGAAATAGTATAGGGCAAATCGTAAATTACTAGAGATCAAGTTATGGAATTAATTGAACTAATATTGGTGCTAGCCACAGTAGTTGGTGTTGCAGATGGAAATAGAATTTTGATTAAAGATGATGCAGGCCGACCAATGACTGTAAAGCTAGCCTGCATTAATACACCCAAAACAACTAGCCAGCAATCAAATTTAGCAGCAACACAAAGGTTAAAACAACTGCTACCGCCTCAAGTTACTGTAGTGATTAGAAGCGCAGAAAAATTAAACAATGGTCGCACAATTGGTGAAGTGTTTGTGGATAATCGCTCAATTAACCTGCTTTTGGTACAAGAAGGCAATGCTGTAGTCGATCAAGACTCTTTATACAATTGCTATGAAACCAGAACTCAATATTTAATTGCTGAAGCTAACGCTAAAAATAAACGCTTGGGATTGTGGCAGCAATCAAATAAAAAGATGAATCAATCAAAAACATCTACTTTGCGGGGAAAATTAGTTTATGAAGCAATTCCTCAAGTAATGTCACCTAGAGCTTATGAAGGTAATGAGTTTTTTCTAATTACTAACTCACCAAAACAGAATAGGTTAGTGCTGCGTCCATCTGTTCAAGTTTCTCATTCTCAATTGCGATCGCTTAATAATAAAGAAGTTGAAATAACAGCGGTGTATGTTGCAGGTTCTCGTCCTTCTCCTACCAAAACTGCTTGTCCAATTGAGTTTAATGGACAATGTATGCCCCAAGGTGAAGGTTATCAAGTTTTATCTATAGTGCAGTTGAAATAGGAATTGGAATTTATAGCACAATACGGTTCAGTTAAGGTTAAAACTTTTGGTCAAATTCAATTTTTTTAACCAACCGCCTTCGCGTAGCGTCTCGCAGAGAAGGACGCCTTCTCTACGAGAGGCTTCCGCCAACGCGCAGCGTCTCGTTAGAGAAGGACGCCAAGAGAAGAAAGAAATGGTTAACTGAACTGTATTGATTTATAGCAGGAGGTCAAACGCCCTTCGGAAAATACTCCTAATAATAGATGACTTGGTAATTGGGAAAGAGATAATACTCAAGGGCTTAATTTCTCTTGCCAATTACTGACTAGGAGATATTCGATGAAAACTAGAAGGCTAGGCAAACAAGGGTTGGAAGTTTCAACCATAGGACTTGGTTGCATGGGAATGTCCGAGTTCTATAGTGGTCGTGACGAACAAGAAGCGATCGCCACAATTCATCGAGCATTAGAATTGGGAGTTAACTTCCTTGATACTGCTGATATGTATGGGCCTTTTACTAACGAACAATTAGTAGGCAGAGCAATTAAAGACCGCCGCGATCAAGTAGTGTTGGCAACCAAATTTGGCAACGTTCGCACAGAAGATGGTGGTTGGAAAGGCATTAGTGGCAAACCAGAATATGTTCGTCAAGCTTGCGATGCTTCCCTCAAACGTCTAGGAGTTGATGTCATTGACCTTTATTATCAACATCGGGTAGATCCAACCGTACCCATTGAAGATACCGTCGGCGCAATGGCAGAGTTAGTCCAGCAAGGAAAAGTGCGTTATTTAGGACTTTCCGAAGCTGCTCCCGCGACAATTCGACGAGCGCAGGCAGTTCACCCGATTTCCGCACTGCAAACAGAATACTCTCTTTGGAGTCGAGAACCAGAGGATGAAATTTTACCTACAGTGCGGGAATTAGGAATTGGGTTTGTTCCCTATAGCCCATTAGGAAGAGGATTTTTATCAGGTGCAATTACTAGCCCTGAGGATCTTCCAGCCGATGATTATCGCAGAAATTCTCCCCGCTTTCAAGGTGAGAATTTCTATAAAAACCTGCAATTAGTCGAGCAAGTCAAAGAAATTGCCACTGAAAAAAAAGTAACTGCAAGTCAGCTGGCACTAGCATGGCTTTTAGCTCAAGGAGAAGATATTGTGCCAATTCCTGGTACAAAACGCCGTACTTACTTAGAGGAGAATATTGCAGCTACAGAAATTACTCTCACACAAGAAGATCTGAATCGAATTGAAGCAGTTGCACCCAAAAATGTCGCAGCAGGCGATCGCTACCCGGACATGAGTAGCGTTAACCGTTAATTGATTTAGCCTCAGAGGCTGAAGTGGGGAGCGATCGCTGTTTTCTCAATTTTGAGAACTTAACGAACGAGTTGACACCCCACTCCCTAGAAAATAATCGCTATATAGCGCATTTGAATTACGCAAAG
Organism: Nostoc sp. DedQUE12a; assembly: GCA_034530795.1. Lineage (GTDB taxonomy): Bacteria > Cyanobacteriota > Cyanobacteriia > Cyanobacteriales > Nostocaceae > Nostoc. The sequence continues at coordinate 36,604 of JAVRCH010000023.1, forward strand.
CCAGTGGCAAACAACTTGTATACATTTGTAGAGTAATAATCACTGACAATGATGTGGATTTGGAAACCACTTACACTTTATTATTCCTCCAGATATTCTCTCTAAACTCTTAGGAGTATGTCCAGGAAAAATATCAATATTACTTTTGCTATTAGCCTTCAGTGAATAGCTAACATATAAAATTAATAATAAGATCGCAATAATATTTATACTCTTCTTCATTCTGAATTATAAATTCTTACTCCTTTCGATCGTTGCTCATAAACCTAAACGATGACTATCCAAAATCGAGCGTTGCTGAATTTGAATATGAAACTCAAAAATCAACTCTTCTCAACTCTTACTCTCTGCGACTCTGCGCGACGCCAGTCGCTACAACGGAGGGAACCTCCGCAACGCGCTGGCTCCTCTGCGTGAGCTAAATTCATATTCTCAATCAGCAACGCC
>JAVRCH010000024.1:0-20910 GCA_034530795.1 Nostoc sp. DedQUE12a
GTGGGCCGGAAAGCCATTGGTGTCAACTTAACGTCAAACCCTTGTAAAGATGTGATATTCAGCTATCTCACTTACCATCAAGATCCGCGTTACCCCACCCCAGTTTTGTCTAAAGCCAAAACCGCCCCTCCCCAAGGCATCGGGGGGTGGGGTGAAACACTTATGGGATAAGCGTTTGAGCTTAACTTGACACCAATGGCATCCTGCCCGCCCAGTCTATATGGCGAGCGAGACGCCCACCCCACAAGAGTTAATTGGATATTTTTTTATTTGGAAGTCCCTAAGGATTTTTTGTAGAACCATAGACCTGTAGAGACTAGCAATTGCAACGTATTGTTCGCAGGATAAAGGTTTTAGTCTTATCTGAACCGTATCGAACTATAGTTTCAATCTAATAGTGTTCATAAATCAGGCTTTATATATAAAAATTCTTCTTCTCCCTCCTGCCTCCTGCCTCAAAACCAATCAATTTGTACCTCATGCAAACGAAAGCTGCTGTATTAACAATTACTAGAGCTTATAGGAATCATATTTGATTTCTGAAAAAACTCAATACGCTTCTTCTTGTTCCCCGTTGCCTACCCACACAAGTAAATTCTCCCAATCAAACCGGATTTTTATAGACAAAAAGATAAACCCGAATAGTCTGTAATCTACGCCATTAACAACTGCCCTAAGTCTTAAGCCTTTTCACTATGATTACTATTGATTTTGCTTTATGATCGCAAAAAAAGAAATGATAATCTCAATTTAATAGTGTTCATAAATAAGACTTTATATATTAAGAATTACTACTATAGTCTAGACAAATAGATAAACTTTTTCTTATAGATCTAATCTAATATTTATTTAATAAATAGCGATAACTAGTTAACTAATTTGCCTTCAAAGGCTGTAAACTTATTTCAACCGGGTGAATAACACTTCTGCGTCACACTAGAGCAGATTTAATCAATTCATTGAAATTTTGTTTGAGGCAGTAGCAATAGCCATTGAAAAATGGTCAACTTTGCCTTGCACAATATAGCTTGATTAATCATTGAGTCGCAAGAAATCTAAGATTTTCTTGTTTCAATTGTGATGGCTATAAAAATAAAATTTAGATTCCAGGGGATATTATGACAGAATTTTTTAATGGAATTTCTCGGCGCAAATTCATCTTGACAGCTGGAGCATCTGCGAGTGCGGTATTCCTCAAAGGTTGTTTGGGCAATCCGCCTGAAAACCTAACTGGTGGAGCAACTCAAGCACAGGCAACTGCTCAGCCGGTGGTTAATATTAGTCCCGAACAAACACCAGAAACTACTACAGTCAAATTAGGATATATTCCAATTGTAGAAGCGGCTCCTTTAATTATTGCGAAAGAAAAAGGCTTTTTTGCCAAATATGGCATGACTAAAGTTGACCTTTCTAAGCAAGCTTCTTGGGGTGCGGCTAGAGATAACGTAGAAATTGGTTCTGCGGGTGGTGGTATTGATGGCGGTCAATGGCAAATGCCAATGCCACATTTAATTACAGAAGGTTTAATTACCAAAGGCAATCAAAAAATTCCCATGTATGTCTTATGTCAATTAATTACACATGGAAATGGAATTGCGATCGCCAGCAAGCACCAAGGCAAAGGTATCAGTTTACAACTGGCTAGTGCTAAATCTCTGTTCACTGAACTCAAATCTTCAACACCCTTCACCGCTGCATTTACTTTTCCCCACGTCAACCAAGATTTGTGGATTCGTTACTGGTTAGCAGCAGGCGGTTTAGACCCAGATGCAGATGTGAAATTGCTCACAGTACCAGCAGCACAAACTGTTGCCAACATGAAAACAGGAACAATGGACGCCTTTAGTACAGGTGACCCCTGGCCTTATCGCCTTGTTCAAGACAAAATCGGCTACGTAGCAGCATTAACCGCAGAAATTTGGAAGAATCATCCTGAAGAATATCTGGCCATGAGAGCCGACTGGGTTGATAAAAATCCCAAGGCAACCAAAGCAATTTTAAAAGGCATTATGGAAGCCCAACAATGGTTAGATAACTTTGATAACCGCAAAGAAGCGGCTCAAATTCTTGCAGCACGCAATTATTTCAATTTACCTTCGGCTGAGATTCTTGCAGACCCATTCCAAGGCAAGTATGACATGGGTGATGGTCGCAAAATTGATGATAAATCAATGGCAGCTTTCTACTGGAAAGATGAAAAAGGTAATGTTTCTTATCCTTACAAGAGTCATGATTTATGGTTCATAGTAGAAAACGTTCGTTGGGGATTTTTACCACAAGATTACATTGCCAACAATGCTGCTAAAGCGAAGGAACTAATTAATAAAGTCAACCGTGAAGATATTTGGAAAGAAGCGGCGAAAGAAGCTGGTATTGCTACTGCTGACATTCCCACAAATACATCCCGTGGTGTAGAAGAGTTTTTTGATGGCATCAAATTTGACCCTGAAAAGCCAGAAGAATATCTCAAGAGTTTGAAAATCAAGAAGGTAAATATTTAATTGGGCATAGGGCATTAAGAGAGAATGACCAATGACCAATAACTAGTGACTAATGACTAACAACAAAAAATTTGAGGAGAACACCAATTATGACATTAGCCCAAAAGCGCCCTGCAAGCCCTAGACTTAATAATGGTTTTATATCTCGTCTGCAAAAGCAATTTCCTGACCTTGTACCACCAATCATTGCCATCGTAATCTTTTTAGTTCTCTGGCAATTATTCGCTTGGACTCCTGGCGCAACATTACCAGGGCCAATACAGGTTATACAAGACACTTGGGTACTCATTTTCTGGCCATTTTATGACCGAGGCGGCATCGATAAAGGTTTGTTTTGGCAAATTTTAGCAAGTCTCCAACGAGTCGCTATTAGTTATAGTTTGGCGGCAGTTGTGGGTATTGGTTTGGGCATTTTAATTGGTGTTAATAAAACCATGTCCAAGGCTTTAGATCCTCTCTTCCAATTACTGCGGACAGTACCGCCTTTAGCTTGGGTGCCAATTTCCTTAGCAGCCTTACGACAAAACGAACCGGCGGCATTATTCGTAATTTTCATTACTGCAATTTGGCCGATTTTAATTAACACTGCTGTGGGTGTGACTCAAATTCCGCAAGATTACAATAACGTCGCCAAAGTTCTACAACTTAGCCGCAAAGAATACTTTACTAACATTTTGATTCCTGCGGCATTACCTTATATTTTCACAGGTTTGAGAATTGCGATCGGTTTAGCTTGGTTAGCGATTATCGCTGCTGAAATCGTCATGTCCGGTATTGTAGGAATTGGCTTCTTTATCTGGGATGCGTATCAAAATAACAACGTCAGCGAAGTAATTTTGGCTCTAGTTTATATCGGTGTCGTTGGCTTACTCCTAGATAAAGCGATGGCTTGGCTGCAAAACAAGATTTTACCAGCAGAACAGAAGTAATAATACAGCAGAATTCAGAATTCAGGAGTCAAAACTCAGAATTCTGAATTTGCAAGTCAAGCAGTCTTTACACGAGCCAATCCTCTGTAAACTTGTCACTCCTCCTTAAATTAATACGCTTTGGTTAAAGCTTGATTCTCACTAAGCTTCTTTAAAAAGAAGGGAATTAAGCCCCATTTTTAAAGGAAGTTAGAGAAATATCCTCAAGCTAAATATAAGCAACCTAAGCGTATTCTTCTTTCGCCAATTTAATCTTTCTCCTCAAATTAATGATAACCATTGATTTGTTTCAATGATAAATATAGTAACACGAACAATAATTTTTTTTGATAGTTATATTTAGAAATTGGCATTTTACTAATCAAACATTTCAAGTAAATATAAGAAATAAGCACACTTGCTCCAGATAATATCTTGATTGGAGAAACCCAATGGTCGCACTCACACAGCCTACTCAAGTTATACCCAACACCGGACGTTTAACAATTGAAACTGTTGAAATCGCTGCTGAAACAACTGCTATTCGTTGTCTTGATTGGGATAGAGAACGTTTTGATATCGAGTTTGGTTTACGGAATGGCACGACCTATAATTCTTTCTTAATTCAAGGAGAAAAAGTAGCTTTAGTTGATACTTCTCACGGCAAGTTTGAGGAGTTATATCTAGACATATTAACAGGGTTAATTGACCCAACGAAGATAGATTACTTGATTATTAGCCACACAGAACCAGACCATAGTGGTTTAGTCAAAAATATTTTACAACTCGCTCCTGATGTTACCGTTGTTGCTGCGAAGATAGCGATTCAATTTCTGGAAAATATGATTCACCAGCCTTTTAAATCAAAGCTGGTAAAAAGTGGGGAATTCTTAGATTTAGGTAACGGACATCAATTAGAATTTATTTCGGCTCCTAATTTACACTGGCCAGATACAATCTTGACTTATAACCACAAAACAGGCACTCTTTACACCTGTGATGTGTTTGGAATGCACTACTGTGATGACCATACTTATGATGAAAATCTGGACATCATCGAAGAAGATTTTAAATATTACTATGATTGCTTGATGGCTCCTAATGCTCGGTCTGTATTGGCGGCTTTAAAAAGAATTGAAAAATTAGAAATCAAAACAGTTGCTACAGGACACGGGCCTTTACTAAAAGAGTATATTTCCGAATGGCTGGGACGCTATCAAAATTGGAGTTCAGAACAAGCGAAAACAGAGACATTAGTAGCTTTATTTTACGTTGAAGATTACGGGCATAGCGAGCATTTAGTAAGGGCGATCGCACATGGAATTGCCAAGACAGGTGTGGCAGTAGAATTAGTAGTTTTGAATAATGCCGAGCCTCAAGAAGTTAGAGAATTAGTTGACCAAGCCGCTGGTTTAGTTATTGCAATGCCTCCCCAATCATCAGATGTTCTTCAGGCAGCTTTCAAGACTATCTTAGCTGCTGCTCATAATAAACAAGCCATTGGTTTATTAGAGTCGGGAGGGGGAGAAGATGAACCTGTTTTTCCCTTACGAAATAAGTTTCAAGAATTGGGATTAATTGAAGCCTTTAGCCCAATTTTAGTTAAAGAAGCTCCCACAAAAGTAATAGAACAATTGTGTGATGAAGCGGGGACAGATATGGGTCAATGGTTAACTCGCGATCGCACAATCAAACAAATCAAATCTATTGATAACGAATTAGAGAAATCCTTGGGGAGAATTAGCACGGGACTGTATATTATCACCGCCAAAAAAGGCGAAGTTCAAAGCGCAATGCTGGCTTCTTGGGTAACACAAGCTAGTTTGATTCCTTTAGGTGTAGCGATAGCCGTAGCTAAAGATAGGGCAATAGAAACATTAATGCACGTTGGCGATCGCTTTGTTCTAAATATTTTAGAAGAAGGCAGATATCAAGGATTAATGAAACATTTCCTCAAGCGTTTTGCTCCCGGTGCAGACCGCTTTGCCGGCATCAAAACCTATCCTGCTGCTACTAACGAATCCCCCATTTTAGCTGAAGCCTTGGCTTATCTTGAATGTGAAATTACCAGCCGCATGGACTGTGGCGACCATTGGGTGATTTATAGCACCGTCCAAACTGGCCGAGTAGCCAAAATCAACGGATTCACCGCCGTCCATCACCGCAAAATTGGCAATCATTACTAAATTGGTCATTAGTCATTAGTCATTAGTCATTGGTCTTTCTCCGCGTCCCCGCGTCTTCCCCCTCCCCACACACAAAGCTATGTATAAACCTGCTCAAGATAGCCCAATTCTCACCTATGAAATACATCGGAAACGCATCGTCAAAAGCTTGGAATTTATTCAAGATTTGATTGTTGTTTCTCTGTGTCTCGGTTTATTTTGCTTCATGGTAATTCAGGTGAGAGATATGTTTTTCTCCCTGCTTCCTCCACTAGATTTTCATGTTGTTACTGCCGATATTCTCTTTTTGCTCATCTTAGTTGAGTTATTTCGATTATTGATTATTTACTTGCAAGAACAGCGAATTTCTATTGGCGTAGCTGTGGAAGTCTCCATTGTTTCTGCCTTACGAGAAGTCATTGTTAAAGGAGTTTTAGAAACTAATTGGAGTCAAATTTTAGCCACTTGTGCTTTCTTATTGGTTTTAGGAGTAATACTAGTTGTTCGAGTTTGGCTACCTCCTACCTTTGATGGCATCGACCCCGAACAAGCAATATCTAAACGCTATAAAAATCGAGCCAAATCCGAATTAGTTGAAAACAACGGCAATTAGAAAGGGCAGATGGGGTGATGGGGAGGTGTGGGGAGAGTGGGGGGAAATAGAATTTATGTTTCCCCTCTTTCCCTTCCCTTCTTCCCACACCTCCCACACCTCCCACACTCCCTGCTTGCCCAATGCCCAATAACCAATTCTCACAGAGAGGTTACTATGTCTGCTAATACTTTGATTACCAGCCGTCCGAGAGATGTACAGGTTGCTGAAATTGGTAAGGATACATTGGTTTTGCGATCGCGGACTTGGGAGAGACTAAAATTTGAAGTTGAGTATTCCCGCCAACGCGGAACTACAGCAAATTCTTATCTCATTCAAGCTGATAAAAAAGCTTTAATCGATCCTCCTGGCGAATCTTTTACGGAAATTTATCTCCAAGAATTAGCACAACATCTAGATTTCGCTACCTTAGATTACATTGTTCTCGGTCATGTCAACCCGAACCGCAGAGCCACTTTACAAGTATTATTTTCTCAAGCTACTCAAGCTACTTTAATTTGTTCTCGCCCTGCTGCTAATGCTTTGAAAACTGCTTTTCCAGAATGGGAATCGCGCATTCAAGCTGTGCGTTCTGAGGATACTTTAGATTTAGGACAAGGGCATAATCTTACGTTTATTACTGTACCGACTCCTCGGTGGGCAGATGGATTATGTACTTATGATTCTGCTACCAAAATTCTTTATACAGACAAATTTTTTGGTGCTCATATTTGTGAAGATACCCTCTTCGATGAAGACTGGAAACGTTTAGATGCAGAACGTCATTACTATTTTGATTGTCTCCACGCAGCCCAAGCCAAACAAGTCGAAGTTGCTTTAGAAAAGCTTTCAATTTTCCCGGCAAAATGTTATGCTCCTGCTCATGGCCCTGTTGTTCGTTACAGTTTGAGTCGGTTTAATTTTGATTATCGGCAATGGTGCCAAAAACAAAAATTACAAGAATTGAGTGTTGCTTTACTTTATGCTTCCGCTTATGGAAATACGGCAATTGTAGCTAATGCGATCGCTCAAGGTTTAATTGAAAATGGAGTCAATGTAGAGTCCATTAATTGTGAACTAGCTGAACCAGCAGAAATTACCCGCATTGTTGAAGCTTGCGACGGCTTTATTATTGGTTCGCCCACATTAGGCGGCCATGCACCAACCCAAATTCAAACAGCTTTAGGAATAGTTCTAGCCACAGCAGCTAAAACAAAATTAGCAGGCGTATTTGGTTCATTCGGCTGGAGTGGAGAGGCAATTGATTTACTTGAAAGTAAGCTCAAAGATGCCAATTATCTTTTAGGATTTGAAACAATTCGAGTCCGCTTTACACCCACGGATGAAATTTTTCAACAGTGCAAAGAAGCAGGCGCTTCCTTTGCTCAAAACTTGAAGAAAACTAAAAAATTGCGGACTGCACGTCAAGTTGTTACAGAAACCCAAGTAGACCGCACCGAACAAGCCGTAGGTCGGATCATCGGTTCTTTGTGTGTTTTAACAACTCGTGATGAAGAAAGCCACAAAGGAGTTTTAACCTCTTGGCTATCTCAAGCAACTTTTAATCCGCCTGGAATTATGGTGGCCATTGCTGAAGAGCAAAACGCTGATTTAATGTGTCATCCTGGTGATAAATTTGTATTAAATATTCTCAAAGAAGGTAGAAATGTCCGCCGCTATTTTTCCCGCAATAGCGTTTTAGGAAACAATCCCTTTGTCAATCTTTCCACACAAACTGCTGATAATGGTTGCCTAATTCTCACCGAAGCCCTGTCCTATTTAGAATGCACCGTACAAAATCAAATCAAATGTGGTGACAGATGGTTAATTTATGCCGTAGTCGATAAAGGTCAAGTCCTAGAAACCGATGGCTTAACCGCCCTAGAATACCGTAAATCCGGCAGCTATTATTAATTCGTAATTCGTAATTCGTAATTCGTAATTATTGAAAAGCTGCATTCTTTCTGGTGTTTACTTTTTTATCTGTTCTAAATTTTCTTAGCAAATTACAAATTTTGAAACTGCCATGTCTACATTTGTTGCTGTCGATCGCATTGATAAAGTTTTTGAATTAACCGGTGGTGGTAAATATATCGCCCTTAAAGGAATCGACCTCGAAATTAAAAAAGGAGAATTTGTTTCCTTAATTGGTCACTCCGGTTGCGGCAAATCTACATTATTAAATATGATTGCAGGCTTGGATTTGCCCAGCGAAGGTATTGTCACCCTAGAAGGGCAAAGAATCAGCCAACCTGGCCCCGATAGAATGGTGGTTTTTCAAAACTATTCGCTATTACCTTGGCGGACAGTGAGAGAAAATATTGCCCTAGCGGTAGACTCAGTAATGAAAGGCGTACCCGCAGCTGAACGCAACGCTATTATCGAAAAACATATAGATATGGTGGGCTTGCGTCCCCACGCCGACAAACAGCCGGGAATGTTATCTGGGGGACAAAAGCAACGTGTAGCGATCGCCCGCGCTTTAGCGATTCGCCCCAAGCTGCTACTATTAGATGAACCCTTCGGCGCTTTAGATGCACTCACTCGCGGTAATTTGCAAGAACAACTGATGCAAATTTGCGAAGAAAATGAAGTTACCGCTGTCATGGTCACCCACGATGTAGACGAAGCGGTGCTATTATCTGACAGAATTGTCATGCTCACCAACGGCCCCGAATCGAAAATTGGTGACATTTTAGAAGTGGATATTCCCAGACCCCGCAAGCGCATGGAAGTTGTAGAACATCCCAGCTACTACAGCTTGCGGAGTGAGATGATTTACTTCCTCAATCAGCAAAAACGCATTAAGAAAATTCGCGCCAGAAAAACTGCCGACATTGCCCGTCATGGCTTAGAAAAAGTTAACTTAGAAATTGGCTTTTTACCCCTCACCGCTTGCGCCCCCTTAGCAGTTGCCAAAGAAAAAGGCTTCTTCGTCAAACATGGTTTAGATGAAGTTCACCTCGTGCGCGAAAGTAGCTGGCGGGGTATAGTTGATGGCATGAGTGGCGGTTATTTGGATGCGGCGCAAATGCCTTCCGGGATGCCGATGTGGTTAACTTTGGGAGGACACAACAACCAACCTTTCCCTGTTGTCACCGCCCTCACCATGACTCGCAACGGTAACGCCATTACCTTAGCAAAACGCTTTTACGACCAAGGCGTGCAAAGCTTATCAGACTTCAAAAGATATCTACTTAGCACCCGCGACCAAAGGCACACAATGGGAGTAGTGCATCCTGCATCTATGCACAACTTACTCTTGCGTTACTGGTTAGCTGCTGGTGGAATAGACCCCGACGCCGATGTAGACATGAAGACCATTCCCCCAGCCCAGATGGTTGCCGACTTGCAAGCTGGAAGCATTGATGGTTACTGCGTCGGCGAACCTTGGAATTACCGCGCCGCCGCCGAAGGTGTTGGCTTTACCATCGCCACCGACTTAGAAGTTTGGCTAGGACACCCCGGTAAAGTTCTGGGAGTGCGGGAAGATTGGGCAGAAGCTTATCCAAATACCCACATTGCCTTAACCAAAGCATTGCTAGAAGCTTGTCAATACTGTGCAAATCCCGACAATGCCCAAGAGATTCGGCAAATTGTAGCAGGGCGAGAGTATGTCAGCACCGATTTAGAATACATCCAACTCGAAGATCCAGATAGCCTCACCTGCGACATAAACCATCCTTTGCGCGACTATGCCCATCACCAGTTTTACTCCGAGTCTGCCATTAACCGCCCCAGTCGTACCGAACAAATTTGGATTATGAGCCAATTAGCGCGTTGGGGTGACACTCCCTTCCCCAGAAATTGGGTGGAAGTTGTCGAACGTGTTTGTCGAGTCCGAGTTTTCAGCACCGCCGCACGGGAATTAGGCTTAGATATCAGCTACATTCGCCAACCCATCCAACTATTCGATGGTACTCCCTTTAACGCCGACGACCCAATCGCCTATCTCAACAGCTTGAAAATTAAACGCGATTTCTCAGTCGCGGAAGTTATTCTTGACGCGCCAAGAAGAAAACTTGCTTCATAGGAGGCAGGAGGCAGAAGGCAGGGGGGGCAGGGGAGGCAAGGGAGGAAGGGGGAGAAAAAAGTTTAACTGAACCTATTGGCCTTTGAACTTCATTAATGAACCTCTGAACTCCATTAATGAGCCTTTGAACTCCATTAATGAGCCTCTGAACTTCATTAATGAGCCTCTGAACTCCATTAATGAGCCTCTGAACTCCATTAATGAGCCTCTGAACTCCATTAATGAACCTCTGAACTCCATTAATGAGCCTCTGAACTTCAACAGTTAGCCGCGAAGAGTCCCCAGTCCCCAATCCCCAATCCCCAATCCCCAGTCCCCAGTCCCCAATCACCAATCACCAAATCACCATGCAAAACCGCAACTCAACAATTACCGACCTCAAAAAGCAACTAGGAAATACAGCCACCATCCGCCAGCCCTTCCTAGAAATTAAAGACGTTACCAAAGTCTATCCCACCAAAAAAGGCCCTTTCACTGTACTCGATGGCGTTAACCTCAACGTCGAACAAGGCGAGTTTCTTTGTGTCATCGGTCACTCTGGCTGTGGTAAATCCACGCTGTTAAACATGGTCTCCGGTTTTAACTTTCCCACCTCCGGGCAAGTGTTACTAGAAGGACAGCCCATTACCAAACCAGGCCCAGACAGAATGGTTGTCTTCCAAAATTACGCTTTGCTACCGTGGCGGACTGCTTTTGAAAATATTTACTTAGCTGTGAACGCCGTTTATCCTAATAAACCACAAGCTGAAAAAAGAGCGATCGTCCGCGACCATTTGGCAATGGTGGGACTGGCTGACGCGATGGAAAAGAAACCAATGCAAATGTCCGGCGGTATGAGACAAAGAGTTTCCATCGCCCGCGCTTTGGCAATTCGTCCCAAGGTCTTAATTTTAGACGAACCTTTTGGAGCGCTGGACGCGATTACCAAAGAAGAGTTACAAGAAGAACTGCTAAAAATTTGGAATGAAAATCGCTGCACAGTGTTGATGATTACCCACGACATCGACGAAGCGCTATTTTTAGCAGACAAATTGGTGATGATGACTAACGGGCCACATGCAAAGATTGGCGAAGTTATGGAAATTCCTTTTCCTCGTCCCCGCGATCGCGCCCGTATCATGGAAGATCCACAATATTATCAACTGCGTAACTATGCCCTAGACTTCCTCTTTAACCGTTTCGCCCATGATGACGTAGGGTAAAAGGGATTCGGGACTGGGGATTGGGGAGATCAGGAGGCTCTTGAGGCAGGGGAAAAGGTTAAAGGGTAAAGGGATAAATTTAACCTTTCCCCCTTACCCCTTTCCCTTTCCCCATGCCCCATCCCCAATGCCCTACTCTTCACACTTTTACAAACCAGCGTTGGCGATACATCACAACACCCACAGCGCACCACAATAACACTGTAACTATGCCAAAAAATAGGGAACCATTAAGCGCCCCTGCCCAAGATGCAAAAAAATTCTGGTAAATCCAATTGTAGGTAGTAGGAGCGTTTTCTGCTGTACCGATAGTGGTTCTGACTAAAATTTTGATTAATAAAACAGAGGCGACGAAAAGAGCGATCGCATTTAAACCCATAATTTCAAAAGGCTTACCCCAGCGACGTATCAACCGGACTTCGATGAGTTCATAACAAGCTGCTAGCAACAATAATGCCCAACCTGTTGTAAAAACCACATAAGAACTCGTCCACAATTTTTTATTAATAGGGAATGTCCACCCCCACGCCCAACCGATAATTAAACAACCGACTCCAAATAATCCTAGCCCGATACTTGTGCGCGACTGTACGGGCTGGCTGCGTATCCATTGCCCACTGAAGTAGCCAGCGAGGACACTTACTATCGCAGGGATAGTACTGAAAAGTCCCTCTGGATCTCCCAGAGAGTTGAAACCATCACCTTTATATAAATTTGCTTTGGGAATAATTAAGCGATCGACATAAGCACCAAAATTACCTTCCCGCGTCAGAACTCCCGCCCCATAATCGGGTACTGGTAAATACATCATCGTTAGCCAATAGCCGATGAGTAGCACTGCTGCTAATATCCATTGACCTTTGCGCGGAATGTTGAGAACAATCAAAGAAGCTAATAGATAGCTAAGGCTGATGCGTTGTAACACCCCCATCAACCGGATGCTACTAAAATCAAAAGTCCAAACACCTTTATTCCAAAAGCCATTTAGTAGTAAACCCAAAACAAAGAGAATGGCGGCGCGGCGTAATATCCGCAAGTAAACAGTTGAGTTTGGTTTATTACCTTCGGTGTACTTCGACAGAGAAAAACTCATTGCTACACCGATAATGAAGAGAAAAAAAGGAAATACTAAGTCAGTTGGCGTACAGCCGTGCCAATCAGCATGGGCGAAGGGAGGATAAACATTATCTGCGACTCCCATCATGTTGACGAGAATCATCGCAGCAATGGTAATGCCGCGAAAAACATCCAGTGAAGTTAGGCGCATAAGCGGAATTTTTTCCTTGATGAGTATCTAAGCTAACCCGCTTGATGCAGCTAATCAAGGAAAATTATAGACTTTGATACAAAGTGAAATTGGCTACTTATGACCTTATTCTTTTAGACTTGGCTTAATTTTAATACATACGTATTATTGAATAATTATAATATAATCTAAATTAGGCATAAACTTTTTTACCCTTATGGTTAAAATTTAACATAATATTGAAAATAAGTTTTGATAATCTTGATTCAAGATGAATTTGGAAAGCTTTCCCATGTTTCTAAAAGACAAAAAATTTACAGCGATATCAAATTCAGCACTAAGCAAAGATATAGAATTGGCTAATGTTGATTTTTCTGCTTCAAATCTAGTCAGGCTTCAAAGTCAATTATCTTTTTTCTCGTATTTAAATATAAATGGAGAAATTAGCGATCAAACATTTGAAGCTCTAGTTCGTTATGCTTGCTCTATTTTTATTGAAAATGAGGTTGAAGCCAGAGTTCAAAATGCTTTTGAACAGAAGTTTATAAATTTTTGGGAATCAAAGTTTTCCTCTGCTATGGATAAGTATATTAGTACGAAGTGAAGTTTAATCTCAAAGGGCAGCTAGCTCTCGATTTTTCAAGTCATTCTTTCATACTATAGATATGTCTAATTCAGAAAATGAATTAAGTAAAGAAGAAAAAGAAGTTGATAGAGAAAGAGATCGGCAAGATAGTGAAAGTGGATATATAGAAAAACTTCCTGAAGAATTAGGAAATCTACCGCCAGAAATCAGGAAGCAAATCACAACGGTTCTTTCTATGGGTCGCTTCTCAGCATCTTCTATTTCACCGATATTAAATAAAATCAATCAACAACATATCACAAAAATACTTGAAAGTGTAGAAAAAGATAGTGAAAGAGCATATTTAGATGCACAAGAAGCAAGAAAGTATAATTTAGTTGCTATTTGTATTTTTGTGGCTGTTTTTGTGTTTTTAACGGTTTTTCTCGTCAATAAAGACGTAGCTGTTTATCAAGATATTCTGAGATTACTCATAATATTTGGTGGTGGGTTTGGCAGTGGCTTGGGCTTCAAAATATACTTAGACCGAAAAAAATAAGTTTTGAATGTAGAATTTAAAAAGTGTATTTATATGAAAAAGGTTAAAAAATTATTAATTATGATAAATATTTATTTAGAAACACAAATTTGAAATTTCTTAATAACTATGTCAGTCAAAGTTGGAGATACCGCTCCTAATTTCAGTCTACCTACTCAAAACGGCTCAACAGTTAGCCTGCAAGATTTTCGCGGCAAAAAATCTGTTGTTCTATATTTTTATCCCAAAGACGACACACCCGGTTGTACGGCTGAATCCTGCGCCTTTCGCGATCAGTATGAAGTTTTTAAAAGCGCTGGGGCTGAAGTTATCGGCGTCAGTGGCGACTCCACCGAATCTCACCAGCGATTTGCTGCCAAGTACAATCTACCTTTTACCCTATTGACCGACAAAGGCGACCAAGTAAGAAAGCTATATGGCGCAACAGCCGCCTTTGGCTTGTTCCCCGGTCGCGTTACTTACGTCATTGACCAACAGGGAGTTGTGCAATACGTATTTGATTCAATGTTTAACTTTAAAGGTCACGTTGAGGAAGCGCTAAAAACGCTGCAACAGTTTGCTGTGAAATAGGGAATGGGCATTGGGCATTGGGTATTGGGCATGGGGAAAGGGAAAGGGGTAAAGGGGAAAGGTTAAATTTATCCCTTTTCCCTTTTCCCTTTAACCTTTTCCCCTCTCTCTCATCTCCCCATGCCCCATGCCCCATGCCCTATTTAATATGCGACTTTTCCGACATCGCAACATTCGCATGGGCTGACTTACCATTCTTACCGTTGGTATGACCGTTACCATTACGGGGTTGAATCACGCCATAACCGCCGTGGTTACGTTCGTAAATGACGTTTATCTCTCCTGTTTCAATATTGCGGAACATATAAAAGTCGTGTCCTACGAGTTGCAGTTGTTCCAAGGCTTCTGCAAGGGTCATGGGAGGCATAGAAAAATATTTAGTGCGGACGACTTCGCTAGGTAATTCGGGAGTGCGATCGCCAATTAAATCTGTGACTACCGACTCTGCAATAACTTCTTCTGTTGGTTGGGCTTGAGTTTTCTGATCTTGACGCCGTTCTTTGTATTTACGCAGTTGACGGGCAATCTTATCTGCCACTAAGTCAATGCTGGCGTATAAGTTTTCACTGCTTTCCTCTGCACGAATCACGCTACCATTAGCGTAAATAGTTACTTCAGCTGCTTGTCTCGGATTAATTCGGGGATTCCGGGCTACGCTAAGATGCACATCCACTTCATTTGTAATGTTCTGAAAGTGATTAACTGCTTTTTCAATTTTTTGATGTACATATTCACGAATTGCATCGGTAATTTCAATATTTTTGCCGTGGATGACAAGCTTCATGTAAACTCTCCCGCTGAATATTTGGATGTGTGAATTTGCTTTGTATGAAAAGAAGTTGCGGTAAGGTATATCACTCCCGCCAAAACAAATTGTGAACTTTTCTCATTTACTGCTGCTGTGCTGTCTTTAAACTCGTTGCATCTGAGTTTTTTCCAAGCATATCCTTAATTTATTTCCTCATCTCTGCGCTAATATCCAATTGGATATAGACTTAGAACTCTTTGATGAAGAAATCTTAACACTAGCAGTTGTGACTACTTTTTCTTTTAAAGCAAGGCTTACAGAACTGTTGATAGTTGCTCCTTGTGGGTCTGGTTGAGGTTTGCTTGCTTGCTGTTGATAAAGAACACAAGTTTGGTGGAAGTAGATTTTGTTTGAAATGCAAACAATGTTATTAGAGTCATCAGCCAGTATATTCATTTCTATTCTCTTGGCCTGATGCTGATTGTAGAGAATTCCTCCCAACACCTATTAAGGTTATATATTCAAGCTAGCACTTTGTATTTTAAGATGCATGTTCCCTTGACTTTCCTTTAAAATCCTTTGCAAAGCTTGACATTTTTTGATTCTCTTCCTGTAAGTTGAAATATATTTCGTTCTTTTCACAGTTGATTTTCGGCATGATCCATAGTAGTAAGCTACCCCAAAACCGTTGTTTGTTGTATAACCAAGGATTGATGCCTTACTTAGACGCTCATGCATGGCAGCGATCGCTCCTTACTCAACGCATCCACGACCCCAATCTAGATGACGTGTTAATTCTCCTCGAACATCCACCCGTCTATACTTTGGGACAAGGAGCCAACTCAGATTTTCTCAAGTTTGATATTGACAAAAGTGAGTATGATGTACATCGAGTTGAACGAGGTGGCGAAGTTACTTACCATTGTCCCGGTCAACTGGTGGGGTATCCAATTTTAAATCTGCAACGTTATCAAAAAGACTTGCACTGGTACTTACGCCAACTTGAAGAAGTGCTAATTCGCGTATTAGCAGTTTATAAATTGCAGGGAGAAAGAATTCCGGCTTTTACTGGTGTTTGGTTACAAGGACGAAAAGTTGCCGCTATTGGCATTAAAGTCAGCCGTTGGATTACCATGCACGGCTTTGCATTAAATGTTTGTCCAGATATGACAGGCTTTGAGCGCATTGTACCCTGTGGCATCTCTGATAAACCTGTAGGCAGTTTAGCCGAATGGATTCCCAATATTACCTGCGAAGAAGTGCGTTTTTATGTAGCGCATTCCTTTGCAGAAGTGTTTGGAGTCGAAGTAGTAGAATCACAGCCTGAAGGATTTTTTCAGTAGGAATAAATTAAGCTGGCAATTATGTAATAAATACTATACCAGTCTTATTTAAATTGTGAGACACTTATAGGAGTCATCTATTGTTCATAGTATTAAAATAGCTATCGAACTACGGTTATCAAAGCTATAATCTAATTATTTACAAAGTATTAAACAAACATTTCGCAGCACTAAATTAGAATTTCGCGCGTGAATTACCCAACTAATCTTCAGGTATATACCCCATCGTTAATATCACTTAGAGACCGTGATTGGACAGCTTTAACAGAATTATTTGACAGAGATGACGGTGATGAAATTGAAGCCGACATCCACACTAATTTGTTTTGGCTGATACCTGAACCTTGTTGGGAAGATGACCCGTTTGATTTCTTGCGTGAATATCTTTGAATAATGGGAACTAAGAAGTAGGGAGTAAGCCTAAATAATAAAAATATTCATGTAGAGACGCGATTCATCGCGTCTGAAAAGCCAGTTTTTTGCCAAGGATTATGAATTACGAATTATTTGAAGCCAGCTGAGGAAAGTACGCAAGCGATCGCTTTGCGGATTGGTGAGAACTTCGTAGCCTGAACCTTTTTCTGCCACAATACCTTTATCTAAAAAAATCACCTGATGAGCTACTTGTTTAGCAAACTGCATTTCATGGGTGACAATTACCATTGTCATGCCTTTTGCCGCTAACTGTAGCATTACTTGGAGAACTTCACCGAGGAATTCCAGATCTAAAGCGCTGGTGGGTTCGTCCAATAGCATGATTTGGGGATTCATACATAAATTATGGCGGGGGTAAAATTGTTCATTGCGTGTATCAACCTGCTCTAAAGTTGATTGTAATGTTTTTAACAAATTGCCCAGACAGTCTTTCTTTAATCTTCTTCTTTCCGTTTTTGCGCCTACCCTACGGGAACGCCTAAAGGCGAATGCATAAGAAAAAAGGTTTAACAAATATGTCTAAATTTGGTTTTATCCGTTGGTTCCACTTATGTCTACTTATAACTTTTAGCTGTTTCTTACTCACTACCTGTAGTACAAACCCCAGTGCAGGAAAAACTCTGCGTGTTGCTACGGAACCAGCATTTCCACCTTTCGAGTTTCAAGGACAAGGTGGTGAGTTGCAAGGTTTTTCTATTGATTTGATGAATGCTATTAGTACTGCTGCTAACTTTAAAGTAAATTTTCAAAGTCTGCCTTTTGATGGCATTATCCCAGCACTGCAAGCCAAAACGGTAGATGCAGCCATTAGTTCCATCACCATTACAGAGGAAAGGGCGAAGACGATTTCTTTTTCCCGTCCTTATTTTAAAGCAGGGTTGGCGATCGCTATCCGCGCCGATAATCAAAATATTACTGGCTTTGACAGTCTCAAAAATAAAAAACTCGCAGTACAAATCGGCACAACTGGCGCAGCCAAAGCTAAAAGTATTCCTGGCGTGCAAATTCGCAGTTTTGATTCAGCACCTATAGCTTTACAAGAATTACTCAATGGTAATGTCGATGCGGTAATTAATGACGCGCCTGTAACTTTATATGCTATCAATACAGGCAATCTCAAGGGAATTAAAGTTGTAGAACAATTGCTGACAGAAGAATTTTATGGAATTGCTAGCGCTAAAAATTCCACGAATCTGGCATTAATCAATGAAGGTTTGGATAATGTGTTGGAAAACGGCACTTATTCCCAAATTTACCAAAAATGGTTTAAAGCCGATCCGCCATCATCATTACCAGTTACATCACCGTTTGAGAATCAAAATAGCGCAGATGTTCCGGGAATATTTACGTCAATTAATGTGATTTTACAGGCTGTTCCGACTTTATTACAGGGAGCTTTGGTAACCTTGCAATTGACAATACTTTCTGTAGTGTTTGGTTTAATTGGTGGTTCTTTAATTGGAATTATTCGCCTTTCTCATATTGCACCTTTGCGTTGGCTAGCGAGGGCTTATGTAGATTTTTTCCGGGGAACGCCTTTGCTAGTGCAAATTTTTATGATTTACTTTGGGTTACCTGCAATTTTGCAACAACTTGGTTCGACATTTACTTTCGATCGCCTAGCTGCTGGAGTGATTGCTTTAAGTTTAAATAGCGCCGCTTATATTGCAGAAGTTGTACGTGCTGGGATTCAATCTATTGAAGTAGGACAAACTGAAGCAGCAAAATCGCTAGGTTTGAGTCCCGTGCAAACCATGAGGTATGTGATTTTTCCCCAAGCATTCCGGCGGATGATTCCACCTTTGGGTAATGAGTTTATCAGTTTGCTCAAAGATACGAGCTTAGTTTCTGTAATTGGATTTGAAGAATTAGTACGTAAAGGACAGCTAATTGTTGCTGATAACTATCGCGCCTTTGAAATTTACGCGGGTGTAGCGGTAGTTTATTTATGTTTGACGTTAATTTCTTCTCAAGCATTTAGCCTATTGGAAGCTTGGATGAATCCCGTTCAACGCCACAATAAATAGGATACTTAATAATTTTTTGTAGGTGTATTATGCCGTTACCAACACTGCTTCATAACCAAGGGCGGACGAAGATGTCCACCCCACAACAAAAGATCCCCAACTTTTTTAAAAAGTTGGGGATTTTATCTGCTTATTGCATTAAAATCTGACGAATTAAAATACTCATCACTTCGTCAGCATTGCCAGTTGGTACTAATAGACTCCAGTCGCCAACACTAGCGTAGCCAATGACTTGCAGATAATGAATTGTGCTAGTAACTGCTTTTGAAGAACCTGTCAATACATGTTTAATCGGTTCTCTTTTGGGTAATGGATTAGCAGAGGGTTGATTTAAGGCTGGTATATTTAAGTTTTCGCTATCCAAGTATTGTTGCAGTTGCGATCGCTCTTGTACAAACTCTTCTTCTTGTGCCATGATGTTAATTATCTCTCAGAATGAGGGTTTAGGGAAAGGCGATCGCAAGCTCTTGCCGGAGGGCGATCGCCTTTCTTATTCTCATATTAAAGTATAATTTTATACTTGTAAAGTGGTTTTATGAAAAAATCAGTATTTATCAGCAATTTTTTGAAGAATTTTATCTAAATTTCATGTTTTGAATAAATTCAATCAGCAAAAGCCGTAATTACTTTCTAAAAATGCCATTTAAGGTAATCAGTGAGGAGTTAAAATAAGTTTTATATAGGGAATTTGGATTGATTTAAGCCTGAATTAATCAAAAATATATGACAATTCTCAACGCTCGTAATTTATCTTTAGAAGAAGTTCATCGTCTGTTTGGCTTTCAAAGACAGTACAATGACTCATTTTCTAACTACTTATCTCTGGAACCTCTCACGGAAGCAGAGCAGCAGGAACTCAAACAAATTCAGCAAGACTTTGATAGATACCTGACAATAGGTAAAGTTTCTGAAGGTCAGGTAAAGTTTCTTGCAGTTGCGCCTTTATTAAGATTAGCTGGTTTTTATCGCTATCCTATCGAGATTGTTTTAGAGGAAAATATTGCTGATATTGAAGTTGAAGATGAAGATATTAAAATTAAAGGAAGATTTGATATTTTAGCTGTTAGTAAAGCTAAACATACAAAATCTCAAACATATTTTTGGGTATTGTTAATTGAATCTAAAAATTGTCAAGTTGATATATCAACAGGTTTGCCTCAGTTACTCACTTATGCTTATAAAAATTTAGAGAATCAAAAATCAGTTTGGGCATTAACGACTAATGGTAGAAGTTACCAGTTTGTCTATATCGAACAAGGAAATCCCCCTATTTATTATCTGTTGCCAGAATTAAATTTAATGGAAAGAGAGCGTTCAAATCAGTTGCTACAAATTTTAAAAGCAATTTGTCAGCTTTAAAAGCATTGATACTGGAGTTCGGTAAATTAACGATGAAAATCAACCAGATATAAAATTTATGAGTCAAGCTATACCTAAACTAGTAACCTTTGAAGATTTTGCAGCGTGGCGACCCGAAGGCGGAAGATACGAATTACATGATGGCGTAATTGTTGAAATGGCACAACCAACTGGTGACCATGAAGATGTTGTTGGTTTTATAGCTAGAAAACTAACAGTAGAATTTGACCGATTAAATTTACCTTATACAATTCCTAAAACTGCGCTGATAAAACCTGCTAATTCTGTATCTGCGTACTCTCCAGATGTGTTGATATTAAATCGTCTGAATTTAGTGAATGAGCCGTTATGGAAAAAAGAATCAACTGTATGTTATGCGGCATCAATTCCGTTGGTGGTTGAGGTAGTTAGTACGAATTGGGATGATGACTACTACACAAAACAAGGTAAATATGAGGTTATTGGAATTCCTGAATATTGGGTTGTAGATTATCTCGGTTTAGGCGCTAAAAAGTTCACTGGCAACCCCAAACAGCCTACTATGTCTATTTATCAATTAATCGATGGTGAATACCAAGTTACTCAATTTAGAGGTACGAATCGCATCGTTTCGCCTACTTTCCCAGAATTGAATTTAACCGCAGAACAGATTTTTCA
>JAVRCH010000025.1:0-36807 GCA_034530795.1 Nostoc sp. DedQUE12a
CAATACAGTTCAGTTAAGCATTTCTACTCTTTCTTCTCTCTGTGTTCTCTGTCTTGGAAAGTTCTGATGCCTGCGGCGGGCTGCGCCAACGGAGGAAACCTCCGCTCAGACTTTCCGCTGCGCCTCTGCGGTTCGTAAAACAAGAGTTTTGGCCTTAAGTGAACCGTATTGGATTTTAAAACCCCAACATCAAAAACTGCCAACTCTATTGCCTCTTGCCTCTTGCCTCTTCTCTTGTTGGTAATTTTATAACAGCGAATAAAATAGAACAGCAATACACCCCAATACTTGTCGGTTAAGGGCAAAGGGGAAAGAAAAAACCTTTACCCTTTACCCTTTACCCTTTTCCCCAAACCAAATTCCGAGTTCAAAATGCTTAACCGAACAGTATTGCAATACACCCTGCTGTGACAGATTAATGAAAAACTATACCTTGTTAAAGAAAATTACTACAGCTATTATCATAGCCGTCGTTTCTTTTTCCTGTGAACCTGAAGTTACCAGAAACCGCGAACAGGCAAAAGCGACTGATAAACCCAAGCCAGAATCAAATGTTATTTATGGCGATTTACTTATTAAAGAACAATCTGATTATTTAATGATTCCAGTTAATTTCCCAGACCAGGATCGGGAAAATGGAGGAAATTTAAGCCTTTCACGTTCTTATGAAATAAGTAATAACTTGTATAACATCGTATTTTATCGTAAGCAAGATGGTGAAGCTCATCTTTTATTGAATAAAAAAGCCGTTATCAACTCGTTTGAATTACTGGAGGTGAAAGCGGCAAATAAACCAATTACAAGAATTTGGCTATATAAAATTATTGACCAAGATACAAACGCAGATAAAAAAATTAACACCAATGATGCCATTGTTGGTTATATTTCTGATGTATCAGGTAAGAATCTCCAGCAAATTACGCCAAACAATACGCAAATTATTAATTGGGTTGTTCTTCCCAGTCAAAATGCAATTTTTCTCAAAATCATTAAAGATTCCAATAATGATAAAAAATTTACCGGAGAAGACAATACTAATTTTGTCAGAGTGAATTTAGATCAACCCGGTATTGGAACTGAAATTATTAGCGATCGCCTAGAACAAGAAATTAAATCATACATCCTTAAATAATTTCAAGTCTAGTATATATTTTGATTTGTCTAATGTACTTTTAGAGACGCGTAAACCGCGTCTCTATTCAACATTTATCATTACGAGATAGAGAAAACCCAATCCCGTAACAATTGGTTTACTTTATCGGGCACTTCGTCATGGGGACAATGACCGGCTGCTAGAAAATGTTCTGTAAGTTGAGGATAATATTGACGAAACTTGCGAGAACGTTCTCTAGCATTTATCCAAGGATCTGCTTCTCCCCATAACATCAACAAAGGACAAGTTAATTCCTTGAGTAGCGTATCAACTTTTTCACCTTGAGGGGTGCTAAAAACTGAAACAAACACATCCAATGCCCCAGGATCGTAAGCTGGACGATAAATTTCTTCTACTAGTTGGTCTGTAATTGCGCTCTTGTCGAGATAAACTTTTTCTAAAGTTTGGCGAATTACCCAACGTTGCCGCACATATTGAAATAGTAGAAATTGGGCTAAAGGTTGTTGAAACATCCATTTAACCGAGTCACCCAAGAGGTTTTGTAAGGAAGAGGGTTGCTTGGGAGGCTGAATTTGGCTTTGTAAAGCTTCAGGTTCAGGTGTTGGCTGACTTTCGCTAAATGGGCCAGCGCTATTGAGTAACACTAAGCCAGCCGCACTTTCAGGACGTTGTGCTGCAACACACAAGCTAGCATAGCCACCTAGAGAATTACCAGCCAAGACTGCTTTTTGACCGATCGCTTCACTGATAAAATCGTGAAGTTGGTCGCGCCATAAGTCACCACTGTATTCTAATTTTGGTTTTGCCGATCGCCCAAACCCCAAAAGGTCGATGGCAAATACTTCAAAATCTTGGCACAATCCCGTGATATTCTTGCGCCAGTGGTCTGTTGAAGCACCAAATCCATGTACTAAAAGCAAAGGCGGACGCTGCCCTTGCTTCTCTCCCGCACGCACATAATAAACATTGTGCCCGCGCCACTGCCAATATTTACCAGGAATTGGAGTTGTAGAGGAGGCTGTAGTTGCCTGCATGATTTAAACAAATGTGAAGTAGCCTTTAATAATTGTAGAGTAGTCAAAGGAGTAGGGGAGCAGGGAAGGCTGGGGGGAAATCACTAATGACTAATAACTAATAACTAATGACTAAAGAAAGATTAATTACAGGCAAAACTAAGCTATTAGGGGTAATTGGACATCCGGTGGAACATTCGCTCTCACCGGTGATGCATAATGCAGCGTTAGCGCAGCTCGTCGTTCGCGTAGCGTCTCGTAGAGAAGACATCGCTCATTTGGGATTAGATTATGTTTATCTCCCTTTTCCCATAGCACCAGAAAATTTGGAAATTGCGATCGCAGGTTTCGCGGCTGTTGATATTGTGGGCTTTAGTGTGACAATACCTCACAAACAAGCAATCATGCCTCTGCTTGCAGAAATTACTCCTATTGCTCAAATTATTGGAGCAGTGAATACTGTTAGCCGCAAAAATGGCAAATGGGTAGGTACGAACACAGATATTGAAGGATTTATCGCTCCTTTGCAGACAACATATAACCAAGATTGGAGTCAAAAGGTAGCAGTAATTTTAGGCAATGGTGGCGCGGCTAGAGCAGTTGTGGCAGGTTGTCATCAGCTAGGTTTTGCCAAAATTTATGTATTGGGGCGCAATGTGCAGAAATTACAAGCATTTTGCGATAGTTGGAATAATTCAGCTATAGAAGAGAATTTGCAAGTGGGTACATGGGATGAACTAGCAAAATTGATTCCTCAAACAGATTTGCTAGTAAATACAACCCCCATAGGTATGTATCCTAATGTTGATGAGTCGCCTTTGAGTGCAGCAGAAATAGCACAATTGCCCCAAGCTGCCATCGCCTATGACTTAATATATACTCCAAAACCGACGCAATTTCTCAAACTAGCAGAAAAACAAGGTGCAATTGCCATCGATGGCTTAGAAATGCTAGTCCAACAAGGGGCAGCAGCATTAAAAATCTGGTTGCAGCAAGAAACTGTGCCTGTAGAAGTCATGCGCCAAGCTTTACAAAATCACCTGGGTTTATAGTTCCTTCCTGACGATCTTGCGTTGCCTTGGATAAAAGTAATTTTAAATTCTGTTCCCTGGTGGCTATTAATCTCAATATTTCCCCTTAACTGCTTCGCTAATCCTTGGATAAGGCTGATACCGAGTGTTTTGGTTTTTTTGCGATCGAAATCGGCAGGTAGACCAATGCCATTATCCCGAACAATCAGCGTTAAATTGCGTTCGTGCTGATTCTGTATAAGAGGTTTATTTTCTTGATATAACCTCACCTCAATTTCGCCTATACGATTGTTAGGAAAAGCATATTTTAATGAATTAGAAACTAATTCATTGATAATCAAACTGCAAGGAATCGCAGTTTCAATGTCTAAAATAGTATCATCAACTTGAATTTTTAGTTGAATTTGACTGGATTTAACATTGTAAGAATCAAATAAATTACTAGTTAAATCTGGAATGTATTGAGCAAAATTAATATTGGCTAAATCTTCAGAGCGGTAGAGTTTTTCGTGAACTAAAGCTATGGAACCAATGCGGTTTTGGCTATCGCGCAAAATAGCAGTGGCTTGAGGATCTTCCGTGCGCCTGCACTGCATTTGCAGCAAACTACTGACAATTCCTAAATTGTTTTTCACGCGATGGTGAATTTCTTGAAGTAATACTTCCTTTTCTTTCAAAGAAGCTTTAATTTTTTCCTTGGCTTGCTTGTGTTCGGTGATGTCTTGATGAACAGCGACTATAACTTTTCCATACTCAGGATGATCGAAAATAGATGCGGTGGCACTACACCAGAAGGGAGTACCATCTTTTTTGACATTATGAACTTCATAGGTAGCTTCACCATGTTCAAAGATAACGCTTCTAATTGCTTGATTCACGTCTTCAGGGGTAGTGTGTTCATCTCCATAATTGACAATTGACACATGCTTACCTATTAGCTCATCAGAGTCATAGCCAAACATTTGCTCAAATTTGGGGTTGGCGTAGGCAAAGATTCCATTATCAACTCCCACTAAACAAATTCCCTCTGCAATGTTACGAGTAATTACTGCTTGCAGTTCCAACATTTGTTCGACGCGTTTGCGTTCAGTAATCTCAACTACAACAATACCAATACCTATGGGTTTACTTTCTTCAGACAGAATAGGGAAGTAAGAAGCTAGCCAAGTCCGAATTACACCAGGGAGTTTTGGAGTTTCTCCGCTAAGTTCAAAATCCAGAATTGCTTCTCCTGTTGTCAAAACATGTTCAAATAGCTTTTGCTGTTTTGGTGCTATGTCGGGGATAATGTCCCACGGTGTCTTGCCAATATGTCCTGTTGCTGAAATACCGTTGATTTCTGCTAATGCTTCGTTAATGAATAAGTAACGCGTTTCCTGATCGAGAATAGTTATGCCAATGGGTGCGCTGATGATGAAAGCATCTAATAACTGTTGTTTGTAAGCTAGTTCTCGCTCCAGAATCTTACGTTCTGTAATATCTAGAATGGCTCCATACAGCCTAATAGTCTGTCCTTGAGGATTGTAAGCTACCTCTGCTTTCGACTCAAGGTAGCGCAATGAGCCATCGGGTCGAACAATGCGATATTCGAGATTAAAAGGTTTTCCCTTGGCGATCGCTTGTACTAACTGCTTCTGCAACCTTGGGCGATCTTCTGGGTGAACCATCTGGATAAATTCCGCTTGTGTGGGTGCTGATTGAGCGGGATTTAGACCGAAGATGCAAAAGGTTTCGGCTGACCAAATTTGTTTTTGAGGTGCTAAGTGCCATTCCCAACTGCCCATATGGGCAATTTTTTGAGCAGTGGCTAGCAGGGTTTCACTACGTTGGAGTTGTTCTTTTGCCTTTTGACCTTTAATGAGTGCGGCTTCTCGTTCTGTAACGTCTTGGGCAGTGCCATACAGGCGAATGACTTTTCCATCAGCGTTGAATTGTGCATGGCCAATTTCCTCAATATAAATAGTAGATGCGTTGGGAGATGCTCGCAGAATGAGTTTGTACGATTCCCCTGTTGAGATTGCCTGCTCAACTGCTTGGGCTAATTTCCCTGCGTCTTCTGGGTAGTACATTTGCAAAATTTCTTGATAGTTCGGCTCTGATTTAGCCGGATCTCTACCGAACAGTTCAAAAAGCTGCTTTGACCACCTAATTTTTTGACTGGCAATCTCAAATTCCCAATTACCAAGACGGGCAACTAGCTGAGATTCTTCTAATAAAGCTTTACTTTTGCGTAGTGTTTCTTCAGTGTGCTTCAATTCGGTGACATCAACCACCAATCCATCCCAGGCTACACGACCATCTGGCAATTGTCGTGGCATAGAACGAAAATGAAACCATTTGAGCTGACCGCTGGGTGTTAGAATTCGCAGTTGGATATCAAACACCGACAGTTCCCGCCGAGATTTATCAACTGCCGCTTGGAGGCGAGGCAAATCCTCTGGGATAAATTGGCGATATAGCAAACTTGAATCTTTCAGTGCATCTTCCGCTTTAACTTGTGTCAGTTTTTCAATTCCCGTACTGAGATAATAAAAGCGATCGCTTCCATCTAGTTCGCGAGTTACTTGATAAATCGCTCCATTAGGCAGATTATCCCCAATTCCTCGCAACATAACTTCACGCTCTTGCAATGCCATCTCTGCTTGCTGGCGTTCCCTGATTTGACGCTCCAGTTCTCGGTTTGCAGCCTCTATTTGTCCAGAACTAGGTAACGCAAGTGCAGTTGGTATTAATTCTATTAACATCAGAGATGTGTACAGCGATACTAACGCTGTGATAGCTTTGATACAACCGCTTAACCAATAAGTTGGATACCAGAGTGTCCAAATCTCCGCCAGGTGGCTAGTACCACAAGTCAGGATAAATATGGCAAATAGTAAAAATATCGAGTTAAAAGGCAAATCTCGACGCTTGCGGACAAAATAAACTAATGTGACGGGAATTGAATAATAAGCAAGTGCAATTAAAAAGTCAGACGCAATATGCAACCCTACTAACTCTGGTTTCCAAAGATAGCAATGCCCGTGGGGGACAAACTGTTTATACGCAACAAGAGTTTTCAAAAGTTCCTGCATCAATTTGCCTCAAACACAATTTGTCTGGGAGAATTAGTAGTCAATTATACTTAAAATGTTGAGAATTCTATGATTTGTAGCTATTTTCAGGTAAATAGACCACACAGTAGAGGCGTAAGGCCTTGCGCCCCTACGACATACGTGGTTCAAATACATGAAAAAGGCTGTAAATGCGATCGCAGCTCGTCTTAAAGCGAGGCATAGGGAAACAAGGGGACAAGCGGAGATTTAGAACGTTTTGCTACCGAAAGAAAGACTTTTCAAACTCCCTAAATTGACATAATGATAGCTCTAGGCTCCTATTCGCGTTCTTCATTTACCTGAAATAAGCTATAAATATTGCAAGTCACAGCATTGGCGGAGAAATTGTACTTTTTGAATCATTATTATTCTTGTTTCATACATGTTCTTTAAACCACAAAAACTTTTATCATGGCTTACATTATTAGCAAGTTTTACAAGTTTATTTCTTAGTTCTTGGATTATACTTCCTGCTCCAAATATGTTTTTACTCACCCTAGCAGTAGGAGCGCCAGAAGTCAGTCCTTGGTTATTTTTATTAAATTTGCTCTGTTTATTGCTTTCTTTTTTCTGCATTCGTCGCCGTCAATTACAGCGTTTAGCTTGCATTGTCAGTTTCATCGGATTGTTAATTTGTGGATGGGTGCTAGTGAATATTCCCTTCACTCAAATGCAGATGGATAAAGCGATGAAACAAGAATTAGGAGCAGATTATCTAGAAAAAATTCCAGTTCAACTAAGCGCCAAAATGCAAACTCATCCCTTTAACTTAGTTAATTCTTTCCGGGGTATTGCATTAGGTAAAACGCGCCATCAAAAAGATATTATCTTTGCTACTCCTGGGGAGTACCTTTAAAAATGGAAGTTTACCAACCGTCAGAGGTGGGAAAATATCCAGCAGTAATAGTAATTTATGGTGGAGCTTGGCAACGTGGCAATCCTAGCGCTAATGCTGAGTTTAATCAATATATTGCTCATCAGGGATATACAGTATTTGCGATCGCTTACCGGCACGCACCTAAATATCAATTTCCATCTCAGTTAGATGACGTGCGTACAGCCCTAAGTTTTATTCGCAAACATGCAGCCGAATATGAAGCCGATCCACAACGTATTGTACTTTTAGGACGTTCTGCTGGGGCACACCTAGCAATGCTAGCGGCTTATCAACCCGATGCACCACCCATCCGTGCTGTAGTCAGCTATTACGGCCCTGTTAATTTAACTGAAGGATACAAAACACCGCCAAGTCCCGATCCTATTAATACCCGCGCTGTTTTAAGAGCATTTCTTGGTGGTTCTTTAGAAGAATTACCTAATCAGTATCAAATTGCTTCACCGATAAATTACTTAACGCATCCTTTACCGCCAACTTTATTAATTTACGGCAGTCGCGACCATTTGGTACAAGCTCGATTTGGCAGACAGATGTATGAACGTTTACATGGCTCTGGTAACACTGCGGTTTTCCTAGAAATCCCTTGGGCAGAACACGCTTTTGATGCTGTATTTAATGGTGTGAGCAATCAATTAGCGCTGTATCATACTGAGAGGTTTTTGGCTTGGGCGTTAGGAGTTGGGAGTTAGGAGTTGGGAGTTGGGAGTTATTATTCTCCCCTGCTTCCCCTGCTCCCCATCTTCCCACTACTTCTGACACCAGCGCCAGTTATAGCGATTCCATTCGTAGATTCCTTGAATTTCATACTCAGCGCCGTTGAAGAAGCGGACGACGCAATTAGTAGAGGAGTTATCGCAATCGCTAATTTCATTAACCTGAATCACAATGGAAGCAAACCACTCCGGTTTACACGGGCCCTCTTCTTGCACCCATTCCCATAAGGCATTGCAAATTTCAATGCGATCGCCTACTTTCAACTTCAATGGATCTTCTAAATAACAATACTTATCAAAATGGTACGACTCAACACGGTTGAGCCACTCTAAACCATAGCTTTGCCGGATAAATTGTACTGTTCCAGAGTCATTATCCAACAGCCAATCATTGAGTAATTGTACTTTCCAATTACGGTTACGTTGTTCCTCGGTCTTCACAAACTCTAAAAAGGTTTCTAATTCCTCTGGGGTAAGTTCATCCAAAGGATTAGCAATATCTGACGCCCCAGAGTTGGAATTTTCCTGAATTTGCTCAACGAATTGCAATAATATCTGTTTCTGCGCGTCAGTGAGAGGACAGCCTACAGCATCACAACTATTAAAGGCTGCTTGCATAGCTGTTTCAATCTCATCTGGTGTCATAAAAATTAATAGCAATCGTAGGTTTGTTTACTTAATTATTACAAATGTTAAATTAAAGTTTCCAATCGAACTGTAGTTATATCAGGTTCGATTCAATACTTATCATTAAGGTCTAATGGATAATGCCGACACTTCCAGGTGAAAACAGGAAAAAATGTGAGCAATTCCTAGCATTTTTCTATGGGAAATCGCCATGACTCAAACTCAGCATCCAACAAAATCCCTGACTTATGAGGAATTTCTGACTTATGGCGATCGCACAGATACCCGCTACGAATTAGTAGATGGCGAACTAACTGTTGACTGTTGACTGATGAGGGTCAACAGTTAACCATCATCAATCAATCGTGATTCCGTTGTAAGCTGAGGTTATAAGTTACAAAGAAAGGCAGAGGGCAGAGGGCAGAAGGCAGAAGGAAAGAAGTATTAATAAAAACTGTCTTTTGTGGGTATAAAGCCCAAAGCGTGTAAAAAGATTTGTGTCGAGATGCGTAGCACGAGACACAAGGCGTCCTTACTTCAATCCCACGTTTAAAAACGTGGGTTCCCTTCTGCCTTCTGCCTTCTGCCTTCTGCCTTCTGCCTTCTGCCTTCTGAAAAAATTATTGAATTAAATTACGGAGTCTTGTATGCGGTTGCGCTCACTCACGATTGTTTTTATTTGCTTTTTCATCACTTTTCTATCGTGGGTGCTTACTCCCCCGGCTCTAGCACTGACACAGATTAGACTGTTTGATATTTCTTATAACGATTGTCCCCCAGAACTGGCACAAGGAGCTGTTATTAGTAGCGGTAGTGCTGCGGCTAATTGCTTTATTGTTATTGGCAAGGCAGAAAATGGTACAAATAAAACAGTTTATGATGCAGATATTTTTGGACGCATCTATGATGCCAACAATGACTCAGTAATGCAAAACCGTACCCGTCTTGGTTCGATTGCTGAGGTACCACCGGGTGTTAGCGATTTTGAATTGAGAATTTCTGTGCCTGCAAATCAGCCTACTCCATTAAAGCTGAAGCAGTTCAAGGCAGCTGGATTTAGCGCTGCGGTGCGTAAGTAATAAATTTTAAGTTACATAAGTCTGGGCTAACCAGCCCAGACCTGAAATTGTTTAGCTAAACATCGACCAAATAGCAAATTCTGTATTACACAACGTAGGCCAAACGACTGATAAATCCGCCTAAAAATTGCAACAGTAAAATAGCTAACATTGGCGAAAAATCTATACCGCCCAGTGGAGGAATGAATGAGCGAAACACATTCAGATAAGGGTCAGTTATCTGACTCAAAGCGGCAAAAGGTTGGTCATACCAGTTGATCGTTGGGAACCAGGTTAAAAGAACCCGAATTAGCAACAAAAAAGTATAAATCTGCGTAAAAGTAGCAAGAGTGGTAATCAGTAATTCCATAGATAACGTGGTTTCCTACGAAGTTTCAAATGAGGTCTTATCTATTGATTTTAATTTAGTCCATACCATCGTGTCTGTGGATTTAGTACTTACCACACTTTCACTATGCTGGAATAAACCTTAGGAATCTTTAGTCAAGGAGCGATCGCCGACTGTCTGTGCTGAACCACCATTGACATTTCCCAGCTGCTTTCGCACTTCATCAATTGTGGCATTTAGCTGAGCAATTTTATCTTCTAGCGATCGCCGAGCTGTTTCTATGCTAACGCTGTCAGTTTCGGAGGCTTTCATTTGACGCCGTTTTGCTGCTATTCTTTTAGCCTCGGCTTGGCTATCTGTTGGTTCTGTCTCTTCTTCTGCTAGCAATTCCGAATCGCGTCGAGAAGCAATTACCGCGCCGATGACACCACCAAATATGCTACCGACAAATGCCCCTGCTAAAAAACCACTGGCAAAACCATCTCGCTGACTCATATATTTACCGCCTTGAACAATCTTGCAATTACAGTAGTTATGCCATGAATCTATCCTAGCTGCATACTAACTTAAGTCCCAAAGATGCGATCGCCTGCATCCCCCAATCCCGGTACAATATACCCCTGGCTATTAAGTTTTTCATCAATGGTAGCGGTGTAAACTATTAAACCTGGATAGGTAGCACTCAGTTTTTGCAAAGCTGGTGGAGCCGCCACCACACAAATAATCCGCGTTAGGCTTGGATCGACACCCCGCTGTGTCAATTCTGCCATTGCCGTCATAATTGACCCTCCCGTTGCCAACATCGGATCGGTAATTAACACTCGTGTTTGGGGGTCAAATTTTTCTGGTAACTTGTTCAGATAACAATGAGGTTGCAGTGTCTCTTCATCTCGTGCCAATCCGAGATGATAAATTGATGCTAAAGGTAGTAAAGTCTGCGCTCCCTCTAGTAATCCCAGCCCAGCCCGGAGAATTGGTACTACTGCCACTGGTATTTGTGGATCGATGACAGTTGCTGGACACGTATCCAAGGGACTCTGCACTGCTGTTTCTTGAGTAGGCAACCAGTCACGTGCAGCTTCATAAGTCAGCCATCTCCCCAACTCAGTCATAGCACTGCGGAATAACACTGAAGGCGTGCCAGCATCGCGAGCGACTGCCAGCCAGTGTTGTATCAGGGGATGAGGTGGTACATAAACCCGCAATTGTAGCGTCATAGCCAAAAGTCAGCGCCTATTGTACATGAACTGAAAAACCATAATACTCTTTCCTGCATCCGACTGACTAGGAGAGGGCAGGAGGTAGGGGGCAGGGGGCAGAAGGCAGGGGGCAGGAGGCAGGAGGCAGGGGAGAGAATTAAATCCTCTTTCTCCCTGTTCCCTGTTCCCTATTTATTGATAAATATTTTCATTAGCAGTTGACATCAATTCTCAATCAAGGCTATATTGTTATACAGTGTTCTCCTCTCTTTAAGGATCGGCAGACGGGATTAGCCAGCGGCAGCAGGCTTGTCCCTCTTTTTTGTGATTGGGCATGGATCGTGGGATATTGGGCATTGGCTATGTGGCGTTAGTTTTTGACTGACATAACTAATGACCAATGACTAATGACCAAGGACTAATGACAAATGACAATTGATGCGATCGTTATTGGGTCTGGGATTGGCGGTTTAGTAACAGCAACTCAGCTAGCAGCAAAGGGAGCGAAAGTGCTGGTACTGGAACGTTATTCGATCCCAGGTGGTAGCGCTGGTTATTTTGAACGGCAAGGTTATCGATTTGATGTTGGGGCATCAATGATTTTTGGGCTGGGGCAAAACGGTACTACCAATTTACTGACCCGCGCACTGTCGGCTGTAAATGTTAGCCAAGAAGCGATCGCAGATCCAGTGCAAATTCACTATCATCTACCCCAAGGTTTAGACCTGAAGGTTGACCGGGTTTATGAAAAATTTTTGCAAAATCTTACTGCTCATTTTCACCACGAAGAAGGGGGGATTCGTCGCTTTTATGACGAATGCCAAAAAGTATTCAACTGCCTCAATAACATTGATTTGCTGTCGCTAGAAGAACCTCGGTATCTACTGCGAGTATTTTTCCAGCATCCTTTGGCGTGTCTCGGTTTAGTTAAGTATCTGCCCCAAAATGCAGGGGACATAGCGCGGCGCTACATCAAAGATCCCCAATTATTGAAATTTATCGATATGGAGTGTTATTGCTGGTCGGTGGTTCCAGCAGACCTGACGCCAATGATTAATGCTGGGATGGTCTTTTCTGATAGGCATTACGGCGGAGTCAACTATCCCAAAGGCGGAGTCGGACAAATTGCCCAAAAACTGGTTGAGGGCCTAGAAAAAGCTGGGGGTCAGATTCAGTACCAAGCCAGAGTCACGAAAATTCTCACAGAACAGGGACGAGCGGTAGGCGTGCAGCTGGCTAATGGTAAAGTATATCGGGGTAAACGCATAGTCTCTAATGCTACACGCTGGGATACATTTCAACAATTACTACCAGCAGAGCAAATCCCTGATAATGAGAAAAAGTGGCAACAAAATTATCAAAAATCACCCAGCTTCTTGAGTTTACACATGGGGGTAAAACAGTCAGTTTTACCTGAAGGAACCGAGTGTCACCATATTTTGCTGGAAGAGTGGGAAAAGATGATGGCGGTGGAAGGCACAATTTTTGTTTCGATTCCCACACTGCTTGACCCAGATTTAGCACCAAGTGGATATCATATCATTCATGCGTTTACGCCTCACTGGATTGATGATTGGCAAGGACTTTCTCACACTGAGTACGAAGCGAGGAAAGAAAAGGCAGCTTGGCGAATTATCGATCGCTTAGAGAAGATTTTTCCAGGCTTAGATGCCGGATTAGATTATTTAGAGGTAGGGACACCCCGCACCCATCGCCGCTTTTTGGGTCGTGAAGATGGCACCTATGGCCCAATTCCCCGACGCAAGTTGCGCGGGTTGTTGAAAATGCCCTTTAATCGCACCGCTATTCCAGGACTTTATTGTGTTGGGGATAGCACCTTCCCCGGCCAAGGATTGAACGCAGTAGCTTTTTCCGGGTTTGCCTGTGCTCACCGCATTGCCGTAGATTTGGGATTTTGAAGGAGGCAGGAGGCAGGGGGCAGCAGGGGAAAAGGTTAAAGGTTAAAGGGAAAAGGAATAAATTTAATCTTTCCCCTTTTCCCCTTACCCCTTTCCCTTTCCCCATGCCGTGTTTGCCCCATGCCCAATTTAAAATTCAACAATCACCGGCACATGGTCGCTGGGTTGGGTTAATTTCCTTGGTGCAGCATCAATGATGCAACTTTTAGCGCGTTCATAAAGTATGGGTGTAAGATAATGATGGTCAATGCGCCAGCCTAAGTTGCGACGGAAGGCAGCGGCGCGATAATCCCACCAGCTATAATTTCCGCCTTCGCTGGTGAATTTACGAAAAGCATCGGCGAATCCCAGTGTCAAAATATCCCGTAAGGCTTGGCGCTCTGTTTCTGTGGCCATAATGTGGTTTTCTGTACTCACTTGTTCGTGAATATCTTTGGCTTCCGGTGCAATGTTGAAGTCACCGCACACACACATATCAGGTTGTGACAGCAGCAGCAATCGCAAGTATTCACGTAATACTGTTAGCCAGCGCAGTTTATATTCGTATTTTTCGGTTCCTACCGCCGCACCGTTGGGAACATATAAGTTCACAATCCGAATACCATCAATTACACCTGTAATTACTCGCTTTTGTTCATCCCATTCCGGCGGTAAATCTTGCAAAATTGCCCTAAAGCCGCTAGTTACGTCTAAGAGTGGTTGGCGGCTGATGATAGCTACGCCGTTATAAGATTTTTGTCCTGATAGATAAAGGTGATAGCCCATTTCTTCAAAAGGCGATCGCGGAAACTCGGCATCTATAACTTTGGTTTCTTGCAAGCACAGAACATCAACGGCATTATGAGTTAACCACTCAGTAACCTGTTCGAGACGAATGCGAATTGAGTTGACGTTCCAAGTAGCGATTTTCATGAGTTGGCTATCAAAACTTTTGTAAATTACCAATTACAAATTATGTAATTTTTCTACAATTATTTAATCTTTATAATTTACATGCTATTTGTTCATTGCCTTTAAATCAAGCTGGAATAATTTGATCCCGTTTAATAATTTAGTATTTTGAGCTACAAAATATTCACTTTTGTAAGTTCTGCTACAAAATATTCTACTAGATTATGATCCCGAAGACAGATGCAACTAGTAATTGATTAGTTATAGGTTAGAAATATGGCTCAAAGGTAACTTTTGCTGACAGTCTAGTGATTTGTTGGTGGAAAAGTTGGGGTAGGGTAAACCGAATATTGTGCTTTTGGTAGCCTGTTAGGTTAATTTAAATTTCAAAAAAGTAAGTACAAATGCTTTGTTCTCATAAAATAATGAGGTAGTTCATTATGTTGGGGACAACTTTACAGACTGAACCGAAACAACTTATGAAAATCGCTCAAGTTGCCCCCTTATGGGAAAGGGTTCCACCTCCTAGTTATGGAGGAATAGAACTGGTAGTGAGTCGTTTGACTGATGAACTTGTTCGTCGCGGTCATGAGGTAACTTTATTTGCCTCCGGCGATTCTCAAACTATGGCTCAATTAGAAGCAGTTTATCCGCGTGCATTACGCTTAGACTCAAATGTCAAAGAGTATATAGTGTACGAAATGCTGGAAGTGAGTCAAGTTTATCAACGTGCTGCCGAGTTCGATATTATCCATTCTCATGTAGGGATTTCGGCATTACCTTTGGCGAGTTTGATAACAACAACTTCTACAGTGCATACCCTACACAATAATTTTACAAAGGATAACCGTAACGCGTTTAGCTACCACCAAAAGCAACCATACGTCA
Source organism: Nostoc sp. DedQUE12a (assembly GCA_034530795.1). Taxonomy (GTDB): domain Bacteria; phylum Cyanobacteriota; class Cyanobacteriia; order Cyanobacteriales; family Nostocaceae; genus Nostoc. The sequence goes on from JAVRCH010000025.1 coordinate 14,796, forward strand.
GCATTAGTAACTCCCAGCGTCAAATCGATCTTAACTATATTGCCACGGTTTATAACGGAATTGAGTTAACAGATTATCCATTTGTAGCCCAACCGTCAGAGCCTCCGTATTTGGCATTTTTAGGTCGTTTTTCGCCAGAGAAAGGGCCACAATATGCGATCGCCATTGCTAAACAGGCCGGTTGGCGCTTAAAGATGGCTGGAAAAGTTGACTTAGGAGATTCTAAGTTTTTTGAACAAGAAATTGCCCCCCATATTGATGGTCAGCAAATTGAATATCTAGGCGAAATTAACCACGCCGAAAAAACTGAACTTCTGGGCAATGCTGCTATTACTCTTTTTCCCATCGCTTGGCAAGAACCTTTTGGCTTAGTAATGATTGAATCAATGGCAACTGGTACACCAGTAATTGCCATGAATTTAGGCTCCGTACCTGAAGTGATTGCTCACGGTAAAACAGGTTTTATCTGCCAAAACTATACAGAAATGGCGGCAATGATTCCATTAGCTTTGGAACTAAATCGTCAAACCTGTCGAAAATATGTGGAAAACAAGTTTAGTGTTAGCCAAATGGTTAACGGATATGAAGCTGTTTACAGACAAATTATTAAAGACCGCATAGAATCGAATGGCCGCATTCTCGTTGGGAACATCCGCTTTTAATCAACAGGTTTTTTTGCTTAGCTTAAACAACAATTTTTATTTAAGGAGGACATTGGTATGAGTACGAGAGCCAACACTTGCCCATGCTGCGGTGGTTCCCTCCTGCGTCATATCCGTCATGGCGAACTATATTGGTTTTGTCTGTCGTGCCGACAAGAAGTACCGCTGTTAACTGTTACTCGTTTGCCAAATGCGGAAAGCCGAAATACCGGAGTCCTTCCTCAAACAGCTGCGAATTCCTAATTTTTCAGCATTTTAGTTTGATAAAAACCTACTAAAAAATCAAAACCAAATTTTAGTTTAGACCTATCAAATAGGTTCAACTGGTAAAATCAGGTGGATCTAATTGATAGGTTAAAAATTTTGTTAGCAGCATTACTTTATGGGCAAGAAAATTTACGCCTAGAAGAAGTTGCTGACCCCACTCCTGCGGCTGGCGAAGTTGTCATCCAAGTGGGAACAGCAACAACCTGTGGTACTGATTTGAAAGTCTGGCGGCGTGGCGGCCATGCCAAAATGTTGAAACCGCCGACACTGTTCGGCCATGAAGCTGCTGGGCAAATTGTGGCCTTGGGAGCGGGTGTTACGGGTTGGCAAATAGGCGATCGCGTTGTCGCTAATAATTCTGCTCCCTGCATGGAGTGTTTTTTTTGTCAACGACAAGAATATTCATTGTGTCCAAATTTAACTTGGAACAACGGGACTTTTGCCCAATATTTAAAAATTCCTGCACCGATAGTACAACATAACTTATTGCAGATTCCCGATGATTTGCCTTGGGAATTAGCAGCCATGACAGAACCTTTGGCTTGTGTGTTGCATGGAGTAGCACGTTCTCATATTCAGCCAAAAGATCGAGTAGTCGTTTTGGGAGATGGGGCCATTGGGTTAATGTTTGTAGCAGCTTTAGCGGATAGTGCTGAGGTGTTGCTGTGGGGAGGTAACGATCAAAGGTTAGAAATTGGTAAAAAATTGGGTGCATCCCAGACCTTTAATTATCATCAAATCCCAGATATTCCAAGTGTAGTGAAAGAGTTTACCCAAGGATGGGGTGCAGATGTAGTCATTGAAGCTACTGGTGTGCCTACTGTTTGGGAAACTGCGATCGCCTGCGCTCGTCCTGGTGCAACAGTCAACTTATTCGGTGGCTGTCCGCGGGATACTAGCATAACTGTAAATACAGAACAGCTACACTATAGCGAACTCACTATTAAAGGCGTGTTTCATAATACACCAAAGTATGTGCGATCGGCTTTATCACTAATAGCAAGTCGGAAAATTCCTTTTGAATTACTTATTAGCGAACAGCGACCATTAAAAGATTTAGAACAAGTTTTTTATGAGATGAAGGCGCGTCAAGTAATTAAAGTAGCGATGATTCCTTGAATTTTGTTAGTTACAGTGTGAGCAAGGAGACAAAATGTTATTTATGGTAATCGAGCGATTTAAGGACGGTGAAACTAAAGAAATATACCGTCGATTTCAAGAGAAAGGGCGTATGATGCCTGAAGGTTTAAAGTACGTAGATAGCTGGGTTGAAGTTAACTGCGATCGTTGCTTTCAACTAATGGAATGTGATGATTTAAGTTTATTCCAGGAGTGGATATTGCAATGGCAAGATCTTGGTGACTTTGAAATAATTCCCGTCGTTCCGTCAAAACAGACAGCAGAGATAGTTAATAAGACGATGATTTCTTAATTTTTTGCGGGATACAGCAGATGATCCGGGTCTAGCCAAACAATGTAAAAAATCTCGTTAATAAAAAACCCATGAACTCTACCATGTTCATTTGAAGAGAGAGAAAACTGATATGGTGTATCAACTAATTGTTCTTCATTCGGCAAACCAAATCCGCTCTCGCTAGTATCTTCCCACTTGATGGGATGACATCTGAGGGTACTGCTACGATTCACCAGCAATTCTTGAGCAGATAGACTGCATAAAGCTTTTAAGCGCTCAAGCAGAGTCAGCCAGTAAATTACTTCTTTTTCGCTACAAGAAAACTTGTTGTGACTATCCTGATAGTATTTAAATGAAAAGCTGATGCCTTGAGGTGGCTTCAGCTTTGTTGGTTTAATATCTGATGTGCCATCTTTGGCAACCTCAGTCTTTTTAATCTTCTTCTTCGACACGAGATCTGTAGTACTCCTTCATCCACTCCTTCTTTATAACTTCGTTGGAAGGGGCATCAGGTGGTAGATTTCCTCTAGCCAAATTCCAGGGTAATTCGACATGAGTCATCTGCTCAAGTTCATAACCATCGCAGGCGAAGTACTCTTGTGCAACCTCATCTAGAAACTCTTGAACCTCTTGGGGCAATTGCGGTTTAGCATCCTCTAAAATTGGTTGCCATCCAAAAAGCTTGTACTTTTGGTACAAATCAAGTATTACCGGGCCATGTATCCAGGCTTGAAAATCTTCTGGGAATAAAGGAGTGTCATAGATTGCAAGATGCCAAGCCTGAGCATAGTAAACCAGCTTTTGCAGCTTGAGATTACTTATAAAAGAGCCTGTTTCATTTGCTAACCACAGAAAGTAATCTGCTACGTTAAAACATGACAACACTACAACCACCTCCTTCGGCGTGCTAGCTAAAAACTAGCCTTCATCCACTCTCATACATAAGGTTACAGAGTCCTCACAGCAAGAGCTATGAAGAATTTCTCTGTTTATTATAGTTTAATTGTACTACTTTGGGCTTCTACTATTTAGTGAATCGTAAAACTACAGCAAAATTTAAGAGCGGAGTCGGAGACACTTTGCCTCCAGTCAGGAGTAAAATATACTCTATATTTAATAACCTATCCACGCTGCCAAATCTTGATACTTCTATCATGACTGCTAGTAGCTAAAAATTTTCCATCTGGACTAAACACAACAGACATAATGTAGGACTCATGACCAGATAGAGTACACATTTCTCTCTTAGTTTTTAAGTCCCAGATCTTAACTTCTTTATCATCACTGCCACTTGCTAAAATCGTGCTGCTTGGGTCAATAGCCACACATACTACTGCTTTAGAGTGACCTTGCAGAGTCTCTTCGCGCCCACTTGACGCATCAAATAATCGAATAGTTTTGTCGTTGCTCGCACTGACTAGAACTTGACCGTTGGGGCTGAAAGTGATTGAACGGATTTTCTCTGAATGGGCAGAAAATTTACGCCCTAACTGTCCTGTTTTCACATCCCACAGTGTTACAGTCTTGTCCCATCCGCCACTGGTAAGTACTTTTCCATCAGGACTGAATGCAACTGCCTCAATAATTTGAGGATTTGAGTTAGATAATGTTTTAATCTCCTCTTTAGTCGTTAAATCCCACAGTTTTACATCTCCATCATTGCTGCTACTAGCCATCAAATTGGTAGATGAGTTGATAGAGATTGAGCAGACTTGATCGTAGTGGCCGAAAAGCGTTTTTATTTTTCTGCCACTTGTCACTTCCCACAGATTGATAGTTCTGTCGAAAGAAGCACTGGCAAGAATCTCACCGTTGTTGTGAAATGCAACTTGGCGAACAGGACCTCTATGACCTGTGAGTGTCTGGATCTCACGCATTGCTCGCAAATCCCACAACTTAACTGTCTTATCGTCGCTACCACTAGCTAACAAACGCCCATCAGAGCTAAAAGCAACAGAGTTCACACCAGACTGCAATCCTTGATGTCCTGTGAAAGTTTGAACGCATCTCCACTGTGCTGCTGTAAGCCATGACACCATAAATATACTCCTATCTTTTCTGGACTTAACGGAGCAAACTTTTCTCGTTCAACTAATCATTGTGAGTCAGCAAGCTCATTCATAAGTGTTCCCAGTCAGAATAGGATATTTAACAACTACTTATAAATCACATTTTTTCAGGATTTGTAAACAGAGATTTTAAGTTACGTCTGCCACTGACAACTCTGACAATTTCAATTCCATCACGAGTAATTATGTAAAAAATAATATATCCATCCAGTGGAAGTCCTCTTAGGTTGGGACGCAAATCCTCGTATTGTCGTCCCATATTGGGAAAGCTAACAAGTTGTTGACATTTTTGATTAAACGCATATAAAAGTCGCTCACCAGCCTCAACATTTTCTACCGCGAAACAATCTGCGATCGCTTGTAAATCACGAGAAGCAGGAAGTGAGATAATGTACCGATTCATTCCTAAGCCTCTTTTGCTTGCTTCAACTGTATTAAAAGCTGATTTACAAAAGTTTCACCATCAATTCCTTCTCCCCTTTCAAGTGATGCTATTCCTTCATCAATCTTGGTGCGAGTTTCTTCGAGCCATGCTTCGTGAGAAAGAATCTCTTCTGCTAAAAGGCGTAATGCAGTTTGAATTACTTCATCAACACTGTTAAATTTACCTGTTGCTAGCAAAACTTGAATTATTTGTTCTTGCTCTGGGCTAAATGTAATGCTCATAAGGATTCGATTTCTTAGCTTTTTCTATGATAGAGCGTTGATAAGTAAAATCTCTGATATTTTAAGTTGGGTTGACGCTTGAAATAATCTTGCTGAAAAACGGGAAAACTATGGTTAATCCCTAATGGGGAAATTTACATATAAATCCTGAATAGAAAAATGTTCAAGAAATCTCTGCTTAAAGTTTTAATTTTGCCTTTTTCTCTAGTGCCTTGGCTGTGTGCAGGAACGCTTTTTGATGCCAAAGTTAATGCTTTACCAGGACAAAGTACAGAAGAGGTAGGTACTTGGATTAAAGCACATCCCACACTACGCCCCAGGAATGGGGAGCAATTGTATGTCCAAAAAACTGACACCGCTGCTCAAAGATTCACTTTTCAAGCGTCGGTATTGCCTCCCGGTAGGGTGGAATTTTCCAAAGACCGTGGCACAATTCGCAGTGAGCGCATTGCTATGTATGATGCCATTAACGGCATGACATTCGATCGCCTCCAAGAATCCTTGCGAGTGATTTATGGCTTGGAGATTTATCAAGACTACGATCGCGCCGAAGTTGTGTATCAATATCCCAGCCAAAAGGCTGTTAACTCAGCGCGTCTTGCCAGAACTCCCATTCGAGAAGCTTTAAAAGGAGAATTACGAGTAGGCTCACGCTACGTGTATTGGGTCGAAATTGCCCAACCCAAAACAGGCAAAGCTTTTACCGGCCAAATGACGATTTTGCTCAAAACAGACCTAGATAAGTTAGAAAAGGAGTTGCAAATTCGGTAATGAGTATGGGGCATGGGGGATTCCAGGAAGTGTGGGAGGTGTGGGAGGATGGGGAAGAAATCTTTCCCCCCACACTCCCCACACTCCCCACACTTCCTCATCTCCCTCATCCCCGCGTCTCCCTCATCCCCCTCATATCCCTATTCTCTTGTTCACAGTTTCTCCAAACCCACGGAAGCTAAGGTTTGCCATGTGCCCGAAAAGATACTTTCAGCTCCTAAGGAAATTCGTAACAAATCTTCCTTGAGTAGTGGCGGCCAATCAATCCCAGCTTTACGCCCTGCGGCAAATACCTGTTGTGTCTTGATGCTTAATTGATAAAGCGCCAAAGCCAGTTCTCGGTCTAGGGTGGGGGCGTCTTTGAGGGCTTCAAACACCACTTTCAATGCCAACAAAATTGAGGTGATTTGACCAGGTACTGGGGGTTTCCCATGTTTCATACGCTCTAACAGCGCATCTGGGTAATCCTTAGTTGGGATTGTCTGATCTATCAAGAGTTTCCGAGCTATTTCGTAATTCATGTAACAAGCTTACCCTACATTTTGATTGGGCAGTAATACTTAATTAAAATGTTATAAAACTGGCTAATGGTTATTTATAGCTATCTCATTTGGTTTGTGAAAAAATAGACGTGGGAAAAATGATGACGAATTTGCGATGCTCTGGATTAACCAGATAGACTGAGTATAATAGCTTTGAAAAATACACCTTTTTGGAAATTACAAGCAAAATGATATCACCGAATTTACTAGAAATTGAGCGCTCTATCCGTGCCTTGTCTGTGGAAGAACAACTGTGGCTATTGGAAAGTATTGCTCGCGAAATTAGAGAAAAGGAGTATACAAAAGATAAATTTGCTGATATCAAGCCTCCGCAAGAAGAATTGATTGAAATAGCGAGTGAGCCAGTTATTCAAACAAAATTCTCTCTAATTAATGATGAATTTGCCAGTTCGGAAATACTCTAAAAAATCTGGGAGTAAAAATTATAAATTTGCCAGAATTAAAAATCTAAATATAGAAATTCTTGGTGAGCGATCGCTGTTTTTTCTGTTAGTTATGTGAGTCGATCGCATAATTGTTTCAAAACATAGCTCTTTTTTGAGGATGTACAGCAGATTTCGACAACCGTGAAGTACGCTCTCTAGCTCTAAAAGCCAGGTGTGGAGCTTATTCTAAATCTGACTTCACCAATTTTGCTGTATTAGAGCTTCATCGTTTTATTCTCAACAAAGATGCTGTTCTCTATCGAAACTTGCGATCGCCTAGTCTGAATGGGTAGCAATACTTGTCGGTTAAGGGGAAAAAGGGAAGGGGAAAGGGGAAAGAAAAAACCTTTGCCCTTTACCCTTTACCCTTTTCCCCAAACCAAATTCCGAGTTCAAAATGCAAAACCCGAGCAGTATTGGAATGGGTAGGCGATCATCAAACCACATCATCAATACACTTAATTAGAAAATTTTGCTAAATATTTAATATTTTGTTATGAATTCGCTGTGTTTGAGATTAGTATAGTATCCAATAAATAAGTACTATAGATAACTTCCTCATCTCATCTTTTAAATTGATTTTTTTGTAGATGACTTTACTATCAAACCATATTATGGTATTTGAGTGGGGTAAATACGTCCCTATAATGTTGCTAATTTAGAGGTCAATAGGGACGATCTCGCAAAAACAAATTTTCTGACGTGCTTATTAAATTGTTTGAAGTTATGTAGCCTTTTGATTACGGCCTATCAAGCACTGCGGTAAACTATGCGTTGATTATGATTCTTTCGCAGAGAAGAACACTCGAAAGGAGCCGTTTTTTCAATGTCTCATACCGTAAAAATCTACGATACCTGCATTGGCTGCACTCAATGCGTCCGCGCTTGCCCCACTGACGTACTGGAGATGGTTCCTTGGGATGGCTGCAAAGCTGCTCAAATTGCCTCTTCACCCCGTACAGAAGACTGTGTAGGCTGTAAGCGTTGCGAAACTGCTTGCCCCACCGACTTTTTGAGCATTCGGGTTTACCTGGGTGCTGAAACAACTCGCAGTATGGGTCTAGCTTACTAAAAAGCTCCTACCGAGTCATCCAACTTCCGATCGCCCGTTAGCCTTTGGCTTTCCCAAAGGGTAGCTGGCGCTCGGAGTTCTGGCAGAGTGCCTAGTGCTGAGAAACAAACAAGTAAATTACCAAAATAATTTCTTGATTGTTCCCTCAGGACTCGGAACTCAGCACTCAAAACCTTTTTCATACTGAATTCTGACTCCTGAATTCTGAATTCTTTTTTGTTAAATCCTATAAGCCACCTTTGTAGCTTCGAGTCAAAAGCCCAGAATCCATAAAAATACATACCTAGTGGCAGAGGGAGCAAATAGCCCCCTTTTTTCTTTGCAAAACACCCAGTTTGTGGTAACAACTATACTGGATTTAATCATCCTGAAAAAAAGTGGTGTGAGCAATGTGCGGAATTGTTGGATATATAGGCACTCAAGCTGCAACAGACATCTTATTAGCTGGTCTGGAAAAACTAGAGTACAGGGGCTATGATTCCGCTGGAATCGCCACTGTTTGGGAAGGTGAAGTTCATTGTGTGCGGGCAAAGGGCAAGCTGCATAACCTACGTTCTAAACTAGAACAAATGGAAACCCCTGCCCAAATTGGTATTGGTCATACTCGCTGGGCGACTCATGGTAAACCAGAAGAGTACAACGCCCATCCCCATCTGGATACCGCAATGCGAGTGGCGGTGGTGCAAAATGGCATTATCGAAAATTACCGCGAGTTACGCGAAGAACTCAAAGCAAAGGGACACGTTTTTCGTTCAGAAACCGATACGGAAGTTATCCCCCACCTCATTGCCGATATTTTAAAGAATTTTTCCCCTTCTTCTTCATCTTCTTTCCTAGAAGCAGTTCGCCAAGCTGTTACCCGCTTAGAAGGAGCATTTGCACTGGCAGTGGTTTGTGCTGATTATCCTGATGAATTGATAGTTGTTCGCCAACAAGCACCCTTGGTGATTGGTTTTGGTCAAGGGGAGTTCTTTTGTGCCTCTGATACACCAGCGATCGTTGCCTACACCCGTGCGGTGCTACCTTTGGAAAATGGGGAAATTGCCCGCCTGACACCATTGGGCGTTGAGATTTACAATTTTGCTGGCGATAGGCTCAAAAAACAACCCCGACTACTTAATTTGAATCCCACGATGGTAGAAAAACAGGGATTCAAACACTTCATGCTCAAGGAAATTCATGAGCAACCGGGGGTAGTGAGAGCTAGTTTAGAAGCTTATTTTAATAATGTAGAAGAAAATGGGCGATCGCCAATCAATCTAGGTTTACCTGAAGATTTATATAAAGATTTAGAACAAATTCACATCGTTGCTTGTGGTACAAGTTGGCACGCAGCATTAATCGGCAAATATTTAATCGAACAATTAGCAGGAATTTCTACTCAAGTACATTACGCTTCTGAGTATCGCTATGCACCATCACCATTGACCTCCAATACTTTAATTATTGGCGTTACTCAATCGGGTGAAACCGCTGATACTCTAGCAGCTTTGGCAATGGAAAAAGAACGCCGTCAAGGAAAAGAAGCCAAATATGAAGCGCGACTTTTAGGTATTACCAATCGCCCAGAAAGCAGCCTTGGTCATTTAGTACCACATATTATTAGTACTTTAGCAGGAATTGAAATTGGGGTAGCAGCGACAAAAACTTTTACTGCCCAATTAATGGCGTTTTATGCATTGGCATTAGATTTAGCAGCTAATCGGCAGACAGTTTCACAAGAAACCTTACAGAAAATTATTAATGGCTTGCGACAAATTCCTAAAGACATTGAGTCAACATTAGAAAGTCAGGAAACTTTAAGCGAGCAGCTAGCCCACGAATTTGCCGAAACCCAAGATTTCATTTTTGTGGGTAGAGGAATTAACTTTCCCATTGCTTTAGAAGGGGCGTTGAAATTAAAAGAAATTAGCTACATTCATGCCGAAGGATATCCGGCTGGCGAAATGAAACACGGCCCCATCGCTTTGTTAGATGCGAAAGTACCAGTAGTGGCGATCGCAGTTCCCGGTAGTGTATATGAAAAGGTTATTTCAAATGCCCAAGAAGCCAAAGCCAGAGATTCTCGCTTAATTGGGGTAACTCCTGTTAAAGATGGCGAAGCTGCGGAAATCTTTAACGATTTACTCCCTGTTTCCAATGTAGAAGAATTGCTTTCTCCCCTGCTTACAGTTGTGCCTTTGCAACTATTGGCTTATCACATTGCCGCCCGTCGCGGTTTAGACGTTGACCAGCCCAGGAATCTTGCCAAATCAGTAACGGTTGAATAGTATAAAATTATACTTTTATGTTTATGATAAAATAGCTTCTCAGCAAGTTATATCCTTGTAGGAGCTATTTTTTCTTATATGAAAAGTATAGTAAATTATGTATATAAAAATACATAAATATATTTAATTTCATAATTAAAGGTGAAATTCTCTGTTGAGAGGCGATCGCGGCAACTTAAATGTATATTTTTATAATGTCCTGATCCTACAGATAAGCCTGTAAAAATTTAATCCGATATCATCAAAGTTAAGTACATCTGCTAGCATTATGAGTGAAATCCATCTACGTCAAATAAAGTCATATCTTCAAAAAACATTTGATGGTTTGATTGACTTGACAGATTATCAAAACAAATCTGAAACAGACAGAGAGTTAATTTTCTTAACCAGAAGTCTAGCTGCATTTACATTGATGGTATTGGCTGATATTTCTCCTCAAGAAGCATCAAAATCTATAGTTGATGGTGAACAAGATAATGGAATAGATTCCATTTATTTTGATAGAAGAGAAAACAGAAATGCCACGAAATGCCAAGAGATTGTTGAGAAAATTTTACATTGAAGTTAACTTCAGAAGGTGCAAAGTTTTTTATACATTTATCTAATATTTACTGCTGTGACGTTGCTACGGAATTGCACCATTTCCTCACTTGCATTAAAATACGCTGCTATTTCCGCCTGTGTCATTTGGCGTTGAACTGCCCAAAGTAGACCACGCCGAGGAATCTGAAGACACCCACCTAAATAAGTTGCCTCATCTTCATCGCTCTGTCGGCGCAGAGGAAGCCTAGTATTTGGATCAAAGCGGACAATTTTATGTCTTAATAGCAGGTGTCCAAACTCGTGCATCAGGTTTGATTCACGTCTTGCGGCCGTATGACGCGGGTTGTTTACAATCAAGAGTGGGTTTTGATTAATGATTCCTGCTGACCATTGGTCGCTATTAAGCAATACCTCTACTACAGAAGGGTTTAAGTTGGGAATCTGTTCAGGTGTCAAAATTTTTGCGTTCAGTTGAGCCGCCAGCATATCTGCTGGTAATAGCTCAAATGCCCGTAAATTTAATAAACTACGTTGTTCAGTGGCAATTCCTTCACATCTTTGCCTAAACTCAGTTGGCAATTTCTCTGTTAGTGTCATAATTCTTTTTAATCCGGCTGTTGGTTGTCGCTTTGTTGAGAATTATCCCGATACGCTGCTTTGACTAGTTCTGCTAGGGCATTGGCAACTGCCGGATCGAGTTTTTTCGATGCTCGCAATTGAATTTCTATTGTCTCTAATGTATTTGAGCCAGAGGACACTTCGGATTCTTCTGTTTTCTTAAATAGTTCAGCAGGTGACACTTGCAGCCAGTTGCAAAGTAATAAAAAGGTTTCCATATCAGGCATTTTGCCATTTTCCACCCGTGAAAGTGTAGAGGAACTAATATTACCTATTTCTTTGGCTGTGTCTCGTAGTCCTTTCCTCCCTCGCTTTGTCTTCACCATTGCGGCTAATAGATGTGTGTCTAAGTTGTATCCCATGCGTCTTTTTTGTTTCATTTATGAAACGCGTTTCTTTATTGTCTCACATCAGTTATAGTTATTAAGTGTATCTTTATAATCTCAGTGTTTCATTAAAGAGACAAAATACCAAAGCTTGTCTTATATAGACAGGAGGTACTTTTTGGATAACAATTTTGATTTTTTGGTTGTGGGTTTGGCAGAGTTTTTTCGTGCAGATACTCAATACCAAACCCCTAAATATCCATATCCTGATTTATTACGGCGTGCCTTCAACACCCTGGCATTGAAGATGACAGCTATTCCTTATCCACGTACTCTAGAAGGTCTTTTTAATCTTCTAGAAAAACCCTTGCAAACATGGTATCCGTTGGATATACCAAAGGAGTTTGACTCAGAATATGGCTTGATTTACGATAAAGCGTTAAGTGAGGAAGCAAGTCAGTATTTCTATGAACAGTTGGTAAAACGAGGACAACTTCCTGAGTTCGCTTCTGTGAAAGTACAACAAATTGCGCTGGAGAACTTTCAGTTTCTGAGGTTGCTGAAAAAACTGCAAGAAGCCAACGAAAAAGATCCTGAGCGCGCTCAGCAAGAATATGTTTTGCTGCGGCAATTTCTAATTGTGAATCCCTACACTACTTTAGAGAAACTTCGCAACACGTTTTCTCAGACACGTTACATATCTATTAATGATGTTGGCGAACTGTACGAAGACTGTAAAGAAAATGAATCTTATTGGTGCTGCGATCGCTGCGGCCCTTTAATTAAAAAACATGGACATTTACGTGGCATTAAGCCAAGCGTCTGCAACGACCATCGTAAAAACTTATCCCATGTCCGGCGCATTTCTTGGAAGCGAGGTTTGTGTCGTCTTAAGTTTGGCATTCATTGGCGTGTTTGTTTGCCAGGAATCCCAGAGATAGGTCTGTTCGAGGCTTTAAAAAAACTGCATAAACAACAGCCAGAATATCTTTGCGAAGTTCAACTTTGGCCTGGTATTGACCGTTACGACTTGCAACTACGTTTTGGTAACGGTTCAGTGTGGGCTGTAGATATCAAAGACTACCGAAATCCGTATGATTTGGCTTTGCAACTGAAGCCGATATTTGGGGAAGGCGATTTGCGCTACGACGAAAGTTTTTATGTGATTCCTAACCATCGTCTGCATCAACGCCAAGATTACATCGACATCCTGCGTGAAGAAGCAACTGGATTGCCAAAAAGCACTCATCTTTTTAGCGATATCGCTTTTGAAGAACGAGTCAGCGCCAAGATAATGCACCTGACTAACGGGAAGTAGCATTATGAGTCAAATGACATTATTTAAGCCACCTGATATTTTTACAGAGCGTATTAAAGAACTGAAAGATAACTCTGAGCTTGATCGAGAGCAAGCGCAATTATTACTTCAGGTAGAACTTGGCTTTGCATTAATGGAGTGTTTAGGAATTGATGATGAACCAGTAACAGCAGTTTGGGCAATACTCAGTGGTATGCCTTTGCGACACCCTCGTTTACAAAACTTAGATGAGATGCAACGGCGTGCAGTTGCTAATGCTCGGCAAATTATCCCATTTTCTGCGCGTTTTGCTTGGTTGCAGGCACTACGTTTTTATATCCGCAATGTTCCGCAAAACAGTCGTAACTATGATTTTGATATCCAGGGCTTAGATTCTCAGATTATTCATGCTGCGAAACATCTTAGGGATCAAGTCAACCAAAATTTATATGAAAGCTGTCTGAGTGCCAATTTGGAGTTTCGCCAACGCAGGGTTGAACCAGTACAGGCTGGAGTTGCTTACCAATTCCAGGCTAAGACAGAAAAAGAAACAGTCACAATGCAAGTACAGTTCACACCAGAACATTTACGTACTGCACGACAACAGCCTTGGTTTCCCACACCCCGCTCTCGTGAGCCTTTTTCATTACGAATTCCAGATTTAGAATCAGATGCAGAGTTCCTCGATCGCCGCGAACAGTTACTCGCACGCCGATATGGTTGGAATGAGACACAAAAGGGACACTGGGTAAGCCGCTTTCGCAAAATCAACTTTCATAAAATTCAGGAAGATGGCTCACTCAGTGAGCGGAATACAGAACCATTGGAGTTGGATGGTTTTGTACATCTTGCGGGACAAGTTGCTTCTGGAAAGTCTACCCTGTCAACGTTGCAGGCCGTTAATGTTGTGCGACATCATCCTGATCGCCGCATTACATTGGTTGTTAGTGATGTACAGTCGGCAATTAAGTTAGCAAATCAAATAAATTGGTGGTTTTGTGACGACCCAGAAAACGATGAGCCTGTTGCTGTACCGTTATTAGGCCGCAGTAAACGAGACGCACACTTAAAAAGCTTCTATGCCTCGAAAGACTTTCAGGAACACTGGCAACGCGGACAACCACACTGGGGCGATCGCTTTTTGGGAACAGCTTGTGCTTTACAAGGATTATTACAAGCTAACGACATCTTCGACCGTTTGCACGGCAAGCCACTCAAGCCTGGAACCGAGCCATGTCACTCTTTAAAAGAAGCACCAAAAAGTGAAAGCGATCGCAAAAAACAAAACAATAATCCTGGTGTACCTTACTTATGCCCGTTTTTTGCCACCTGTCCATCACAGCAGGTATATCGTGATATGCCAAATGCCCGTGTTTGGATTACAACTCCAGGTGCAATGGCAATGGCTGGTTTACCACGTCATCTAGAATTGCGTCCGCTCAAGATAGGGGAACTCGTCTATCTACATTCCGATATTGTTGTGTTTGATGAAATAGACACAGTTATTAAGTGGTTTGATGACGTATATGCTGAAGAAGTTTTACTGACCAATGGTGGTGTTTTTGATGACATTGGGGTACAAACTGAAGATTACATGAGATTCAACCGTGTCACCCCACCATTGATGCAGCGATGGACAACCGCAGAACGTCATGTACAAAGTGTAGTTACAACAACTTTAACCCTATTAGATAAGCGTTTAGGACACGAGTTTTTACGTAAATGGATAGAACGTGGCTATTTTACACCTAATTCTCTCCTGTATAAATTTTCCCGTCGCCTTGCTGGACTTGAAGAGTTAGATTCTCCTGATGCCACTGAGCAAGAAATTAAGGCTAATAACCGGCGTATACAGCAGATAATGCGAAATTTTGACGCATTACTTGATGATGACCCATTGCTTGGGCAACCTCGACCAAATTCTAAAGTTCAGAGACTAGCCCTTTTGATTCAACAGATTAATAGTATTGGCGAAAGTGCTACCGACGATAGTATTTATCGTGCTTGCAAAGCCTGGATAGTTGATTTTTTCCCCAAAACAGGAAAAAGGTTAGCACGACTACGAGAAGAACTAGAAAAACGTCAAAACAATTCACAGCAGACAGCCAAGAAAAAACGGCGAAAGTCCTCAAAACAGGAGGAAGAATTAGATCCGGTAGACACCCTCGAAACCCTAGCTTATCGTTTACAGTTTGCGCTTACCATCACCCTTTTAGATCGGCACACGCGCATTGTTTTTTATGAATGGCATCATCGACCACCCACTTTAGATGACGAGCCACCACATCGTCGTATGCCGACAGCAATGTTAAATATTTTACCTCTACCGCCAACAGGAAGGCAGTTTGGTACTTATTATTCCCGTAAGGATGACAATCACAACCAATCTGAGAATAGCAGCGAAAATGCTTTATCTATATTTGCCTATACCAACATTGGTCGTTATTATGTTTTGAACTTTCATCGCTTGCTGACAGACTTGAATGGTCAACGCGGCCCCAACGTCTTGGCACTATCAGGAACATCTTATCTACGAGATTCCACTCAGTTTCATGTGGGTAATCCCCAAGGTATTTTAATGCCAGAGGCGAGTGCCACAGAAGCAATAGCTCAAAGCCATTTTCAGTTTCTACCTCAATCGAACCGCAAAGATGAACCTATCCGTATTTCTGGGACACCAGAACGTCAAAAAATGGGAATGTTTAAAGAAATGGCACAAGCTTTAGTTGGCAACAACGGTAGCGGTCATTTAGGACAAGAGCTTGAGGAGTTGAAAAAGCTTGGCCAGAGCGAGCCAGATTTTTGGCAGGATAGGGAACGCCTACTGTTACTCGTCAACTCCTATGACCAGGCGCGATGGGTAGCAGACGAAATCCGTCAATGTTGGTGGGGTATACGGGAGAAAGTCTACCATTTGCAGCGCGATCGCACAGAAACTTTTACTGATGATGACATTGATTATCGCTCAAGGATGGAGATTGGCGCTCTCAACCGTGCTGATATTGAAACTTTCGCACTTACTGGCGGCAAAATCCTAGCAGCACCGATAAGTGCTATGGGGCGTGGATTCAACATTTTGAATGCCAATGGCAAAGCTGCTTTTGGTGCGGTTTGCTTTCTCACCCGTCCCTATCCTCATCCACATGATACTCAAGCGATCGCTCAAGAAATCAACCGTCGTGCCTTGGATTGGATAGAAGATGCAAATTTCATTGCTTGGGAAGGAGACGGAATTTTAGGACGTGCGGAAGCGGTGCGTCGATTGTCTGCGCGTTACTGGCGATCGGTAGAACATCGTTCTTACTACAAAACACTGCGTGCAAATGAAGAATTACGTGCCTTTCCCCGCCAAGACTTAGCCGCAACCACAGCCGGCGTAATCGTTCAAGCTGTAGGCCGTCTTTTGCGTGGAGGTGTTCCCTTTCACGCTTACTTTGTTGATGCTGCTTGGGGGCCAAACTATGCAAAAGAGCAGCTGCCTGATACACCGCGTACCAGCTTACTAGCAGCAATCATCGATTTGCTTTGTGACTATGTTAATGAAGATGTTATCAGTCAAGCTTTATACCAATCAATAGCAGATGCTTTAGTTGATATTGATGGCTTCAACTGGGAAATAGACGCAAGAGATAGATAAAGAGTATGACGAGCAGAATTACACCAGAAAATATTTTGTTACCTGCACGCATGAGCTTGGTAACAGATGCTTTTGCCAACCTAGAGATTGCTGTGCTGGCATTCCCTTTTGTTCAGGAGGTAGCAGACTTTCGCCGCGATATGGAACGAGTACTGTCTCGTGGTAACAATAAAAAAGAGATTCCGCCACCATATCGACAATTAAATAATGCTCTGCTTGCCTGTGCATCTACACTTACATACGGCTTTGAGTTTGTTAGCGTTGACGGAGAAAGTAAGCTGTCCTTATATCAGGCGTTAGCTGTAGGAACGCCAGAGAACCCATTGAAGACGCCCACACCACAGCAAATACATCAATTAATAAGAATTTGGGCGCAAGAGTGGACAAAGCAATATCGTGGCAAAGGTAAACCGGATGAAGTCAATAGTGTGTGCGATCGCTTTATCGAAAGGATAGCTGTAATACCCCCAGATTGGGAGTGGCAACACATCAAACCAGAAACACTTGTGCGTGATATCAACGCAGAGAAAGGATTAGGATTTCAAGCTATTCCTAGTCTTCTCGCAACAATGTTGCATGGTAAAAAGTGCATTATTAACTCTGGAACAAGAGAACAAGAAATTCAATGGCGCAAAGTACAGGGAGGCGGTTCGGGTAGGGTTGGACTCTATTTAGTTAGTAAGCCGTTTAAGGCGAATTATACAGATAATAATGGCAAGGAAAGAGAAGGTTATTTTGCTTATCGCTTAGACTTTAATGTTCAGACGCAAGCAGGACAATTCAATAACAATGGCAACTTAAAACCGTGGATTTTCTTAGATTTGAGTTGCCAGCGATACCCACATGAACCCTTGTTAGATGCAAACTATGGGCGTGATATCTCTGTTCTCATGGGTATGAACAAGGCACGTTTATCTGATTATGAGGTAGATTCAACGCTAGTGCGTCTAGTCATCGAGAAGAACAAAGAAGAAGAAAATCTTTGGAGGTTGCAACTGCCAGAACTGCTTGCAGCATTCAAAGCACGCGCTCTAGAACTGCCAGAAAATATTCTAAACAATCCCGCAGGATTTGGTAATTTAGATAACTCAAATAACTGGGGTGACAGAGACGAATATTATATAGTTCATACTGAAGGCTATAAGTATGAGCATGAAAAATATAAACGAGGACATAGTATAAAAACTGGATTTAGTTTTCCGGAACGGGGCGATATCATTGCACGAGTATTAGAACTACTTAACGGCGTTTTAATCCCAGATAATCCGATGCAATCTGACATTCCTGCACCATCTGGTATAAAAGCACCACTAGCAATGCGGAATTATGAATTTATTTCTAAAACTCGCAAAAAACGCCAACCTTACCAGCAAATTGCTAATGATGCTATTTACAGAGGGTTGCAGGGTCAGCCAATGCATATCTTTCTGATTTATAGAGAACAAGATACATATGAAACTGTTTACCAGCAATTACGTGATGTATTCCTTCTCAATGAAGATGAGGATTTTCCAGCACACATCACAGTTTCAAAAATTTTGATTGATAATGCCAAGTTGTTAGAAAAATTTGATACAGATGGACTTAAGCCTAAAGATAAGAGCAAATTCGACGAGCAGATACGCAAGCAACATCAAGCAAAGCGAGAAGCATGGCGTACCTTTCTCCAGGAACGTGCTATTCCTTTGATCAATTTTGAGACTAATCCCCACTGTTTAGCAATTATCGAAATTGGCCGAATCAAAACCAAGGGATTTCTCCCCCAACAAAACATTAAAGGAGCTATTCGTGAAGCTTGTGTAAGAGAAGGAATTAATTCCCAAATGATACAGTCGATACCGACAGCTAAACCAAAATCAAGTGACACAGAAGATGATGAGGATAAATCACCATCATACAGCAAACCAACAAAAGGACGTGTGATGAGTGCTGTACTCGATGGAACGTTACGTCAAATTGGGGCGCTATATGGCCTACCTTCTCAACTCTATGAACAAGCAAAGATACCGAAAGAAATTGCTCAAGAATTAGATGTAATCGCCTTTTGTCGTCGCAAAACTAACCAATATCAAGGTGATATTCATTACGCTCTTGCCGTTCGTCTACGTGCAATAGGTACAGTAGATGTAATACTTCCCGATGCTAATGATTGGATTCCTTATACCCAGGCGGGAATTGCTGTTGGAAAAATTTTTGCTCAAGCACGTGGCGATCGCCAAGAAAATAAAAAACGCATTCAAAGTAAAATCAAATTGAGTGGCACGGAATTAGTACAGTTTGTTGCACGCGTAGTAACCAAACATTTAGACCGACCAACCATTGTTCTAATTGAAGCTGAAGGATGGCGTAACGAACGTGGCGAAGACAATGATGGCAAAATCTGGCCTCAGTTACAAAATGAGAACCTTCTGGCAAAAAGCAACGTTCTTGACTTTCACCATGTTCCTGCTCACACTTGCGAGTATAAGCGTGACAACAAACAACTAGAGAACTTATTAGCAGTAATTCGTATTCGCACTGGTAAAGAAACACCACAGTACATTACCAATCGAGAAGCTTGGAACGAAGATTGTCCAACACGAGATTTTCAACATCTGAGCGGTTTTTACGATAAGTCAGCACCAGAATTACTACATTACTTCTCTGTGGGAAAGCTACCAAAAACACAAAAGAAGCAAGATGAGATGCCAGTACCCGAACTCTATAAACTTGGCTTCCAAGAGGATAAATACGGTGCTAATATTCCATTCAAACATCAACAGATGGTAGAAATGGTGCCGTTCTTTGTACACTCAGATTTTCAACGGGAAGAAGCTTTAAAGGCACTATGTCGTGTTCCTCACTATTTAAGATGCTCACCTGCTTGGTGTATGGGAAATATCGTTTTGCCATACCCAATGCATTTAGTTAAGGAACTCATAGAAGATCACCTGTGCATACTTGGTGTAAATTTAGAAATTTAATTTTCTCGCTTCTAACTTTTTAATTTCTTTGTCCTTACCAAATAGTTTCTCTCGTAACGCATTGATTAGACCAAGAAGCTTAGATTTTTGTTGATCTTGTTCGTGAGAAACTACTTCTAGCTCATGAGCGCGATCGCGCAGACGACCAGCCCGATTTTGTAAAACTTTAGCAGTACATTCGTACTTGATGACAGCAATAACTCTGCTACGCTCTAGTTCATCCAATTGTTGAACTTCAGGGATAGACCGAAGTTCGTCGTAATTGGTACATTCATGGCGTAGCTTTTGGGTTGGGACGTGTTGAGTATCTGCAATTAACTCATGGTTTTTCAGTCGTACTCGGTCATGCCAATAATCAAATAATGCCTTGCTGTCGTCCATTGTGCGATCGCTTTTGCTATCCTCAATATCTAGCTGAAAAACACCAGAAATTGTCTTCTGCCTTAATAACTCGGTATTTGGTGTAAAAAATAAAAGATTCTCATAGCAAAGAAAAAATTTACACGACATATCCTATATAGATGTTCAAGATATTTTCATAACATATTTACACAATAGCGGAGCTAAAAAAGCTCACCAAGGCGCGATCGCTCAGAATTCAAACAGGTTTTATAGCTGGTTATCAGATGGCTCTTTGTCTACTTCACCAACTTTAAATCTGCTGTAATTTCAGGGGAATATAAATATCTTGAGAATTAGGATTCAAGTAGGGACGCTGCAAGTCAAGGGCATGGCGTGTAAAGTGTTGGTTAATCACTCTCATCCGTTCTTCCATTGCGTTCTTACCTTTTTGCCAAGCTTCCAATAAAGCATTAGCAACGATTTGACACCGGTTCATGCCAAAACTTTCTTGTGCGGCAAATTTTTGGCTGGGTTCTTCAGCTAAACCTAACCCTGGTGCTAAAAATTTCGTAAACAAGGGGATTTCCGGCTGGAAATAAAATTGATTTTCTAGATAAACTCTCTCAAGGATGGTGTGGATTGCTGGATAGTCTTGGAGTTCAAAATAGAGTACTCCCGAATCATAGCGTCCGTATGCAGAGGGATTGTGGAGAACCTGAAAGCTAAAAGGAATGGAGGCTGCATTCAGTTGCAGTGTTAGGCTATCCATAAGAGCGATCGCACCAGATGGGATTAAGTTCAAGTAAATTCGCCCTGCTCCTAAATCGCTGTCTGGATTGCTTTGCTCTTCCTGTGCCACATTACTAACTGCCACATAACAACCGTTTTGTAGGCGATTTTTAGGCATCCAAATTGCTACTTTGTCACCCACTTTGGTAGATTTTTTACTGGATTCTAAGTGACAATCTGGCTCAATATAAAGTGTTAAACCGCCTTTTGTTACCGCCATCGTACCATCAGGTTCTTGCCGCAACACTTCCCATTTTGAGTCAAAGTAGCCTACACCGTGATTACTTTCGTGCAGTTGTTTGTAGAAGTCCCAATCAATATCCGAAATAGAATTATCTTCTAAATTATATTTATATGTGTGATATTTAGTATCGGTATTGACTGTCAAACTACTTTGTAGAGAGCCATTGTAATAGATTCCATAGAGAAAATTTCGCAGTAGTAGAGTCAGATACTTTTGTTGCAAATCTGCCGGGGTTTGCTGAAATCTATCGGCTACTTTAGTCGGCAGAGCAAAAGGTTGATAGTTGGGGTGGTAAATACAAAAATTTGACTCAATCTGGATATTCCTAGCAATATCCAATAGAGAACTCAGCGGTTGATTGGCAGAATATAGCATTAATCCATTTAGAACTCAAAGAAATAAAATTTCAAATCATAAAACTACTATGGAGCAAAATCCTGTGAGATTTATGATAAGAGAAATAATACGCAGAAGAATTTAAAATTTCGTAAAAATTCAAGACTCAGAATTCAGAACTCAAAATAAATACACTCTGATTGCTGTATTCCTTTATCAAATATTTTGTTTATTTTTAAACTACCTTAACTCCTGAATTCTGAATTATTGCTGTTCGGTTTCCTCTCATTAGCAACCACGAAGTCGAGTTTTTTCGTAATAAATGCGAAGTAACTGCTGCTGTTTTTGAGGTTGAGGAATTTTATGGATTTTGACCACAGGGTTGACAATTTCTGATTGTGAAATACCGAAAATAGTCAGCACAGCCTGTTCTGGCATAATGAGTAAACTTTTGGCTACTTGCAGCATACATATCTCAGTATTGCTAAAGTATTTTCGGCAGGTAATTATATTCTGAATTTGATGAATCAGTGCCAGTCCTGCAAATTGGAGAACCCGCGAAATAAAGTCACTACGGTATTCCAAAATCATCGGAAAAGCATTGAGGTAAGACCTGATGAGGGCAATCATTGAAGGCTGTAAAATCTCTAGGGGTATCAAGGCTAAATTTAGAGATTCTTCTAATTCAATGGTAGGGTCTACTACCAGACTCTTGAGCCAAATTTCTAGATAGCTTGC
>JAVRCH010000026.1:0-45803 GCA_034530795.1 Nostoc sp. DedQUE12a
GAAGCTGGTAAAACTTGTGCTGATCTAGTTGTTCAAGCTGAGGAATTCCAAGTTTCACAAAAATCTCAATTGGCTGCTATTTAGCAGATAAGAGTTCAAAGACGTAGAGGATCTCAATTTGAGGAGCTGATGTTTTACTAATATCAGCCCTCTTTTTTCTTGATTAATTGTTACTTAATAGAACGTGAATTTGATAGATTCTAAATAACTTAATTTAATTTTCGTAAAAGTCTCTTGGGGTAAACTTTATGTTAATTCATCTAGCTTAATTGTTTGTTGAATCTTCTTCTATGTAGTAATAGTTACTTTTCGATTTTGGCTTGACACCATTTTTCAAAACACGTGGCATTGCTGAGGGGGTTGTCTCTTTCATTTGCAGTTGCAGCGACGTGAAACTTATGCTATATAAGCATTATACTCATTTTTATTCTTTCTTTTTCTTTAAGTCCCAATATTCGAGTTTTTTACTAATAATGATTATCGTTTAGGGATGAAAGGAGCGATAGGAGCGACGCTCATATCCCTCCTTTTGGTTTGATTATCATTATTATTCAGCTAGGATTTGAGTTGGCGATCGCTCTGTTGTTGGGCGATCGCTTTTCGGGGTAGTGCTAGAAGCAATTCCACTTTCAACATTTTTTTCGTTTTTTTGCGTAAAGCACAGAACTAAGGCTGGATAGTATTACATACCAAACGCTTTATGTATAAACCAAGGAACAACGACCTAAAAGTCCCCTATTGTATATAAACTCAAACTCTAAATTTTTAATTTTTTATGCGTCCTCGCCAAGAAATTACGGAGATGTTCTCTACCTTCGTTCAGTTGGAAAGCGACAAATTCAGCAAATGGTTGATTGATGTCAAACTGCGTCGAAATATTCAAAATCGTATAGAATCTTCGCCAGAGTTCTCTAACTCAGAAAACCTTTGGGCTGTATATTGGCACAAGCGCTGGTTAGAGCAATCCGATTATCTTGCTAGAATGCATCTGTCTGCTTATTTACAAGAACCAATCTACTGGACTGCAAAAAAAACAATTGCCAAGTTTTCAAATAGTCAGTATAGCCTAGCAGATTACTTTCAAATAGCAAACTCTGAGATTGAAACAATTCTTAAAAGTTTTAATCCAGAAAAAGGCTCTAGCTTAAAAGCTTATGCAACTATGGCAATTCCAAGTCGGCTAAAAGATATTTTACGCCAACGTAAAGAAGCTGACATTTGCACAAATTGGGCATTGTTACGCAAAGTGAGCAAAAAGCAGTTCTTAGAAGCTCTGGATAAAGCAGGGTTGTCACCTACTATAATTGCTCAGTATCGGCTAGCTTGGACTTGTTTTAAAGAACTATATGTACAAAACCAACCAGGAGGTACAAAGGCATTACCGGAACCAGAACGGCAACTTTGGGAAGCTATTGTCAATCTCTACAACCAAGAACGCCAAAGTCAGTTAACTCAACCTAGCCCACAATGCACTAGAGAGAAAATTGAACAGTGGTTAACTCAGGCAGCTATATACGTGCGTACTTATCTGTATCCACCTGTTAGTTCCCTAAATTTAGTTGTATCGGAATATGATGCCACAATAACTCTTGATTTGCTAGATTTATCCTCAGACTCATTAATCGCTGAGATGATAGCCCAAGAGGATGCTCAAGACCAACAAAATCAACAGTCTCAAATTCAAGTTGTTTTGTTAAAAGCTTTACAAAAACTTGAAGTGAAAACCCAAGAAATACTTAAACTTTACTACCAACAGGGACTGACTCAGCCAGAGATTGTACAACGCCTGCAAATAAGCCAGCCTACTGTTTCTCGCAGACTGATTAAAGCCAGAGAATCCTTACTGACAACATTGCTCGAATGGAGTCAACAGACCTTTAATATTTCTGTGACTTCCAACCTAGTTAAAGATATGAGTATTGCTTTGGAAGAATGGTTGGAAGTTCAGTATGGCAAATCTATCTGACATGACGAAACAGGAGGTAGTGAAAATGAGTTCTGCTTTTACAGATCCAAAAGAGGTGTTGTTAGAAATATCACCATCGCTACAGCAAAGTTCTTGGGAAGAAAGTCAAGCCTACGCTACACCTAGCAGTCGCTGGCGTGCTTACATGAATCAAATTTGCCTTAATGCATTTTTGAATTGGGTAAAAGCTGAATATGTTCCTCAAGCAAGTGTTTGGTACAGTTCCCCTGGCATACCTGCATTTTGGGAATTTGTCAATGGTACAGCAATTTTGTTAAAGAACAAGCGGGTTGTTTTAATTCCCAGCGAGGCAATTGATGATAGGGAGTTAGAAGTCCCTCAAGAATGGGTAGACATTCCCAGTTGGGCCGCAGACTATTATTTAGCAGTAGCAGTTGCACCAAATGGTGAATGGGTAAGAATTTGGGCTTACACAACCCATCAAGAGCTAAAATCTTTGGCTCATTATGATGCAGTGGATAGAACTTATTGTATAGATACGCAGCACTTAATTAAAGACCTTAATACTTTTTGGATAACCTACCAATTTTGTGGAACAGAACAGATGAAAGCTGCGATCGCTCCACTACCAGAATTATCTACTGCTCAAGTAGAATACACAAAGCAACTGTTAAGTAATTCTTCAATAACATTTCTCAGACTGGCAATGCCATTTACAACTTGGGGAGCGCTACTAGAAAATGAACATTGGCGGCAATACTTGTATCAACAGCATCAGCGATGTCTGCGACAAACTGAGACTACGCAATCCCAAGTACAAGTAAATCTCAGTCGTTGGCTGGAGCAGATTTACGATGTTTCGTGGCAAGCTGTAGAGACTTTTTTTGAGCCAAACTCCAGTAGCCTAGCTTTTAATTTCCGCAGTTATTCTGAGTTTAATACTACCGCTATCAGACGCGCCAAGCTAATTGACTTGGGAATGCAATTTGAGACTCAAAAAGTTGTTTTATTAGTTGCCGTAATCCCAGAGTCTAACAAAAATGTTAGTATTCGCGTGCAGCTACATCCAGATCCTAACGAACCTTATTTACCTACTAATATCAAGCTAGTTCTACTTTCAGATCGAGGAGAGATAATTCAACAAGTACAAGCAAGAGTTCAAGATATCTATATGCAATTGAAACTTTTTAATGGGGAAGTGGGAGAATGTTTTGGTATTCAAGTTGCTTTGAATAATTATCAAATAACAGAAAATTTCATGATTTAGTCATTAAAAGCCAGCAGCATCAAATTGCTATTAATTATGGCAGAGTTAGCTTGACTTATGAGTAAACTAGTTGTCTTCAGCTTTCTAGGAGGAGATCTAAATAAAGGATTTCCTGTTGTCACGGCTCAAGTTTGGTATCATAACCAAATTGTACCTGTGAAATTAACAGGGAGTCTGCCAGCAGCACCAGAACTTAACGAACTCTACCGCAGATGGCAGTTACTCTACGTAGCAATCCATCAAAGCCGGAGTAATAATCAACGTATAAAAGTGCATTCGCAAGACATAACCAATTTTTCTATTAATGATTTCGATGAAGTATGTCAACAGCTACAAGCAAATATAAATGCTTGGTTGAAGTTTGATTCATTTCAGAATATTGAGCGGCAGTTGCGGACTTTACTCAATCAAGATGATGAAATTAGAGTTATCATTGAAACTAACATAGTTCTACTACATCGGTTGCCTTGGCATTTGTGGCATTTTTTTGAAGATTACCCTAAAGCTGAATTAGCTTTGAGCAATCATGAGTATGTATCTCCACAGATATTAAAAAAATCTGCCACAGAGCCAATCAAAATTTTAGCTATTTTAGGCAATAGAGTTGGTATTAATCTTGATAAAGATAGCTCTTTGTTGCAAAGTTTAACAGATGCTCAAACTACATTTCTTGTCGAACCTATGCGAAAAGAACTGGATGAGCAATTGTGGAATCAGAATTGGGATATTCTATTTTTTGCCGGACATAGCGCTAGCATTGCAGATGGGGAAATAGGAAAAATTTACATTAATCAGACAGAGAGTTTAACAATTTCCCAATTTAAGAATGCACTTAAGACAGCGATCGCACGCGGTTTAAAACTGGCAATTTTTAACTCCTGTGATGGCATTGGTTTGGCACGAAATTTAGCTGATTTAAACATTCCCCAAATAATTGTAATGCGGGAAGGGATACCAGATTTAGTCGCACAGGAGTTTTTGAAAAACTTTCTTGTCGCTTTTGCAGCTAATAAGCCGCTTTATCTGGCTGTGCGAGAAGCACGGGAAAGACTTCAAGGATTGGAGAATGACTTTCCTTGTGCTAGTTGGTTGCCAGTCATCTGCCAAAATCCTACAACTGTTCCTACAACTTGGCAAGAACTACGTGGTGGTTCGGGTGATACCGAGACTCGCGGCGAAGTTTTGACTCAGAGCAGAATTTCGACCACAAAGACTAAAAGCACAATTGCGCCTCGAAAGTGCAAACTTTCGACTGTACTGCTGAGTACTGCTATTGTGACTCTTTCAACAATAGGTCTGAGATACTTGGGGGTTTTTGAGAACGCTGAATTGCAAACTTTTGACCGAATGCTACTCCTGCGACCAAACGAAGATTTAGATCCAAGATTGCTCGTTGTTGAAGTTACTGAAAAAGATATTCAATCCCGACAAGAGACGACAAAAGGAGTGAAATCTATTTCGGATAGTACGTTAGCTCAATTACTCAACAAATTACAAAAGTACCAACCGCGAGTCATTGGACTGAATATTTATAGAGATTTTGCTGACCCTCCAAATAAATCAAAGCCGATACAACTCCCCACTGAACTGAGCAAAGGAAATGTGGTAGTTGTCTGTAAAGGCAGAGATCGTAAATACGATCCCCAAGGTGTTAAACCACCTCTTGGAGTACCTGAAGAACGTCACGGTTTTACTGATGCAATCCAAGATCCAGATGGTATCTTGCGTCGCCAAATTATGATGATGGCACAAGAGCCTTTGTCTGGTTGTACAACGCCTTACTCACTCTCGTTGCAATTAGCTGCTCGTTATTTATCTTACGAAAATATTCAACCTAATTTAAATAAAGATTATGTACAGTTTGGTTCTAAAGTATTTAAACGCTTAAAATTAGGTCGCAGTGGTGGCTATCAACAAAAAGTTGATTTAGGCGGATTCCAAATACTTATCAATTACCGTAATGCAGATTACCAAAGAGTTTCTTTGGAAGATGTATTGAGTGAGAAAGTTAACTTTGATTTGCTCAAAAATAAGGTAGTTCTCATCGGAGTGACAGCTAACACTATCAGCGATACTTGGTCAACTCCCAACTCTGCTGCACAGCAACCTTACCAGGAAACACCAGGCATATTTATACAAGCACAAATGGTCAGCCAAATTTTGAGTGCAGTTTTAGACAAACGTCCAATTTTTGGGGTTTTGCCTTTCTGGGGCGATATTCTCTGGATATGGGGATGGTCGAGTGTGTCTGGTTTGATTGTTTGGCGCGTGTGTCGTTCGTTACTCAATAAGGGATGCGCCATATTTGCAATACTTATCATTTTATATGGAACTTGTGCGATCGCCCTCTGCGCGGCTCCTTTTGGAAGCATCGCTGTTTTAAAACAAGGGGTATGGTTACCATTTATTCCCTCAGCTTTTGCTGTGGTTGCAAGTGGTGGTGTTGTGCTATTTGTTCAACGCAGTCGGAAATTTCCTACACTCCTTGAAGGGAGCGTGCAAAATCCGCGAAAACTTGATGAAACAACGTAAGTAGGTTGGTGTTAAAAATTGTCGTTATGAGAAGGCAGGAGGCAGAAGGCAGGAGGCAGAAGGGAAGAGGTTTTTAGACCGCTTTACTTTTTGTTACATACTTCGGTTTATTTACGTCGTTCTACTTAAATATAACTACTCACTTTGGGAGTTGAAGTTTTGCCATATTTTACACCTCACTGAGATACAGGACACTCAGCAGGTGTTTGCCGAGGGCCGTGGGGGTTGAGTTGAGCAAGTGCTACTAGTTCTATATTTCCATTACGGTCAATTACCCAACCAGAAGCTTCCACAATTGGAGTTGTAGCAGCAATTTTGGTAGTAGTTGACACTGCTGTTGGCTGTGGTAAAGGCGTTGTGTTTGCCAAGTTTTCTGCTTTTGGCCTTAATCTCACCCATGCAGACACAGTACTTAAATCTTGTAATGGTTCAGTGGGACTCATAGGTAGTCCGCCGCGTCCTGTTGCCACAAATGTATTTTGGAATTGCCGAGTTCCAGGAGTGCAAGCATTGGAAATTTGGCTAGAAGTATCAACTAAATTAATTGGCAGTTCGACTAAACCGTTATTGGGGTCTACACGTGGAGCAATGTCTATATTCCCGCTTAAATCAGGCGTTGCTCCTTTGGCAGTAATATCACTTGTATTTGGGGAAGGTTCTTTTCTAGACTGAATACCAAAGATACCAGCAGTATTCTTGATGGTAATATTCCCGCCACGGAAGTTAGCGGAATCTGCTCTAATATCGCTATTTTCTGATGTAACGGCGACGATGAAACCATTTTTGGCATCAATGGTAATATTGCCGCCAGTGATATCATTACCACTGGCATTGGTGGTTATGCTGCTACCTCGACGCAAAAATAGTAGAGGCGAGTTGAGAAAGATATTTCCACCTCCTCCGGTAGTATTAGCGTTAATTGTGGCTGCGCCATTCAGCAGGATAGAGTTAGCATCTACTGTTAAATTGCCAGCTTTCCCAGAATTTACGCTGCTGACTGTAACTTGCGCCCCATCTTGTACTACTAACTTTCCTGTACTCAAAGTTAAGTCTCCGCCATTGCCAGCACCTGTAGTCTCTGCGGATATAATTGAGCCATCACCAGTAAGGGTAATAGATTCAGGGGCAGTTATTGTTAAGGTTCCACCTTGACCGCTGCTGCTTGTAGATGCTGATATCTGCGCTCCTTTTTGGAAGAAAACCCTTAAACTTTGTCCATCACCACGCGGTTGAATAGTTAAGTTCCCTGCTTTGCCTGCACTGGTTGTTTGAGCTAACAAACCACTCTCTGAATCGGATAGTTGTATTTGTGTTGCATTCACTTTTATCTTACCAGCATCCCCAGTGCCGGAAGTTGAAGTAAGAATCTGTCCACCTTTATCAACACTCAAAGTGTTGGCGCTGACTGTAATATCGCCCCCTGTTGAGTTAGTTGCGGTTGTGGCGTCTAAAACAGCTCCATCAGTTACCTGTAGGCTGTTAGCTGTAACGCTAATGTTACCGCCCCGTCCGATTTTACTATTACTGGATGTTCCTGGTAACAGTTCATTGGTACCACCACTAGCAGAGCGTAAAGCGCTTCCCTGATTAGAAATGCTGACTATATCAGCATCCACCACTATATTTCCTGCAACTCCTTCTCCCAAAGTCTGGGTTTGGACAATTCCAGAATTGGTTAACTCTAAGCCGGAAGTGTTCAGTTCAACTTTACCGCTGTTGCCAATTGCATTAGGAGCCACCCCGCTCAATATTGAGCCACCGTCGATTTTTATCGAGTCACTAGCTCTGATGGAAATATCACCTGCATTGCTATTTTTTCCAAAGGTAGTTGTGGCGATCGCTGCGCCATTATTAATGATAAGTCTTCCAGTTTCTATTTTCAAGTTACCAGCCTTGCCAGTAGAAGCAACGGTTGTTTGAGAAAACACACCGGAAGGAAACACAGTTCCAGAGGGAAATTCGGGAAATGCTGGATCGGTGGAGATATCGAAAGTTCCATTTGGAATATAACCACTAAGGTATTCACCTGGTGAAAGTCCAACAATGTTACTAGACACATTGTTAAAAATACCTTCTGGTGTGCTGGTTGTTTCTCCAGTCAGTTCTACCGTATCAGAAGCAACTAAAGTGATGTTTCCGCCTGCTCCAAAATAGTGACTGGAAGCGGATAGTTGTGCGCCGTTAGTAAGGGAAATTGAAGTCGCCTTAATTTGAATATCTCCCGCTTTACCAGAACCAAATGTATCGCTTAATATTGCACCATTATTTAAAACAAAAGGAGCATTGCTGTTGATAGTAATGTTTCCTGAACCCGTTGCCCCAGAAGAGTTAATTGAACCTCTTGAATTTAGTTCGTATGTTTTAGTAGAAGAGTCGTATTCTTGAAAGTTGATAGTATCACCAGCGCTCAATGTTATCGCTCCTCCTGTACCTCCATTTTTAAACAGGAATAAGACTTCGGTGCGGGAGTAGGATTTCAGAGATTCTATATAAATATTTGCTCCTGCATCTAGTGTTATCGTTCCCCCTGTACCTGCTGTCAGGAAGCCTGAGGAGATGGAGTACAAAGATTGTGTATTAATATTTGCTCCTGCGTCCAGTTTTATCGCTCCTCCTGTACCTGCTATCTCACCTCTGGAGGAGGAGGTGATATATTGTGTATTAATATCTGCTCCTGCATCCAGTGTTATCGCTCCCCCTGTACCTCCAGTACCATAGTTGGTGAAGGAGCTGGAGTCCAGAGATTGCGTATTAATATTTTCTCCTGCGCTCAGCTTTATCGCTCCTCCTTCACCTGCTATGCGATCGTAGGCGTAGGAGCTGGAGTCCACAGATTGTGTATTAATATTAGCTCCTGCGCTCAGCTTTATCGCTCCTCCTGCACCTGTTGTATAGTAGGCTGAGGTGCCAGATTTCAGAGATTGTGTATTAATATTAGCTCCTGCACTCAGTGTTATCGCTCCCCCTGCACCTGCATAATTTGAGTCTGAGGCGTTCGTACTACCAGAGTAAGAGAGCAAATCGCCAGTAGTGGCAATGTTGCCATTAATGGCACTGATAGTAATATCCCCAGCATTACTACCTGCGGTAGCATTAACTGTAGCGGTTTGAATATCTCCTTGAGCAGTCAAAGAGATGTTTCCTGCACGACGATTGAAATCTGAATTCTCTTCAATTTTGGATGTAATAGTTCCTCTAGTTGTATCAATAGCTCCCGCGATACTGGTGAGATTAATGTCCCCACCATTACCACCACCAGATGCTTCTGAGTTGAGATCGCCAGTGGTAATGTTGTTCAAAGCAGTAAAGGCGATCGCACCTCCATTTCCCTCATTTCCTTTGAGGGTAAAATCTGAGTACGAGACAGAATATAAATCGTCTATAAAAATACTACCTTTGGTAGCACGCAGATTAATTGCTCCTCCATTTCCTGCTATGCCAGAATTAGCCTGTGAATATGAGTATAAATTGTTAGTGTCAATATTACCGTCAGTTGCAGTCAGGTTAATCGCGCCTCCATTTCCGGCATTATCAACAGCAGAGTTTGAGTAAGAGAACAAACCAGCAGTGGTAATGCTGTTAGCGGCTTCAAGGCTGATTTCACCTCCATTTCCTGCACTACCAGATGTAGAGTAGGAGTAAGAGTACAAATCAGCAGTGGTAATGTTACCGTTGGCTGCTTCAAGGCTGATTTCACCTCCATTTCCTGCACTACCAGATGTAGAGTAGGAGTAAGAGTACAAATCACCAGTGGTAATGTTACCATTGGCTGCTTCAAGGCTGATTTCACCTCCATTTCCTGCACTACCAGATGTAGAGTAGGAGTAAGAAGACAAATCACTTGTGGTTATGCTGTCAGCAGCTTGTAGGCTAATGGCGCCAGCATTCCCATTTCGAGAATCAGTGTATAAAGTTCCTTTAGTGGTATCGATCGCTCCATTAGTGCTAGTGAGTTGAATGTTGCCGCCATCTCCTTTTTCAGCACTGGCATCTAATAAAGCGGTTTGAATATCTCCTTGGGCAGTGAAGGCGATCGCACCTCCACGCCCTGTTCCATTTGAACCTTGGCGAATTTGGGATGTAATAGTTCCTCTAGTTGTATCAATCGCTCCTTCAATACTGGTGAGATTAATGTTCCCACCATTACCAACACCAGATGTTTCTGAGTTGATATCACCTGTGGTAATGTTGCCTAAAGCAGTGAAGGCGATCGCGCCACCATTTCCAGATATGCCAGAATAAGAATTGGAGCCAGTACCTAAATTACCAGTGGTAATAGTGCCGTTTTTAGCTTCAAAGCGAATATCACCTCCATCTGTGGCAATGCCTTCAAAAGAAAGCGAGTAAGCATACAAATCACCATTGATATTGATATCGTTGTTAGCAACGAGATTAATTCCACCGGCTTTTTTCGCGGTGCCATCAGGAGAGAATGTTGAAGAATTCAAGCCACCACTAGCAAAAGCTCCAGGTTGAGTGTTAAAAGTGTCAGTGATGTTGATACTATCCGAGGCTTCAAGATTAATTGCACCGCCATTTCCAGTATTACCAGAACCAGAGTATGTAGCAGAGAACAAACTACCAGTGTTGATGCTGCCTTGAGCGCTTAATGTAATAGCACCCCCGTTTGCATCAGAATCAAATACTGGAGAAGAGTCTAAAATACCTGTGGTAATGCTACCATTCTCAGCTTTTAGGTTAATTTCGCCCCCATTACTTGTAATTACTTGAGTAATTACATCCCCCGATGCTGTCGTTAAGCTAACTATTCCCCCTGCACCATTAAACGGCTGTAAAGTAACATTTGCATCCAATGTAATTCCCTCTGGCACAGTTCCATTCTGCAATGCAGATACCGAACCAGAATTGACACCCCCATAAGCTAGAGTATTCTGCCCAGAACGCATAATTAACGCCGTACTGTTACTTAAAGTTGCAGTATCTTGTCCAGTAGGTACGTTAGTATCCGGTTGAGTAATATTTATATCACCTTGAAAGCGAATATTACCCTTGCTTTCGACTAACAACGATGGGCCTGTATAGTTAGCTGCAACATCCACGTCGCCATTGCTACTAATAATTGGGTCATAAAGGCTCACAAAGTTTACCAGTCCCCCTGATGCACTCCGAAGCGAAAAATTCCCACCACTGGCAACACGAGCATCAAGAGAAATAATTCCATCACTGATTAAGCTGAAATCGCCTCCACTCACAAACGATGTCCGCGTTGGATGATTGAGGGTTAAAATGTCAATTCCTTGATTTCCCTCAATTGTGAGATTACCACCTGCTTGAGCTAAAAACGGAGTTGTCACGCTGTCTTGCACCTGCACTGTATCAGTAGCTTGCAGTGTTAAATTTCTTCCTGCTTTTAACTGTCCCTGCAAATCAAGTTTGTCAGCTACTAGTGTCAAGTCTTGCTGGGGTGCTAAATTTCCGGTGTTGGTAATGGTCGCCCCTGGCTGACTTGCTCCATATTGCAACCCTGGTGTAATATTTACAGTTAATAATGGTGGTGCTTGGGGATTGGTAGCACTGAAGGTACTGCCATTAGGAAACTTGAAACTGCTTGCCGTAGTTGCAGAAAATAAGCCACCAATGTCTAACCGGGCATTTTGCCCAAAAACAATTCCATTGGGATTAAGTAGGAATAAGTTTGCTTTACCGTTAGCACGAATTAAGCCTTCAATATTAGAAATTGACTTACCTGTTACTCGTGTCAGAATGTTCTGAATATCTAGTGCATTATCGAACAAAGCTGTTGAGCCATTAGGAACAGAGAACTCCTCAAAGCTGTGGAACAGATTAGTACCTCTTGTGGTTCCACCCTCAATAATCCTGGTATTGCCCTCTAATTTCACATTGGAATTATTTGGGAGAGTGCTGTCTGGGGTGATTTGGGCAATTGAGATATTTGGGTATAAGGCAACTATAGTTCCAATAGTAATTCCTAGACCTTGTAGCCAGTACAAACGCATAGATACACCAAACATTGTACTCTCCTATAGAAAAGGAAGTTTAGCTTAGAAGCCTTAATCTTGAGTAATATCAAGTCCGATTAATTACTTATGAATAAAATCTGTGTTCGTAGTTGCGCTCTTTGCGCCATATATACTAAAAGTGCTAAAGCACGCACAACTACGAAGTTCATTACATTACAAGTGTTCCATCGGTTAGGATATAGTGTTATACCGTTTCTTTGTGAAGCTGCGCCAAACTCTCTCAAACTCTTACCTTGGCGCTCTTATCTTCTCTACGAGACGCTAAGAGCGAACGAGACGCTACGCGTTGGCGGTTCTTCTGTGCGAGACGCTACGCGTTGGCGGAAGCCTCTCGTAGAGAAGGCGGTTCGTTAAAAAATTAAATGCATCTTCATACAGAATCGGTATTAGGGCAATCTAAAGCATAAAAAAGGATATTAGCAAATTAGCACTGCCCAATCAAGTAAATAAAATCATGTCACTGCTACCAATTAAAAATTAGGAAGGTTAGCAAGCCAGAATCAGAAGCTTCTACAATTAGATTGGTTAGTTATTTTTATTTTATTCATGTCAACTGTACAGTGACTTTTTATTTGTCGCTGTGCCAAATTAATCTCATCCAGGATGTGAAGCTTAAACTCGGAGAGTGTTAAGCTTAGAAGTATCATAGGTAACTTACAAGCTTTATCAACACAAATTCTTGCCAGCCTAAACTCGCTAAGGCTCAACTTCATGGCACAAATTTCTCTCAACGCCATTTAATTTGTCACTCTACAAATTTATTGGTATCCTCGCTTGTGCATAAATTTATTGTGACGATATGTATAGTTAATAGACGATTCCAAGCTAAATTTCCTTTTTAATAGGAGAGTGATATGTCTAGAGGTATCTATACGTTTGTACTGCTAGCATTTAGGAATATGAAATGCATGCTAACAATCGCTCTGATTTTGAGCAGTGTTACCTATTATCCAGCAAAGGTAATAGCCCAAACTCAACAACCAGCAACCAATAAACAACCTGTGCAACCAACCAAAGATAGGATTTCACCTCAACAACGTACCTCTCGACCTGTTTTTGTTTGGTCAAAAACACCATCTCGGTTAAGTCCTGTATCTGGGCGTAGAGCTGGAATAGGTAGCCGGAATAATTGTCCTGCGGTGACAACTGCTCTCACTGCTTTAGTCCCGATGGGAGAGGAACAAAAGGTTAGCAAACAAACAGATAAACCAATTTCGGGGATTGTGGGAGGACTAACCACCTCTGTACGACCAACATTTTGGTTTTACGTTCCCTACACTCAGGATTTAACAGCTAGTGCTGAATTTATCTTACAAGATAGTGCAGAAAACGATATATATAGAAATGCGATCGCCCTACCTCCAAAGCCCGGTGTTATAGGTGTTTCTCTTCCATCCAATGCATCCTTGCAAGTAGGGAAAACATATCGCTGGTATTTAAAAGTCTTTTGCAATCAACAACAAACTGCGAGTGTTCCTATTTATGTAGAAGGAGACATTCAAAGAGTCAATTTGGATTCCCGTGTGATGCAGCAGTTGGAAGCAGCAGTCGATCCGCGACAAAAGGTTGGAATCTATGCGGCTTATGGTATTTGGTTTGATTCTCTGACTCTGCTGGCACAACTGCGCCAGGAGAATCCTAATGATGTATCTGTTGCTGAAGATTGGCAAAGTTTATTGAGATCTGTCAACTTGGATAATGTTGCTACGGCTCCTCTGGTGGAATAATATTAAGTTCGGATAATTACTTATGATTAAAATCTCTCCGCGTCCCCGCGTCCCCGCGTCAGTCCTAATGATAAGTCATCAACCGAACATAATATAACTATTTCTCTACAACCAATTACCAACTAAAACATAAGGTGCCCAGTAAAGAGGACGAGTGTATTCTGAACTAGACAGCAGCTTTAATTGAGCTGTGCGTAAAGCTTCTGCGGTAGTTTTGCTAGTTATTAAGTGATGGTAGAATTCACTAATAAACAAAGCAGTGGAGTCATCCCCAATCTGCCATAGGGACGCTAGAGTACTGCGTGCCCCAGCACGCAGGGCAACTCCCGCTAATCCTAATGCTGCACGGTTATCTCCTTGTGCTGTTTCGCAAGCACTCAGAACAAGTAATTCCACTGGCTCTGTTCGTTTTTGCTCTCTACTTTTGAGCAAACTATCTAATTCATTTACGTAGATGCGTTTATCGGCTGCTAGGATAAAAGTGTCTTTTGCTTTAGAGCTAAATTGTCCGTGAGTTGCCAAGTGAACAACTCTAAAAGGTTGGGCGTTAATCGTTTTTCTTAAAGTTGTGCTTTTAAAATTTTCATCCAATAATATCTTTGTTGATACGCCCGATCGCTGAATCAATTTCAGTTCAACCTTAACGTTGGGAAGCGGTGCAAACTTTTCGTTTTTAGGTGGTTGAGATAGTCCTCCAGCAAGAGCATTTAATCTTTCTCGTGCTAGAGGTTTGGGGGTAAACAGTTGCAATCCTGGGCTAATGGCGATCGCGTACTTCTGGACTAAATAGTCTTTGCCATCATACAATGCAGACATTGGAATGTTTCGTAATGACCCATCTGGAATAAAGACTAGAGTATTCACTTTACTCTTTTTGAGTTCGCCTTCAACTGGTTTAATTAACCAATCATAAAGCTGCTGGGAAACCACTTGAAATTTCTTACTAGCTTCAGGTTGGACTATCGTCTCTCGCAGCTGTGCGATCGCCTGCTCTACTTGCTCGTGATTCACCACAGAAGTTTTATGTATCAAAGGTTGGTTCGGAAGCTTGAAGATAACTTCTAACTGGTTATCTAAGATAATCGGGTAAAAAATGGCAGTACTAGGATTATCGCGGTCTACCACATTGTCCAATACTACAAATTGGTTACTTAAGCAAGCTTCCCGAAAAAAATTGTCTATTTCTGCCAATTGCAAAGCTTCAATTCGCTTGCGGACTTTATCTAGATCGGGTTTTCCTTGTCCTTTCTGTTGTAAAAGCAGTTCTACTGACTGGCGATAAATAGGTTCTACGCTATCACGAAAATTAAACTGTACCTCTCGGTTTACCCTAACTAAGTCCGTGCGGAGAGACTCAAGAGTTGCAACTGCGGCATCATAAGCAGGGATGGCTCCTTCAGTATTTCCCTGTGCTTTGAGCAAGCGTCCCAACAACCACTCCCAACGGTAAGCTATATCTGGAGCATCGATTTTTTGAGCGATAAATAATGCTTGCTCCGTCAATTTCTGTGCTTCTTGCCATTGATTGTTCTGCTCGTAGACTTCTGCTAAACTGCCAAGTGCATAGGATTGAACGCGCTCATCACCTATGGTTTTGCCTTGTTGAGCGCTGTTTGCCAGAATCTCGGCGATGTTTCTTTTATCACCAATTTTACTTATAGTACGAGCAAAATTGATACGTGCATAAATACCAGCTTGAGTGGTAGGCAGACTTGTGAGTTGAGATTGGATTGTAGGTATTATTGTTTTTACTTGTGCTATTTGTTCATTCTCCACAAGCAAGCTGAGTTGATTGATTTGAGCTTGAACTTTGGCAAGTGGATTGGATGCAACTAAAGCCGCATTTTCATAATGAGCGATCGCATCTTTTTTATTACCTAATACCCTAGCGGTATTACCAAGGGAAAATTCTGTCAGACTAATTTCTAGAGGTAGTTGCAGACGTTGAGCAATTTCTAAGCTTTGTTGTAAAATTTGCTGGGATGGCTCAAGTTCGCCTAATTGTTGTAAAACATTACCAAGCGATCGCAAAGCTGTTACTTTTACAAGTGAGTCAGGTTGAGAAATTAATTGTTGAGATATTTCATTCAATATATTTAAGCTACGGCGGTAAAAACCACCAACTCGTAAAGCTTGTGCTTGGTTAATCCGGCTGCGCCTTACTCCAGCATTGTCACCTAATTTCTTCCAAATTTGCTCTGCTTGTTGTGATGTTTTGATAGATGCATCAGTTTGTCCCTGTGCTAGTTGCAATTCCCCCTGAATATTTAGAGTTTGTGCCAGAATTTCTAACAATTCAGATTTTGGATTATTAACATTTAATTTTTGCTTTGTATTGTTCCAGCCAAGTAGATTTAAGCTGGTATTAATAGCTTTTGACGCTTCTTTCCACAAGCCTAGTTGCTGGTATACAACAGAGAGGTTAGCCAGTGCTGCGGCTTGTGCGAGGTTGTCGCCTTCTCGTTGATAAATACGGACAGCTTCTTGGAGAACATTTACCGCTTCGCTA
Source organism: Nostoc sp. DedQUE12a (assembly GCA_034530795.1). Lineage (GTDB taxonomy): Bacteria > Cyanobacteriota > Cyanobacteriia > Cyanobacteriales > Nostocaceae > Nostoc. The sequence continues at coordinate 15,965 of JAVRCH010000026.1, forward strand.
AAGCGTCCTGCTTGATAAAGCGCTTCTCCTTGAGAGACAAGTTGCTCTGAGGTTATAGCTGGGGGTTTAGTAGACTTCTTGGAGAAGTCGGGAAAAGGGGAAGGGGAAAGGGGGAAAGGTTTGGTATTTTCCCTTTCCCCTTTAACCTTTTCCCTTTTCCCACCTCTTGCAAAAAGCACTTTTGCAAGAGGTTTAGTATTTTGCGTGTAGAATCCGGCGGCTGAATTTGTCTGCGGTTGTTTGGCGAATGTGCTGGGGATAATAGTTAGGGAAAAAGCAAGGGTAAATAGGACTACATTCCTTACCGCAAATCTAACGAGTCGCTTGGTCAGCGCAAATGAATGCATATTTCACACCTTAGCGAGATACAGGACAAAAAGAGGAGTTTGCCAAGAACTGTGAGGAGCGGCTTGGGGAGATTGTGCCATGAATTCTACATTCCCATTGCTATCAACTACCCAACTAGTAGCTTCCACAATTAAAGTCACCGCAGCAACTTTAGTAGTATCCCATCTTCTGCTCCCTAACTGTCAAAAACGAAAATTACTGAGAGTAAAAAGCCAAGCAAGAGTTCTATAAAGGAGCAGACGTTCGATCGACTTAAACCTACGGTTTGAGTCGATCAAAGGTCGCACAATTTTCGTCCGGTCATTTATTCCACATTCATCTGAGTACAGATAGAATATGAGACTTCTGCCCGATTAAGCTAAAAAATGCACACAGCACTAATATTTCTTTGAGATCTAGCTAACGAATGTGAACTGACTAGCTGTAGCTAAATCTAACGTTGAAGAGGAAACATCTTTGACAACTCCAATCAACTCATTCTCACCGAAAAATATTCCTGCACCGAAGGTAACAGAACCGTTATATACATCAGCTAAACGATAGTCTGACGCATTCCCTCTAAGCTGGATTGAGTCAAAGCCATTAGAAAAGTCAGCGATCAGAGCATAGTCTGTAAATCCTTTACTATCGTAGAAGACAGAAAGCTCGTTTCCTAGAACGAAAACATCTCTACCTCCACCACCAGTGAGAACGTCTAACTCACCTGAACCGAAACCTAAATCAGCATTATTAGGTTCTACCCCAGTAAGAATATCATTTCCATTTCCTCCATTGAGCTTATCATTGCCTTGACCCCCCAAAAGAGTGTCACTCCCCGAACCACCGACTAAGGAATCGTTGCCTGAAGTAGCATCGATAAAGTCATCCCCGGCGTTTCCCTCGATAAAGTCATTACCTTCATTGCCGAAGAGCTGGTCGTTTCCTGTTCGTCCGAAAATCAGATCGTTACCAACTCCTCCAATCAAGATATCGTTACCGAGCCCCCCATCGATGAAATCGTTCCCCCCCTCTCCAGCTATTGCATCATCACCACCACCACCGAAGAGGATATCATTACCATTTCCACCGTCTGCAAGGTCAACTCCATCACCACCAAAAATAGTGTCATTGCCATCTTCTGTTGCGACTGTGTTCAGCGTACCGGATGTGAAGACAACATCTCTACCATTACCGCCAAATACAGTATTAACACCAGTACCAGTAATGATGATATCGTCACCATTATCTGCAATTAGAGTATCGTCTCCTTCGCCACCATCAAGGGAGTCATTTCCATCTTGAGCAGCGAGGAGATCGTTGCCCTTACCACCGATGAGAGTATCGTTTCCGGCACGAGCTGGAATAACATCATTCCCATCTCCTCCATCAAGGCGATCGTTACTGGCACCTCCAAAAATTAAATCATTACCCCCAAGTCCAAAGATATTTAGAGATCTAGCTTCTGTAATCTGGCGAACAAATGTGTCATCACTATCTGTACCGAACAAAGTAATACTGGGCATAATCATTTCTCCAAATTCAACTACAACTTCAAAACGAACCCATGAACAAGCACATGTCAGTAATAGAGATCGAATCTATATCTGCGGTAATTTTGATACCAGGATCTCAATTTGTTTGATATCAGGAGGGGAAGCTAGAAGCTCATCTGCCTGAGAAAATAAGGCTTTTGCAATTTTGCCACTCAAGTGAGCTTGGCGTGCATCCTCGTGAGGAAAGGTATCGAAAATACCAAATGTTGTCGGGCCTAACCTAATTGCAAACCATGTATTTGTATCAGCCTCTTGTAAGGCCATGGGCAATGCTCCTTTCAAGAAGTCTTCAACCTCTTGTACTTTTTCCGGCTTGGCTTCCAAGTGCGCCAGAATTCCTAACTTTGCTTGTGTCATTACTTTCTCCGAATTTAACGTTAATAGCGATCGGCGTTTTCTTGCCAATTTATATAACTGTTTGAGCTTGGACTGAAGGTAATCGTTAGTTTGGCCTAACTCTAATTTTTAATTGGTAACAGTGATTGAGTTTTATTCACTTGATTGAGCAGTACCGATTTGCTAATATCCTCTTTGGTGCATAAGTTATTTGGTAACTATATTGGCCCATCATTTACAAGCCCATTATTTTTGGAAAACTCGACAAACTATTTGCTACTCAAAATCTTTGCCTACTTTTTCTGACGCACTAGCTCTAGTACGCCGATTTTTCTGGGCTGCGACTTTTTCGATATCATCTGAATCAACTGAAATTGTAAAAGTCCCTCGTACCTTATTTGAACGTTTGAGGGATATTGCTATTTATGCCGCTTAATTGGATAAAGTCGAGCTAAGAGAGTACTAATAAAGTATTTCATGACGAGTAAGCTTTTTCTACCTAGAAAAACTTTTTGGCATATATCTGCTTTATGCCCTATCCATTTTGCTCCATCTGCAAGAGACAGCACTGTGAGCTAACAGCTAACTCATCTAATTACTGCTCAATTGCATTAAAAGCTCTAACCCTTATTATCCATAGCTTAGAGCTTATCTTAGTGGCATTCGTACCATTTGTGTCAGGACAATCAACTTATGCACCAGAGAAGATATTAGCAAATTGGTACTGCCCAATCAAGTGAATAAAATTCAATCACTCCTACCAATTAAAAATTAGAGTCAAGCCAAACTAGCGATTAACTTTAGTCCAAGCTCAAATTTGAAATTTGGGAGAAAAAGAATGTCTAACATCAACAACAACGGAGAAAATCTGAACAAGAAGACATTTTAATTTCAATCTTAATAAGACTAATCAGTTCCTTTTTTGTTTAACCTGGGTTCCTAGCTGTAATAAAAATGGCTGTTTTGGCAATATACACCAATACAGTTCAGTTAAGGCAAAAACTCTTTGCTAAAGTCAATTTTTTAACGAACCGCAAAGGACACAAAGGACGCAAAGAGAAGAAAGAAATGCTTAACCCAAGCGTATTGCAATATACACTAGTTATTTTAGTGATGAACGAAATATTTCCCAACAAATAATTTGAGTTTGTCTAAGTATTTAAGGAATTGTATAAACGCAGATTGTGTGTATATGTTGATAACGTGAGGATTAAATTTAGACGATCGCGCTGCACGTTACTTATTCAAATTCATAACACATAAAGATTTATGAAACACCAAGATAGGTCTTTTAAAAAGACTAAACCGAAACAAAATCATGAAGCTAACAAATTAGAAGTTATGCCTGACAATTTGAGTATTGTTCAACAACATTGCGATATACTTGAATATTGCGATGTACTTGTTAAGCATCTAACTCCAGATGAGCTGACTAATTATTTAAATCCTGATGAGACTTTTTTAGGATTTGGATATGGAGGAAGCGAATCGATGACCCTCTTTTTAGAAAAACCAGCTAGTGGAAAATTTGTTCGTAAGGTGTTAAGCGAACGTTTGATTACCCCAAAATGGGGACGGGAAGGGACTAATGTAATGTTGCCTCCTTGTGCGAAAGCCAAGAGTCAGACTCAATACTTGATGAATTTACCAGACTTAGTTAAGCCTCTTTTTCCTCAAGTATTGAGTGTGATTGAGCGCGAACAAAAAGTCGTAGAGGATGGATCTACAATCTACGAATATATTTACGACATGACTTTTGTTCCTGGCATCGAAGTTAGTCAGTTTGTCAGAAGATGTAATCCGTCCAAAGAAATTGTAGCCGCACTCTATTGCGTAATCTTCCGGCTGCTGAATGAAAAGATTCACTCTCAGCGTCGGCGCAAAATGTCGCAGCCTACTTTGGAGCAATCGTATTTCACCAAAATTGAAAAGCGTCTTGCTCTCGCGCAGGAGACAGCACCGAAAACTTTCAGCGACAGCCTGCTAAAAAGCGAAGATATTATGATTAACGGCAAGAGAATGCGTAACTTGCCTCGGCTGCTCAGAGAGTTTCGGGAAAATCCAATTTACCATTCGATTCTAGAGCCGAAGTTCCACTCTCTGGTTATGGGCGATACTAATACCGAGAATATCAAAATTGGCAATATCGAGCCATTGTTAACACAGTATGACAACTTGTCTGTCACAAACCCTCCGTTTACCGCTGAAGATCTAGAGATTCGTTTCCTCGATCCGCGTGCTATTGGATTTTATGAGAATGGTGTTGATACCAATGCAGACGATCCGATGTACGACAACAAGCCCTGGCATAATAGTCTCGGCAACTATGATAAGATTCACGGTGAATATTTCGATCTTGCCTACCAACTCCACAGAGAAATACCGCATATTTTGATCGCTTTTGATGAAGAGAACCCCTATGAACTCTCATACAAAGGTATAGAAGAACACTTTGCCCAAGTCATGACTGCTGCTTGGAAGTTGGACAATCCAGATTCAGATATAAATCAGAACGATCCTAACTGGCTTATACGTTTTGTTTTCCTAATGGGTACCCACTTTATGGCAATGCCCCCGTACCATTTCAGCAAGAACAACGATGGTGTTTTGATCGACAATGCACATCAGCAAAAGCGTCCATTAGCAATTTACGTTGAAGGCATTAAGTGGCTGAATTTAACTCTAGATATGCTCCAAGGAAAGATAGATGAGTTCCACGGCATCGCAGTTCCTGATTTCAAGATTTTTAACCACGAACCAGTAACAGGAAAAGTACCTTTAGATTATGCAGTTCCCGAAAATTTTGCCGCAAATCAGTCAGACGATCGCTCAGCACCAGTGTTTCAAAGGGCTGCTAAATGAACGGCGGGTTTTTCCAACTCCCTGGCATTGGTGCGTTCATGGCTTAGGAATCGGGCAAGAACCAACAGGCTTCGATCCAGAGAAATCGGATCGGTTACTCGAAATAAGCCTTGCACTATCTCGAAAAACTAACACTAGTTACAATACATTTGCACATCATTTGCTTAATGGCATCCTGGCAAAATGTGAAGCTGTATCGTTCAATAGTTGCCTCGCTCAAGAGCGATCGCATGACGAGTTTAAAAGGGCGATCGACCAGTTACCGAGGGAACCTTGGCAGTACGCACGCGCTTGTGCTTTATTAACGGAAAGTTTAGTCAAGGTCGGTCAGCTTGAACCCTATCGACATCTTGTTCGTTGGCATCTGGAAAGGGCATTAGAGCAAGTAACGAAATTGGATTTATCCAGCGATAAGCTTCGTTATGAGAAATTGCAGCTATTCGCTAATCTGCTGTTGGCTGTAGGGCAGGCAGAGTTCGCAGACTTGCTAGTATTACAGCAGGAAAATGGGGATACCTATGCCGATAAAGCTTTGCAATTGGCTGCAACTATCTCTGATATCTTTTACCGTGGTAGAGGTTCCGCGATTATTTTTTCCGTCTTGGCCATCATCGGTTGCAGAGAGCAAGTATGTACTGGAGGACAAAATCATCTTCAGACTCTTTTAAATATCTTTGATTCGGAGTTAAACGATTCATTGGCACGAGATTCGGATGGAGTTCATGAGGGAGCAGATTACTATCTATTTCCAATCTCGCTCATACTCAATGCAATTGCCGTATTAGATTGTCCTGATTATCTCACTTATAAGAGGGACTGGGTAGAACAAGCTGTATCGCTTTATCATACACTCTCGCCTGCTTCACAGGCATCGCAAATAACATTTTTTATCTATGCATTAAATAATCTCGGAGTACTTGATGTGTATGTGCCTGATATAGTTAGGTTCTTTCAACAGTGTATGAAAGGATATATACAATCAATACATGACTTCCGAGTTGATACTTATTTACGATGCACTTACTTGATTCATCTGGCTTGTCAGTTAGGATGTCCTGACATACTTCATCCTTCTATTTGGTCAATATTCTCAAATAATGCAGCACAGATATTCGGTTCAAAACATTATCTCAAAAGTACTTATGGCTCCAGTTATATGGTGGCTGCATATGCCTTATCTGCATTCGATAGAATAGGCAAATTGGATATGTTGTTTAGTCCAGAACTCACACTGCCGGATGCGATCGGTCGTTTTCAAGATAATCCTGAGTCAACGGCAATAAATTCACCAAAGACCGTGTTTGCGCTGATTGAAACTGGGTTGCGAATGCGCCCTATTGGGTCTTGTGACACACCACTTTTCCAAAAAGTTAGCATCGACAAGTGATACTAATTCAAAATTCTTGCATTAAGAAAGTGAGACTTAGCATTGGTTTGAAGGTTTGCATCTACATCATATTTTTTGTGAATTGTATGGCAGTTTGGAAAAGTATATTCATTGTTCATAGTTTTGGAAAAGTTAATGACTGCAATGAAATTAGCAATATCCCAGAAGCTGTTAAAGGTTAATGATTAATATGCCAACTATAAATTTAAAGGTGAACGGAGAAGATACAGAGGTTAACGTCACAGACGACACTCCACTTCTATGGATGCTTCGGGATCATCTTGGGCTAAATGGTACTAAATTCGGGTGTGGTATGGCGCAATGCGGTGCCTGTACAGTACATCTCAACGGTATTCCTATTCGTTCATGCGTGACACCAGTGTCGGCATGTATTAATCAAGACATCTTAACTATAGAGGGACTTTGGGAGAGCGGCGATCGCTCAGTTCAACTAGCTTGGATGGAACTTGATGTACCGCAATGTGGATATTGTCAGTCCGGGCAGATGCTCGCTGCTGCGGCACTGCTTTCTGAAAATCCACAACCCACAGATGCTGATATTGATGCTGCGATGTCTGGTAACATTTGTCGCTGTGGTACTTATCAAAGCATACGAGCCGCCATCCATAGAGCTTCTGAGTTGTTGAGCCAGCAAAGTTAAGGAGGTTTGCCAGATGGAAAACAATAAAACTACGCGGCGCAGTTTTCTTAAGGCATCTGGCGCAGCGGGAGCGGGTTTATTTCTTGGGTTTTTTCTGCCACCGACCAGCCGCGTACAGGCTGCCACCTCTTTAGCTAATCAAACAAAGCCCCTGTCAAAGCCCAACGCGTTTATCCGTATCCTACTGGATAATACCGTGACGATTATTGTCCATAAAGTTGAAATGGGGCAAGGGGTTTATACTTCTTTACCCATGATACTCGTTGAAGAACTCGAAGCTGATTGGAACAAAATTCGCATTGAGTCTGCCCCCGTGCATCCCGACTATTACCATACAGTGTGGAAAAATTATCAAGGTACCGGCGCTAGCACTAGCATCAGCTCCACTTGGGATCAACTGCGGCTCGCTGGTGCTACAGCACGAGAAATGTTGATCGCTGCGGCTGCCATCACCTGGGATGTATCGCCAAAGAGTTGTATTGCTGAAAAAAGTTATATTTTACATCCAGCTAGCGATCGCCGCTTATCTTTCGGAGAATTAGCCGATCGCGCAGCGCAAATGCCAGTGCCAGAAAACGTTACACTCAAAAAACCCAGTGAATTCAAACTGATTGGTAAGCCAATCAAGCGCTTGGACACCGAGGACAAAGTTAAGGGTAAAGCGGTATTCGGAATTGATGTCCAAGTTCCCGGAATGCTGATTGCTCTGATTGCGCGTCCGCCAGTTTTTGGCAGCCGCTTGCAACATTTTGACGCTCAAGCAGCCAAAGCCGTTGCAGGGGTAAAGCATGTGGTAGTCCTGCCTATGGGTATAGCAGTTGTGGCTGATAGCTTCTGGACTGCTAAAAAAGGGCGTGATGCACTCACGATCGCATGGGATGAAGGCCCCAATGCCGAGCTTTCGTCTGAAGGTTTACAGAGCAAATATGCTGACCTAGCAATCAATCCAGGGCTGATAGTTAGAAAAACGGGCGAAGTCACACCCGCACTTGATACAGCAGCAAAAAAGCTCCAAGCAGTTTACGAAACACCTTACCTGGCCCATGCGCCGATGGAGCCATTGAACTGTGTTGCGGATGTGCGATCGCATAGTTGCGATATCTGGACAGGCACACAGATGCACACCACCGATCTACAGGCGGCTTGTGAAATTACCGGACTCAAGCCCGAACAAGTTCAGATTCATACAACTTTACTGGGGGGTTCCTTTGGACGACGCTCTAATCCACATGGGGATTACGTCAAAGAAGCCGTGCAACTATCCAAAGCCATTGGCAAGCCGGTGAAAGTAATCTGGACGCGGGAAGACGATATCCGTGGCGGTTATTATCGACCAGTGCATTACAGTAAAATTGCCGCCGGACTCGATAAAAATGGCAACATTACTGCATGGTCTCATCGGTTGATTGGTGAGTCAATTGCCAAGGGTACTCCGTTTGAAAAATTATTGATTCATGAAGGCATCGACCATCTTTCAATTGAAGGGGCAGATCACCCTTATGCAATTCCCAACCAACTGGTAGACCATCACCCTGTTGATAATGGCGTACCAGTGCTGTGGTGGCGTTCTGTTGGCCACAGTTTTACTGCCTTTGTTGTCGAGTCTTTTTTGGATGAATTGGCCGCTGCTGCTGGGCGAGATCCGCTAGAATTCCGGCTTGCCATGCTGGGCGACCAACCGCGACACCGAACTACCTTGGAACTCGCTGCACAAAAAGCAGGTTGGGGACGCAAGCTTCCAGTAAATGTACACCAAGGACTAGCCCTACATAAATCATTTGGCAGCATCGTTGCCCAGATTGCTGAGGTATCAATTGCTGCTGATGGGCAGCCGCATATTCATCGAGTAGTTTGTGCAGTTGATTGCGGTATTGTGGTCAACCCGGACACTGTGCGGGCCCAAATGGAATCGGGCATTGTCTATGGCTTATCCGCCGCCTTGTATGGAGAGATTACCTTTAAAAACGGTCGCGTACAGCAAAGTAATTTTCACGATTATCCAGTACTGCGGATGAATGAGATGCCTAAGGTTGAAGTTTATATAGTTAATAGCACTGAAAAACCTAGTGGTGTAGGTGAAATTTCCACACCGCCGATCGCACCTGCGGTATGCAACGCGATTTTTGCGGCTACAGGCAAACGGATTCGGCGATTACCAATCAATGCTGAAATTTTACAGCAAGCATAATCAATTAATCTCAAGGATTAGCCAAATGGGGCAAGAATTTTTTTAACAACAAACCAGGAGATAAAATGGCTACAATGACAACCGCTGCTATCATCCACGAACCTCACGGGCAATTTACATTCGAGACTGTTGAACTTGATGAACTACGCAGCAATGAAATATTAGTTCGTAATCAAGCTAGCGGTATCTGTCATACAGATTTTGTGGCGCAAAATCTCATGAAACTGCCGGTTGTGTTGGGTCATGAAGGCGCAGGCGTAGTGGAAGCTGTCGGATCGGGAGTTAGCCGAGTTAAAGTAGGCGATCGCGTAATCATCTCTTATCCCTGGTGCGGTACTTGTCGTGGGTGTTTGGAGGGTCAGCCTTACTTTTGCGATCATCACATTCCCTTGGGATTTGGTGGCACTCGCTTAGATGGCTCCCACACGATTAAGTTGGGCAAAGAGCGGATTTCCGGTGCATTTTTTCAGCAGTCCTCTTTTGCTAGGCACTCAATTACAGTAGAGCGCAATGTCGTGCCAGTGACCAGCAATCAGGTTGCTGAGAGATTGGCGGCCATTCCCTGTGGGGTTCAAACCGGTGCAGGTTCTATTCTCAATACGTTTAAAGTCGGCCCCAGAGACGGACTAGCAGTTTTTGGTGCTGGTGCTGTCGGTTTGAGTGCCATTATGGCAGGTAAGCTAGTTGGCGCGTCGCCATTGATTGCGATTGATGTGGTGGAAGAACGCTTAAATCTGGCGCTGGAGTTGGGCGCAACCCATATATTCAATGCTAAAGACGGTAGAGTTGCCGAGCGGATCAAAGAAATTGCTCCTCATGGTGTTCGCTATACCCTGGAAACTTCTGGAAATGAACAAGCACTCAACGATGCCATTGAGTGTCTAGCCACTGGTGGCGAATGTGGCATGGTAATTGCGCCTCATTTTGGCGAGAAATATCCGTTTTCACCAACGCAAGTCTTTAAACGTGCAGCAAATTTGCGGGGAATTATTCAGGGGTCTTCCGTACCAAATACCTTTTTGCCGACATTGCTGGAATTAAATCAGCAAGGACGCTTTCCCTTTGAACGTTTGATTACTGTTTACGATTTTGAGGATATCAACAAAGCTGTAGCAGATACTAAAGCGGGCAAGGCGATCAAGCCAGTCCTGAAAATATCATAATCAGCCGTCGTTTACGGCTTTTGAAGTTAATAAAAACGAAAAGGAAATCTAAGCCATGCAATTTATAGTATTTATATTAGGTGCTTTCTTGATGGGAGCCATTACCCCCATCTATCTGCCAATGAATAGCTCTGTGGCTCGGTATGTAGGTTCGCCAATTCTAGCCAATATAGCTTTCTTTTTCATGGGTCTGGCCACTACCCTGATAGCTTTGTCGATAACCTTGCTTTTGACATCAAACACAGATGGGTTAGCCATCGCTGCAAAATTTAAAAATGTTCCCATACATTTATATCTCAGTGGTGTCTTTAGTGCTTTGTTAATCTTGGGAACCACCGTTTTAATTCCCCGTTTGGGAGCTAGTACTTTCTTTGTTTTGTTTGTGTTGGGTCAGGTGGTGATGGCAGCAGTAGTCAGTCATCTAGGCATCTTAGAGTCTCCTAAAGACCCGATTTCGCTCCAGAAAATTGTCGGTATCATCTTCTTGATCGCAGGTGTAGGGCTAGTCACATTTTCTAATGTTAAAGAAATCAGTTGGCTACCTACTCTCTTCAAGAGCTTTGATGCCAGCCTTTAGGAAAGATAGCCCTCCGTTGGAGACTCGTGTTAAAGCAAAGTTAGTATAACAATGAAATGCTAGTAAACGTTACAACCAGTTCTGTAATCAACGCATCGGTTAAACAAGTATGGGCAAAAATACGAGACTTTAATGGCCTGCCTAATTGGTATCCGTCTGTAATCGACAGCCATATAAAAAATGGTGAGCCTAGCGATAAGATAGGCTGTATCCGTAGTTTTAATCGTGAAGATGGGCTGACGTTACGAGAACAATTACTAGGACTCGACGATCGAAAACATGTCTGCACCTATTTGCTGCTAGAGCCTAATAAGCCGATGGAAGACTACATTTGTACTATACAGCTGTTACCAATCACAGACGGCGATCGCACTTATATCGAATGGTTCGCAAACTTTAAATGCTTACCTGAAGAAGAACTCGAATTGCGGCAGAATCTAGAGCAGGTGTTCCAAGTCGGTTTTGATGCCTTGAACAAAATTTTCAGCAGCTAATACTAATTTTGGATTTTAAGTAGGTTGGTGTTAAAAATTGTCGTTATGAAAAGGCAGGAGGCAGAAGGCAGGAGGCAGAAGGGAAGAGGTTTTCAGATAAATTTACTTTTCGTTACATACTTTGTTTTTTTTGCACCTTTCTACTTAGATTTTGGGTGGTATCATTCATTTTGTGAAATGGTATTACACACCTAACGCTCTAATCATTTATTAGTCTTGCTTGAGATTACAAGTTTTTAAGTTATTAAGTCAGGAATAGTAATGGATTTTAGCAAACGAGCTTTTTTGAAAAAAGCAATGGATTTTTGTGTTGGTGTAGGGGTGAGTCCTTTGGCGACAGCAACATCTCAAGTTACCAACGATACTACTAAGTTCAGCAAGACTGTCTTCAAGAAAATTGCAATTGAAGAGGCTTTTGCAACGCCAGAATTATTTGATGAGTGGCGCAAACTGCTTGCCACTGACGCCGAAAAAGAACCTGGATTCCAAAAATTGTACAAACCTTTTTTGAGTAGTTCTGCAACTAAAGAAATACGCGATCGCCTTACTGATGTAGGAGCTGGCCGCATTAGTGACATGGATCGATATGGAATTGATATGCAGATACTTTCAATCACCTCACCAGGCATTCAGGTGTTCAGTGCCAATAAAGCAGTAGATCTTGCCAAAAAGTGCAACGATCGATTAGCTGAATTCATCCATGCTTACCCACAACGGTATGCTGGACTTGCCGCAATAGCACCCCAAGCACCTGATAAGGCTGCTTGCGAGTTGGAAAGAGCAGTAAAAGATCTGGGTATGAAAGGTGCAATCATCAATTCCCACACCCAAGGGGAGTATTTGGATCGATCGAAGTATTGGGTAGTGTTTGAAACTGCCGAAGCATTGGATGTACCAATTTACCTACATCCAAGAACACCTTCTCCAGAGATGATCAAACCTTTTCTTTCATACGGTCTTGAAGGTGCTGGTTGGGGCTTTGCTGTCGAAACTAGCACCCACGCGATGCGTTTAATTTTGAGTGGTTTATTTGATCGCTTTCCCAAACTTAAGTTTGTTTTAGGGCATTTGGGCGAAGGTATACCATTTTGGCTTGCCCGTATCGACAGTCGTTTTGCTAATGAAACTTGGACAAAAATGGATGATTCAAGTCGAATAAAACAGCGGCAAAAAACACCTAGTGAATATTTTATGGATAACTTTGTTGTTGCCACTAGTGGTGTAAATTGGCCTCCAGCTTTGATGTTTGCACTTTCAGTATTAGGTTCTGAGCGTATATTGTTTGCAATTGATTATCCATATGAATCGACAGCGAAAGCGGTCGAAGGTATAGATAATACAGCTATGAGTGATATTGATAGAAAAAAAATATACCATTTAAATGCAGAAAATTTATTTAAACTGAAAGCAGCTTAAAGTTATGAATACTGTTCTCAGATATAGGACTCGTATTTGATTGCGTGAAAAAAACTCAGTACATTTTTATTCCTTCTTCCCTGTTAAGAGTTCCCTGTTAAGAGTTCCCTCCCTACGCAAATAATTTCAGGAATCAAAGCGGATTCCTATAGATAAAACACTTCTGCAAAGAAAATAAGTCCAAACATTTTCTGTATCTCCTGTATTTTCTACCCTATCCATGAAAGAACTCCAAAACATAGTTGCAGCTTTTAAAGACACTCAAAATAGAAGCGAACTTACTGCCCTGGCCACCGTTGTCAAGACTAGTGGCTCTGTATATCGTCGCGCTGGTGCCCGGATGTTGCTGACTGAAGAAGGGCAAATGATTGGCTGTGTGAGCGGTGGTTGCTTAGAAAGTGATGTGTTTGAAAAAGCCCAAGCTCTGATGTTTGCTGATGGAACACCAATTGTTGTCAATTATGATACTACTGCCAGTAATGATATTGTTTGGGGATTTGGTCTTGGTTGTAATGGTGTAATTGAAGTACTCATTGAGCCGCTTTCTAATGAATTAGCCAAAAGCCAGCTAGATTTTATTGCTGAATGTTTGCACGGGCAACAGTCAGGGGTAATGGCTACTGTATTTAAAGTGGCTGGAGAAATCATGACTAAAATAGCATCTCGATTATTCTTAAAACCAGATGGTACTGTTATTAGTAATATTGAAGACAAGCTATTTGTGCAAAAGATTTTGGTAGATGTTCAACAAGTACTTAAGCAAGGAAAATCACAAATAAAGTCTTATACTCTTGCTAATGGTATTGCTGAAGTGTTCTTAGAAGTAATTCATCCTGTTGTTCCTGTGGTAGTTTTTGGTGCAGGTCATGATACCATTCCTGTCATCAATCTTGTAAAACATCAAGGTTGGCACGTCACTATTGTCGATAATAGACCGGGCTACACAACCTTTGAACGTTTTCCAAATGCAGACCAAATTATTTTTAGCGAACCTCAAGTAATTCAAAACCATCTTAATTTGAATTCACGCACAGTTGCTATCATAATGACTCATAGATATGAGAGCGATTTGGCACTGCTGCGAACCTTGTTACCATCTTCTGTACGCTACATTGGTATTCTCGGTCCTCGAAGCCGTACCCAACGATTACTGCAAGATCTCAAATCGGAAGGATTTGTGCCAACAGACGCACAATTGCAACGTCTTTACGCTCCTGTAGGTCTTGATATTGGCGCAGATTCTCCAGAAGCGATCGCGCTCTCAATCGTAGCAGAAATTCAAGCAGTACTGGCAAATCGGGCTGGTGGAATGCTCAGAACACGACTTGGCTCAATTCATGGAGAGGAAATCACATGTCTGATGTCGGTCTAATTATCCTTGCCGCTGGTGCATCCACTCGTATGAAAACGCCAAAACAATTACTACGTTACGCCGAACAGAGCTTGATTGAGTATGTAGTTAAAGTGGCGGTTGCTTCAGTTTGCCGTCCAATTATCGTTGTATTAGGGGCATATGCTGAATGTATAAAACCAGAGATTAACTTAGAAAAAGTACATATTGTAGAAAATCAACTTTGGAGTGAAGGGATGAATAGCTCCATCCGTGTTGGTATAGAAGCTTTAAACGTTATTAACAAAAAAGCAAAAGCTGTCGTTTTGATGGTATGCGATCAACCTTTGATTTCACCTCAAATTATCAATCAACTTGTTGAGGTTCACGAAACTCTTCTTAAGCCAATTGTTGCTTCCCAATATGCAAACACTTTAGGTGTTCCTGCATTATTTGACCACACTTTATTTGCAAAACTAACTACCCTCAGTGGTACGGATGGTGCAAAACAACTAATAAAAAAATATCCTCAAGAAGTTTTGGGAATTCCTTTCCCAGAAGGTGCATTTGATTTAGATACTTCAGATGATTACGAGCAGTTTTTGAGAAAAATGGAAACGCGCACGAGCGAGTAAGCTATATTTCCCGACTTTTTTAGCAACAAAAGACAACATCGCCAGCGTTGCAGCCGTGCCCAGAACCTCACTATCACTCGCTTCTAAGTATTTCTGCAACTGTTCAAGGTATCTCTGATAAGTAAAAAACCTGCTTTTGCTAGCGCTTTCGTAGTGAACGTTAACAGGTCTATGATCGCATCTTCGATATTGAGCAAGCTTTCACAAGCAAGTCTTTGGACTGCCTTGATGCTCTCCATTTCCAGCGAATTTAGTACAAAACGCAATGTTAGTTTACAGCCCATCAGGATGTCGTGTATCCGAGTTTCCAAGGGGCGATAAGCAAGCTAAAGTGCTTGCTGTATAAGCTTCATAGCCCTTAAACTCCTTTGATAAAAGCTCTGCTGATTGCGAACCTATTGCCCATTGCCTGCTGTATGACAATAAACGCGAACTTTGTCACAATGAGTTCGTCGATAATTTTCGTGAGCGAAAAAAGCAAATTTTAAGGAGTCAAATTCTGAAAGGCTTTAAATTCAAAGGTGTTGAAAAACTGATTGGGCCAATAGCGGCGCTTTTGGGCTTTGTGTGTTTGTTGCAGTGGTATATTCAAGGAGAATTGCGATCGCCTTCCGATCCGGTCTTTGAAGTTAGACAGCCACCTTTGGTGATGAAAAATGGCGACCCTTATATTCGCGCTTTAATGCGAACCATCTCAGCAAGTGAGGCAAATGGTAACCGTCCCTATTCTCTATTGTATGGTGGGCAACAAGTCAACGACCTCAGCCGACATCCTGAGATATGCGTCACAATTATTACAAGCCCCAACACAGGTAATTGTTCCACTGCCGCAGGTAGATATCAAATTATCAATACTACCTGGTACAATATAGCCCCTCGCTATCACCCAAACCCAATGCGGTTGATGTTTTGGGTGAATTATAGTTTTGAACCACAATATCAAGACATAGTAATTTATCGTTGGCTAAATGATTCAAAAGTTTGGAGAACTGATATTTCTCAACTCTTGCGTCAGGGAAAATTAAATGAAGTTTTACGGCTACTTTCTCCCACTTGGACAAGCTTGGGATATGGCATAGAAACTAACTCTATTAGTAGTTCTTTGCCTAAAATTTATCAGAAAATGTTGCAAGAGGAATTAAACGCAGCCAAGCAACCAACAACCCAAAATTCAACTCCATCGCCAAATCCTTCCACTAGACGACGATAAAATAACATGGACTTTACAGCTAATTGAAGTAGCGAATTCTATTCACCCAATAATTTCTAAATTTCTCATGAATGATTTAGGATTGCTATACTTACCCATTTTATAAGCGTAGTTTCCCAAACCTGAAACTCATGAATTATAAGTTATTCTTCAATATCTGCTACTGGGAAAAAATAGAATATCTATTACTTCACCCACTATCAAACCGAATATGGCTAGGATTGTTAATATCCAAAATGAATCTATTTTGTTGAAACCAGCAAAACGCATTTCCAAATCAGCTAAAAGCGTAGTTGCTAATGGTATGAGAAATAGACTAAATAATAACGACCAAGTTGCAACTAAAGCAATTGATATGCTTAAAAATAAAATAACAACTAAGACTTTAGAGCCAAATTCAACTAAACGTTCTAACCAAGAAATACTCTTGCGTGTTACAGCTATAACCACAGCAGCGACAAAAGCTCCCACTAACCAAATAATATGATTAGCAGCAAGATACCACCCCAGGAAAGCATAAGCCAGCCAGAGTAATGCTAAAGGCATCAAAGGAATCCTATAAAAAAATTCCGCATTCATACAGCCAAAACTTGTCAAAGCACCAAGTTCATCTTTTGATTCTGGTAAAGAATAGCGATCGCCATAAGAAAATTGTACTCATTTTGCTCATGATATTCCTCTATCTACAGAGCAAACATAACTACATATTGTTTACTCATAACAATATTTAGCAATGCTCGAACCATTGGTGAATAAAAAGATTCAGGCTGATTAATGTATATGACAATACTCTGCTAAATAATAGTTATATAGCTGTAATCTAATTTAACTTTACTTCATGCAATCGCCTATAGCCTAAAACTCAGACAATCAGGCTTATCCAACAATTATAATATATCAATTATCCGTAGTTAATTTAAATAATTGTTATATTTAAAACATTAACTACTAACACCAACAATAATAGTATTTGATTTTAAAATACTAGGCGTGTGTAAGTCAATTGACTTTTAGTCTCAGGTATTTGCCATAAAATTTAATCAAGAGATAGTTCCAATTCAGTGTGTACAGCTTTGACAACTGTCCACAAAAGTGTTGCACATCTCAAGCTCATGGTAATATTATTTTACTGTCAAGAGATTTATTTTATACATAAAATAAAAAACATGCTGAAACAGCTAGTTAGGTGTGCTACCTCCAAAAATACAAAGCATTATTTAATCTACACCATAATCAGTAAAAAGCTTACTGTTCAAAGCACAGAGCTTTTATAATTCTGGTTATATAAGCTATCAAATAGCTAATAAAGCCACTTTTTAGTAATCACTAAAGACAGAAAGGTATATCACAAAACCTTCTGTAAATAGTGAAAAATTGAATTTAAATATAAAAAATTGACATGGCGTCAATTGTTTTTCGTATATGCGAGAATATCGAAAAACAAGTTTTGTATTGTCAATAAAAATTTGAATCTCGGCATTATATTTAAATAATATTTATGCCTATTTGTGCTGATTTATCTATATCGAATAGTCATATATTGTTCCCGAGAATACAGCCTAAAATTGGTCAAATCAGGAAAATACTTAAATTTAGCAAATAATTTAAGACTCCTAAATCACCTTGATTTAGTAACAAGTTAATTATTGACAATGTAAGCAAAAGTAACAGGAGAAACATGAATATTATTGTTCGTTTATTTGGAGTATTTTTCTTCCAAGTCTCTGCGTTGGCTGCGATGTCTAACATTGCAATGTCTGATGACAAGCCTATCGGTACTTATACCCAAGAGACTCCTGCTGTTATTCAACAGACAACAACCCAAAGGATTTGCTCTTTAGATCCCATTGAAGATTTATTACCTCCAGTACAAACCAAAGCAAGCAATTCTTTGCTTTCCTA
Source organism: Nostoc sp. DedQUE12a (assembly GCA_034530795.1). Lineage (GTDB taxonomy): Bacteria > Cyanobacteriota > Cyanobacteriia > Cyanobacteriales > Nostocaceae > Nostoc. The sequence continues at coordinate 34,006 of JAVRCH010000026.1, forward strand.
CCTTGCCGACCAGGGTTTTACACAGAATCAAGAGGGTTCGTGGGTTTGTTATGCGAACGATCCTAAAAAAGAAGGACGTTACTTTACTCTTTTTAAAGTCAAACAAGTTGATAACAGACTCATAGCAAGTTCTTTCTTAGATGAGGGAAGTTTGATAGAGGGTCAAGAAAACCGTAGCTTGGACTTTTTTATGATGCTGATTGAGCGTCATATGAATACTAATCAAGAGAACCGCCAAGGTATACGTAGATATTTAGAAGCTTTCGTTTCCCTAGTCAAACAAGGGAAGATCAAACCTACACCTCGCGGATTCCTTTTTGACCAACCAAACCGAGCATTGGTCATATATCACACACTCTCATCAGGAAATCTCAAAGGTACTGGAATCACGATCAATATTGATTTACCTAAGAGTTGAAGTGAGGAGATGGGGAGAGGGGGTAGACAAGGGAGAAAGATTGCTACCTTGCCCCCCTTGTTTTCCTTGTCCTCTTCCCCAGTCCCCAGTCCCCAATCCCCATTTATCGGAGGTACATCTTGCCTAAATCAACTATTCAAAGAATTGCTATGCCAAAGCCGGTTCGCTGGGCGACTATCGCATTCTCATCTGTTGCAGTAGTACTCACTACGTGGCAGCCTACTTTTGCACAGTTAAATATTGGCCGTTATGGTATCCAACGAGGATTGGAGTATGAGTATCTCCAGTACCAAGTCAATAACCAAAATCTCAGTCAGATGCGAGTAATTCCTGGATGTGATGTGGGATTTGGTTTGACTTGCAATAAAACTGGAACGGTAATCCAGCGATTAATTGAGCTAAATGGCGGGACTAACTATCAAAATCTACTGATAAGAGCGGCTGGTGGGGAGAAAAATTTTCAGAATTTCGCTAGGTTTTACGGTAACAATCGCAATCTCTCCACAGTACCTTTCGCTTCATTTTGGAGAAAAGAATCCTCCACAATCATGGATGGATCTCAATACGTCTTGGGGCAGTCTTTTGGTCGTAACTCAGTAGAAGGACTGGGACTTGTAACCAAGCAGTTCCACTGGGCACCATATTCAGGAATAAATGACTCACTGAGCCTTCGTAGTGGATTACTAAACTTGAAATTGTCATACGGACGGCTGTTGTTTGAAGAAGCCTCAAAAATTTCCAATATTAAAGAGCAGATTCAGTCTCTAGGCCTATCGCCAGAAATGACGAATTTTTATGTAGATAAAATCTCTAGAGGCTTGGATGCACTAAATTCTGGAGATCGAAACCAACTAGAAAACAGGATTTTTGAAGTACTATCTTTTCCATACTCTGAAGATGGTGGGGAATTCGGACGCCCCAATAATGCAATTCCAGAAGAATTCAGTCAACTCTTGGGAGAAGATATACCAGGAGATATTTTGCTGGCTGACAATCCAGTACCATTGGAGGGAGAAACAATCAGCCTCGATACTTTCCCTGGTTCTGAGGGGGATGTCTTAGTACAAGACAGTTCTGATTCCTTCCCACTCTGGCCAATAATTGGAGTTGGCGGTCTTGGTTTAATTCTTCTTCTACTACTGGATGATGGTAGTTCTTCAGGCTCTTCAGGACAGCCATTGATTTCTTCTTCCACAAATCCACCTTTGTCTCTCACCAACAAAGGAGAATGCGATCTAACTCCAAATAATAACGGTTCCAGCCATACACCAATTATTGAAATTCCATGCAGTGTTACTCCTCAAACTCCCGCGACGGAAGTCAAGAAGGTAGTAGAGCCATCTACGATGAAAGCCTTTATATTGCTAATTGTTCTACTGTGCATACTCCGTTACAAACAACGAGCTTTAAAAATTCGTAGTTGGTAATTCAAAATTCTCTCAAGAGTCTGCCACACCCATAAACTCGATCGCTGATATCGTTTTGTCGTAAGGCATACCACCAGGTTGCCCCATTGATGGCAATGACAGGCTTTTTGAGCCATCGCTCTGCTTCGTCAGCGAGCCGGAGCATACTCAAATTAGTACCCATTTGTACGATACCATCTATATCATCACCATCGATTTCCTGAAGGCAGTTGCGAAGAGTATCTTCACAGACTTGGGCGATCGCTATTGCTGTGGGGCAACGTAATCCTTTCAGCCGCACGACTTCCACGCCAATGTCACTAAAGAAGCGGCGTAATTTATCGTCAGCCACAGCCTGATAAGGGGTGATGACTGCAATCTTATTTAGTTTGAATGCTTCCACAGCTGCCTGACATGGGGAAGCGCCGGTAGCCACTTGCAGGCCAGTATAATCCTCAAGCCGTTTAATGAACGCTCTATTCCCCTCGATTCCTCCCCAAAAAGTCTCGGCACTCATTCCCATAATTAGATAGTCGATAGCCGCAGTCATGACGCGATCGACTGCGAAAAAAATTTCGTTGTCGATTTCCTCTAGAATACGCACCATTTTTTCATCGCTACTTAAATCCTGGTCTCGAATATGAATCCGGGACATGTGAGACGTAACGCCCGGTACAGCCATCGCGTGAAAATCTGGTTCGACGATGGTGTTCGTACTGGGCGCAAGCACCCCGAATTTTTTTCGCCATCCTAAGGCGTCCGTCATTGTAAAATCCTTATGGATAAAGTTATTTGCTGTGGTGTTTGGGCTGGCAGAAGTGCGATCGCTCTACTGAAACTTTACTTGCCCTTATTAATTGCAGCATCCAGACGTGCTTGATCTTGCTGAGTAATGTCTGGGTTATGTAATATCCAATAACAATCTAGGCGGTCATTAGTGCGAAACAAAAGTAGTGCCCCACTTTCTGTCCAAAACGGCCCGTGTGGAATGTGTGCCGGTCGCCAGTAATAGCCATCTTTGCACATTGCTGCATAGCGTCTATTAAAAGGATCGTCGCTCATAGACCAATGTCCAAGCACATCGCCAGAAATCACATACGCTTCCTCCGTAGTAGGATGACCAGCATAGAAATTGCCTTCAATCCACATAGGTACTAAACCGAGAATCCACGTAGCGCGTCCAGTTTTTTTATTAGTATACAAACTTTTACGGGCTGAACCAGGAGGCAAAAAGGTTGTACTCTCCCATTTCATTGCGTGGAGTTCTTGCAATGGAATATACTCAGTCATGCGTTCATGGGTCTGCATATTTGCATGATATACAGAAGTTTCTGCGATTTGCGGAAGATCTGCATAGTCTTCTGTGATATACGTGGGTGTAACATCTGGCATCCACAATAGAATCGTGTCTTCTTCTGTTTTCCAAGGGCCAGTAGGTATACCAGCAGGGATAAAAGAGTAACTAAGATTGCGTAGTATAAACCCACCCTGGGAAAGTGCGCCTGTTAAGACAAAAATTTCCACATTGGTAGTAAAATGACCAACAGGTGCGCTCCAACCTTTTTTCAGGACTACTCGCTGTGTAGATTCACCTGTACTTTCGTTAATGGATAGAACTTGGGCAGTAGCATCTTCTCCAATAACAAAGTTTTTTACGTCAAAAGCCACTTGTGGAAAGTTGAGAACTGAGTTGAGTGACTCTTCAGTTTCTACATGTTTGCGCCCTGTCAAGATGTTTTTGTTCATTTGAATCTCAACATTATTATGGATAGAATTTGAGCTTTGATTGTCTTGATGTCCTTTAACCATATCTATTTCCAGTTTTTACTAATTTAGTAATTACAGGATAATTATTAAACTTGCTCAATAAATTAGCCTTGAGTTGTAATTTAAAATAAAAATCTAAAAATTATAACTCTTAAAATTAAATACAGCAGATTACAAGGAAAATGAAGTACGCAACCTCAGTCTAAAAGTTAACAATCAAGCTTGTTTGACTCCTAAATTCTGAATTCTGCTTTACACAGTTGTTTGCACATAAATAAGGTACATGGAATAATTCACTAATAGATACTCGTAGGGTAACATAGCTGTCCTAATCTAGCTGTGTATAATTTTGATTAAAAGTATTACTATTTATTAATTGAATTTTCACCGAGCCTCAACAATATAACTAGCTTTACAATTCATGAAATTATGTTTAAATTATGTAACATATCTCACTATTTCAAGTAACTATTGCTAGGGAATTTTAAAACCTAAAAAATGTATAAAAGTCAGATATCAAAGGAGAACTACAATGACACAAAATTCAGAAAATACTTTAAAAGTTGCTCAGCAGGCATTTGAGAATCTTACACACGGGATGGCAACAGGGGAGTGGGAAGCACTGCTAGATATGCTCTCAGAAGATTTTACCCTTTGGTTTCCTATGGGAAAATTTCACGGTTTGAATGTGGGAAAAGACCGAGCTAGAGAATTTTTCGAGTATGTTTCTCAATCCTTCACACCTGGCTTGAAGCTAACTGGTCTAGACCGTGTTACCAGCAATGAAACAACCGCTGTCTTTGAATTTCGTGATGAAGGGCTTTTATTTGGACAACCTTACAAAAATCGAGTAGCAGTTTCCTTTGATGTGCGTGGAGACAAAATTTGTGGCTATCGCGAATATTTTGGTAGTGATGGCAAATCGTATTAAAAAAGAATTCAGAATTCAGAATTCATAAATCACTTTGCCTTGGAAAGTAACTAGCACAGAGTAGTGGCTAAGCTGAAAACAAAAATCTAAAATCTAAAATTGTATTAATTTCTTTCAGGGTTAAGTTGGTTGATTTCTTTACATTTAGCTTCTGCTGCTTGATAGGCTGCTAAATAGTCTTGACCACCTAACATTACATCACCGTAGTATTCATAAGGTGGGTCACCATAGATAGGTAAGGGATTATCTTCTGGATAATCTTCTTTTGATTCTTCAATAATGGCTTTGAGTTTTTTTACTGTCAGCTTTTGTGCAGCAAAATACCAGAGTTCTTGAGGATTTTTTTTCAGGTGCGGTAATGTGGGATCGACAATGCGTATAAGGGAGTCATTGCTAGAAGCATCGCCTAACTCAATCCAACTATGTTCAATTGGTCTATATGGTTTTCCCACAAAAGTTAAAAATCCTTGAACATATTTTGCTCCCTCAGTGGACAATGCTGCTTTGTAAGCATTGTCAAATGGGGTACTAGCTCTGCTTTTTATGCTTTGAGCAATTCTGATTGACAGCGTTTCATCCAATAATTTGTTCATCAATACCAAGGATTAGAGCAGCCATGAGAACATATTACCACTCTTTGGGGATCGCGACTGGGGGCTGGGAGATGAGGAGATGGGGAGATGGGGAGAGAAGGGAGAAAGATTGCTACCTTGTCCTCCTTGTCTCCATTCCTCGATGCCCCATGCCCAATCTACTTTGTATTCAGCACCATCTGTAAATTTCTTAACAAGTCACACGAAGTGTAGGGCTTGGACAAAAAGGTTTTGACATTGTTACCAAGGATTTTAATCATTTCATGGTTGGAGGCTAGCCCACTAATACCAATAATTTTGATATTTGGATTAATTTTTTTCAATACATTTATAGTTGTTAGCCCATCCATGTGTGGCATCATCATATCAATCAGCAGCGCACTAATTTCTTGTTGATGTTTTGTATAAAGTGCGATCGCATCAATACCATCATTAGCGACTATCACTTTATAGCCATTGTGTTCCAACCAGGTTTTAGTAATTTCTCGAATTGAATCTTCATCATCAACAACTAGAATCAATTCTCCATGACCTGAAGGTAATTCACTATCTCCACATAATTTACTATCTGTTTCAATTGTTTGAGTGACAGGTAAGCAAACTTGAAATTCTGCACCTTTACTAACTTCAGTAACTACATTTACAAAACCGCCGTGGCTTTTAATGATACCAAGCACCGTTGAAAGGCCAAGTCCTGTACCTTTACCCACTTCTTTGGTTGTGAAAAATGGTTCAAAAATTCTATCTACTATCTCTCTGGGAATTCCTGTACCTGTATCAGAGACGCTAATCATTATGTATGAACCGACCTTAGCATCAATATTCATCCTGGCATAGTGGCTATCAACCCAGAAATTCTTTGCTGAAATCTTCAAGATCCCACCATTAGGCATAGCATCACGAGCATTAATACACAGGTTCATCAACACTTGGTGTAGCTGAGTAGCATCACCAAAAATATTCCACAGGTTTTGTGTTGGAACATCGATACGAATTTCAATAGCTCTGGAAAATGTTTGTTTGATAATGGTTTCTATTTCTAAAATTAAATCCCGCACCTGTAATGTTTTAAAATTACCTACAGAGCCACGTGAAAACCACAACACTTGTTTAACTAAATCTGCTACACGTTTAACATTTTTTTCCATAATTGCTAGCCATTGATGACTTTTTTCATCAGGAAGTTTTGCTTCTAGAAGTTGCATTGCCATCATGATTGGGGTCAGTGCATTGTTGAGGTCATGGGCGATACCACTTGCTAATATGCCAAGACTTTCCATCCTCTGAGCGCGGAGGAATTGGGCTTCAAGTTGTTTTTTTTCTGTAATGTCAGAGTTGACAATGAGGATAGATTTGGCTTGCCCTTCTTCATCATTTACGAGTGTCCAACGGCTAGCAACTATTATTTCTTGGCCTTGTTTGGTGACTTGATGTAACTCACCTTGCCATGAACCACTCTCAGCTACACTTTTTTGAATATTTTTCAGTTGGCAGAAGTTTTGTTTGCGATACAAAAGCTGATTAGAATTCTTACCTAAAGCTTCTTGTGCCATCCAACCGTAAAGATCTTCGGCTCCTTTATTCCAAAATTGAATTTGGTTACTCAAATCTTGAACAAGAATCGCGTCTGTGGTGATATTAAGTAAAGCAGCTTGTTCGCGAATTTTCTTTTCTGCGTGCTTGCATTCCCGCAGCGCAGCTTGCTGTTTGCTAATGTCAATATTTTGCTCTGTGAGTTTTTTTGTAAGGTTTCGGAGGCGTAAATGGATATTCACCCTAGCTAATACTTCTTGATTTTCTAAAGGTTTAGTAATGTAATCTACTGCACCAATCTTCAAACCTTTAACTGTACTTATTTTATCAGTAAGGTCACTTATAAGTATTATAGGTATATCTTGAGTTGCTGGATTATTTTTTAAAATTTTGCAAGTTTTAAAACCGTCAATTCTTGGCAATATTACATCTAATAAAATTAAGTCAGGTAAGGCGTATTCTGCAATTTTAATTGCACTTTCTCCATCTTCAGCTACTAAAACTTGAAAGCCATAATCCTTTAAGAAATCGCATACATTTTTTAAACTAGTAGGAATATCGTCAACTATTAAAATAATATTATTCTCATCTTTATTAAAATTCATACTTAATTATGATTAAAATTTTTAACTCTCGAATTTCTTCGCCTTTAAAAGCTTTGTCAAGTTCACGAACACAGGTTTTCACATTCCAGTTTTGTAGTTTACTCAACAATAGCTGTAATCACAACACCACCACCCAGTTAATTTGAGATACCATATCTTCTGCCAAGTTTTTGAGATACGCAGGAATTGTGTACTTGAAAGTTAAAAGATTTAATTAAAAGTAAACTATCTGCAAAAAAATGCTTACATCTGTTAAACAGAGTTTGTATAAAATACATCCATGAACAAAAAGAGAATTGTTAATTAAACCAGATATTATGCTTAGTCTTGAAATTTACTTGTTGTACTTAACCTACTTAAAATCTGCTGTATTCATGTAAAAAGTACATAGCCTCTAAGTGAAAGCTCTGAAATTTTACGGAGAATTAAAGGAATGGAAATGATTAAATTATAAATACCAAAAATCTAGGGTAGCACAATTAGCTGTGCTACCCTACAGGTCTATCCAAGAAATCATGGAATTGTGACAGGATCGAGTTTTATCCGGGCTTTATTCGGACGACAGGGGCTTCCCCAACAAACTTGTCCAGAAGGCATACTGGTAAAAACACTACTACGAGCGCCAATCACAGCATTAGCACCAATTTTTACTCCAGGCCCAACGAAACAATCTGTCGCCACCCATGCGCCATTTTCAATGGTGATACTCGCTGTTTTCAAGCCAAAGGCAGGGTCTTGGGTATCATGACTACCAGTACAGAGGTAACTTTTCTGGGAAATTACGCAGTGTTCGCCGATGTTAATTTCATCGAGGCTGTATAAAACTACGTTATCTCCAATCCAACTGTAGTTGCCTATGGTAATTTTCCAGGGGTAAGTAAAACGGGCGGTGGGGCGAATTAATACGCCTTTGCCGATACGAGCGCCAAATAATCGTAGTAGAGTAGAACGTAAAATATTTAACGGTTGAGGGGTCAGAGGAAAGGCGATCGCTTGTACAAACCACCATAATAAAATATACCAACCTGGACGCCCGCGATCGAACCAAGATTGGTCATATTTGCGTAAATCTACGAAAGGTTTGTCATTAGTCATTCAATTTTGGATTTTAGATTTTAGATTTTAAGATTTTAGATTTTAAATTTCTCCTTGAATCCAAAATTCAAAATCTAAAATTGCTAAACTTAGGAGTCAATTGTCAATAGCTTTCCTTCCGATCCTCTGGTTCCAGACTCAATAACTTCCTGCTTTGGTGTAGTTGCAGTATTTAAATGACCGCCACAATTTCGTAATTCGTAAAGTTTAACCCCAATTTGATATTCATATTGACTCAGCAAACGTGCATATATATATCCTGCTTTGCCATCTAAAAAACCACGTTGGATTATATAAAACAACACAAATCGCAAAAAGGGTTTGAATGGTAAGTGTACCCATACTTTTTTCAAAAACCGTTTGCGTTGCACTGCATCACCAAATAAATTTGCACCAATAGTGCCGCTATCATCTTGTCCTGTGAGAATATTATAATAAACGCGGGCTTCCCAATTTGAATAGCGGTTGTGCCGTTCTAACCAGTGATAAAGGTCGCGAAAATCTTCGTGCAGCATATCATTTTTCAGATACCCAACTTTACCCTGTAAAATTACATGTTCGTGAACTTCGTTGTCACCAGTGTTGGGAATATCTTCTGTATGTAGGTTTTCGTAACGCCCTTTTTTATGCTGAAATAAACGCAGATTCCAATCGGGGTATTTTCCGCCATAGCGAATCCATTTTCCTAAGAAAAATACCCGGCGATTGAGATAATAACCAGTGTATTCATCCTGATTAATTACCTGCTCAATTTCTTCCCAAAGTTCGGGAGTGATGCGTTCATCACAATCTACAATTAGCACCCATTCGTTACGAAAAGGTAGATTATCTAAAGACCAATTTTTCTTTTTAGGCCAATGTCCATTGAATTTAAATTGAACGACATTTGCGCCATAACTTTTAGCAATCTCAACACTATTATCGTTACTTTGAGAATCGACTACAAATATTTCATCTGCTCTGCTGAGGCTAGTGAGACAAGCAGGCAAGTTGGCTTGTTCGTTTTTGGCGGGAATTAATACGGAAACTGGTATTTTAGATGACATAATCAGTATAATTTATGATATTGATGACTTTTTATTTGATGTGGATAAAAGACCTTGAATAGCTGCATTTAAGTAGCCAATTTGACCGTAAGCATACACAAGTTTGTCAAATCGTTCTGCTGGATCAAAGAAATATTGTAATGCCTTGTACAAACCGCGCAAAAATCGTTCGCTGCCTCGCCGCAATTGAGCGATGCCAGCTCTGCCAGCGAGTTGTTCTCGATAGCACTCGCTGATACCTTGCCACCAGCCTCGATTTAAAAACCAAGAACGTTGCAGGCGTTCTGGAGCAACATTGTGAGCGACTAGTGCTTCTGGAAGATAAGCGACTTGCCAACCACGTTGTAAGGCAAATTCGGTCATTTGTAGTTCTTCGTTAGATAATAGATTTTTCCCTACTCGACCAAGATGAGGATCGAAACCTCCAATTTCTTCTAAGAAACTACGACGGATGGAGTAATTTAAGCCTCTGGGTGTTAAGCCAGGTTGCTGAATGTAGATGAGATTGTCACCCAAGTCGTATGCACCTAGATTTCCTGCTAACCCTGGAGATAGCCACCGTGGTTGTTGCACTCCTTCAGGCCAGATGAGAGTGACTTTGCCACCTGCGATCGCTAGTTTAGAGTTATTGTAATAGGCAGAATATAAAACTTGCAGCCAGCCTTTGCTCGCAACAGCATCGTCATCTAGATAAGCCAGAATATCAGCACTAGCCACTTTTGCACCCGTGTTGCGGGCGACAGATAAACCGATGGTGGGTTCAAAGACATACTTTAGGCGAGGATCGTCAGCTCTTTGTTCTACTACTTCACGGGTGCGATCGCTAGACCCATTATCAACTACTACAACTTCAAAATTAGCAGCAAAATCCTGCGCTAAAAGACTATCAATTGCAGCACCTAAGTAGGCATCTCGATTGTGGGTACAGATAATGGCAGAGATTTGGATATCTGGCATAGATTTAATTTGGGATTTTGCGGAAAGTCTGAGCTAAGGCTTCCTTAGTTTGGAACTTTCTAAGACAGATTTGAGACTTCGGCTTCGCTCAGTCGAACGATTTTTGATTAAAATCTTAAATCTAATGCACATTTTGTCTTAGTTAATCTAAACCAAATTTTATCTGCCCACCAACCGAGTTTTTTCGGAAAAAATCTTTAAAACTTCACGTTTGCTGAATATGGCTATGTAAAACTACAAGACTTTGAGCAAGTTGAGCCAAGCGAGTTTCTAAAGTTTGCTTACGTCCCAACAACTGACGTAACTTTTGGTAACGAGCGATCGCTATACTAACAGTGGGAACCTGATCTGCTGGACATGGACGCGACCAAACTTTACCAGAATCATCCACACCGCAGAGGCGATAGCTAGTGGCAGACGATTGATAGGAGACTTTCCCACCACTAGCACAAATTTCTTCGACATAGTTCATTAACTTGTCAATTTCTGCATGGCGCAGTGTTGCAGTTCCACCTGGTTCTGGCTCCTGGAAATTGGATTCTAACCAGCCATTGACAATTGGCCCTTCTAAGTAAATATCCTGAATTTCCTGCAAAATATTTTGTAGTTCTATTTGCCAACCAGCAACACTTTCCTGAATTTCTAGCAGTAAGTTCATCGCCAAGCCTGGATTTGCTCCGTGACGATGGCTACTGATGTTAGGAGTTTTAAACTTGGGTAAGCTGGGTGTTTTACCACCGTTCTCTTCTGTTTGAAAAGTTTGCACAGACTCGTACTGGCGAAATAAATTTTGTTCCGTATCGACGCCAATGCCAGCTGCTTGTTCTTGTATGTTGACTTCACCATCTTCAGAAGATGAAGTCTTTGTGCTTTTTGTGGGTTCGTTAGCTGCAACACTGATTCTAAACGAGAAAGGCCGCTTTGTTGAATCTCCTGGTTCAGCGGCATCAGTGCCACGAGTCCCTAAATCATGTAGAGTTGCTTCAATACGTTTTAAGCCTGGTTTCATAAACATACCCTATAGTTTGCTGTCCAGTTTTTGGCGGGTTTTTAATCCCGACTTGAAACATACAGCAGAATTGGTGAATTATCCTAGTCAGAAGCCAAACAGGTTTTATGCCTGTCCACCAGACTTAAATTTATTTACTTCACCAACTTGCAATCTACTGTAATTATTAATTTGCAATGATGCTGGTGCTAATTTTATCTCTTAAAAGTTATTTAAAATCAAAAATATTACCTGTGAAATAAAAATTTGGGTAAATAAAGAGTGCTGATGTTGAGTTAGAAGTGTAAGAGTTAGGAGTTACAGCAGTTTGCAACCAAATGAGGTACACAACTAGAGAATTAAATATAAAAATTCTTTTTCTCCCTCCTGCCTCCTGCCCCCTGCCTCCTGCCTCAAAACCAATCAATTTGTACCTCATGCAAATGAAAACTGCTGTAA
>JAVRCH010000027.1:0-40115 GCA_034530795.1 Nostoc sp. DedQUE12a
TTACAGCAGATTTCATTTGCATGAGGTACAAATTGACTGGTTTTGAGGCAGGAGGTAGGGGGCAGGAGGCAGGAGGGAGAAGAAGAATTTTTATCTTTACTTCTCTAATTGTGTACCTCATTTAGTTGCAAACTGCTGTAACAATTGCTGGTAACTTTTGTGCCCAACAAATTTTTGTCAGGCGAACATTTCTGCTTCTTTGGGTAGAGACCATAATAACAAGTTAATATGGTATATTTTAGCAGCAACTATCGCACCTGCTATAGTCCGCTCGTTACATAGTAATCAAGGTATCCACGTTCATGGCTGCAATCGAGAAGACAGAGCTTGCAGAGTTGATCCGTGAGACAAGAATGCGGCTTGAACTCTCACAGGTCAAGTTTGCAGAGAAACTAGGGGTTTCTTTCCATAGTGTTAATCGATGGGAGAACGGACGGACAAGGCCTTTACCACTGGCGATGAAACAAATTGAAACATTACTTTACTCCTTGGGCGATCGCGGTGAAGACTTACTAGCCAGATATTTTTCATCTGGGAGGAGTTAAAATTGTGCCCCCTGTTCTGAAGACAGCAGTTTCAGAAGATATCCAATTCCAGCAGGAGGAATGATAATGCCACTCCGGTTTCTCTTGCTTGAAGATAATCCGTTGGATGCCAATCTTGTTGAAGCCACGCTGATGGATGGCGGCATCGACTGTGAACTGCTCCAGGTGGAAACTCGTGGTGATTTTGTGGCAGCACTTTTAGAAAATGAGTTTGACCTGATTCTGGCAGACTATGGACTACCGGAATTTGATGGCATCAGTGCTTTAGAAATTGCTTGCCATCTGCGTCCTGATGTGCCATTAATCTTTGTCTCTGGCAGTTTCGGTGAGGAATTAGCCATTGAAACCCTCAAACGTGGAGCCACAGATTATGTTCTCAAGCAACGCTTAGGGCGGCTAGTGCCATCGGTACAACGGGCACTGCGAGAAACCCAAGAACGCCGAAAACGCAAACGAGCAGAACTCATGCTATTCGAGCAGAAGCGACTGCTGGAGTTAATTGCTTCGGGACGCCCCCTCGATGAATGCCTAAAAGCCATGTGTGCCTCAGTGTCTGACCTGCATCCAGGTACACGCGCCTGCTTTTTGCTGACCAATGCTCAAGTGACGACGTTTAAGAGTTCCATTACTCCAGACTTTCCATCGTCCTTTGGGGAAGGACTCAAGGATGCTCCAATCAACGATTTGTGCATTGGAACCTGTGGCGAGGCGGTGTATCGGGGTGAGCCGATTAGCTGCGCCGACATTGTTAACGACGATCGCTGGTCGCAGGAATGGCGAAATTTATGTGTGGCTCACGGCATTTTGGCGTGTCATTCCCAGCCAGTGATGGACGCCGACGGCCTAGCCCTGGGATCGTTGATGTTGTGCTTTGACCAACCACGGATGCCCACCGATTGGGAATTGCAACTGGCAGACTTTGGCACCCAAGTTGCCAGCATTGTGTTCGAGCGCGATCGCTCTTATCTTGCTTTGGCCGAATCCGAAGCCAAATATCGCACGTTGTTTGAATCCATCGACGAAGGCTTCTGCATCTGCGAAATGCTGTTTGATGAAAACGGTAAACCGATTGATTATCGATTTCTTAAAGTCAACCCGGCTTTTGAAAAAATGACGGGGTTGAAACAAGCCACAGGCAAAACGGCACGAGAACTTGTCCCCAATCTCGAAGCTTGCTGGTTTGAGATTTACAGCAAAGTGGTGCTAACGGGCAAACCCATTCGGTTTGAAGCTCAATCCGTAGCAATGAGTAATCGTTGGTTTGATGTCAAGGCTTTTTGCATCGATGCAACCCAAAGCCACAAATTCGCCATTTTGTTCGCTAACATCAGTGATGTCTACAACGAGCTTCGCTTACGCAAACAAGCCGAAGCCGAAATTCAACAGCTTAACCAGCAACTTACCCAGCGCCTCAACGAGTTACAAACTCTATTTGATTTACTGCCCATTGGCGTAGCGATCGCCGAAGACCCGGAGTGCAGAACAATTCGCGTCAATCCTTACCTGTCTAAACTGATTCGAGTTCCGATGGTCGCGAATGCCTCCTTGGGCGCTCCCGCCGATGAACGCCCCCTTTATCGCTTATGTCGAGACGGTCAAGACATTCCAGTTGCACACTTACCGATGCAGTATGCAGCAATTCATAACACATCGGTGCAAGATGAAGTGGTAGACATTGTACATAGCGATGGAACATTAATTAAACTGCTCTGTTATGCTTCGCCGTTATTAGATGAAAACCAGAGGGTTAGAGGTGTTGTGGGGGCATTTGCCGATATTACCCAACGTGTCTTGGACGAAGCCGCTCTGCGTGAGAATGAAGAACGGCTCTTAATTGCCCTGCAAACGGGTAAGCTTGGGTCTTGGCAACTGGATCTCGTAACAGGAGTACTGGATAGCTCCCATCGGTGTAAAGCAAACTTTGGGCTACCCCCAGAGGGAGAATTATCCTACCAACGGCTATTTGAGATGATTCATGCTGACGATCGCCAGTACGTTCGAGAAATGGTGCAACAGGCGATCGCAAACAAAATTGATTACGATGCCGAATATCGCATCGTCTGGTCAGATGGCAGCATCCACTGGCTGATTGCCCGCGGTCGAGCGTCCTACGATGCCAACGGTCAACCGCTACGGATGATCGGTGTCACCCTCGATATCACCGATCGCAAACTCTCAGAGCAGCAAAACCAACGCACTCTCCAAAGACTACAAACCCTGATTGCAGCTTCACCGTTACCCATTGCGATTATTGAACCAGATTGCATTGTGCAACTCTGGAACCCGGCAGCCGCAAAGCTCTTCGGCTGGAGTGAAGCAGAAGTGTTAGGCAAACCCATTCCCATTGTACCCCCAGAGAAACAAGAGGAATGCCGCTTGGTGCGAGAGGCAGTGAGCAACGGGGAAATCTTCTCTGGAGTAGAGACGTACCGCTGCAAACGCGACGGCTCAACCGTGGTTGTCAGTATCTCGGCTGCCCTACTGGATGACAGCAATGCCATCGTACTTTTGTTTCAAGATATCACCAAGCGTCAGCAGATAGAAGAGGCGTTGCGTTCGAGTCAGGCACAGTTGCAAACACTCTTCGACGAAGCCCCCCTTGGTGTTTTCCTAATTGACGAAGACTTCCGTATCAGGCAAGTGAACCCCACCGCATTGCCGGTCTTTGGAGATATTCCCGATTTGATCGGTCGAGACTTCGAGGAAGTGATGCACATCCTGTGGTCGCCAGCGTATGCAGATGAAGTTGTGCAACAGTACCGCCACACGCTGGAAACCGGGGAACCGTACTTTGTGCCAGAGCGAATCGAGGAGCGTCGCGATCGCGGAGTAATAGAATATTATGAGTGGCGAATCAATCGGATTCCCCTGCCAGAGGGGCGCTACGGTGTGGTTTGCTATTTTCGAGACATTTCCACCCAAGTGTTGGCACGGATAGCGATCGCCGAGAGTGAATCTCGCTTCCGCCTCATGGTTGAAAGCGCCAAAGATTACGCCATCTTCACCCTCGACCTCAACGGCATCATTGCCAGTTGGAATTCCGGCGCCCAAAAGCTGTTGGGCTATACCGAAACAGAAGCCATAGGACGCGACGCTCGAATCATTTTCACACCAGAAGATAACGAGCAAAAACAAGCCGAGTGGGAGATGCAAACTGCCTTGACCCAGGAACGGGCAGAGAACGAACGTTGGCACCTTCGTAAAGACGGAACCCAATTCTGGGCGAGTGGTTTAATGATGCCGCTACAAAATGAAGCAGGGCATATACAGGGGTTTGTGAAAATCTTGCAAGACAAAACTGCAAAACGGCAAGCAGATCAACGGTTGCATCTGCTGTATGAGATGACTCGCGATTTACTCGCCGCCGAACACCCCATGCAGTTGATGAACAACTTATTTAGCAAACTTTCAGAGCAGCTGGGGTTGAATTGCTACTACAACTACATGGTTGAGCAAAAAGACAACCGACCGATATTGCATCTAAAAAACTATACGGGGATTTCTGATGATACGGCTCATTCAATGGAATGGATTGAATTTGGTCAGTATCTGTGCGGACTGGTGGCACAACAGCGACGGCAAATTGTTCTAGATCGAGGGCAAATCTCCACCGATCCTAACGCCCAACAGCTCAAGTCAATGGGAATTACTGCTTATGCCTGTCAACCGTTAATCGTTCGAGGACGATTATTGGGGTCGCTGTCATTTGGCAGTTTCACCCGGACTAATTTTACCTTAGAAGAAATTAACCTGCTGCAATCAACCTGCGACCAAATAGCCATCGCCCTTGAGCGAGCAGATCTGCTGACTTCAATGCAGCAACAAGCCCAACAACTGCAACAAGCCAACCGCATCAAAGATGAGTTTTTAGCCGTTCTGTCACACGAATTGCGATCGCCCCTCAACCCTATTTTAGGCTGGTCACAGCTGCTAAAAACAGGCAAACTTGACCAAGCGAAGACGGCTCAAGCCTTAGATGTCATCGAACGCAATGCCAAGTTGCAGTCGGAACTAATTGAAGACTTGCTCGATGTCTCTCGGATTCTCCAAGGTAAACTCAGCCTGAATGTTTCCCGCGTTAATCTGGCGATGACGATTCAAGCTGCGATGGAAACGGTACGATTAGCGGCCCAAGCCAAGTCCATTGAAATTCAGGCACAGCTGCAACCAGATGTCGGGCTAGTATCAGGCGATCCTAACCGATTACAGCAAGTGATTTGGAACCTGCTCTCCAACGCCATCAAGTTCACCGATGTTGGAGGACAAGTTGAAATCCGCCTAGAACGCCTTGATGGTTTTGCTCAGATTATCGTCAGCGATACAGGCAAGGGAATTCACCCTGACTTTCTTCCCCATGTCTTTGACTACTTCCGCCAAGAGGATGGGGCTACAACTCGAAAATTTGGAGGACTGGGGTTAGGGCTGGCCATCGCCCGTCACTTAGTCGAACTACATGGCGGCACCGTTTGGGCAGACAGTCTAGGCGAAGGACAGGGGGCAACTTTTACCGTCAGGCTGCCGAGTCTGGCAAATCCATCCCCAAGGAATTCAGATGTTAAAAAGTCTGAGCCATCTCGGAATTTGCAGGGGATAAAAATTTTGGTGGTCGATGATGATAACGATACGCGAGAGTTTTTAACTTTCTTGCTAAAACAGTACCAAGCAAATGTAACTGCGGTTGCCTCAGCCGTTGAAGCCATTGCTACTTTTAGTGAGTTCAAGCCAGATGTGCTAGTGAGCGATATCGGGATGCCAGAGGTGGACGGTTATATGCTAATGCGGCAAGTAAGAGCCTTACCGCCAGAACAGGCAGGACAAATAAAAGCCATCGCTCTGACTGCCTATGCTGGAGAAATCGACTACCAGCAGGCGATGTTGGCGGGCTTTCAACGGCATGTACCCAAGCCGGTGGAACCAGAAGTTTTAGTGAAAGCGATCGCAGATTTAGTTCAACCAGTTGCAGGTCAAACAAAACCATAATGCATTCCTGGTTTCGTCACCCAGCTTTATCCCAGCGATCGCTCTGAGTGCCTACGCTGGAGAATATGACCAACGGCAACCTATGAAAGCCGGTTTCCAGAAGCATTAGTCAATGCCATCTCACAGATAATTAATTTACCACAGAGGTATATTAAATATCTAAATTATCTAGCCTATAGCAATACTTGTCGGGTTTTGGGGAAAAGGGGAATGGGAAAAGGGAAAGAAAAAACCTTTAACCTTTTCCCCAAATCCAATTCCGACTTAAAAATGCTTAACCGAGCAGTATTGTAACCTATAGTGTTAAATTATTATGCTTTGAAACTACTCAGTCACTTATTAGGTTAGTTGATTGCTGACAGTTAAGTGTCAACCGTCAACAGGCAATAAAAAATATGTGCTGCGTCATACCATTTGACGAAATACCTGATACAAATGACTAGTCTCTAATTGTTTTTCCTCTGCTGGCTATTTGTATCAATTTTAAAGTTAAACATTATTTAGATGCTCTCGGCAGTAGATCTAAGTTTTGACTTGTTCTCTCACCCTAGTTTTCACTGGTATGCACGACTTTATAGTTAATTTATTTAGCGCAGGCTCATTTATTCCTCATGGTCACTGCTACCTGTGGAAGCCAGGGTTAGTTTGGTTGCATATAATTTCTGATGCCATCATTGCACTTGCTTACTATTCCATTCCGCTGACGTTGTTTTACTTCGTTCGCAAACGGCAAGATTTACCTTTCTCCTGGATATTTTTGTTATTTGCCGCTTTTATTGTCTTCTGTGGTACAACGCACATTGCCGAAATCTGGACATTGTGGCATCCTACCTATTGGCTATCAGGCATCCTCAAAGCTGTAACTGCGATCGTTTCATTGTTTACAGCGATCGAACTCGTACCCTTAGTTCCTCAAGCACTAGCTTTGCCTAGTCCGCTGCAATTAAGGCAAGCAAACAAGGCATTATCCGCACAAATTGAGGAACGCTTGGCAGTTGAAAACCAACTTAGACGGCTGCAAGAAGAATTAGAACAGCGCGTACAGAATAGAACTTTTGAACTAGTACAAGTTAACCAGCAATTACAACAGGAAATTGACGAGCGACACCGGGTGGAAGCTGCTCTGCGGGCCAGTCGGGAGCGGTTAGTTTTGGCACAACAAGTCGGCAAAATAGGCACTTGTGAATGGAAGTTCCAAACCGGAGAATTGATTTGGACAGAAGAAATGGAAGCTCTATTTGGGCTGACACCTGGAAGTTTTGAGGGTAGCTATGAGCATTGGTTAAAACGATTACACCCAGACGATCGCTCCAACGCCCATCTTGCCGCCCAACGAACTGTCACACAAGGATCTGACTTCGACACCCAATGGCGAATTATACTTCCTGATGGCAGAATTCGCTGGATAGCTGCCAAGGCAAAAATTTTTAGTGACGGAGGTCAGGCAGATCGTTTAATTGGGGTGAATATGGACATCACTGAATACAAGGAAGTCCAACAAGAACTCCAACAAACCCTACAAACCTTGAGTACGCTTATTCAAGCTTCCCCATTGCCAATTGTCGTCCTTGAAACAGATACCACCGTCAAGTTATGGAATGCAGCAGCAGAGCAATTATTTGGCTGGAGTGAAGCAGAACTTTTGGGTCATCAGTTGCCCATTGTCCCAGAAGAAAAGCTCCAAGAATGCGACCAGCTACGGGAGGCTGTCACCAAAGGGGAAGTCTTCTTTGGTGTGGAAACCTATCGTCGCAAGCGTGACGGCTCAAATGTATTTCTTAACATTTCCGCGGCTCCCCTTTACGACGAGTGCGGCAGCGTCAACGCAATTTTGCTGATTCTTCAGGACATTACTCAACGCAAGCAAGCACAAGCGGCGTTGCAAGATAGTGAAGAACGCCTCCGTTTAGCTTTGGTAGTGGCAAATCAGGGACTTTATGACCTGAATCTGCAAACTGGTGATGCAATTGTGAATCCAGAGTACGCCCTGATGCTAGGCTACGAACCGGATGAATTTCAGGAAACTAATGCCAAGTGGCGCGAACGCCTCCATCCCGATGATGCAGCAGCGGTTTCTCAGGCTTATGAAGATTACATTGCAGGGAAAGTTGATGATTACCAAGTAGAGTTTAGACTGCGAACTAAAACCGGAGATTGGAAATGGATTCTCTCGGTGGGCAAAATTGTAGCGTGGGACAATGAAGGGAAACCCCTGCGGATGTTGGGAACTCATAGTGACGTTAGCGATCGCAAAAGGGCAGAAGCAGAACGAGAACAACTCTTATTACGAGAACAAGCGGCACGCGAGGAAGCAGAAGCAGCAAACCGCATCAAAGATGAGTTTCTAGCGGTATTATCCCATGAATTGCGTACACCTCTCAACCCGATTCTGGGTTGGGCAAAGCTGCTCCGCAACTCCAAGTTAGACGAACAAAAAACAGCTTTCGCCTTAGAAGCCATAGAACGCAATGCTCAATTACAAACCCAGTTGATTGGAGATTTGCTGGATGTATCCCGTATTCTGCAAGGCAAACTGAGTTTCGACATTACATCGGTTGATTTAGAAGCTACAATTTCAGCAGCAATAGACACGGTGCGCCTAGCTGCTCAAGCCAAGTCCATCGATTTACAATTTTCGATTATCGATTTTGGATTGCAAAATCCTGCTGATATTAGCTCAGACTCTAGCCAGCAATTTAGTCATCTCAAATCCGAAATCCCTTCGCCTTCGGCAGTTACCCTACCCTTGGGGGAAGACACTTCTCTACCAGACGCTTTGCGAACGCGTCTACAACGGGAACCGCCTCACCTAAATTCCAAATTTCAGGTAGCAGGGGATACAGCACGTCTTCAGCAAATCGTCTGGAATTTGTTATCCAATGCAGTGAAGTTCACTGATGTAGGAGGGCGTGTAGAGGTGCGTTTGGAACGTGTTGGTACTCAAGCTCACATCGTCGTTAGCGATACAGGCAGAGGTATCAGTCCTGACTTTTTACCATACATATTTGACTATTTTCGTCAAGCAGATGCCGCCACAACTAGAAAATTTGGCGGATTAGGAATAGGTTTGGCAATTGTTCGCCATCTCACAGAATTACACGGTGGTATGGTGACGGCGCATAGTTTAGGCGAAGGGCATGGAGCCACTTTTACGGTGAGGATACCACTAATTAAGACTGCCTTAGTAGACAATGAACTCAATTTGGATTCTTCATCTGATGTGTCTGCGGCTTTATCGCTGGCGGATATGCAAATTCTGATGGTAGATGATGATGCAGATACTCGTGACTATATCAGCTTCTTGTTAAACCAAGCAGGGGCAAAAGTAACTGTAGCTGCATCCGCCTCTGAAGCATTGCAACTATTAGTAAAATCAATCCCAGACATCTTAGTCAGCGATGTGGGAATGCCTGATATGGATGGTTATATGTTAATGCGGCAGGTAAGAAATCTGCCACCAGAAAAGGGAGGAAATCTAAAAGCGATCGCTCTGACTGCCTATGCTGGAGAAATTAATCAAAAACTTGCCATAGCCGCCGGATTTAGCAAGCATATTGCCAAACCTGTGGAACCAGAAAAGCTAATAGCCGCCATTGTAGAATTAGTTAAAGGTTGAAGACCTCCTGCCTCCTGCCTCCTGCCTCTAGTTATTCAAATTTAAAAATTCTCTCACTAAGCCAGGCACCCATTCACCATAATTCTTGCGAGTCACTTCATCCATACTTGATAGCACTGGCAAAAATCTCAAGGCTGAGACAATAGGTGATAACCTTTGTACGAGATGAAATACTTGTGCTAATTTTTCCTGAGTCTCATATTCAACCCATGAATTCAAATAGCATTCTGTGAGTAATTCAAACCAGCATGAGGTTTTTTCTAAACCAAATCTATTCGTTAAGTTTCTATATGTGCTGTGTAGAGTAAAAAACGGGTGAGCAATACTACTATCACCCCAATCAAACAAGAGATAGCGCCCATCATGAATAAAAACATTTCCATCGTGTAAATCTCCGTGATGGATTGACTCTGGTACACCATAAGCAGCTAGTCGATCGCACAAGTTTGTAACTAAAGTAGTATAGTCTTGCAAACGTTGATATTCAGATAAACTAATTCCACCAGGGCGATCGAGATTTAACACCTCAGTATTAGCTAGTAATTTTTTGAACCTAGTAGGTAAAACTGTTAAACGGTGATTTGGGACACCAATTTTTAATAACTCATCTATTCGCTTGGTAGACTCCCTTTGCACTTGGGCATAAATTGGCAGGATTGATTGCCAATGTCGAATATCATCTTCGGTTTTGAGACTTTCCCGAAGTCGCATTCCGCCATCCTTCATTAACAGCCATCCAAGTTTTCCATCTACTGCTAGCACTTGCGGCATAAACTCAGGATACCAGTGCGACAGAACTTGAGTTAGTGATGCTTCATACACAAGCTCTGACACAACTGCTTTGAAGTAAATATAGCCTACATTCGTTGGCAGCTTCAGGACTGTTGACCAATGACGTATGTGAGGCTGCTCAACCGTGCCAATTCGCTTGATACCTTGCCGAGCAAGTTCATCATCTATCCAGCTCTTAGCTTTCTCAAGCCAAATTGATTGTATCCAAAGAATGCTGGAAGAATCAGTCATATCCTTTTAGGTTTCTATCTGAACTTTTGAAAACTGACCGCAAGATTTTGATAGTTGCACAAGGATCAAATAGTTAGAAAATAAATTGTTTTCCTAATCTAAAGAAAATTAATTCAATTGAGAAGAAGTATGGCACATTTATTGCCATTGATTGGAGTTGATATGTCGAGCGATCGCATTCTCTTATTAAACAATAGACCTCTTGCACAAGAGGTGGGAAAAGGGACTCATGTTAAAGGGGAAAGGAAAATACCAAACCTTTCCCCCTTTCCCTTTCCCCTTTCCCCGACTTCTGCAAGAAGTCTAATGTAAGTTAGCATCGATCGCCCATTTCTAGAAGCAAATTTAAAAATTAGTTTTGCTAATTAGTCATCTGTCTGTAGGAGTATTTATGATAACTGTTGACCAGCTGCCTTTTGCATTAAAACTTTTCACTGCCTTGGGCTGTGGACTAGTGGCGGGAGTTTTCTTTGCTTTTTCGACTTTTGTCATGAGCGCTCTTGCTCGACTTCAACCCAGAGAAGGCATTATTGCCATGCAATCGATCAATATCACAGTGATCAATCCGTTGTTCATGGTGGCGCTGTTTGGAACGGGTTTGGCTTGCCTATTTCTGGCGATCGCCTCGCTATCAAAGTGGGATCAACCTGGTGCGGTATACTTATTGCTTGGTAGTCTGCTCTACCTTGTTGGCACTATTCTGGTGACCATCGTCTTCAATGTACCGCTGAATGATGCCTTAGCGATCGCCAAACCAGATAGCACTGAGGGCGCAAACTTATGGGCTAGATATCTCACTAACTGGACACTATGGAACCATGTTCGGACTATAGCAGCATTTGGAGCAGCAGCATTGCTAACCATCGGCCTGTGCGATCGAACAGTGCAATAAGTTGTCCTTGCATTTAACGCAGCACATATTTGCACATATTTTCGGATGGGAGCAATGCGGTTTTGTCAGATCCGGTAAATAAAGTGCGATGCCTGCGGCGGGCGTAGCCATCGCTAAATCATTTTATCAGTAACAAAGTTGAAGAAGGCAGGAGGCAGGAGGCAGAGGGCAGAAGGCTTTTATGTTCAATTTAGAAGGGGATTCAATACCGTACTTAATTGAGGCCACCTTTCTTGAAATTTGGTGTTCTTGTCTTAAACCCTTGTTCCCTTTGGTCACGGGCAGAGGGCAGAAAACAGTATTCCAACTGAGCCTCCAGCATAGCTGCCCTCTGCCTTTCTTGATAAATTTATACTTTTTAAACCGTATTAACCCTTAAAGAGTAAAGATGAGTTTGAGTCACAACTTGCAAGACTCTCTTTTTTGACCCAAAAAAAGCTAGGATTCCCTTTGAGCAATAATTTAGAGACAGGGATTATCTACCTTAATGGAAGAATTGACGAATATCACGGAGTGGACACGCTATCAACTTTTTGAGTGCAATTTATCTTGCTGCTTCTGTTATTTGGCTTAATTGATGACACGCCCTAGACTAAAGTACCGCGTTGTTGTATTTTTTTATGGTTCATTGCCAGACATCATCCGATCGCTGGAATAGATTATTAACTTCAATACAGTATAAAGATGTCCAATGGATTCTATACAAGTAGAGTAGCTTGTATAGTGCGGCTCATAAGTAACTTTTAATAGAACTGCCCCTTGGAATTTAAGAAACAAACTATAGATTGAAATTAAGCGAATCGAGGAAACAATTCTTGCGTGACTCTTAAAGGTTAGTGCTTTGTAGTTTAACCCCTTACTCAACAAGCACAAAACCCAAAGTCGTTAAACGCTAGATTTGCTCCCTTTCTTTGTAGTCCTAAATGAGAAAGTGAAATCTTTAATACAGGCTGTTGACAGTTAATAGCTAACTGTTAACTGCCACTGCTCAAATAGGATTGCTCTATTTTAATTTAACAAACTTAGGTACGACTCACAGAGCTTTTTTCCTGTTGTCTATTGCCTGCCCATGCAACTAAGTTCAGAAATCAAAACAGATTGCAATCTGAACTTAGAGGTGAATTTTTGATGCCTTGATTAAGAAATATCAATGCCTCTGTTAACTTCTATTTCACTTAATTTGGAGATTGTAGTCTATGTCTCGCCGTAAATATTTAGCAGCCATCGCAGTTTTAGCATCCTCTTTAGCAATTGGTAGCCAAGTCAGTCCTCAAAGCATAAGCTCTTTACTACAAGGGCAATTGGATTTACCAATCGCTTCGGCTCAAAACCGTCCCATTGTCTTAGGATTAATTCCTGCTGAAAATAACCAAGAAATGATACAAAAATTTGAGCCAATGCGAGCTTATTTGGAGAAAAAAATTGGTCGTCAGGTGAAAGTTTTCACTGCTACTGACTATGCAGGCGTGATAGAAGCGATGAGAAAAGACCGGGTAGATGTTGCTTGGTTTGGGCCGCTGTCTTATGTGTTAGCGCAGCAAGAATCGGGGGCAGAAGCTTTCGCGGTAGGTGTTCGTAAAAATGGTCAATCTACATACAAGAGTATATTTGTTGTGCCTGGTGATTCACCAGTAAAATCTCTACAAGATTTGAAAGGTAAAAATGTTGCTTTCGTCGATCCTGCATCTACTTCTGGAGCATTAGTACCTAGCTACATCGTGAAGAAAGCCACAGGTAAAACGGCTCAAGAGTTCTTCGGTAAACTAACTTATGCTGGTTCTCATGATGCTGCTGAACTAGCAGTAAAAAACAAAACAGTAGATGCCGCAGCTGACAACGATATCACTTATGAAAAGATGCTTTCTCAAGGGTTAATTACCAAACAAAGCAATCGGATTCTACTTTCTTCTAAGCCATTACCTGGTTCTCCTTTAACATATCGAGATGACTTAGATGCAAACACCAAAAGGAAAATTCGGGAAGCTATTTTAAGCGCCCACAAAGAAATTAAAGTAACTGGCTACGGTGATTTGTTACGTTACGATTCTGCTACTCCTAATGACTATCAACCAATCCGCGATATGGTCAAGGAGCTAAAACTAGGGCGCAATCAACTACTTAAGTAATGTGTTTAAGCAGGTGAAAAAAGTATTGATTTCGCCTGCTTAATTTGCATATTAGCAATTGTCAAAAATGCAGCTAGATTACTTTTTTGATTTCAAATTTTGAATGAGAGAATTTTGAGTTATTTATGTCTTTGATCCAAGTTAGACAAGTTAGTAAACGCTACGAAAATGGGTTTCAAGCCCTACATCCTACAACGCTAACAATTAATCCAGGTGAATTCACAGTTATTTTAGGGCCTTCAGGTGCAGGGAAATCTACACTTCTACGTCTGTTGAATGGTTTAGAAACACCGAGTAGTGGTGAAATTGTCATTGCTAATCAACAACTCACAAAAGAAAATTGCCGTCGCCTCCGCGCTCAAGTTGGCATGGTGTTTCAACAATTTAATTTGGTGGGTCGTTTAAATGTGATGACTAATGTTCTGACTGGAAGACTCTATCACCGTTCTTGGTGGGAAAGTTTATTTTACTTATTTCCCAAAAAAGACTATGAAATTGCTCATTGGGCATTAGCGCGGGTAGATTTAACAGAAAAAGCCTGGAATCGTGCTAGTAGATTATCTGGAGGTCAACAGCAACGAGTGGCGATCGCTCGTGTTTTAGCTCAACAACCAGCTGTAATTTTAGCAGATGAACCTGTAGCTAGTCTCGACCCAGTAACCTGCGAAGAAATTATGAAATTGCTACAACAAATTTGTCAAAAAGATGGCGTTACTGTTGTCGCTAGTTTGCATCAAGTCGGGTTAGCTATACAGTTTGCCGAACGCATCATTGGCATTAATCAAGGTAAAGTCGTCTTCGACGGTACAGCAGCAGAATTATTTCACCAACAAGAGATTCTCGAAACCATTTATCGACGTGCGGATGGAAGTTTAGATGAAAACTTTAACATGGAAATGGCGTTGGCCAAGTCCTGATGGTCTGCCTCCTTTTTCTTTAATTGCTTTGGTGTTAGTTATCTTACTAGCTCTTGGCAGTACTGCTACTTTTGTGGAAGCAGATTTAGTGAGGATTTTTCAATCTACAGGCAAACTGTTTGAATTTATCCGACAATTATTCGCTGTTCCTGATTGGAATTATTTTCCAACTCTCGGAACAAAAATGGTGGAAACTTTAGAAATTGCCTTTCTGAGTACAACTTTTTCTCTGCTTTTGAGCCTACCTTTAGGAATACTTGCAGCTCGCAATAGTACTCCTCATCCGGTAGTTTATCACATCAGCCGCAACTTACTTTCTCTTATGCGGGCGTTACCAGAAGTGGTATGGGCATTAGTATTTGTCTCCGCCGTAGGATTGGGTGCATTACCTGGAATTATGGCACTTACTTTTGTCACTACTGGCTTTATGGCAAAGTTCTTTGCTGAAAGTATTGAAGTGGTAGATCCCAAGGCTATTGAAGGGATATTATCAACAGGTGCGAGTTGGTTACAGTTAATTAACTTCGCAATGCTTCCTCAAGCTTTCCCTGATTTAATTGGCACACTTCTCTATATTCTCGACCATAATGTGCGTTCAGCGACGATTGTTGGTTTGGTAGGTGCTGGAGGGATTGGGTATGAGCTGGTGTCCTCTATTCGCTTGTTTAACTATAGTCAATTAATGATGATTATAGTGTCAGTTTATCTAGCTGTAACTGTGCTAGATCGAATATCTAACCAATTACGCTCGCGGGTGATTTAAAGATGGTATTCAGAACTTCTCAACTCCCCCCACTGCCGAAAAGACCAAGAAATTTAATTTTGCTTTGGTTGGGATTGTTGTTAATTTTTATTGCGCTAGTAATTGTCCATTTAGAGATTTCCTTTACAACTTTACTCTGGGGTTTTAGCGATATTTTTGAATACTTGGGAAGGTATAGAACGCCTAATTTCACCGAGTTGAATAAGTATCTAGGATTGATGGGACAAACTTTAGCGATCGCTCTTTGGGGAACAGTATTAGCTTTTACGATTAGTGTCATTTTCACTCCACTTGCTGCCAAAAATATTTCTCCTCATCCTGTGCTTTATCGCGGTGTGCGAGAATTAATGACTTTCGTACTGGCACTGCCCGATTTAGTATTAGCTTTAATATTTGTAGCAGCTTTAGGGCTTGGGCCTTTACCAGGAGTTTTAGCTTTAGGGTTACATACATCGGGATTTTTAACAAAGTTTTTTTCTGAAAGTATGGAACGAGTTAGTCCAGGAATTTACGAAGCAGTTAACGCTACTGGTGCTAACTTTTTGCAAGTTGTGATGTTTGCAGCCTGGCCTTCAATTGTTCAAGAAGTTATTGGTTATACTCTCTACATTTTTGATAGAAATGTCAGGGTAGCAACGGTATTAGGATTAGTAGGAGCCGGAGGAATTGGTTTAGAGTTAAATGCTAACTTGCGCTTTTTCCAATATGATGAAGCTGCTGCTTTAATTCTGATTATTATTGCCACAATTGTTGCCATTGATTACCTTTCAGCTTTGTTAAGGAGTAAGCTTTCATGACAATTCCTTCTCGAAGTGTTTGGATTAAAGCTTTAACTGCTTATTCACCTGAAAAAGTCCAATTATTAGCAGAAGATTTAATTTCTGGTTGGCAATTAAATTACAAATTCTTACCCCAAGCTGGCTTGAGTCTGTTGCAAATGCAAGATGGTGTATTTTACGAACCATACTTCTTAGGAGAAATTCCAGTAGCAAGTGCATGGATAGAACTAACTAATGCCAAGGATGAAAGCTTTGAAGGCGCGGCTCAAGTAATAAGTGATTCTGTTGAATTAGCTGTGGCTTTAGCTGTATGCGATGCAGTGATAGCTCATGAATTACCTGGTTGGCAAAAAGTTGCAGATTTAATTCAACAAGGCATAGAAAAACGTGCTTGGGAAGAATTACAACAAGGTGCTATGTTGACAAAAACTAAAGTGAATTTTTCTTTACTTAGCCAGGAGGAAAATGATGCTGAAGATTGAAGCTATCTGGCAAGGGGAAACTCAACAGAAGATTTTTCGTAATTTGTTGCATTGTATGAGTTTGCCGGGAGAAGTTGCTGATTTAAGCAAGTATTTAGGAAAGTCTTCAGCTTTAACCGGAGTCTTAGCAACATTGCTGGATAAAACTGTTAATTGGAGCGATAATGATGGCTTGGTGAATAAAAGCGATCGCTATCTTCTCCAAGCACCTATAGTCTCTGAAGAAACTGCCAAATTTGTAGTCAAAAACGCTATTAATCCTCCTGAATTTAATTTCTCTCCCAATTTAGGAGAATTATCTAACCCAG
The DNA here is from genome assembly GCA_034530795.1 of Nostoc sp. DedQUE12a. Classification (GTDB taxonomy): domain Bacteria; phylum Cyanobacteriota; class Cyanobacteriia; order Cyanobacteriales; family Nostocaceae; genus Nostoc. The sequence continues at coordinate 16,432 of JAVRCH010000027.1, forward strand.
AAAAAGGAGCTACTTTAATACTCCAAGGAACAGCACTGCAACTCGGAAATATATCTTTTGAATTATCCGGCCCTGGCATCTACCAAACGCGCTTTATTCACATTGCAGGTTTTCATCCATTATGGTTTGTGTTACGTCAGAATTGGGTAGAAAAATTTCCCTTGGGAGTAGACATAATTTTGGTAGATTCAACCTGTATTATGGCGTTACCTAGAACCACTGAAATCAAACTAAATGATTTTGTCCATATTTAATAGACATCTTGCACAAATCTTTGATAAATCTATCTAAAATTGAAAATCGATTATGGGTTATATTGCAATTAAAGGCGGCGAAACGGCAATTGAAGAAGCCATTAAATCACTTGACTATTTGCGAACGCGAGATAGTACTGAATCTCCCCTATCTTTAGAAACAATTCGTCATCAATTGCACTTTTTACATAGTCGAGTTTTATCAGAAGGAGGTTTATATCATCCAGAGTTAGCCTCACTCGCAATTAAACAAAGTGCTGGTGATACTCTAGAAGCTGCTTTCTATTTAAGAGCTTATCGTTCAACTCGCCCTCGATTGGCTGAAACTCCCCTACATAATGGCAAAAATATGCGTTTGATTCGACGTATTTCTGCCGCCTTTAAAGACATCCCTGGTGGGCAAATGTTGGGGCCAACATCAGATTACCTACAGCGACTTTTTAGATTTGAACTGCTAGATGAATCGCCAAGCGAGTTTCGCAAAATTACTAAAAATTGGCTAAAAGAAACACCAGAAGAAATATTACCAACTACATTTCCCAAAGTGTTAGATAGCTTGCGCCAAGAAGGGTTATTACCGCCAGTTATTGAACATTATCAAACCCCATTTGATATTACGCGAGAACCGCTAATTTTTCCCGTTTCGCGTTCTGCGGCATTAGCAACAATGGCACGAGCTGAGACTGGTTCTATTTTAGCGATCGCTTATTCTAACATGCGCGGCTATGGCGATATTCACCCTACTGTTGCTGAGTTGCGAGTCGGTTACTTACCAATTCAATTACCGCATCCTGTTACAGGTGAATTAATTGAAGCTGGAGAAGTTTTGATGACTGAGTGTGAAGTCATCGCTATGTATGAATTGGCTGAAAATAAAGGTAAACCTACATTTGGGTTAGGATATGGCGCTTGTTTTGGGCATAACGAAGTAAAAGCGATCGCTATGGCTATTTTAGACCGTGCCCTGCAAAAAGGTATAAAACAAGGCGCTACTAACCCTTCTGAAGACCCGGAATTTGTGCTTTTACATATTGATGGTATTGAATCAATGGGTTTTGCCTCCCATTACAAAATGCCTCACTACGTCACATTTCAATCTGACTTAGATAGGCTCCGCACTACTCAAAATAATTACAAAGATGAGAAATGAAACCACAAACACAATCTTTAAACAACCAAAATGTAGAAATCGAAAACTCGGTATTCACAGAATCCAACAATGGCATTTATGTATCTCAAAAGAATGCTTATACTTATCAGTTTGGCTTTCTAGATGAAGAGGCTAAAAAAGAGATTCGCCGTAGCCTCCTAAAAGCTGTTGCTATCCCTGGTTACCAAGTTCCTTACGCCTCCCGTGAAATGCCAATTGCTAGAGGATTTGGCACAGGTGGATTACAAATTAGCCTTTCTTTAATTGGTAATGATGATATTTTCAAAGTTATAGATCAAGGAAGTGATGATTCTGTTAATGCCGTCAATATTCGCAAATTTACTGCCACAACTTGTCCTGGAGTAAAGCTAACTAAGGATACCAAAGAAGCAACTATAATTCAAACTCGTCATCGTATCCCCGAAATTCCTTTAAAGCTTGGACAAATTTTAGTTTTCCAAGTCCCTTATCCTGATGCTTTAGTAGTTGTAGAAGCAAGCGAAGAAAAGCGCAAAGTTATGCACAGTGAAGGAGATTATGCGCGTCTTTGGGTGAAGTTATATGAGGACATGGTGAAATTTTCAGAAATTACCATTTCTCACCGTTACCCCACACGAATTAACGGATTTTATGTAATCGATCCTTCACCAATTCCCCGTTTTGATGTGCCAAAGCTCAATCAATCTGAATGCTTATATTTATTTGGGGCTGGAAGAGAAAAGAAAATTTATGCAGTACCACCTTATACTAACGCTCAACCTCTTTCCTTTAGCGATATTCCTTTTAGAGTAGAAGATTTTAATGATAAAAATGGTCAGCGTCGTGCTTGTTGTAGATGTGGTTCTACTAAAAGTTTTCTCGATGAAGTTGTTAACAATACAGGAGATAAACTTTACCAATGTTCTGACAGCAACTACTGTGATGTAACATTGAGCATGAAAGATAAAAGTTAATTTATGCGAAAATTGATGCTAAATTTTGAATTCTAAACTATTCTTATGAACAAGATTCTACAAGTTAGTCATTTGACCAAAATCTACGGTTCTGGATGCCCTAAATGTTTTTCTTCAACTGGCCCAGAAACTAATACAAATATTTGTTCTCATTGCGGCAGTGTTGTCGCTGCTTTTGATATTTCCTTTGACCTTTATCAAGGAGAAATCTTAGGAATTATGGGAGAGTCTGGAAGTGGTAAATCCACTTTAGTTAAGATGTTGTATTTTGACCAAACTCCTACCCAAGGCAGTGCTAAATTTTTTGATAAAGATAGAACTTTTGACTTGTTCGCATTGAACCCTGCTCAAGCTAGATGGTTAAAGAACCATAAATTTGGCATGGTTTATCAAAATCCTCATTTAGGTTTAAACTTCCATGTGTCAGCTGGTGGAAATATTGCTGAACGCTTATTAATGAGTGATGTATTGGATTATCAAGAAATCCGCCAACGCTCTAAAAAACTCCTTGCTCGTACTGAATTTTTAGTTGAACGCATTGATGAATTACCGAAAAACTTCTCTGGAGGAATGCAACAACGAGTTCAAATTGCTAGGGCTTTGGCTACTGAACCGCCATTATTATTTCTTGATGAAGTTACAACTGGACTAGATTTATCTGTGCAAGCAAAAATCCTAGATTTAATTCTAGAACTTCAGCAAAAATTAAGAATTGGAATGATTGTTGTGACTCACGATTTAGGAGTTATTCGCCTCTTAGCATCGCGCAGTATTGTAATGAAATATGGTCGAATTGTTGAATCAGGTTTAACTGACCAAATACTCGAAGACCCTCAACATAGTTACACCCAACAGTTAGTAACTTCTGCTTTGTAAAGAAGGAAAAAACATGTTCTCGAATATTATCTTACGTACAGAAAGGTTAAGTAAAAGCTTTGTTCTCCACGAACAGCGAAAACATATTCCTTCTGCTCAAAATGTTTCATTAGAAGTTAAAGCAGGAAAGCTAACTGCACTAACAGGGGCTTCTGGCACTGGCAAGTCTAGTTTTCTGAAGTGCATTTATCGGACTTATTTACCTAGCGAAGGAGCAATTTATTATCATACAGACGATGGGGAATGGTTAGATTTAGCAAAAGCTAGCGAACGTGAAATTTTAGAACTTCGTCGCGCTGAAATTAGCTTTGTTACCCAATTTCTTCACTGTTTACCCCGACAATCTACTGTAGATGTTGTAGCTAAACCTTTGTTTGATTTAGGAATCGAACGTGTGGAAGCTATTAATAGAGCTAAAGATTTATTAAGTCAAATTAAGCTTCCAGAAAGACTTTGGGAAATATCTCCAGCTACTTTTTCGGGTGGAGAAAAACAACGGGTGAATTTAGCACGAGCGATGATTCTTCGCCCTCGTTTACTATTATTAGATGAGCCTACTGCTAGTCTCGATCCGGTTTCAATTAGGCGAGTGATTGAGATGGTTCGCTCTCTTAAGAAAGCTGGTACTGGGATTTTGGCGATTTTTCATGACCAAGAGTTAGTTAAGGAGTTAGCTGATTTTGAAGTTAATCTTGTGGCTGTGAATTAGGTCACGCAGAGGCGCAAAGGCGCAAAGAACTGTGGGTTATGGAAGATATTCTGTTGATGAATAAAGAGTTAGTAAATGCCATGAAAACTTATTTAACAAATGTGCGGATTGTTTTATTGGATGAGGTAATTGATAATGGATCGTTGCTGATAGAAGATGGAGCGATCGCAGCGATTAATCCAGTCTCTACTCGTGGTGCTAAAGCTATTGATTTAAGCGGTAAAATCTTAATACCAGGGATGATTGATTTGCACTGCGATGCCATTGAAAAGGAAATAGAACCGCGTCCTGGTGCTTTATTTCCGATGAATTTTGCAGTTGCACAAATCGATAAACGTAATTCAATAGCTGGAATTACAACTCCCTTTCATGCAATTTCTTTTGCTCATGAGGAATTAGGTGTTCGCAATAATGATATTGCAGCTGAAGTGGTAAAGTCAATTCATGCTTACCAGCCTTATGCACTAGTCGATAATCGGGTTCATTGTCGCTATGAAATTACTGACCCCACTGGCTTACCAATACTTTTAGATTTACTAGCTGAAAACTCTATTCATCTAGTTTCTTTGATGGATCATACACCAGGGCAAGGGCAATTTAAGGATTTGCAAGCTTATCAGGATTATATTTCTCGAACTTATAAGAAAACTGCTGCCGAAGCGGAGGCAATGGCAATTAATAAAATCCAAAATACTGAAGGTGCTAAATCTCGAATTGAGACTCTAATTTCTAAAGCTTTGCACCAAAATGTTCAAGTTGCTAGCCATGATGATGATACTCCAGAACGAGTACAAACTATAGCAAATATGGGAGTCAGATTGAGTGAATTTCCCATTAATTTAGAGACAGCAAAAGCTGCCAAAGCTGCTGGAATGTTCACAATTTTTGGCGCACCCAATATTCTGCGAGGTAAAAGTCAAAGTGGTTCAATCAAAGCGATTGAAGCAGTTCATCATCATGTTGCAAGTTGTTTATGTTCTGATTACGCTCCGGGGACTTTACTTGCTGCTGTATTCCGGCTTTTAGAAATTTCTGAATTAAGTTTACCCCAGGCGATCGCTTTAGTTACTCATAACCCCGCTCAAGCTTTACAATTAAGCGATCGCGGAGAAATTGCAGTAGCTAAACGAGCTGATTTATTAGCAGTAGAAGTAGTTAATGGATTGCCGCAAGTAGCGATAACTTGGGTAGCAGGTAAAGCAGTTTATATCTCTAGCATTTAGTCTAAGTTCAATTCTCTAAAATTCAGCAACAGCTTCAAACCTTAAAATCTAGATACAGTTAATTGTGTTAGCTTACTCATAAACCAAAGCAAGCTAACAAGAGTGTCTTGTAAAAAATCGAAATAAACCCATTTATAGCATTTCCTAATCTGCTGAACTATCGAGTACTTTGCTTATCTTATTAGGCAAACCTCTGTGTAACTTTGCGCTTAACTTTGCGCTCCTCTGCGTTTAAAAAATAATTCATTGCCCATAGGAAAATAAAAATTATAAATTAATTCCGAAACAGCTTTTTTAGGAATTAATAACTAACTATAATCCTACCCTACTAATTCATCACAACTTACTAATTTTACTATTTTTTCAGATTTTATTATTCAGATTACTAATCTGGATTAGAGTTTTTATGAACCAACAATGCCAAGACTGCCCTATCTATAATCAAATTGCCCAAAAGCTAATTGCAGATATCCAGGCTGGGGTCTATAAACCAGGCGATCGCTTGCCTTCAGAGAATGAATTAGCTACACAATATAAGGTTCATCGTCTTACTGCACGTCAAGCAATTACAGCTTTAGTAGAGATGGATTTAGTCTTGCGACAGCAAGGACGCGGTACTTTCGTCAAGAAAAAAAAGATTGATTATTCTCTCAACTCCAACACTAGTTTTACTGAAAGTTTATTCAACTTAGGCTATCTTCCTTGCATCCGCATCCTGGGTAGTAAAATAATTATTGCAAATCCTAGCTTTGCTAAATTGTTGGAAACAGATATAGGAACTTCTTTACTCCAAATTAAATTTCTTCGCGCAGCAACGCCAGCAATGACAGGTACTACTATACCCGATATGGAACCTTTATGTATCAGTAACTCCTATCTAATTTCAGAAAGATTTCCTGATTTAGAAGTGATGGTTTACAGAGCTAGTTCTTTATATAGTTTGTTACAAAACCATTATGGAGTTCAGCCGCGTCGCGCTCATATTCAGATTGAGACTGAAATTGCTAGTAAAGAAGAAGCAAAACTTCTAAAAATTGCACCTAGCACGCCCTTGCTAGTTACTAAAAGCCAAGTTCGCGATCAGAATGATTACTTGTTTGAGTATACAATTAGTCGTTTTAGAGGCGAACGCTTTTCTTTAGAAGTCTCATGTTAATAGGTGAAAGTATGAAAATCGGTGTTGCAATGATTCCAAATACTCAAATGATTCAATATCTTGTGGATTTGCAAAAAGAAGTAATATCTATTTTACCACTTCAGCCTTTGTTGGGAACAAAATTCAATCTCCCGCACGTTACACTTCTTCAAGGACGGTTTAAAGATAATATTAATTGGGTTAACTTGATATATACTCTAGCTGATTATTGCCGAGAGCAAAAATACTCCTTGGAATTTAAGTTGTCTGAATTAGAATATCAGCCACCTGGCTGGTATTTTTTGACCACAAGTCCAAATTTTTTGTTTATTGAAGCTCATAGATTTGTCTTTGAAGAACTCAAAAATTCTATGTATCTTACTGAACAAGATAGGCAAAAAGATACTATGAGCTATAGTATTTTAGAGAAAGAAAATTATTTTAAATATGGATATCGATACATAGGAAATGCGTTTTATCCTCATATTACTTTGGGCAGAAGTATCTATAACTCTCCCCTGCAAGACGAAGCAAGTTTAAGAAATACTGTTAAAGTATTTACTTCTAATCTTGTAGGTAAAATCCAAAAAATCACCATTTATGAAATGGGCGAGCATGGCAGTCATGCCAATACTTTATATGATGTAGATATTTGAATATAGATACTTGCTCCCCATGTGCAGAAAATTTAATTTTCCTAGTAGCTTTATATTTAGCCAATAACAGCTTCTGGGATGCGAGTTCTATTCACAATAAAAATGTTTCGATTGCGATCGCCAACTCGTTCATAGATAAATTTATCAACACCATTAATAGCTAGATACACCCCCAAGCCTCCTATTTGACGCTGTTCTAAAGGCTGATCGAGGTCATCAGGAGTCTGTGTTTGGGTAGCGTCATAACGGACACCAGTATCTTCCATTGAGATAGTTAAAGCTTGCTCATTGAATTGGGCTTGTAAATTTAATACCCCTGAATGCCCTGCTTGCTGATAGCCATAAACGATTATATTAGTTGCGATCTCATCCACTGCTAAACGCAGTTTATAGGCACTTTTTTTATTTAACCCAGCCGCCCCTGCTGCTTGCATCACATAGTTAGCGATCGCTTTTAAAGAGTCCAAAGAATCTGGTACAGTTAATGGTTCTATCATTGTATTTTATCTTCAATCTTGAGCGCTGATATTAAAACTGACTGTGCTAATTAGACGGCTATTTCATTATAGAAATAAACCGCCCTGAACTGTAGTTCAGGGCTAATAGCTCAAGTCCGTTTTAACAGACTAAATTAGTAAGAAATAGTCCGTTAAAACTGACTGTCGCTATTTACCTCAAAATTCATTATGAGGTGTAATAGATGAGAATAAAAAAGCCTAGTATTAATTACGAATTAGTATTATACGTGTTCTATCTCTAAATCGTTATACTCATCGAGCATTACTACACTATAGTGAAAGCCTGTATTCTCAATAGTATCTTTCACCATTTCTTGAGCGCCCACTATATAAATATCAACCTTCGCTCCTATTTTTTGTTTAGCAAAAATTAACACTCTTAAACCGGCACTGGACATATATTCCAGATTTTCCACGAACAAAACTAAACGTTTGATATTGTGGGTTGCGGCTTCTTCTACCTTCTCCTTAAATACTCCTGCTGTTGCTGCATCTAGTTCTCCAGATAAAGTTATTTTTGCAACATCGTTCTTTGCGTCTAAACTTGCATTGAAAGCCATAATTGTCTCCTTTAAATTTGTAATTAGCTTTTGACTAATGACCAGTGAAAATTTTATCGAGGAAGGCAGGAGGCAGAGGGCAGGAGGCAGGAGGAAAACTGCTCTCTTTGCCTCCTGCCGCGACCGTAGGGAGCAAGGGTGTAAGAAAGAGCCGTTATACGGCGCTTACGATTGGGAGGGGTCTGGATCCTCTCCCAATTGCTCCTTCTGCCTCCTGCCTCCTGCCTCCTTTATTTACCGACGAGAATTACTACAGAGCGATCGCCTACAATTAATCCAGATTGATTTTCTAGTGTCGGTTCTGTTCCAGGTTGCCAAATATCTTCTGGTGGAGTGACGGCTGTGTTGGCAAATACATACCATTTCATCGAGTCTGGTAAACCGGGAATTTCAAACCAGTGTGCCTCCCAGTGCATATTCATCGCTACATAAATGTAGTTGTCTTGAACCGTCCCTTCCTTGGCATGTTTGCCACAAAGCATAAAAGCCAAGGTGCGGCTGTGAGGCGACCAGTCAGCATTCCAAGCTTGAGTACCATGCCAAGTAATATCTGCATAGCCGCTACCAACATAATCTACATTGCGAAAATGATATTGATTTCTCAGAACCGGGTGAGCATTGCGGAAAGCAATGCAGTGTTTGAAAAATCGAAATAGGTGGGCATTTAATTCCAAAAGATTCCAGTCGAGCCAGTTCAACTCATTATCGTGGCAATAAGTATTGTTATTGCCGCATTGAGAACGCCCCATCTCATCACCCATGAGAATCATCGGTACACCCTGACTTACCATTAGCATGGCGATCGCATTTTTCATCTGCCGTTGCCGTAAAGTCAGAATTCCTCTATCCTCAGCCCATCCTTCCGCGCCACAATTCCAACTGTCGTTATCGTTACATCCATCATTGTTGTTTTCACCGTTAGCTTCGTTGTGCTTCTCGTTATAAGAAACTAAATCTGCTAAGGTAAACCCATCATGGGCTGTAACAAAATTAATCGATGTGGCAGGGCCGCGACCCGCCCCAGCATAAAGGTCTGGCGAACCTTGTAGCCGTTGTGCCATATCTCCTACCCGCCCCGGATCTCCTTTGAGGAATTTCCGAATCCCATCCCGATATTTGCCGTTCCACTCTGCCCAGCGACCAAAGGCAGGGAAAGAACCAACTTGGTAAAGTCCGCCTGCATCCCAAGCCTCAGCAATGAGTTTGCACTTAGCTAAAATTGGGTCAAACGCTAGTAATTCTAGTAGTGGTGGATTAGCCAGGGGCTTACCCCAAGGATCGCGTCCCAAAATCGAGGCTAGGTCAAAGCGGAAACCATCGATGTGATATTCGCTCGCCCAGTAGCGCAAACAATCAAGCACCATATTGCGAACAATGGGGTTGTTGCAGTTGAGCGTATTACCGGTGCCGCTGAAATTGTAGTAATACCCATCCGGTGTGAGCATATAGTATGTTTTGTTGTCGATTCCCCGAAAAGAAATTGTCGGGCCGCGCTCATTTCCTTCCGCTGTGTGGTTAAAGACAACATCTAAAAAGACTTCAATACCGTTTTTATGCAGTGTTTTGACAAGGGCTTTGAGTTCGTCAACCTGCATCCCAAGCTTGCCGGTGGTTGCATAGCCAGCCTTGGGTGCAAAAAAGCCCACAGTACTATAGCCCCAGTAATTTAACAGTAATTCCGAACTTCCCGGTTTGGGACGGCTGTTTTCAAACTCATCAAACTCATAAACAGGCATCAATTCGATACAGTTGACTCCCAACTCCTTGAGATAAGGAATTTTTTCACGGATACCAGCAAAAGTCCCCGGATGCTTCACCTCAGAGGAAATATGGCGGGTAAAGCTACGGACGTGCATTTCATAGATAATCTGATCCTCCGGCGGAATTTCTAAAGGTCGGTCATCTTCCCAGTCAAAATCGTCGAAAGCTAAACGGGCACGATGCTGGTAAATATCATTCCAATTTGGGGGAGTTCCCCAGAAATCCCGACCACCAATGATTTTGGCGTAGGGGTCTAGAAGAATTTTGCTGTTATCGAACCAATGACCTTCTTTAGGATTAAAAGTCCCATCCATCCGATAGCCGTATTCGATGTTTTCGTAGTCTAAATCGAATACAACCATACAAAACACATTCCCAATGCGAAATTCATTAGGAAATGTAATTTCTGCCATTGGTTCAGGGGCGCGTTTTTTGAAAAGTACTAGCGTACAGGATTTGGCGTAACTGGAAAAAATCGAAAAATTCACACCTCCCGGTACCAGAGTGGCTCCAAAAGGAAATGGTCGCCCACGGCGCAGTTTGAATTTACCGTAAGTATGGGTGGGATGAATATCAATTCGCTCCATTCCAAATCCTTCTTGTAACTAGTTTTTAACAAATTTAGGTATTGGGAGTGCTGAGTAGAGACGCGATTCATCGCGTCTGTACAAGAGCGCAATGAATCGCATCTGTACAAGAGTTAGGAGTTATTCTTCCCCCCTACTTCAACGCTTCTAATCCTGATTCAAGAGTGTTGCAAGTTGTAAAAAAGTCTAGAAATCCTGTCACGGACATCACATCTTGAATCTCTTCTGAAAGCCCTAATAATACTAGCTTGCCGTCTTGAGCGTATGTCTGGCGATACAACAACAACAACATTCGTAAGCCAGTACTAGACATATAGGGCACCTTGGTAAGATCCAAAAGTATTTTGCTACCTGGCTGGGCTAGGGGTAAAATCTTTTCCTGAACCATTGGTGCTGTTTTTGTGTCCACTTCACCTGCCAGTTCTACCAAGGTTACTTCTTCAACTGTCAGGGTATTGATTTCCATCTTTAAGAGTCCTGAGGGTATTGTACTGAGAATAATTACTAATTCGTAATTCGTAATTCGTAATTCGTAATTAATGAACAGAGCAACTCAATTTATTGATGGAGATAAAAAACATAATTCCTTTTTTTCAAGCCCCCGATAAAGGCTGTGGTGTAATAATTACGAATTACGAATTATCAATTACGAATTATTTTGGCTTGCGACCAGTTACAATACTCCAGTAGCCAAAGGTTGGTTTGACTTCGATATCAACAAACCCGGCCTCTTCCAGCAAGGTGGACAATTCCAAACCTGAATATTCTTGTCCGCCAGCGCACCAAATCTGCATCATCACATTGTACCCTGCTGTGCCTAATGGCCCTGTGCGGCGATCGTTAAATAACCACTGGTGAAGAATTATCCGTCCATTAGGTTCTAGGCTATCAAAGCTTTTTTTTGTCAGAAGACGGTTTTTCTCAAAGTCGTAATTGTGATAAATCAGCGAATAAAAGTGCAAATCAGCAGTGGGGAAAGGATCGTTCCACATATCACCCACTTGAGTGTTGATTTGCTCTTGTAGTCCATATTCAGCAATATACTCTTGAGCAACTTCGCAAACTGGTGCTATATCCAAAATTGTCGCTTTCAAGTTAGGCCATTTCAAAGCTGCACCGATGCTGTGAGCGCCAGAACCCCCAGCAATATCCAACAAATGTTTATTGCTAGAAAGGTCTAGAGTTTCAGGCCACACCAAAGCGGGAGCAACGCTAGCAGAATGCATCCCTCTTGTAAAAGTGCGGGTGACTTCATCTTTATCTTCTTGTTCGTGAACTTCGTAGATAGAATCTCCTTCGTAAACAATGGGAGCATCAGTTAATATCGATTTTTTAATTCCTGCATAAGAAAAGGAATTGGCGTTAGCAATCATCATGTCCAACCATCCGCAAAAAGAAGTGGGGCTAGTTTCTAGCAAATACTCTTCGGCAACGGTTGTTAAGGAGTAGTACTCATCTTTTAGTTGGATAAAACTTAGCGATGCACATACAGATAAAAGCGTCCCTGTTGCTCGTGGTGCAAGGTTAAGAGTTTGAGAAATTTCTTGTAAGGTGCGTGGTGCTTCTGCTAATAGTGGAAACAGTTTCAGTTCATGAGCAACTAGTACAGTTGGATAGGTGTGCAGACCAACGATCGCATCCCAAATTTGTGTACCATCTGTTTGGGGTTTACGAAGTTTGCTAATTGTAGTTTTACTGATTGCTTGGGTCATTGTCCTTCTCCTATGTAATTGCAAAGATAGAATCTACTAAATTGACGATGTACTCTAAAACGCCAGTGGGAGCGAACGGGGACTATGAAATATCAAACTTTCTTGTTTCCAGAGAATATTGCCTGCAATTTGCAGCTTAGGAAAACGCTCAAACAAAGTTTGCAAAGCAATTCGCATTTCTAAACAGGCTAGGGTTGCACCTACACGCTGATGTATTCCATGAACGAAAGAGAAATACTTGATATCTTTACGAGTAATATCAAAGCAATCTGGTTGTTGGAAAATTGTGCGATCGCGATTTGCACAACCCAGCCCTAAAAACACTATCTGTCCTTTTTTAAATTCTCTACCTCTGATTTGAATATCTTCTTTGACTAATCTATGTGTAAAAATTGTCGGACTTTGATAGCGTAAAATCTCTTCCACTGCATTAAACCACAGCAAAGGTTTTTCCTTGAGTTTTTCTAACTGATTTGGATGATTGAGAAGAGTAAAAATACCATTTGCTACAGGGTCTATGATACTTTGTAATATCATTTCTAGACAAAAAGTTGCTACAGTCTCTAAACAATTTTTACCTAGATTTTTTTCAGATATAATTAAACTAATGGCATCTTCTTGAGGATTTTGATAACGCTTTTTTATTTCTTCGATGAGATAGGCTCTTAAATCAAAGGAACACTTTTGAGAATATTTTGCTTGCTTAATTGTCAATTGTCTGCCATCAAAAAGCTTTGCAGTTTCAACAGCCCATTCTCTAAAAATCTGCCAGTCGGCTTTAGGGATTCCGAGAATATTAGCGATCGCAAAACAGACCAGAGGCTCTGAAAAGTCTATACAGCCATCCATTTCTCCTTTTTCTTGAATATTGTTAAGCAGCTCGTTCACAATATTTTGGATAGCAGATGCCTTGAAAACGATAGTTGACAGAAATGCTTGCTCAACTATCTTTCGCAAGTATGTATATTGAGGAGCATCAGAAAAGAAACAGAACTCAGCTACACGTTGTACATAATCCTCTAACAGACTCCAAGCACCATCTGAAGTCTGAAAAGATGCGACTTTTTCAGGTCTGCTGGCACTAAAATGAACTGTATCTTGCAAGATGGTCAGCACGTCACTATAACGCATTACAAACCACCAATTTTGAGGTTCAAATAAGTATACGGGGTCTTCCTCCTGCATCTGATTAAGAACACTATAAGGATTGGCAAAGAATTCTGGAGAAAACAAATTGTATTTGGCAATGGATACACGGCTTGCATCCCAGAGTTGCGTACCGTCTAGTTTGAAAAAGGTAGTGGGGAATGGCGAATACGGAATAGGGAAACAAACCTTATTCATAAACTCTATATCTTTGCGTCTTTGCGCCTTTGCGTGAGCCTAAATCTTGAAGAAATTACTTTTTTACGGACGTAAAGAAGAAGGCAGTTGCATAAATAGGTTTCCCAACTTAAGCAAACTGCCATAACAGAGGGAAAAGTCAAGATTTTACGAGTTATACCGTTTCACTTTAAGGTTGATACATTTAGGCAAGCAGAGGAGCGGAGGGGAAAGAATTTGTATCAGGATTTTAGTGAAATGGTATTACTACTTAAATACTCTGTAGAGCAGGAACCTTTGCCTGTGCTAATCCTAGCCTTGGTTGCGTGACAACATAAAGGTTATCGCCCTCCCCTGGTGTTGTCCGCAATAAGAAGTTATCAACTGTCTCGAAAAATTCAGCATTTATTTTGAGCAAATCGCCAGTTTTATCTTTGATGTCATCAGACACCTGCTGATTGTGTAAAATACTCAGCCTCTCTCTCAACTGCTGTGGTATTTCTCCAAAAACAGAGTTTGGTATGGGGTTTTGAGCGTCCACCAGATCTTCCGTACCACAAGCTAGGTGCATAAAGGCGAGAGCCTGGTCAGAAGCCGGACGGGTAAGCTTTTCAGCCATTGAAAGATAATTATCTGATTGGCACTTCTGATCATAAAAGGCTCCAATCAACATCATGAAACGCAGATAAGCTTGGCTCAAACTTTTATCAAAGAAAGCTGTTGCTTGTTCCTCTTTGATTTCGCCGCGTTGCAAACTAGCGAGGCTGGCTACTGCTAAGAGGGCGCTATAAATAGCTAAATGCACGCCAGTCGATAATAAGGGGTCTAAAAAGCAGGCTGCATCTCCCAATAAGAAGTAGCCTGGCCCGGAAAAACTGTTGGCTGTGTAAGAGTAATCTTGCTCGACCTTCACTTCTGAAACCAACTCAGCTTGGGCAAGCATTTTCTTAACTACACCATTACCTGCGATCGCTTCTGTATAAAAATCTTGTAATGATGCATGGCGTTTTTGTTTGTAGCTTGACTTGTGCATTACTACACCCACGCTCATTGTTTGGTCAGCCAGGGGAATCGCCCACATCCAACCATCGGGAATCGTAACAGTAGCGATCGCACCATCGAAACCATCGGGCAATCTTTCAGCATTCTTCCAGTATCCCCAAGTAGCAATATTCTGGAATGTACTAGGATAACTACGGTTTTTCAAGTACTGAGTTGCCATTACTCCAGCGCGACCCGATGCATCGAAGAGAAAATCGAAAGCTATTTCTCCGGTCTGGCCATCGCCAAGGGTTTTTGACCAAGTAGCACTCCGGGGACGGTCACCTTCAAAAGACAAACTTTTGATTTGAGTTCCCTCAAAAACTTTTACGCCTTGGCTTTTGGCATGTTCTAAAAGCAACTGGTCAAATTCGTCACGACGGACTTGAAAACTATAGGTTTGGTTCTCTGCCAAGCGTTCAAATTTAACATTCCATGACTCAGAGTTCCAATCTATATAAGCACCGGGTTTGTGTTGGAAACCATGAGCTTCCACTTTTTCACGCACACCTAACAAATCAAATATCTCTAAAGCAGCAGGCAAAAGGGATTCACCGATGTGATAGCGTGGAAAAACTTCCCGTTCTAATAGGGTCACATCAAAGCCCTCACGAGCTAACAGAGTAGCAGCAGTAGAACCAGCAGGGCCACCACCAATGACTAATACTTGCGTAGAACTTGGCACAATAGACATGATTTTTCTCCTTAGAAAAAATTTCTCAGTTATTAATTAGGAACAATCTGAACTTTGACTTTGATTTGTTCTGATGTTTCTGGTAACTTCACTGTCAGATTTTCGGCATCAAAATCGGTGTAAGTTTCCCCATTAATTTCACAAGCGCCAATCTTGATACTTCCAGGGGGTAAAATATCTGGCGACACCCGCAGAAGGCGATCGCCAAATGCTTCTGGTAAAGGTTTGAAGTAAAAGTCCATCGGATGCTTGTGAATCAAAAGATTGGTGTAGACAGCCCCCAAATAGCACAACTCGGTGGAGTGATAAGCACTCATGGAGTGCGAACCTTTGCGCCGTTCGTTGCCATTCACTAAATAAGGAATGCCATTAGCAAGCACGTTAAAGTAAACGCCACCATCTTCGGTATCTAGGAACCAAGCGTTATAAAAAGCAGCCGACTCACGAGCTAAACGCAGATATTCCTCGTTTTTCAGCAAACCTGCCAAGATCAGGTAAGCTAAAATGGCTTGTTCTTGCTGCCACCAAGCTTTGCGATCGTGCCAAACAAAGCGGTGATTCGTTTGACCAGGTTCCAAAATCCGCTCTACTACGTCATACCATCCGCCACGCTGTTGGTCGCTACCAACTTCAGGCATGATTTGGGCAATATTTTCTGCAAGTTCGATATACTCGTCCTTGGATTTGAGGCTGTACATCCGCATCAGATTCCAAACGATTTTGAGATTGTGACCAATGACGGCGCGGTTTTGCTGCCATCCCCAACCGGGATCAGCCGTCCAATCTTCGTGGAATCGTTCTTGAACAAAGGGGCTATTTTCGGGATCGGGGAAACGTTTAGCGATCGCATCAAAAGTATACTCCAGCATCCTGGCATATTTGGGATTTGCGGTAGCCAACCAAAGATTAATCAAATAGGCTGGAGCATGGTCACCCACCGAATTCCAATTCTTTTTAGTTTTGTTGTTACCCAAGGAATCGCAGTAGGGACTGAGGGTTACGGGGTCGAGATGAGAGAAGTAGCCGCCATGTTCGCTTTTATCTAGAAAAAAGTCGTCAAATAATTTGACTGTTAATTCAGCATCGCTCAAAATGCGGGGATCGCCAGTAATTCGGTAAGTCTGCATTGGCCCGGCTAGGGCATAAATCTGCTCGTAAGCTGGGATCGCGTAATAGTCATCACCAAATTCAGAAGCAAAGATTTTCTGTTCGCGATCGCCCTGTACATCAATACCGTGATACCAATAAACAATACCTTCATCTAAATCTACAAACCGCATGTGTTCCCGTAGATATTCGGTACCTTTTTCAGCAGCTTCTAAAAACCGATCTTCGCCAGTCAACATATAAGCAGTAGCAAATCCATACACCATGCGCGAAATGGTATCAGTTTCTTGGCGGTGGTTATATGTTTGTTTAGCACCAGCTAAAGTTAAATCAGTACGATAGTTGCGATAGTCAATTTCTTCTTCGCCAAACTGCGCTTTGAGGTAAAAACTGGCGATGGATTGAATCTGATTTATCCACCAGTGCGGTTTCTCAAAAATGTAATCGTTTTCTGTTCGACCCACAAATACAATTTGTTTAGCTTCAAATCTAGGACTATCAGGATAGAAAATTCCATAGCTAAACAAATATCTACCTGGTACAAGCATTGACCTCATGGCCCCAGTTGCATCTGGGTAAGGTTCTTCTAAGTTTTGCACCAGTTTGGCATAGGTCATAGGGCCTAATGCCGCATCGAATTTTCTACCATCTGATGTTTCAATACCAAAAGTGTCATTATTTGGGTCGTAGTAAGTAACATACCCAGCAATTAAATCTGAATAAGGGAAATGCATATAGCCCATAACTAAATGTTCTTTATTCTTTGAGTAAATTTGGCTTTAAACTTATTAAAGAAAAACAATAAAAGCTTGAGATTTAGGGATTTCCTTTAATAAATTCAATAACGATCGCATCACTTATTCAAAGATAAAGTTCGCTGAATTTCATAAAATAGTTATTTTTCTTACTTTATCAGTGGCTTTATCTTTGAATTTTAGCTTTAGCTTTACTGAATCAACCTACTACAGCGGGAATAGTTAACTGTTTTGTATTTTCAATTTCTTCCAAGAATGCCTGCATAAATTCATCAACAACTCCTGGATGTTGTGACGAAATTAAGTTGCCATCAATATAAACGTCCGGAGTGCGATCGCCTTCGTATATAACAATTCCTCCAGCATTTTCAACATCACAAATAATATTATGAGCGCAAGTAACCTTACGACCTTTTATAAGTGTTGGATCTGCACAAAATAGCCAAATGCTATGACAAATTGTGCCAATCTTCAAATTATCAGTATCCATCGCTTTTACAGCTTTGCGGAGAAATTCTACCGCTGGTGATTGGTTAGGTTGACCAGGTTTAGGATTAACTTGATAACGCAGTCTATCCATTGCATAACCACCAATCAAAAGAATACCTTTATAATCAGCCGGCTCGACATTGCTAATATCTACTGTCACGGTTACTTCTGCTGTGTGATCATTTCCCTTGAAAGTAAGTTTTTCTTGACCCCAAAGATTAGAAATGTGTTCCACTTCATATCCGTGTTTTGGAAAGAACTCATTGAAGCGCTGATATTCAGTTTCATCAAAGTGTTCTTCGATAATTACGCCAATTTTGCCTTTTGTTTGGACTGTCATAGCTCTCCTGAGTTGTTGTATTTTTACTTCTTAAAAAATCACACACTTAATACTATTCAGCGTTTGTTGCAAATATCGTTTCTGCACTATTGTTCAAGTTATCAACTAAAACATTAAATATTGCATCAAACAAAAACAACGAAGACTGCTCGAACAAAGAATCATTAAACTGTTTTAGCTGTTGATTACTGTCGCTTTGTTTAGCTGCTTTCATCTCAATTAAGACATCAGTCATTTTTCCTAAAGCTGACTCTGATTTGGTAGTTACTGTAACAATACGTCCGCCCATCTTTTTAACTTTTGTAGCCATCGTAGTAACACTGCTTGTGCTGCCTGAAGCAGAAAAAGCAATGAGTAAATCACCTTTTTTTAAGGATGATATAGTAGTATCAGTTAAAACATTAATTTGATATCCCAAATGTATTAAACGCATCGCTATCATCCGAATCACTAAGCCACTGCGACCTTCTCCAATCACAAATATTCTTTCTGCACCTGTAATTTCCTCCATGAGTCGTTCAATAGCAGAGTAATTGATTTTTTCTAGGACTTCTTTGTTCTCTATTAAAATTAATTCAATCGCTTGAGTAAGATTTTGTTTGAGGCTAGTCGGAAGAAAATTTGTATTGTCAAAATGACATTGATATATTTGTGCCATGCACTCTTTTTTCCTAGTAATAAATAATTCAAGAGCGTATTGAATAACTCTGCTTTGACGTAGAGGTTTTTGTTAAGCTATCCTGATTTTCAAGCTCCTTTAAAAATACTGTTAAAAATTCATCAGTAAGTCCAGGATGTCGTGCTGAAATTAGGCCACCATCAACACAAGTAGATAGAGTCTGCCCACCTTCATACATAACGATTCCCCCAGCATTTCTTACATCATCAATAATGTTATGAATGCAGGTAACCTTACGACCTCTCAAAAGTTCTGGAGCAGCACAAAATAACCACAAACTATGACAAATAGTGCCAACTTTCAATTTATTGGCATCCATCATTTTTACAACTTTACGGAGGAACTTTACAGCTGGGGACTGGTTGGGTTGGTTAGGCCCAGGAGTGGTCTGATATCGCAAACGATTCATGGCATAACCGCCGATAAGGATAATACCCTTGTAATCACTCGGTTCAATATCTTTGAAATCAATATTAACGGTTACTTCTGCTATATGTTCTTGCCCTTTAAAGGTGAGTTGATCCCGATCCAAAAGATTAGAGATATACTCGACCTTATATCCATGCTTAGGAAAAAAATAGTTAAATTGCTGATACTCGAGTTCGCCAAAGTAGTCTTCAATTATTACACCAATTTTGCCTTTATTTTTAGTTGCCATATCGTCTTAGTACCTTTATCAATATTGTTAAATCTTACCGATTTACACCCGCAGTTTCAGAATAAATTGCCGGGTAACTGCGGATGAAATCGATACAGTATCAAGACGAAGCCTTGAGCGAGAACGTAGCTTAGATTTTGATTAATCTTACAAGTTCATCGGGTGCGTAAACATCACGATAAAAGGTCAACTGTTCGGTTTTTAAATAAACAGCACCTCTGTGACCGCGCCGAACGAAGGTGACATTTCCCTTAGCAAGAGTTTCGTTAGTCTCATCATCTAAGCACTTCCATTCAAAATAAACATGTTCGTGATGAAACATGACAATTGGCCAGGTCATAGTCACTCCTGGTTGTGCAATTAACGCCCACCAATGTAGTTCTCGTTCTTGTTGTTCTTGCAAGCCAAAATAATGTCCGTCTTGGCATAGGTAAACGAGGTCATCACGATATTCACCTGTTAGCAGGTCACCTCGTCCCTGTCTCAATGCTTCGCAATGAGTAGGCCACCATTCTTTGTTTTCTGCTTGAATTTTTTCTGGTGGATAGTTAGAATCAATTGCTGGTAAAATAGCTTCTTTTTTAGATATTAATTCTTCGGATTGTTGAATTAATTTTATTTTTAGTTCATCAGAAACTAGTCCGGGTTTGGAATAATCAGCAGATAATTCCTTATAGTAGTTAACTCTTTGACGCATGATAGTTATTTCCTGTTGATTGATGGGATAGTAAAATTTGAGGAAACCTCTGGCATAAATATTTATTTTTTGCACGCAGAGGAGAGAACACAAAGAAAGGCTTATAGCGAATAATTACTATTCTTCAGCCCTGGCTTTTTGGAAGTCTTTTTGTGCATTTTCAAAAAGAACTTTAGCTTTATGAAGTACCTGGTTAAATTCCAGTTGCTCTCCGTTTGGCCCTTTGACGTAAACTAATGTCCATCCTTCAAAGTCACCAAAAGAAGGATCAAATAGTTTGCATGAATTGTATTCAAGGTCGGTATTTTTCCTTTCTTCTTCTGATTTAACTCGAACAATGCGATTACACCGTACCTGATTCATCCCACGGTTGTGGCATTCTGCTTCCAAGTTTTTCACAAACTCATCAACATTCACATCGTCTTTTAAATAAAAGGAGATGTGCATTGAGTTTATAAAAGCAGGACTAGAATAAGGATTTTTTGCTGGAAAAGGAACTGAGCCATTAGGTTCTGCTGAAGCATTTCTATATTGCAGAAGTTCCAGGACAACGTTATCAAACTGAATAAAGTAAAGGTCTAAATTCTCTTCACCATCTCTAAGGTTCGGTATACCAATACTTTTAGGATCGACTCCTTTTTCTATGGCTTCAATCTCCTCTTTTTGAAGCAGAGTGTTGTGCATAACCTCACCAGCAAGTCCAACTTCGGGAATGATGATTTTTCCACCTAAGACTTCAGTGTAAAATTCCAGGGCTTTTCCCATATCCTCAACGGTGAGGCCTATATGATGAACACCTTTCAAATCCTTGCTGAGAGCAGAAGGAACTTTTTGTTCAAGTAAATGAACTTTTTCTGTTGTAGCCATAACTCTAGTTCTTTAAAAGTGTCAAACTTTGATTAAATCTTTAGCAAACAGCAGTCATCACTACCCAGTTAAAGCCAGGCTTAAAATCTGCAACTACAAATGGATGCTTTTTGGTTTTTGATTTTAGGTTTGTTCTACGTAGCTTGCTTCTCACAGAGCGAATATAAATTCGCTTGCTCTTAAATCTTTTGAAATTTTGGATTTTAAATTATTCAATCCAAAATCTAAAATTTCAAATCTAAAATTCGGTGAGTGTCTTGGAATGCATACTTCAAGGTTCAAATTGATATGCTTACATAAAGCATAGAAAAATAGTTTATGTACCGCTCTAAACGTCTTCTTGGCTTGTTAAGCTAAGTATTACCAAGCCCAGAACCTTTGAAAAATATTTAGTCCAGTGAACCTCGATTCGTCTTATGTTTAATTTAGGGTTCCTTGCTTAAATCCAAAGGGGCTGTTCTATTAAATATTACTTATGAGCTGATCTATACAACTCGGCTTACTTGTATAGATTGACAAAACATTTAAATCTTGAATAACTATTGTTTAATTTTAGGTTAAAACTAAATGTTAAAATTTCATGACATATATTACTCTTTTTAAGAGTATCTTAAGCAAGTAAGCATTACTATCTAACTTTATAGACCTATATCCCACGAGCTTTATCTTTCAGTATGGTATTGATTTTAACAAAAAATATTTGGGTAATAGATTAGTAAAATTATAGAATTTAGCATGGGTCTTAGCTAAATTTGTTGTCAAGAATCATACTTGATACTAAAAGCGCCAGTCGTCAAGCTCAACAGAGTTACATAAGAAGCAAAATATAGCTGGGGTAATACCCACTGACATTAAGTCATGAACCCAGAAAAAACTGACGATTTTTCAATAGAAATAGACAAAAGGAGCCTCTACCATGACCCCAATGTCAAAAGCTGAGTATGAAGCGATGTCTACGACGGGCTACGCCAACGCCAAAAAGCTAGTGAATTTGCCTGAAGTAGAAGCTTGTGTTGAATCTAGTAGCAGTTCTGAAGCACTGTATACCTCTACAGTACCACTGTCTGAAGAGCAAACAATAAATTTACACGAGCAATCATCCCTAGCGATCGAGCAGTTCTTAAATATTAATAATCAGCCAATAGAGATTATTAACAACACTCAATCAACCCTCACCAATAGCCAAGATATTCTAGAGTCGAACTTGAAGCAGGAGGCTTCTAGGGAATCACTTGAGAGCTTGAAATTGGAGTCAACTCTTGAAGAGATGTTCCTTTATGATTTCCAAATAGAACTCTCTTGTTTAGGAGAAGATTTAGCTAAGGCTTTTGAAGAAAATCCGCTGCTTCCAGGAGCAATTCTCAGAGAGCAAGGTAAGTTCAAAGGTAAAATTTCGCGGCAACGATTCTTAAAAATTATTAGCCGTCCCTACGCCAGAGAACTATTTTTCACTGCGCCTTTGAGTCGTTTACACGCTTATGTTGAAAATGATGTATTAGTTTTTCCTCACGATACTTTAATTGTCAAAGCAGCTAGTCGTTGTTTACAAAGACCTCCAGAGTTACTTACTGACCCTCTAGTAGTAAAATTTGATTCTGAAGTTTATAAGTTATTAGATATACATCAATTGCTTGTAGCTCAAGCGGAAATTCATAAACTAGCAACGCGTCTGATAAACAAGCAAACCAATCAACTCACCAAAGCCAAAAAAGCGCTTGATGATGAACTAGAAAAAGGCAGACAGATTCAGATAGATTTTCTGCCTACTGAAATACCAAAGTTACCGAATTTGCAGATTGCAACGTGTTTCTATCCCGCTCGTCAGGTAGCTGGTGACTTTTATGATGTTTTTATGCTTCCGGGTGACTACTTGGGGTTAGTAATTGCTGATGTTTGCGATAAGGGTGTGGGTGCTGCACTATTTATGGCTTTGTTCCGCAGCTTAATCCGAGTTTTTTCTGGACAAACCAGTTTATACGGGTTGTCTATAATTAGCAACGACGAACTATTATGCTGTGATGTTGAGACTTTTTCTCCAAGCTGTTTAGACCAAATTAACGCACTCAAAGCTGTGGAACTCACAAACAACTACATTACCCAAAATCATGCTCAAATGGGTATGTTTGCCACGCTCTTTTTTGGAGTTTTTAATCCTTTAACAAATTCGTTGACTTATATTAATGCCGGACATGAACCTCTGTTCATAATTAACTCTCAAGGAGTAAAGGATAGGCTGAAATCTACTGGCCCTGCTGTAGGAATGGTGGCGGATGCGAAGTTTAAAATTCACCAGATTCAATTAGAACAGGGTGACATTTTAATTGGCTATACCGATGGAGTAACAGAAGCTCGCGCTCCTAAAGGGGAATTTTTTACTCTTAAACGGCTGCTATCACTCCTGGAACAGCCTGTTTTATCTCCATTTGAGTTGCTGGAGCGCATCAAAACTAATTTATTCAATCACATCGATGGAGCGCCACAGTTTGATGACATTACTATGCTGGCAGTGCAGCAGACAGCTCATTAATTAACCTTTGCAAGTAGGTCTAGTAAAGTAGGTTGTGTTACAAAAACTGGTTGAGGAAAAAAGGTTCCAAACGGCTATGTAGCAACCTAACAATTCGCTTAAGTAAGGCGGCGCTAATATTTCAACATTGATTAAGGGAACTCCAAGAAATAAATTATCCAATATTGTGGGGTGGGCTGGAAAGCCATTGGTGTCAACTTAACGTCAAACCCTTGTAAAGATGTGATATTCAGCTATCTCACTTCCCATCAAGATCCGCGTTACCCCACCCCGGTTTTGTCTAAAGCCAAAACCGCCCCTCCCCAAGGCATCGGGGAGGGGTTGGGGGTGGGGTGAAACACTTATGGGATAAGCGTTCGAGCTTAAGTTTACACCAATGGCATCTTGCCCACCCAATAAACAAAGGCGGGCGA